>CAVRPY010000001.1:0-233325 GCA_963723265.1 uncultured Solirubrobacteraceae bacterium
CCGGCCAGATGAGCGCGATCCTCGGCCCCGCGCACCCCGAGGTCGTGGCCGTCGTGTCGCAGGCGGCGGACCTGTCGTCGGGCGGGACCCGCCGCGGTCGGCCTGACCGTGCTGGACGTGATCGCCGGCGAGGGGCTGGTGGCGCGGCGGCCACCGCCCGCTGCTTCGAGCTGGGCCTGCACACGAACATCGTCCAGATGCCCGGGATAGGCAACGTCTTTCGCATCGCGCCGCCGCTGACCGCGTCGGAGGCCGAGATCGACCTGGGCCTGGAGCTCCTCGACCGGGCGATCGCCGAGACGTCCGCGCGGCCGCTGGCCGCCTAGCCTTCGCCGGCGCTCCAGCGCTCCTCGATGCGGCCGAAGCGCCAGATCGACAGCGCGACGCGCCCAGGTGAGCACGAACAGGCCGACGATCACGTAGCCGACGACGTTGAAGTCCAGCGCGTCCAGCCAGCCCCAGAAGCCGCCGTCCCAGCTGAGCCTGTCGACAGGACCGCAGCAGCTCGATGGAGCCGATGATCAGGGCGACGGCGACCGACAGCCCGGTGATCGTGAGTTGTAGAGACCTTGCGCACCGGCTGCGAGAACGCCCAGCCGTAGGCGACGTTCATGAACGCGCCGTCGATCGTGTCCAGCAGCGACATGCCCGCGGCGAACAGGATCGGCAGGCACAGGATCGCGTAGAACGGCAGGCCGCTGGCCGCGGCGACGCCCGGCCAGTCGCCAGCAGCGCGATCTCGGTCGCGGTGTCGAAGCCCAGCCCGAACAGCAGCCCGAGCGGGTACATCTGCCAGGGCCTGCGGACCGCGCCCGTCGGCCCGGTTGAGCAGGCGGTTCATGAACCCGCGGTGGTTCAGCTGGTGCTCGAGCTCGGCCTCGTCGAGGCGCCGCGCGCGCATCCGCCGGAAGACGCCGGACGATCCGAGCAGGACCGACCAGGTTGATGATCGCCGATGACGACGAGGAAGGTGCCCGGAGACGACCGGGCCGATCAGGCCGGTGACCGCGTGCAGGCGTCGAGCCGTCGTTCGCGACCGTGGCCGCTGAGCGCCGCGCACGCCGAACGCGAGCAGCAGCGGCCAGCGCGAAGACGACCGTCGAGTGGCCGAGCGAGAAGAAGAAGCCGACGCTGAGCGGGCGCTGGCCCTCGGCCATCAGCTTGCGGGTCGTGTTGTCGATCGCCGCGATGTGGTCGGCGTCGAAGGCGTGGCGCAGGCCGAGCGTGTAGGCGGTGATGCCGACGCCCACGCCGAACACCCCGGTGGCGCCGCCCAGCGCGTGATGCCCGGGCACGACGAACGCGAGCAGCAGGAAGAAGCCGACGACGTGCAGCAGCGCGACGACGAAGGCCAGCATGCGACGCGGCGCCACTCGGCCGGCGTGAGGGCGCTGCCGATGGCGTGCACGCGAACGCGCATCGTGCCGCGATCGTAGTCGCGGCGCCTCAGCGTGCGTCGCGCGCTGCCGCGATCGCCGCCTGGCCGAAGGCGATCCCGCCGTCGTTGGGCGGCACGCGCTCGGGGGCGAGCACACGTAGCCCGGCGGCGCTCCAGCCGCTGCGCGGTGTCCTCCAGCAGCCGCCGGTTCTGGAACACGCCGCCGCTGAGGACGGACAGCTCGGTGCCGGCGCGCCTGCCGCCGCCGTGACCGCGCGGGCGGTCGCCTCGGCCACCGCGTCGTGGAAGCCGGCGGCCACCGTCGCCGGCTCGAGCCCGCCGGCGGTCGCGGCGATGGCGGCGACCAGCGGCCGCGGATCCAGGCGCGAGCCGTCCACCACAGCTCGTAGCGGCGCCCGGGGCCGCGCCGGCCAGCGCCGCCAGCTCGATCGCCGCCTGGCCCTCGTAGGTGACGCGCGGCGCGATCCCGCACAGCGCCGCGACGGCGTCGAACAGCCGGCCCATGCTCGTGGTCGGCGGTGACAGCGACCGGCTCGGCGGCGATCCGCGCCGACCGCCCCCAGCGCTGCGGGTCGACCGTCCGCGCGCAGCGCCGGCGGGCTCCGGCACGTCGCCATGCGCCGCGCAGCCAGGCGCGGGCCATCCGCCACGGCTCGCGGATCGCCGCGTCGCCGCCGGGCAGCGGCACCGGCGGCAGGATGCCCGACCCGCTCGAAGCCGCGCAGGTCGCCCACGCAGGAACTCGCCGCCCCAGACGGTCCCGTCGGCGCCGTAGCCGGTGCCGTCGAAGATCGCGCCGAGCCGCGCGCGTCCGCGGTCGAGGCCGTGCTCGGCCAGGCAGGCGGCGAGGTGCGCGTGGTGGTGCTGGACGCCGACGCAGCGTCGACCCCGTCGCGCTCCAGCGCGTACGCGGTGGACGAGGTAGCTCCGGGTGCAGGTCGTGCGCGACGACCTGCGGCTCGACGTCGAGCAGCCGCTGGAAGTGCGTCGATCGCCCGCCGCGAAGGCCAGCGCAGCGTCTCCGGCGTTCTCCAGGTCGCCGATGTGGTGGCTCGAACCAGCGCGCGACCGCCGCGGGCCAGGCAGAACGTGCTCTTCGAGCTCGGCGCCGCAGGCCAGCAGCGGCCGCGCGCGCTGGGCACCGGCAGCGCGACGGCGCCGGGCACGTAGCCGCGCGAGCGGCGCAGCAGCTGCAGCTCGTCGCGCGCCGGCGACGCACGCGCGGCGACCGAGTCGTCGACGCGTGTGTGCGATCGGCCGGTCGTGGACAGCGAGCAGGTCGGCGATCGGCGCCAGCCGCGCGCAGCGCGTCGTCGTCGTCGTAGGCGATCGGCTCGTCGGAGACGTTGCCGCTGGTCATCACCAGCGGGCGCACCGGCGCGCCGCGTCGCCCAGCAGCAGGTGGTGCAGCGGGGTGTAGGGCAGCATCACCCCGAGCTCGCGGGTGCGCCGGGCGCGACCGCCGCCGCGACCGCGGGCGCCGGCGCGGCGCGGCGGCGAGCACGATCGGGCCGCGCCGGCCGTCGAGCAGCGCGCCGCTCCTCCGGTCCGAGCGCGACGAGCGCCGCGCGCCGTCGCGACGTCGGCGACCATCAGCGCGAACGGCTTGTCCTCGCGGTGCTTGCGCGCGCGCAGGCCGCGCGACGGCGGCCTCGTCGCGCGGCGTCGGCAGGCCAGGTGGAAGCCGCCGAGCCCCTTGACCGCGACGATCCGCCCGCTCGGCCAGCGGCGCGCGGCGCCGCGCGACGGCGTCGCCGCCGACCGGCGTGCCGTCCGCCCGACGAGCCGCACCTGCGGGCCGCACGCCGGGCAGGCGTTCGGCTGGGCGTGGAAGCGGCGGTCGGCCGGGTCGTCGTACTCGCGCCTGGCACGCCGCGCACATGGCGAAGCCCGCCATCGTCGTGTGCGGCCGGTCGTAGGGGACGCCGCGCACGATCGTGTAGCCGCGGGCCGCAGTTGGTGCAGTTGATGAACGGGTAGCGGTAGCGGCGGTCGGCCGGGTCGCGCAGCTCGCGCAGGCAGTCGTCGCAGGTGGCCGCGTCGGCAGTGACGAGCGCCGTCGGCCGCGCCGGCGCGCGCGGCTGGCGCGGATCTGCGAACGCCGTCGCCCGCCGGCGGGCGCGATGGCGACCGCGCGCGACCTGCTCGATGTGGGCCAGCGGCGGCGCCTCGTCGCGCAGCCGCGGCGAGAAGCCGCTCGAGGTCGCCTGCGGCGGTCCCTCGACCTCGATCAGCACGCCCCGCTGCGTCGTTGAGCACGTGCCCGGCCAGGCCCATGCCTCGTCGGCCAGGCGGTGGACGAACGGGCCGGAAGCCGACGCCCTGCACCTGCCCGCGCACGCGCACGCGCACCCGCTGCAGGGTCGTCACGCGACCCGCTCCACGAGCAGGTGGGCGGCTGTCGCGTGCGCCTCCTGGATGCGCGGGATGTGCTGCGACGGCGCCACGAGCAGGTGGTCGGCCAGGCCGTCGCGGGCGATCGGCCCGCCGTCGTAGCCGACCAGCGCGACCGTCGCCAGGCCGCGCTCGCGCGCCTGCGCCAGCCCGGCCAGCACGCTGCCCGACGTTCCGCTGGTGCTGAAGACGACGAGCACGTCACCGGCCCCGCCGTGAGCGATGACCTGCCGGGACAGCATCGCGTCGGAGCCGATGTCGTTGGCGATCGCGGTCAGCACCGCGCTGTCGGCGGCCAGGTCGAGCGCCGGGCGCGCCGGCCGCCACCAGGTCGGCGGCCAGGTCGGCGGCGTCGGTGGCCGAGCCGCCGTTGCCGAAGGCGAGCACCCGCCCGCCCGCCGTCCAGCGCGTCGCGCACCGTCGCGGCCGCACGCTCCAGCGCGCCGCCGGCCAGCGTCTTCACGCGCAGCGCCTGCGCCTCGTCGGCCTTGGCCCGCGCCGACGCGGCCACGTCGGCGACCACCGCCTCCAGGTCGCCCGCGCCCCCGCTCAGCGACGGGTACAGGAAGCCGGCGGCGCCGGCGTCGTGGCCGCGGGCGCAGGTGCTCGAAGAAGACGTGCACGAGCTCCCACAGCACGTGGTAGGCGGCCTCGGCCAGCTCCTGGCGCACGAACGCGTCGGGCGAGGGGACCGCCAGCTCGCACTCGGCGCCCGCGGCCGCGAAGGCGACGGTCAGGCAGCCGCGCGCCCGCGCCGCCGCGGCAGGTCCGGCTCGGCGTCGAAGGCCATGACGATGTCGCCGGGCGCGGCCAGCAGCTCCAGCTCGGCGGCGCGCTGAACCGCCGAAGGCGGGCAGCGCCCGCTTGCCGACGATCACCGGATGGACGAACTCGACGACCACGTGGCGCGGCGTCGGTGCGCGCCTGCGGCGACGCGCCCACCGCCACCAGCCGGCCGCCGGCGACGAAGCGATCGGCCATGCGCCGGCACAGCTGCGCCAGGTCGAGGGCCGCGCGCCGAACAGCTCGCGCGTCGCGCGCTCACGCTCGGCCAGGGCCTGGTCGACGGTCAGCAGATGCGCGGCAGCGGATCTCCCACCAGCATGTCGATCAGCCGGTGACCGCCGAACGCGGCGTCCGCAGCACCATGCCGGGCGGCTCGGCGCTCACCTCGCCGATGACGGCGGCGGCCTCGCCGCCGGCGAGCGCGCGCATCGCGTCCAGCGCCGCATCGGCCGCCTCGGGGGCGACGAACGCGACGAGCTTGCCCTCATTGGCCAGGTACATCGGGTCGATCCCGAGGATCTCGGCGGCGCCCGGCCACCTCGCGCCGGCACCGGCACGTCGCCTCGAGAACGACCACGCCACCCCGCTGGCGCGCGGCGATCTCGTTCAGCACCGGTGGCGACGCCGCCGCGGGTCGCGTCACGCAGGCAGCGCAGCGACGGCGCCGGCGGCGTCGAGCAGGGCCGACGGCCGGCCACAGCGAGCGGGTGTCGACTCGCACGCCGCGGCCGAGGTCGAACTCGCCGCGGGCCAGCAGGATCGCGATGCCGTGGTCGCCGACCGTCCCGGAGACGAGGATGCGGTCGCCGGGCCGCAGCGCCGGCGGGCGACAGCTCGGCGCGCGCGTCGACCTCGCCCACGCCGGTGGTGCACAGGTACATGCCGTCGGCGTGGCCGCGCTCGACGACCTTCGTGTCGCCCGCGATGATCGGCACGCCCGCGGCCTGTGCGGCCGCGGCGATCGCCTCCACCTCGGCGCGCAGCAGCTCGGCGTCCAGCCCCTCCTCGAGGATCATCGACAGCGTCAGCGCCAGCGGGCCGCGCGCCCGCCACGGCCAGGTCGTTGACGGTGCCGTTGACGGCCAGATCGCCGATCGAGCCGCCGGGGAAGCGCAGCGGCTTGACCACGAAGCTGTCGGAGGTCATCGCCAGCCGTGCCGCGCCGGCGTCGACGCGCCCCGCGTCGGCCAGCGCCTCCAGCGCCGGGTTGGCGAAGGCGGGCACGAGCAGGCCCTCGATCAGCGTCTGCGTCGCCTTGCCGCCCGCGCCGTGGGCCATCGTGACGGTGTCGTCCTTGAAGCGCGGGCGCTTGGCGCGCGCGGTCTCGATGATGCCCAGCACGCGGCGCTCGCGATCGCTGACGTCGGCCATCGCGCTCAGACCACTTCGCGCTCGCGGGCGAAGCGCCCGTAGTTGTAGTAGGCCGCGCACGCGCCCTCGGGCGAGACCATGCACGTGCCGATCGCGTGCTCGGGCGTGCACGCGGTCCCGAACACCTTGCACTCCCACGGCTTGATCACGCCCTTGAGCACCTCGCCGCACTGGCACGCCTTCGGGTCGGCCACGCGCACCCCGGGCACGTCGAAGCGCACCTCGGCGTCGAAGTCGGCGTAGGCGTCGGCCAGCCGCAGCGCGCTCTGGGAGATGAACCCCAGCCCGCGCCACTCGAAGTGCGGGCGCAGCGCGAACACCTCCGACAGCACCTCCAGCGCCCTGGCGTTGCCGTCGTGGGGCACCAGGCGCGAGTACTGGTTCTCGGCGGCGCAGCGCCCCTCGCGCAGCTGCACGAGGATCATCCGCACCGCCTGCAGCAGGTCCAGCGGCTCGAAGCCGGCGACGACGATCGGCTTGCCGTAGTCGGCGGGGATGAACTCGAACGGGCGCACGCCGATGACCGTCGCGACGTGCCCGGGTCCGATGAAGCCGTCCAGGCGCAGGTCGGGCGAGTCCAGCAGCGCGCGCAGCGGCGGGACGATCAGCACGTGGTTGCACATGACCGAGAAGTTGCGCAGCCGCTCGGCCTTGGCGCGCTTGAGCGTCAGCGCCGTGGAGGGTGCGGTGGTCTCGAAGCCGATCGCGAAGAAGACGACCTCGCGGTCGGGATTCTCGCGGGCGATCTTCAGCGCGTCCAGCGGCGAGTAGACCATGCGGACGTCGGCCCCGCGCGCCTTGGCCTCCAGCAGCGTGCTGTCGGCGCCGGGCACGCGCAGCATGTCCCCGAAGCAGGTGAAGATCACGTCGTCGCGCATCGCGATCGCGATGCCGTCGTCGACCCGCCCCATCGGGATGACGCACACCGGGCAGCCCGGCCCGTGGACGAGCTCGACGTTGGCGGGCAGCAGGTCGTCGAGGCCGTACTTGTAGATCGAGTGGGTGTGGCCGCCGCACACCTCCATCAGCTTGTAGTGGCGGTCGGCCTGCGCTGCGGCGAGCAGGTCACGGGCGACGGCCTGGCCCAGCTCGGCGTCGCGGAACTCGTCGACGAACCTCATGGCGCCAGCGCGATCGCGGTGCCGGCGTGGACCATCAGCCGCGAGCCGGGCGCCACCCCGTCGACGAGCGCGACGTCGACCTCGCGCTCGTCGCCGTGCCCGTCGGCGCAGCGGGCCAGCCCCGTCGCGGCGTCGACGGCCAGCACGAGCATCGCGACGGCCTCGTCGCCGCAGGTGACGCACGTGCGGGCGACATCGGCGTCACGCATCAGGTCACGCTCCCCTTGAGCTCGTCGATCGCGTCGTCGAAGTCCTGGCCCATGGCGCGCAGCAGCGCCAGCGTCGCCTCGGCCTCGGCCTCGTCGACCTTGGCCAGCGCGAAGCCGACGTGGACGAGCACCCACTCGCCCGGCTGCACGCCCTCGCCGTCGAGCAGCCCGACGTTGACCGAACGGCGCACCCCGGCGATCTCGACGGTGGCCAGGCGCAGCTCCGCGTCGACGATCTCCACCACCTGTCCGGGGATCGCGAGGCACATGGGTCAGCCGATCCGCTCGGTCAGCCAGCGATACCAGGCGTCCAGGCCCTCGCCGCTGCGAGCGCTCACGCGTAGGGCCTCGACGCCCGGGTTGACCTGCCGGAGGTTGCGCTCGAACAGGTCGAGGTCGAAGTCCAGGTGGGGGAGCAGGTCGATCTTGTTGATCAGCACGAGGTCGACGGACCGGAACATCACCGGGTACTTCAGCGGCTTGTCCTCACCCTCGGTGATCGAGCAGACCATCACGCGGTGGTGGGCGCCGACGTCGAACTCGGCCGGGCAGACGAGGTTGCCGACGTTCTCGACGAACACGACGTCGAGCGCCGCCACGTCGAGGCGGTCCAGCGCGGAGGCGACCATCGGCGCGTCCAGGTGGCACTCGCCGCCGAAGCCCGCGGCGGTGTTCAGCAGCGCCACCTGCGCCCCCAGGCCGCTGAGCCGGTCGGCGTCGATGCTCGTCTCGATGTCGCCCTCGACGACGCCGGCGCGGGCGCGACCATGGAGGTGGCGCAGCGTGCGCTCCAGCAGCGCGGTCTTGCCCGAGCCGGGCGAGGACATCAGGTTCAGGCAGACCGCGCCGGCGGCGTCCAGCCGCTCGCGGTTGGCCAGCGCGGCCGCGTCGTTCTCGTCGAAGATGCGCTCCAGGACGGCGATCCGCTCGCCCCCGGTCTCATAGCCGGAGTGGTCACCGTGATCGTGGCGATGTCCGGCGTGGTCATGGTCGTGCGAGTGGACCGTGCCGTCCTCGTGGCGGTGGAACCTACCCATGCTGTCGTTCGGCCTCCTGTGCGCGCAGGTCCATCGCCGTGACCATGAGCTCCTCGCCCCGGACCAGAGCCACGTCGGCGCTGTCGCACGTCGCGCAGGTGAGCACCAGGTGGTGGATGGCGTGCGTCGTGGCGTCGCAGTCCGAGCAGCGCAGCTCGATGGGGATGTGCTCGATCTCCAATCGGCTGCCGGCCAGCGGCGTGCCGTCGCAGACCAGCATCCAGCAGTGCTCGAGCGTCTCGGGCACGACCTGGCGCAGGTGGCCGACCTCGAGGTGGATCGTCTCGACGGTCCGGCCGCCGCGGGCGCGGTCGGCGATGGCGTAGATGCGGCGACACAGCGACAGTTCGTGCATGTCTCGCCCTCAGAGATACACGCCCGGCGCGGCTTGGGCAAATGTCTGAGCCGTCCGCCGCCGCAGGATCTGCGAGGGGGACGCGCCGAAGTGGTCGCGGTGGTGCTCCGCTGGGTTGCGCCGACCCCCAACCCGGGTAGGCTTGCCACCGGCAGGGCGGGGGGGCCGCGCGGGCGGACGCCAGAACGGCGAAACCCCCGCACGGGGCGGGGGTTCCATCGATGGAGCTAGGGGGACTCGAACCCCCGACCTCCTGGGTGCGATCCAGGCGCTCTCCCAACTGAGCTATAGCCCCGGGCGGGGCCTAGTGTAGCCACGGATCGATGAGCTTTCGCGCACGCCTGACCCTGTTCTTCGTCCTGATCGTCATCGTGCCGATGCTGTCGGTGGCGATCGTCCTCTTCCGGCTGATCTCCGACAACGAGACCGGCAAGGCCGATGCCGGCGTGCGCGTCAGCCGCTCGGTGGCCATGAACGTCTACGACGACGCGCGCGGCGACGCCGACAAGGTCGTCTCGTCCGTGGGCACCGACGAGCAGCTCGCCCGCGCGCTGCGTGACGCCGACGCGTCGGCCGTGCGTGCCCGCGCGAGAGCGCTGCTGGCGGCCCGCGACATCGACCGGATCGCCATCGTCGGCGGCCCGGTCCAGCTCGACACGGGCGACAAGACCGCCGTCGCGCCGACCGAGCGCTCGCTGGTGGGCGAGGGCGGCCAGCACTTCGGCCGCCTGCAGGTGTCCGTCACGCCGGCGCGGGAGTACGTGCGGGCGGTGCACGACGTGGCGGGCAGCGATGCCGCGGTCACCGTCAACGGGCGCGTGCTGGCCAGCACCGTCGCCGGGGTCGGCTCGCGTGACCTGCCCGCGCCGGGCGCTCCCGACGACGTCACCGTCGGCGACAACGACTACCGCGCCGTCTCCTTCGCCGAGCCGGGCTTCGGCGGCCAGGCGGTCGTCGTCACCGTGTTCAGCGACGATGCCGGCCGCCAGGGCGCGATCTCGCGCAGCCGCATCCTGGCGGCGGGCATCCTGCTCGGCTTCCTGGTGTTGGCGATGACCTTCGCGGTCGCCGTCTCGCGTTCGCTGCAGGCCCAGATCGGCTCGTTCCTGGCGGCAGCGCGCCGGATCGCCTCGGGCGACTTCTCCACCCAGGTGACGACCAACGGACGCGACGAGTTCGCCGAGCTGGGCGAGGAGTTCAACAAGATGTCCGAGCAGCTTTCGGGGCGCCTTGAGGACCTGCGCCAGGAGCGCGCCCGGCTGCAGACCTCGCTGCGGCGCATCGGCCAGACGTTCGCGTCCAACCTCGACCGCGACGCGCTCCTGGAGATCGTCGTGCGCACCGCGGTCGACGGCCTGGGCGCCGACGGCGGCCGGGCCAGCGCGCGGCCCGCGGCCGGGCGACCGCTGCAGGAGATCGTGCGTGCGGGCGGGCTGGAGGGCCGCGGCGTGGAGGCGCTGCGCAGCGCGGAGGCCGAGGCGCTGGTGGCCGGCACCGGCAGCGAGTCCTCCGCGGAGACGCTGCACGCGCTCGCCCACCCGTTGTCAGGCACCGAGCCGGGCGAGATCATCGGCCTGCTGTCGGTCGTGCGTGACGGCGAGCCGTTCTCCGACCGTGACCGCGAGCTGCTGTCCTACCTGGCCGGCACCGCGTCGGTCTCGATCCAGAACGTCGGACTGCACGAGGCCGTGCAGCGCCAGGCGGTGACCGACGAGCTGACGGGTCTGTACAACCACCGCCGCTTCCAGGAGGCGATGGCGGCCGAGACCGAGCGCGCCAAGCGCTTCGGCCAGCCGATGAGCCTGGTGATGCTCGACATCGACAACTTCAAGCGCGTCAACGACACCTATGGCCACCAGCAGGGCGACCGCGTGCTGTCGGAGGTGGCGCGCGTGCTGCGCGAGTCCTCGCGCGAGATCGACGCCCCTGCGCGCTACGGCGGCGAGGAGCTGGCGGTGGTGCTGCCCCAGACCGATCAGGAGGGCGCCTTCCAGCTGGCCGAGCGCGTGCGCCAGGAGGTGTCGGCGCTGGAGATCCCGCTGATCGAGGGCTCCGGGTCGATCGGGGTCACGGCCAGCCTGGGGGTCGCCTCGCTGCCGGTCGACGCCGAGGACGGCGGTGGCTTGATCGCCGCGGCCGACGCGGCGCTCTACGAGGCCAAGCACGCGGGCAAGAACAAGACGATCCGGTCGGGCGGTAAGGTCTAGGGGGACGCACGATGGGACTGCTCGACGACGCCATTCGCGAGCACCTCGAGCTGAAGCGCCGCGCCGGCGCTGATCCGCAGGAGGTAGCTCGCCAGGAGCAGGAGGCGCTCGGACCCGCTCGCCGCGGACCCGAGCCGCTCGAGGTTTCGCGGCCGGCGCAGGACGAGGCGGCCGATCCGCACGCGCCCGCGATCGACGAGGACGTGGCTGAGCTCGAGACCGTGGGCGAGGCGCCTGTGGCCGAGCCGTTGGTCGAATGGGACGAGCCCGAGCCGGTCCACGAGCCCGTCGAGCCGGAGCCCGAGCCGGCCGCGCCGCCGCCCGAGCCCGTCGCCGCCGAGGCCGAGCCGCTGGTCGAGCAGCCGATCGAGCCTGAGCCTGAGCCTGAGCCCGAGCCCGAGTCGGCCGCCCAGGAGACGCTCTACGAGGCGCCCGGGGATGTCGACCAGCCCACCGTCGCCTTCGACGCCGCCGACGTGGAGGAGGCGCGCCGCCGCCCCGAGCCGGCCGCCCCGGTCGAGCGGGACGCGCCGGAGCCCGAGCCGGACGCCGAGGACGTGCTCGAGGAGACGCCCGACTTCCTGCAGGAGACGCCCGAGCACGACCGGCTGTGGTTCGAGCAGCGGCCGCCGCGCGACTTCGACTTTGACGGCTGAGCGCCGCGCCGTGGCCGCCCGCCGCCTGACCTGGCTGGACGTGTTCAGCGATGCTCCGCTGTCGGGCAACCAGCTTGCGGTGATCCACGACGCCGACGGCGTCCGCGACGAGGTGCAGGCGGCCGTCGCCGCCGAGACGAACCTGTCGGAGACGAGCTTCGTGCAGTCGCCGGGCGCTGACGGGGCCGACTACCGCAACCGCATCTGGATGCCTCACCTGGAGCTGCCCTTCGCCGGCCACCCGTCGCTGGGGACCGCGGTGGCCGTGGCGCTGGCGCGCGAGGAGACGGCGGCCACCTATGTGCAGGAGACGGGCGCCGGGCTGCAGCCGATCGACGTGACCCGCTCGGGCGCCGTTGGGCACGCCTCGATGCTCCAGGAGCCCGCGCAGTTCGGTGAGGAGCTGGACCCGGTGCGCGTGCTGGCCGTGGCCGGCCTGCAGGCGGCCGATGCGGCGTTGCCCTGCCAGGTCGTCTCCACCGGGCTGCCGCAGCTGATCGTGCCGGTCGCCGCCGCCGAGGCGCTGGGCCGCGTGCGCATCGATGCCGCTGCGCTGGTGTCGCTGCTGGACCGCGTCGGCGTCACCGTCCTGTACCTGGTCGCGCTCGATGGCCATCGAGCCCGTGTGCGCGGCATCTTCGCCCAGGACGGGCTGCCCCGGGAGGACCCGGGCACCGGCTCGGCCGCCGGTCCGCTGATGGCCTATGCGCACGCCCGCCGCGGGATCGACCGGCTCACGGTCACCCAGGGCGTGGAGATCCGCCGGCGCTGCCGGATCGAGTGCTCGATCGAAGGCGATCGGGTCCGTGTCGGCGGCGATGTCGCGGTCGTCTTCGAGACGCAGATCGACCTCTGAGCGGGGCGCTCGACCGTCCGTCCAGACGGCCGCGTCCCACATGCAAGTCGCCCGGAGCGCTGCCGACCAAGGGAGGGCCACATACCGCGCGTCGCCCCGGGGAACAGGTGGCGCGCACCTGGGTGAATGCGCGGGGGGCGCCCCGTCGATGAGCAGGGGCGCCTCCTCGCGCGCTCGCCCCACGTGGTAAAGAGACGTCCCACATGTCCGCATCGTGCGCCGTCCCCCTCGCCGGCCCCGGCGTCCCGGCGCTGGTCGCCCGCCGCTGGCTGATCCTCGGCGTCATCTGCGCGGCGCAGTTCGTCGCCTCGATCGACGACACGATCGTCAACACCGCGCTGCCGGCCATCCGCGCCGACCTCGGCGTCGGTGAGAGCGGGCTGTCGTGGGTGGTCAACGCCTACCTGCTCGCCTTCGGCGGGTTCCTGCTGTTCGGCGGCCGCTGCGCCGACGTGCTCGGCCGGCGGCGGATGTTCCTCGCCGGCGTCGCGGCGTTCGCGGCCTGCTCGGCGCTGTGCGGCGTCGCCGGCGCCCCCGGCCTGCTCGTGGGCGCCCGCGGCCTGCAGGGGCTGTCGGCGGCGCTGCTGTCCCCCGCGGCGCTGGCGATCCTCATGGTGACGTTCCCCGCGGGCGCCGACCGCACGCGCGCGCTGGGCGTGTGGGCGGGGCTGATGGGCTTGGGGGCCGCCGTCGGGCTGACCGCGGGCGGCCTGATCACGCAGACGGCCGGGTGGCGCTGGGTCTTCTTCATGAACGTGCCGATCGGCGCCGTGGTCCTCGCCGCCGCGCTGTGCCTGCTGCCGGCCGACCCCGCGCGAGTCCGGCGCGCGACGCTCGACGTGCCCGGCGCCGTGCTGGCGACCGCAGGGCTGTTGGCGATCGTGTTCAGCGTTGTCGAGGCGCCCGACCAGGGCTGGGGCTCGGCGCGCACGCTGGCGGGCCTGCTCGGCGGTGTGCTCGCGCTCGCGCTGCTGGCCCGCCACGAGCGCCGCGCAGCGCAGCCGCTGGTCCCGGCGGCGGTCGTGACCCGCCGGCCGGTGGTCACGGCCAACGCGGTGATGCTGATCCTGGCCGGCGGCATGTTCGCGATGTTCTTCTTCGTGTCGCTGTACATGCAGGTCGTCGCGGGCTGGTCGCCGCTGCGGGCCGGGCTGTCGGGGCTGGCGTTCAGCCTCGGCTTCGCCGCGGTCAGCGCCGTCGCGACGCGGCTGGTGCAGCGCGTCCCGCCGCGCGCGATGGTCGCGGCCGGCGCGGTGATCGCCGCGGTCGGCCTGCTGCTGATGACGCGCCTGCAGCCCGACAGCGGCTACACCGGGACGCTGCTGCCGGCGCTCCTCGTCGCCGCCTGCGGCATGGGCCTGGCCTTCGTCCCGCTGACCGCGATCGCCACCGGCGGGGCGTCCGGGCGCGACTCGGGCGTCGTCTCCGGCCTGCTGACCACCTGCCAGCAGGTCGGCGGCGCGGTCGGGATCGCGATCCTCGTCACGATCGCCGGCCATCACACTGCGCGCCTGACCGCCGCCGGCACGCCCGAGGTCGAGGCGCTGATGGGGGGCTTTCGCGTCGCCTTCTTCGTGGACGCCGCGCTGCTGGCGGTCGCCGCGCCGCTCGCCCCGCTGCTGGGCCGGCACGAGCTACACTCGCCACGCGCGGGGCCATAGCTCAGCTGGGAGAGCGCCTGCTTTGCAAGCAGGAGGTCGCCGGTTCGATCCCGGCTGGCTCCACTACGCGAAAGCCCCGTAAAGCGGGGCTTTCCGCGTGTCGGTGGCGCGCCGCGATGCGGTTCGCCTGCGGCTTTGATGATCGGGGCGCACGCGACGTCGAACCGTCCCGAATGGGAAGCAACGGCGGAACGCCCGGCCGGGTCTTGGCGGCGGACGAGGTCGTCGGCGCCCACGCCGGACTTGCCCGCGATCACAGCGCGCGACCTGCGGATCGGCTCGCCGCCGTTCTCCCGACCACGTACTGCTTGACGGGACGTCCATCGACCCCCCGATCTACTGGCTCGCTCGGGAACGGTTCCGGCGGTACGACGCGTGCTGCGAGTATTGACGACGAGCCGGTCGTGTTATCAGGCGGATGAGACTCCAAGGGAAACGGAGAAGGGTGATGGCGAAGGACATCAAGGCGGTATTCGGCGTCGATGTCGATGCGGTGGGCGGTTGGCTCGGGTCCTACGGTGGAGAGGACTGCCCCTCCGACATCCAGCGCGGGATGTTCGCCGGCGAGGTCGGGACCCCGCGACTGCTCAAGCTGTTTGCCAAGCACGAGATCAAGACGACCTGGTTCATCCCGGGCCATTCGATCGAGACCTTTCCGCGGGAAACGGAATTGATCGTCGCGGGTGGGCACGAGATCGGCGCTCACGGGTACTGGCACGAGAACCCCGTGGCGATGACCCCAACGCAGGAAGAGGCCGTTATCGACAAGTCGATCGAGCTGATCGAGAAGGTCTGCGGGCGGCGTCCCCGCGGCTATGTGGCGCCCTGGTGGGAGATGTCGCCCGCTACCGCGTCGCTGCTGCTGAAGAATGGATTCAAGTATGACCACGCCAGGGCTACAACGACTTCACTCCGTTCTACGCGCGCGTCGGCGACACATGGACCAAGATCGACTACTCCAAGAACGCCGAGGAGTGGATGAAGCCGCTGGTGCGGGGCGAGGAGATCGACCTCGTCGAGATCGGTGCGAACTGGTATCTCGACGACCTTCCGCCGATGATGTTCATGAAGGCGTCGCCCAACAGCCACGGCTTCGTCAATCCGCGCGACATCGGAGGAGATGTGGCGCGACCAGTTCGACTGGGTCTATAGCGAGATGGACTACGCGGTGTTCCCGATCACGATCCATCCCGATGTCAGCGGCCGTCCGCAGGTCCTGCTGATGCTCGATCGCCTCATCCAGTACATCAACGAGCACGCCGGCGTGACCTGGGCGACGATGGAAGAGGTCGCCGATGACTTCCGGCGGCGGCATCCGCTGGGAGCCCAGCCGTCCATCAACAGCTGATCGCTGGACCGGTCCAACCATGTGTCTCTTGTGCCATCAGCTCGTGGGGCAGGAGAGCTGGTCCGACGTTCGCTCCGGTGCGGGCGCATCGCGGGGCCGTGACCGGCGCACCCCGGTGATCGCGGCCGTTCTCCGGTGCTACGGACTCGACTACCGCGATGACGCCAGCGGTGCGCTCGGGCTCGTCTCCGACCGGAAGGGCAAGACGAAGGTGGTCAGCGGGCTCGAGGAGGTCTGGTCTGCCGCGACGCTGCTGGCGGGCCGGCCCCTCGACCCGCTCGACCCGCGGCTGCTTGACCAACTCGCCGATGACTGATCTGACCGGTGCTGGGCGGCGGCTGCCGGTGATCGTCGTCGGCGGCTTTCTCGGTTCCGGCAAGACGACACTCCTCACGCGCCGCTTCGCCGGTCCGATGGCGATTCCCACCGCCTTCGTGGTCAACGAGTTCGGGGACGTCGGACTGGACCATCGCGTGGTGCGGAACGCCGGCCCGCCGCCGACGGTCATCAGTGGCGGTTGCGTCTGCTGCGAGCGGCGCGGTGCGCTCGTGGAGACGCTGCGCGGGATCGCGAATCAATGCGATCGCGGAGACGCGCGCATCGAGCAGGTTGTGATCGAGACCAGCGGCCTCGCCGATCCCGCACCGATCGCTTCCGCAATCGCCGGCGACGCATTGCTCCGGCACCGCTTTGTCGTCGATCGCGTGATCGTGACGGTCGACGCCGTCAACGCGCGCGCGGATCTCGGCGCCTGGCGCGAAGCGCGCAGGCAGATCGCCACTGCCGACATGCTCGTGATCACCAAGTGCGACCTTGTCGCGCCCGAGGACGTCGAGGCCGTGGCGGCCGCGATCCGGCAGGTGAACCCGGTGGCGCCGATAAGCCTGGCCACCGATGGAGAGATCGAGGCACATCCCCGGTGGCCTGCTGTCGCCGGTAGGTCGCTGCGAGGGGTGCAACCCGGTAGCGCCGCCTGCGAGCATGGCGACGACATTGCCGCTGTCTGCGTCTCACAGCGCGGTCCGCTGGAGTGGGGGGCGTTCGCCGTCTGGCTGAGCATGCTGCTCCATGCCCGCGGCGACCAGATCCTCCGGGTGAAGGGCATTCTCGACGTCGAGGGGGACGGTCTGCTCGCGATCAACGGCGTCCAGCGCATCATCCATCCACCTGAGCACCTTCCACCGGCTGCCGAGGCGCCCCGCACCGAACTCGTGTTCATCACGCGCGGAATCGCGCCTGGCCTGATTGAACGCTCGTTGGCGACGTTCAACCAGCTTGGATCCCAGAGAGGGCGATGAGCCGACCGACACGGTCACGGGATGCGTCGGCCGGCCCTGCCGGCGCGTCGTGGTCACCACCCGGTCGACCGTCGCCGCCACCAGGGCGAAGTCGGCGCCGGCGGTCGCCTGCGAGCCGCTGGGGTCCATCGGCTTGAACAACGCCCCGGTGCCACGTCCGGGCATGGGCTTTGCAAGCAGGAGGCCGCCGGTTCGCTCCCGGCTGGCTCCACTACCCGAAACGCCGGCCCGTGAGCAGGGCCGGCGTTTCCCAGCGCCGCCGCGGGCCGGGAGTCCCGGCCCGCGGCTGAGGAGCCCGCGTCCGTCAGCGATGGCTCCGCTTCTTGTGCGACTTCTTGTGCGACTTCTTGTGCTTGTGGTGCTTGTTGACCACGCGTACCTTCACCTTCACCGGGTCTCCGCTGTCCACCTCGCGCCCGAGGCTGTCGACGACGCGCACGGAGATCTTCACGGTGCGGAACTTGCGCTTGCCCTTGCCGGCCCTCGGTGACCAGCGGAACTTGAACGGGCCCTCCGTCGCGGTCTCGACGACCCGGCCGTTGACCAGGTACTCGATGCGATCCAGGCCGGCCGGCGCGTGGACGACCGCGCGGAACCCGACGATGCCCTTGCGCAGCAGCTTCGAGGACGTCCTCAGCATGCGCACGGTCGGGGCCGCGGGCTCGGGAGCCGACGTGCTGGGGGCCTGGGCGACCGGTGCGGGCGGCGTGGCGACCGGCGTGGTCGTCGGCGTCGGGGCCGGCGTCGGCGCCGTGCCTCCGCCGCCGCCACCAGCGATGACGATGCCGCCACCGCCACCGCCACCGCCACCGCCGGCCGGGATGCCGCCGCCGCCACCGCCGGTGCCGCCGCCGCCACCGGTGCCGCCGCCACCGCTACCGGTGTCGGTCGGCGTCGGGCACGAGGTGGGCCGCGTGTTCGGGTCCATCACGGTCCCCACGTTGGCGACGATGACGCAGTCCGACGCGGGCCGGCTCTGCAGCCAGTCGAGGTAGTCGTTCAGCGCCGCGCTGGTGGTGGAGTGCCCGTGGTCGGCGGGCGCCTGCACGTTCGGGTCGGAGCTGCACGGAAGCGTGGTCTCCGTGGCGCAGACGTCGTGCAGCACGACGATGAGCCAGCCGCCGCCGCCGCTGGTGCCGGGCGGATCGCTGGGGTTGGCGATGCTGTCGATCGCGTCCTGCGTGCGCTCCTTGAGCACCGAGGACGGGATCAGGTTGTCGTCACCCGGCTCCGCGGGGTCGTTGGTGCCCTCCGCTCCCTCGGCTGCGATGTAGTCGCCGCGGGCCTGGACGGCGCGCAGCGAGAACGGCCGCGCGGTGACGTCGCTCAGCGGCGCGTAGCACACGTTGCAGTGGGGATCGGGGTTCCTCGGCAGCTCAACGGCGATGCCCTCGGTCGTGCGCGCGCTGCTGTAGCCGCATCCCGCGACGATCGCGGGGATGGTCGCGCGGTCGCCGTACTGCGAGCCGTCATCGAGCTTCCATGCCCCGTTGGGGTAGGCGAAGCTCGTCGGGTCGATGCCGTGCGACTCGAACGCCTGCCGATCGGTGCACACCTGGCCCGCGACGGCGGCGATGCGCTCGTCGTTGGTGGTGTAGGACGGATCGCCCCAGACGTCGACGAGGTTGGCATGGGTGACGGTGTGGCCACCGACCTCCATGCCCGCGTTCTTGAGCGCGGTGACGTCGTCCCAGCTCATGTAGTTCGCGTTGAGTCCGACGGTGCCGCTGTTGATGTAGAACGTCCCGCTCATGCCGTGCTGCTGCAGGGCGGGGAACGCGTTGGCGTACTGGTCCGAGATGCCGTCGTCGAAGGTCAGCGACACGTACAGCGGCGTGGCGGCATGGGCCGAAGCGGCGAAGCCGCCGCAGGCGAGGAGGGTGGCGGCACCCAGAAGAAGCCGGCGGAGCATGATCACCCCTGACAGCGGTGCGTCGCCTGCACGACCCCGCCTCCCACGAACACGACGTCGATCGCCATACCGGCGATCGAGGACTTGGGCCACATGGCCGCACCCACCCTTCCTTCGCCCCGGCTCGCAACACGTCACCGCGCCCGGGCCGATCGATCAGAGGACATTCCAGCGCGGTCGACCCTATGTCTGCCCAACGGCCGGACACCGGGGAAGTTGGGCGTCGGCGTGCGAGTAGGTCGCCGCTGCGGCGGCGGCGTGAAGCTCCCCAGCTCGGTGGGGGGATGAGCTCGGCCTCGGTGGGGAGAAAGCTCCCCACCGACATCCTCGCCCCTTAGCCGTTGGCGCCGCTCTGCCAGGCGTGGGGCAGCAGGCCCTTGCGCACGAGCGGCAGGCCGTGCGCGCCGCCGGGATTGGCGAACAGCGTCTGGTGCACGCCGATCTCGCCGGACTCGAAGGCCAGGGCGGCCCCGGTCATGTACAGCCGCCAGACGTGCTCGCGATCCTCGCCGGCGATCTCGACGATGCGCTCGCGGTGGGCGGCCAGATTGCGCACCCACGCGCGCAGCGTCAGCGCGTAGTGCTCGCGCAGCGACTCGTCGTCGCGCGTCTCCAGGCCCGCCCGCTCGGCCGCCTCGACGACCGTGCCCAGCAGCGACAGCTCCCCGTCGGGGAACACGTAACGCGACAGGAACGTCGCGTCGCTGGCCCACGGCTTGCGCCTGACGTGCGGCGCCACGCGCGAGATGCCGTGGTTGAGGAACAGCCCGCCCGGCCGCAGCAGCCCGCCCACGTGGGCGAAGTAGCCGCCCAGCTCGGCCCGGCCGACGTGCTCGTACATCCCCACCGAGGCGATCTTGTCGTACGGGCCATCGGTCACCTCGCGGTAGTCGGCGATGCGGATCTCGACGCGGTCGGCCAGACCCGCCTCGCGCACCCGCTCGCGCGCCAGTTCGGCCTGGGCAGCGGAGATCGTCACGCCGACGGCACGCACGCCGTGCTCGCGCGCGGCGTGGATCACCAGCGAGCCCCAGCCGCAGCCGACGTCGAGCAGGCGCTCGCCCTCGGCCAGGCGCAGCTTGCGGCAGATCAGCTCGAGCTTGCGCTCCTGGGCGACGTCGACGGACTCCGACGGGTCGGCGAAGTACGCGCACGAGTAGACCAGGCTCGGGCCCAGCACCAGGCGGTAGAACTCGTTGGAGACGTCGTAGTGATGGCGGATGGCCACCCGGTCGCGCCCCAGCGAGTGCAGCCGCCCCTCCTTGCGGAACTCGGCCGCCGGGATCGGCGGCCTGCCACCGCGCAGGGCGCCCAGACGCCGCGCGGTCTGCGCCAGCAGCAGCAGCTCTCGCGGCCCGAGCTCCAGGCCCTCGAAGGCGGTGCGCAGCGCCAGCACCTGCTCGATGTCGCCCTCGACCTCCACCTCACCGCTGACCCAGGCCCGCGCGATGCCCATCTCGCCGGGCCGCCAGACGGCGTGCGCCAGCGCACGCGGGGAGCGCAGGATCACCGCCGGCACGGTGGGGTCGCCATCGGCCGACGGGATCTCGCTGTCGTCCCAGAAGCGGATGCGCACGCGGCGGGCGCCGGGTGCGAGCGAGTCGATGCGGTCCGACAGGGGGCGGGCGGCGTCGGCGGCGGTCACCGCCCGAACCCTACGCGACGCTGGCCAGCACCTCCGCGGCGACGCGGTCGGCCGCCGCGCCGGCTCCGCCCAGCAGCCGCCGCGACAGCTGCGCACGGCGGAAGTACAGCGGCGCGTCGTGCTCCCACGTGGCGCCGATGCCGCCGTGGACGGAGATGTTCGTGCGCGTCGCCGTGTCCAGCGCCCGTCCGGCGGCCGAGCGTGCGGCCGACGCGGCCAGCGGGAACTCGTCGGGCTTGGACTCGCCGGCCCAGCCCGCGTAGTACAGCAGCGAGCGCCCGTTCTCCAGCAGCCGCAGCACCTCGACCAGGCTGTGCTTGATCGCCTGGTAGGAGCCGATCGCCCGACCGAACGTGAAGCGCTCCTTGGCGTAGGCGACCGCCAGCTCCAGACACGTCTCGACCGTGCCCAGCGACTCGGCGGCCAGCAGCGCCTGGGCCAGGTGCCAGGCCGACGCGGCGTCGGCCGGGTCGGCGTCCAGCGCGGTCGAGGTGGCCGACGCGAGCGACACATGGCCCAGCGCGCGCGTCGCGTCGTAGCGCGTGACCGCCTCCACGCCGGCGCGCTCGGCCACGGTCACCGCGCCGCCGTCGCCCACCACGACGAACACGTCGGCCCCGGGCGCGTCGAGCACCCAGTGGGCGGTGTCGCCGCCGGCGGGCGGGCGCGCCTTGCCGCGCGCCGGCTCCCAGGTCCAGCCGGCGTCGAGGTCGCCGGGCGGCAACGCCCCGACGAACGCGGCGCGCTTGGCGCCCGAGGCGACCGCCTCGATGTCCTGGTAGCCGCCGCGGTCGAGCAGCCACGAGGCGACGAGGTGCCCGAGCAGCGGCAGCGGGGCCAGCACGCGGCCGGCCTCGACCATCACGAGCATCGCGTCGAACGGGGCGAGCCCGGCGCCGCCGTGCGCCTCGCTGACCAGCAGCCCCGGCCAGCCCGCCTCGCAGGCGGCCGGCCACAGGTCGGGCAGCTCGCCGCCCTCCAGCGCGGCGCGCGCCGCCTCGACGGTGTTCGTGCGGGCGAGCGTGCCCCGCGCGGCCTCGCGCAGGAACTCCTGCTCGTCGCTGAGCGCGAGGTTCATGCGGCCACCTCCCCCCGCTCCTTGGCGCGCAGCTCGGAGAAGGGGATGCCCTTGTCCAGCCGCGGCTCGGGCGGCAGGCCCAGCACGCGCTCGCCGACCGTGTTGCGCAGGATCTCCTCGGTCCCGCCGGCGGACTTCAGGCCGGGCAGGAAGGAGATCGCGTAGGCCCACTCCGATGCGTCGTCCTCCAGCGCGTCGGGGCCGATCACGTCGGCGACCAGGTCGGTGGCGGCGATCGCCGCGTTGACGGTGGTGACCTTGGCCAGCGCCGCCTCGGGTCCAGGGATCTGGCCGCCCTGCAGCGCGGTCAGCGTCCGGTAGGAGGTGAAGCGCAGCGCGAGCAGGTCGGCGGCGATCTCGCCCAGGCGCTTGCGCACGTCGGGGTCCCGGCGTGCGGCCGGGTCGTCGGCGATCGGCCGCGCGAAGCGGTCGGCGCGGTACCCGAGCGCCTCCGAGCCCAGGCCGATCGTCACCCGCTCGAACATCAGCGTGGTCAGCGCCGTGCCCCAGCCGTTGCCCACGCCGCCCACGACCGCGTCGGCGTCGAGGCGGACGTCGTCGAAGAAGACCTCGTTGAACTCGGCCTCGCCGGAGATCTGGCGCAGGCCGCGCACGGAGACCCCGTCGGCGTCCATCGGCACGACGAACATGGTCAGGCCCTTGTGCTTGGGCACGTCGGCGTCGGTGCGGGCCAGCAGCAGGCCGTAGGCGGCGAACTGGGCGTTGGTCGTCCACACCTTCTGGCCGTTGAGCGTCCAGCTGCCGTCCTCGTTGGCCTTCGCGCGGGCCTGGACGCCGGCCAGGTCGGAGCCGGCGGCGGGCTCGGAGAACAGCTGGCACCAGACCTCGTCCCCGTGCAGCATCGGTCCCAGGTAGCGCGCCTTCTGCTCGTCGCTGCCGTGGGCGATGATCGTCGGCCCGAGCATGCCGACGCCGATCACGTCGAGGATGCCCGGGACGCCGGCCGCCCCGATCTCCTGGTTGACGATCACCTGCTCGATCGGCCCGCGGCCCTGGCCGCCGAACTCCTTGGGCCACACGACCCCGGCCAGTCCGCCCTCGGCGAGCTTGCCCTGCCAGGCGCGGCGCGCCGCCAGGTGGGCGGCCTCGTCGCCATCGTCGGCGACGCGCGCCGGCGGCGCCTCGTCGCGATGCTGCTCGAGCCAGGCGCGTACCTCGGCACGGTACGCCGCCTGCTCGGGGGTGTCGTTCAGGTCCACCGGGCGCTCCTCGTCGCTGGCTGACTGGCCAGTCGAATGCTACGGGACCGCCGGTCCGCGTGGACCTCGCGACGCGCGTGCTCGATGATGCACCCAGGGGACGATCGGATGAGCGAACTGATGGTGGACGTCGATCGGGTGCTGGCCGACCTGTGCGAGCTGGACGCTCTGACCGGGGGGCCGGGCGGAGCGCGGCGCCTGGCCTGGAGCGAGGACTGGCTGGCGGCGCGCGCGTTCCTGCTGGGCAAGCTCGGTCAGCTGCCGGTCACCATCGACCGCGACGAGGCCGGCAACCTCTGGGCGCAACTGCCGGCCCGCCCACCCGCCGACCCCGGCACCGGCTTCGTGATCGTCGGCTCGCACGTCGACGCGGTCCCAGGGGGCGGCTGGCTGGACGGCGCGCTGGGCGTGTTCAGCGCGCTGGGGGTGCTGCGCGCGCTGGCGGCCTCCGCATCGCCCCCGCCGGTGGCGGTGCGCCTGGTCGACTGGGCCGACGAGGAGGGCGCACGCTTCGGGCGCTCGCTGCTGGGCTCCTCGGCCGTGGCCGGCACGCTGGCCCCCGACGAGGTGCGCGACCTGCGCGACGCGGAGGGCACACGCCTGCAGGACGCCCTGGCGGCGTGCGACGTCGACCTGGACAAGGCCGGCGCGGCCGCCGGCCGGCTCGACGGAGCGCTGGCCTACCTGGAGCTGCACGTCGAGCAGGGTCCGGTGCTGCTGGACAGCGGCCGGCCGGCCAGCGCGGTGAGCGGAACCTTCGGCGACGAGCGCTACCTGGTCACGTTCACCGGCCAGGCCGCGCACGCGGGCTCGACGCCGATGCGCCTGCGCCGCGACACGCTGGCCGCGGCGGCAGCCGCGGCGCTGGAGATCCGCGAGGTCGGCATCCGCCACGACGGCGTCGCCACCGTCGGCTCGATGCGCTCCGAGCCGGGCGTGATCACCGCGATCGCCGGGGTGACCGAGATGATGCTCGACCTGCGCCACCTGGACGCCGGCACGCTGGCCGCGATGCTGGCCGAGTGCCTGGACGCCTGTCACGCGGCCGCAGCGCGCTTTGGCTGCGGCGTGCAGCCGGTCCGCATCTTCAGCGCCGCGCCCACGCCGTTTCACCCGCAGCTGGTGCAGGCGGCGATCGAGGCGGTGGCCGAGGCGGACGGCGGCGACGGTCCGCCGATCCCGTCCGGGCCGCTGCACGACGCGACCGAGATCGGGCGCCTGGTGCCGACGGCGATGCTGTTCGCCCAGTCCGATCCGCCGCTGTCGCACACGGCGGTCGAGGACTCGCCGCAGGGCGCGCTGCGCGTCGCGATCGAGGCCTACGGGCGGACCGTGGCCCGGACGCTCGACCTGGTTGCCGCCGGCGGGCTGCGCACGGTGCCCTGATCGCCTCCGGCGTCGCGGCCGAAGACGACCGCTCGGCCGCGGGCTGGATCAGCGCGGCGCCGCGCGAAAGCCGGCGTTGAGCAGCCGAGTGGCCTGGCCCCCGATGTCGGGCGAGTGCAGCAGCACGACCCCAAGGCGGCGCCCGCCGCGGGTCGCGGTGGCGACGATGCACTCGCCCGCCGCGTCGGTGAAGCCGGTCTTGATCCCGGTCGCGCCGCGGTAGCCGGCCACGATCAGCGGGTTGTGCGAGTACAGCCACAGCTTGCCGCCCTTGATCGGGAACGGCAGCACGACCTTGCGCCGCTTGACGATCCGCGCCAGGCGCGGCTGGTCGAGCACGGCCCGGGCCATGGCGGCCAGATCGGCGGCGCAGCTGTGATTGCCGGCGTCCTGGTAGCCGTCTGGCCGGGAGAAGCGCGAGCACGGCAGGCCCATCTGCTGGGCCCGTTCGTTCATCATCTGCACGAAGTGGCCCTGGGTGCCGCCGATGCGCTGGGACAGGGCGATCGCCGCGTCGTTGCCCGAGACGATCAGCATCCCGTTGAGCATCGTCTCCAGGCGCACGAGCTTGCCGCCGCGGGGCAGCATGCCGATGCCCGACCCCTGGTAGGCGAGCGCCTCCTTGGTCACCCGCACGCGGTTGTCCGGCTCGCTGTGGTCGACGACCACCAGCGCGGTCATCATCTTCGTCAGGCTGGCGATCGGCAGCACGCGCTCGGGGTCACGCCGCCACAGCACCTGCCCGCTGTCGAGGTCGAACAGCAGGCCGCTGCGCGGCGGGTGCCTGAAGTCGGCGCGGACCGGGTCGGTCGTGACCTGGAGGTCGACGGCGAGCGGCTGGCGCACAATCGCCTCGGGCGAGACGGGGCCGTTGATCGCCTGCTGCAGCTCGGGCGCCGTGCTGGCCGCGGCGGTCGAGCCGTCGTGGTCGCCGTCGCGCAGCGCGGGAACGACGAGCAGCGCCAGCGCGGCCACGGCGGCGACGGCGCCCAGGACGGCCAGGACCGCAGCGGCGCGCCGTCTCATGTCGTCCGCGCGCGCCCCTGGCGCAGCAGCTCGTCGCGCGTCTTGACGTGCCGGGCCGGCGGCCCGGCCAGCAGCAGTCCGAAGCACAGGCCGGCGGCCTGGCCGGCGATCGGCACGTCCCCCCAGCCGAGCACGCCGACAAGCGCCTGGACGACCACCCACACGGCGAACAGCACGGCCAGCGGCACGCCGACGATCGTCGACGACAGCGGCGCCAGCACGACGCTCTGGATCCGCGCCCATGGGTACAGCCGCACGTGCGCGGCAGCCAGCGCGCACGCCAGCCCCCCGGCGGCGGCCAGGGCGGTCGGGTCGCCGCCGTCGACGGCCAGCTGCACGGCGAACCCGATGCCCGCCGCGCCGGCCGCGAAGGCGCAGTAGCGGACGCGGCCCATCGCATCCTCGACCGCCGGCCCGGCGTACCACAGCAGCGCGACGTCGGCGGCCCACGGGACGAGGCCGCCGCCGAAGGCGACTCCCGTCGCGACGGCGGCGGCGATCAGCGCCAGCGTGATCAGCGGCGCGCGGTCGGTCGGGATGTCGTCCTTGACCGGCAGCACGCCGGTCAGGCTAGTCCGGCCCGCCGTCGTCTTCGAGCAGGAAGGCCTCGCTGGCGATGTCCTGCCATGGGTTGAAGCCGCTGACCACCCCGACGACGCGGCGGCCGGCGAGCTGGCCGACCGCCTCGCGCAGATGCGGCTCGATGCTCGAGATCAGCAGCGCACGTGTCGTGCGCACCTCCTCGTGGCGGCCGACGGCCAGCAACTGGCGCTCGGCCGGGGTCAGCGTGTCCTGGAGGATGCAGACCAGCAGGTCGTGATTGGCCGGGTGCGTGCGGGCCCGTGTCGGACCGCGGCCCAGCGCGTCGCGATAGGCGCGGACGATGATGTTGGAGAGTTCGGCGAGCATGAAGCGGCGTGGTTCGCAAGTCGGAAAACCTGCGCGAGGTCCGCTTACCGCCCTGCCCGAGCGGGTCCGTCCCTGGTGCTGCGCGTGACGCTGCGCAGACCTCGCCCTCATCAGGCGCCGCCGTCGCTTCGTGGAGTGAGAATTTATCCGATCGCGGCGGCGAGCGGACCCGTCCCCGGCCGATCCTGGGGAACGTGCTGGTCGGCGTGGTAGCTGGAGCGCACGAGCGGCCCGGCGGCGATGTGGTCGAAGCCCAGCTCGTAGGCGGCGCGCTCGAGCGCGGCGAACTCGTCGGGGTGCCAGTAGCGCACGACCGGCAGGTGCTGCTCGGTCGGCCGCAGGTACTGGCCGACGGTCAGGACCTGGACGCCGGCCTCGCGCAGGTCGGCGAAGGCAGCGACCATCTCGTCGTGCGTCTCGCCGAGGCCGACCATCAGGCCGGACTTGGTGGTGACCGCGTCGCCGCCCAGCTCCTTGGCGTTGCGCAGCACGCGCAGCGACCGCCGCCACGTCGAGCCGCGGCGGGCGAGGGGGTACAGCCGCGGCACGACCTCGACGTTGTGGTTGAAGACGTCGGGGCGCTCGGCGATCACGGTGGCCAGCGGCATCTCGTGGCCCTGGAAGTCGGGCGTCAGCACCTCGACCTTGCAGCCGGGCGCCTGCTTGCGCACCTGGCGGATGGTCGCCGCCCAGATGCGCGCGCCCTTGTCGGGCAGGTCGTCGCGGTCGACGCTGGTGATGACGGCGTGGCGCAGCCCCATGCGCGCGATCGAGCGGGCCACGCGGGCGGGCTCCAGCGGGTCGTTCCAGGTCGGCTTGCCGGTCTTGACGTGGCAGAAGCCGCAGCGCCGGGTGCACGTGTCGCCGAGGATCATGAACGTCGCGGTGCCGCGCTCCCAGCACTCGCCGACGTTCGGACAGGCCGCCTCCTGGCAGACCGTGTGCAGGTTCTCGGCCTCCATCATCGACCGCAGCTGGCGGTAGCGCGCACCGCCGGGCGGCGGCACCTTGAACCACTTGGGCTTGCGCTCGCGCAGGGGCAGCACGTCGGCGCCCAGGACCTTGAGGACGTCCATCCCGCCCGGGTTGGCCCGGGAGCGGGTCTGGTGCTTGCGAGGCTCCACCGCCACGCAGAGCAGCGTATCGGCCCGCGCCGGCGGCGCTAGCCGCGGGTCGAGCCGTTCGTGGTGACCGACGTCCTGTGGCCGGCGGCGTCGGTGACCGTGACCTTGAGCGAGAAGCCCTGCTTCGGGTCCTTGCGCAGCGCCGACTTGGTCGACGAGCTGAGCTTGGCCCGCAGGCGCACCCAGCCCGCGGTGGCCAGCACCGAGCCGGTGACCGCCGTCTGCCGCCGCTTGCCAACGGTCAGCACGCCCGACACGAAGCACGCCTCGTTGCACGAGGTGGTGAACGGCAGGCCGCTCTTGCGCAGCGTCGTGGCCTTCGGGTTGGTCGACGCGGCGACGACCACGCGCGGGCGCGCCTCGTCGTCGGGGGCCGGGCCGAGGTCGGCCATCGAGATGATCGGCGTGTCGCCCGGCGCGCTCGAGGAGCTGCGGTAGGCGATCGTGGCGCGGTCCTCGTCGCTGGAGATCGGCGTCGCGGCGCCGGTCGACAGGTCGACGTCGTAGAGCTCGGGGTTGCCGTTGGTGGTGGCGCGCAGCGCGGCCAGCGCGGTGCCGCTCTTGGTCAGCACCAGGGCGGCGGGGCCCTCCGCCTTGACGCCCAGGTCGCCGATCGTGCGGATCAGCGCGGCCTGCGTGGGCGCGGTGACCAGCGCGTTGCGGCCCGAGTCGATCCCGTACAGCGCGGGGGTCCCGGCGCTGCCGCTCGGTGGGGCCGAGTAGGCCAGCGCCGAGATGATCGGCGTGGCGCCGGTGCCCGGGTCGGTCGGGTCGTAGGAGTAGGACGCGCCGACCTGCGCCGTCTGCCCGTTGAGGACCGACAGCGACAGGTTCTGCCCGGTGTTGGAGTACACGCGGGCCAGGTTCGTCGAGTTGTCCAGCGCGAGCGTGAACTGGTCGCCGTTGAGCGGCGGCGAGAACGCGGTCGTCGACACCGGCCGCGCGGCGCCGGTGATCGGGTTGACCACGTACAGGCGGTTGGTGGAGCCCAGGGCGTAGATGCGCCCCAGCTGGTCCTGATAGCCGATCGCCAGCAGCGTCTCGCCGGTCTCCAACCCGGTGACCGTCACCGCACCCTGGAGGTTGGCGGGCGAGTCGGAGCGGAACAGCAGCAGCTGGTTGTCGGCGGTGAGGCCGGCGAGCTGCTCGGCGGCGGAGGCGGAGGCCGGCAGGCACAGGCTCACGACGGCGGCGGCCAGCGCAACACGGCGAAGGGTCACGGGCGAGCGCATGGACGGGCCATTGTTCCCAACTCGGCGTCGAGATGCTGCACGATGCCGTGCGCTCAGGTCTGCGCGAGGACGGGCGCGGGAAGGCTGCGGACCGGCGAGACGAGCCGCTGTCGCAGCCCGCACTCCTGCGCGAAGCGCCAGGCCACGCGCCGGCGCAGGCAGCGCAGCGTGCCGTGGCGGCCGCTGACCTCGGCCACCGACGTGGTGCGCACGTCGGGCAGCCCGCAGGGGACGATCCAGCTCCACGGCTCGAGGTCGTTGTCGACGTTGAGCGCGAATCCGTGCGTGGTCACGCCGCGCGAGACGTGCACGCCGATCGAGGCGATCTTCGCGTCGCCCACCCACACCCCGGTGAACGCGACGCCCTCGTCCATGCGCCCGCGCGCGGCGATGCCCTCGTCGCCCAGGGCGGCCACCAGCGCGCGTTCCAGGCGCGCGACGTGGTCGCGGGCCCGCTCCACGCGCATGATCGGGTAGCCGACCAGCTGGCCGGGGGCGTGATGGGTGACCTTGCCGCCCCGGTCGACGTCGACGATGTCGATGCCGCGCTCTCGGTACCACGCCTCGGGCAGGGTCAGCTCGCCGGGAGGTGTGCGCCGGCCGCGCGTGTAGCAGAGCGGATGCTCGACCAGCAGCAGCGTGTCGGGGATCGCGTCGGCCGCGCGCGCGTCGGCGTAGCGGTGCTGCAGAGCGAGCGCTTCGCGGTACTCGACGAGGCCGAGATCGACGACGTGCAGGTCGGCCATGCGACCATTCTCGCATGCCCCATCTCGTGTCGGTGAACGTCGGCAGGCCCCAGCCGCTGGGCGAGTGGCGCGGCAGCACCGTCGGCAGCGGGATCGTCAAGACGCCCGTCGACGGCCGCGTGGCGGTGCGGGGCGTCAACCTCGACGGTGACGGCCAGGCCGACTGGCGCGTGCATGGCGGCCCCGACAAGGCCGTCTACGCCTACGCCCGCGAGGACGGCGACTGGTGGGCGGCCGAGCTGGAGCGCGACATCCCGCACGGCATGTTCGGCGAGAACCTGACGACGGCCGGCGTCGACTGCGGCGGCGCGGTGATCGGCGAGCGCTGGCGCATCGGGACCGTCGAGCTGGAGGTCTGCCAGCCGCGCATGCCGTGCTTCAAGCTGGGCATGCGCTTCGGCGACCAGCGGATGCTCAAGCGCTTCGCGCAGGCGTCGCGTCCCGGCGTGTACTTCCGCATCGCCACCGAGGGCGAGCTGGGGGCGGGCGACGCGATCGAGATCGTCGAGCGTCCGGATCACGGGATCACGATCGCGCAGGTCTCCGACGCGTTCCTGCTGGACCGCTCGCTGCTGCCGCGCGTGCTGGAGGCGCCCGAGCTGGCCGACGGCCTGCGCGAGATGATGGCCGCGTGAGCGGGGTCGTCCTCCTGCACGGGTGGCCGGGCGCGCCGTCGGACTACGACGCGGTCGTCGCCCGGCTGGGCGACGCGGACGGGCCGGTGCTCGTGCCCGACCTGTTCGCCCCGCGGGATCCCGACGCGCGCTCGGAGGCGTTCGCGCGCCGGGTCCTGGACGAGATGCGGGCCGCCGGTCTGCGGGCGGCGGTCGTCGTCGGCTACGACATCGGGGCGCACATCGCCCAGGCGCTGGCCCGCATCGCTCCTGACGAGATCGCCGGTGCGGTGCTCTCGCCGCCCTATCCGGGGATCGGCCGGCGCGCCCTGGAGCCGCGGAACGTGCGCGAGGCCTGGTACCGCTTCCTGCATCGCCTGCCGGTCGCCGACGCGATGCTGGACGGCAACCGTCCCGCCGTCGAGGCCTACCTGACGCACTTCTGGACCCACTGGGCGGCCACGCCCGATCTGATCGCGCGCCCCGCCTTCGCGGGCGTGCTGGAGCGCTACGCCCAGCCGGGCGCGATGACCGCGGGCTTCGAGTGGTACCGCCAGAACGGCGCGCGCGACGGCGAGACGCCCGTCACCGTCGCGGTGCGCATGCTGTGGCCCGACCAGGACCCGGTGTTTCCGCTGGAATGGGCCGACGCGCTGGGCGACTGGTTCACCGATGTGGAGCTGCAGGTCCTGCCCGGCGTCGGGCACTTCGTGCCGCTGGAGGCGCCCGACGCCGTGGTGGCGGCGATCCGCGCGCTGGCCTGAGCGACGCATCGCTCCGGCGCCGGCGAACGCCGGGCACCGAAGGCGCGTGAGCAGGTCGCGGCAATGCGTCGACGTGATCGAGCTTTGTTGCGCTCACCCTGCACAACCTCGATCACGTCGGCCTTGCCGGCGGCCGCGTCATGGCGTACCGGCTAGAGCCCTTCCAGTCGCCGGCGGATGGACGCCAGGAACCGGGCGGCCAGCACGCCGTCCAGCGCGCGGTGGTCCCACGACAGGCCCAGCACGCACATCGGCCGCACGGCGATCGCGTCGCCGTCGACCACGACGGGCCGCCTGACCACGGCCTCCAGGTCCAGGATGCCGACCTGCGGCTGGTTGATGACCGGCGTGGCCATCAGCGTCCCGTACTGCCCCGGGTTGGTGATCGTGAACGTGCCGCCCTGGACCTCATCGGGTGACAGCTGCCCCGCGCGGGCGCGCCGCGCGAGGTCGCGGATCGCCCGGCCCAGCCCCTCGGCGGACAGGTCCTGGGCGTCATGGACGACCGGGACGATCAGCCCGTCCTCGTCCAGCGACACGGCGATGCCCAGGTGCACGGCGTCGTCGTGGCGGGTGTAGGCCTCGCCGTCCAGCGTGGCGTTCAGCGACGGGTGCTCGCGCAGGGCGTCGATGGTCGCGCGCGCCACGAGCGGCAGCGCGGTGAGGCCGAGCCGCTCGCGTTCGGCCTCCACGCGCGAGAAGTCGACCTCCATCCACGTCGTGCACGTGGCCGCCGTCTCCAGCGAGTGCTTCATGTGCGCGCCGATCGTGCGGCGCATGCGCGACAGCGTCCCCGCGGCCTGTGGCTCGGCCTCGGGCGCCGAGCCGGGGCGGTAGGGGGACTCGGTGTGCAGCGGCGGCGGCCCGTCGGCGACCTGCGCGCCCGCGTCAACCGCGGCCAGCACGTCCTGCTTGCGCACGCGCCCGTCGCGCCCGGTGCCCTGCACCATGGCCAGGTCGATGTCGTGCTCGGCGGCGATGCGCTGCACCACCGGCGAGTAGCGCGGCCGCCCATTCTCGCTGCGATGGGCCTCGCCGGGGCGCGCGTCGGTCTCGATGCGCGCCAGCACGGTGCCCACCTCGACCGTCTCGCCGGGCTGCACGAGGATCTCGGCCAGCCGGCCGCTGGCGGGGGAGGGGACCTCGGTGTCGATCTTGTCGGTCGACACCTCCAGCACCGGCTCGTCGGCCTGCACCCAGTCGCCCACCCGCTTGGACCAGGCGACGACCGTGCCCTCGGCGACGGACACGCCCATCTGGGGCATCGTCACGGCGACGTCAGTATGCGAGGAGGTCACGGCACGCCTCCCGCACGCGGTCGACGGACGGCAGCAGCGCCTGCTCCAGCGGGGGCGAGAAGGCGATCGGGACGTCCGGCGTGGAGATGCGCACGACCGGCCCGTCGAGATCCTCGAAGCCCCTGTGCGCGATCAGCGACGCGACCTGGGCGCCGGCGGCGCACGTCGCGTTGGCCTCGTCGACCACGACGACCTTCGAGCAGGCCCGCACCGACTCGAGGATCGCCTCCTCGTCCAGGGGCACGAGCGAGCGCAGGTCGAGCACCCGCACGCCCTCCAGCTCGGCCGTCGCCTCCAGCGCCAGCGGGACCATCGCCCCGTAGGCGATCACCACGAGCTGGTCGCCGTCGCGGGCGATGCGCGCCCGAAACGGCGTCTCGTAGGCGCCCTCGGGCACCTCGCCCTTCACGCGCCGGTACAGGTGCTTGTGCTCGCAGAACAGCACCGGGTTGGGGTCGCGGATCGCGCTGATCAGCATGCCCTTGGCGTCCTCGGCGGTCGAGGGCGCGACGACCTTAGGCCGGGCGCGTGCATGAACCAGGCCTCGGGGTTCTGGGAGTGGAACGGTCCGCCGGAGAAGCCGCCGCCGGTGGGCAGGCGCACGGTGATCGGCACGGCCAGCCCCTGGCGGTAGTGCATCTTCCCGGCGACGTTGACGAGCTGGTCGAAGCCGCAGGAGACGAAGTCGGAGAACTGCATCTCGCACACCGGCCGCAGCCCGACGACGGCGGCGCCGACGGCGGTGCCGACGATGCCCGACTCGGCCAGCGGCGTGTCCATCACGCGGTCGGCGCCGAACTCCTCCAGGAAGCCGTCGGTGACCTTGAAGGCGCCACCGAAGGCGCCGATGTCCTCGCCCATCAGCAGCACGCGCTCGTCGGCGCGCATCTCGTCGCGCAGACCGTCGGAGATCGCCTGCAGGTAGGTCCTCATGCGCGTCCCTGCCAGCCGCTCCAGGGCGCGTCGCCGTCACCGAGCGCGACGGCCTCGTCGGCGAACACGCCGTCGGTCGCGCTGGCCGGGTCGGGCATCGGCATGGCCAGCGCCTCCTGGGCGGCGGCCTCGACCTCGGCGTCGACCTCCGCGCGCAGCGCGTCGACGTCGACCCCCAGCTCGGTCACCCGCGCGGCCTGGCGCTCGATCGGGTCGCGGCGCGCCCACGCCTCCACGAGCTCGGTGGGGACATAGCGCATGTCGTCGTGGGCGGCGTGGCCGTGCATGCGCATCGTCACCGCCTCCAGCAGCGTCGGCCCGCCGCCGCCGACCGCCCGCTCGCGCGCGCGGCGGACGGCGTCGAACATCGCCTCGGCGTCGTTGCCGTCGACCGACTCCCCGTGCATGCCGTAGCTGCCGGCGCGCCGCACCGGGTTGACGGCGAACTGGCGGTCGGTCGGCGTCGAGTAGGCGTACTGGTTGTTCTCGAGCACGAACACGACCGGCAGCTTCTGCACGGCGGCCCAGTTGAGCGCCTCGTGGAAGTCCCCGCGCGAGGTCGAGCCGTCACCGAACCAGGTGATCGCGCAACGCGCCTCGCGGCGCAGCTTGAACGCCATCGCCATGCCGGTGGCCACCAGCATCATGTCGGGCAGCATCGAGACCATGCCGACGCAGCCCCGCGTCGGGTCGCCGAAGTGGACGTTGCCCTCGCGGCCGCCGGTCACGCCGCCGGCGCGGCCCATGTACTGGCCCAGGATGCGCGCCGGGGCGACGCCGCGGACGAGATGGGCGCCCAGGTCGCGGTGCAGGACGCAGAGCCGGTCGGAGGCCGCCAGGGCGAACGCGGCGCCGACCGAGACCGCCTCCTGCCCGTAGCCGTCGTAGAACGATCCGGGCACCTTGCCCTGCCGGTAGAGCGTCATCGCCCGCGACTCGACGCTGCGCATCAGCAGCATGAAACGCAGGAGCGCGACGCGGTCCGGGGTGCTGAGCGGCTGGCTTGCCGCCGCGCGCTCCGCGTGGGCCGTTTCGGTCGCCATCTCCATCCCTCTCCGTCGTCTCGGGCCCGAATCGGGATCTCCGTCGGGCTCCAGCTGAGCGCCGGGTCCGGGATCGCCGAGCCCGCGCCGAGTGCGGTGAGGATACCCAGCGGCCCCGTCGTCGCCACCCCCCGGCTGTCGGGTTGGGCGTACCCTCGGACGATGGAGCGGGCGAGCCTGACGCGGCTGCGCTGGCGCCTGCGGGGCGCCTGGCAGTGGCCGGCGTTCGTGGTGCTGCTGCTCGTCGACGCGGCGCTCATGCACCTGCTGCCGATCGCCGGCGACGGGACGGATCTGTTCGCCGCCGTGGTGTTGGCGCTGCTGTTCAACCTGGTGGCCGTCGCCGCCCTGGCGCCCGCGTTCGGCTGGCTGTGGCGGCGCCGGCGCCCGGACCTGCCGATCGTCGTCGCCCGCGACCGCGGCGGCACGCTCGCCGTCGTGCTGGTCACCGTGGCGGTCGCCGCCGCCGGGATCGGGCACCACGCACGCGTCGGCGACCAGCGCCAGCAGCTGGCTCTGCAGGCGATGGCGGTCGCCCGCTACGTCGGGCATCGCACCGAGCCGTCCTACCGCCAGTACCGCGCCCACCTGGACGCGATGGACACGATCCCCTTCGGCGACGGCCTCTATCGCACGTGCGTCCCGGGCGACGATCCGAGCCGCGCGCTGTGCCTGTTCGTCCGCACCGACCAGTCCCCGCCCGGGGTCACCGAGGATCCCAGCCGCGAGCCGAATGCGACATTCGTCCAGTCCAGCGGCGGGTGAGGTTGTGCCGCCGCCGGTCTGTCGACACGGCTCGCATGTCGCAGGTGCGCGCACTCGTCGCATCGCTGGGCGCCGGCGCCACGCTCGCGGTGGCCGGTGTCGTCGCGCTGCTGTCGTTCGGCGCCGTCGTGGTCACCGGCAGCTGGTCGGCCGCCACTGGTGACGGCGGTCGGGGCCCCGCGCTGGTGCTGCCCGCTGCCGCGCATCCGCTGCAGGAGCCGTCGTCGCTGGCCGTGACGCCGCTCGGCCCGGCCGCTGCGCCGGCGGCGAGCGCCAGGGCGGCCGCCACTCGACGTCCTTCGGCCATCGCCACGCGTCCTGAGACCGTCGCCCCCGGCCGTCGCGATCGGCTGCGCAAGCGGACCACGCTCAGCCGCACCGCGTCGCCGAGCGCGTCGGTGCAGCAGGCGTCCCAGCCGGCGACCGCTCCCGCCCCCGCGCCGAGCCCCGCCCCGGCTCCCGCCATCGTCGCGCCGCCCGCCGCCGCGCCGCCCGCCGCCGCGCCGCCCGCCGCCGCTCCGCCCGCCGCCGCTCCGCCCGCCACGCCCAGCGTCGTCCACGTCCGGCCTGGTCACGGCGGCCCGCCCGGGGACCGCGGCGGCAGCGCGCCCGCGGCGCAGACCGTCGCGAACGTCTCACGGGGCGCATCGCACGCCGCCCATGAGGTCACCTCCAGCGCGGCGTCGGCCGTCACCCGGCCGGCGCGGCCCGGCGCCCAGCGGCTGCCCGCCCAGGCCGCCGCGGCCGCCTCCCAGGCCGTCCAGGGCGCCCAGCAGGCCGCGCGCGGCGTCGGCCCGGAGGTGTCGCACGCGGCCCCGGTGGCCAATCCCGCCTCCCACGTCGCCGCCCAGGCGGCCGGTGCCGTGAACGGCGCCGGCCAGGCGGTCGGACCGGGGCACGGCGGCGTGGCCGGCGCTCACGCCAGGCCGTAGGTGGCGATGGTCACCGCCGCGCCGACCTCCAGCGCGGCCGGCAGCCGCGCCGCGCGCTCAGCCAGCTGATCGGGCGTGGCATGGAACGCACTGGGGCCCATCGCCGCGAGCGCGCGGGCATCGTCGCGCGACAGCGTCAGCGTCCAGTCGCAGCGCTCCCGGGCGCGCAGGGCGAATCCCCCGGCCAGCTGCTCGGCCAGCCGCTCGTCCTTGCGCGGGTCGACGCGCAGCAGGCCCAGGGCGCCGACCAGGGCGCCGAGGTGCTCGGGCGCGGGGGTGGCCACCACGAGCACGCCGTCGGCGGCCAGCACGCGCGCCAGCTCGGCGCCGTTGCGCGGCGCGAACGCGCACAGCGCGCTGGCCGCGACGCCGTCGCGCAGCGGCAGCGGACCCCAGGCGTCGGCGCCCACCGCCGCCGCGCGCGGGTGGGCGCGAGCGGCCCGGCGCAGGGCGTAGCGCGACACGTCGAGCACCACGCCCAGGCGGTCCGGTGCGGCGGCCAGCACGCCGGCCAGGTGATGGCCGGTGCCGCCGCCCACGTCGACGATCGCGCCTGGCCGCGCACCCGGCGCGGCGGCGCGGGCCAGCGCGCGGGTGAGCGGGTCGAACCAGCCGGCGGCGAGCACCCGCTCGCGGGCGGCGACCATCTCGGCATCGTCGCCGGCCGGCGGTCGCGCCCCGGCCAGCAGGCTCAGGTACCCCTGGCGGGCGATGTCGAAGGCGTGGCCGTGCGGGCAGCGCACCGTGGCGCCGTCCGCGGCCAGCGGCCCGGCGCAGCGCGGGCAGCGCAGCAGCGCGATGGCGTCCCGGAGCGCGGCGGTCAGGCCGTCGAGGCTACGAGGTCGGCGAACGACTCGATCGGCGCCGGACGGGCGAACAGGAAGCCCTGGCCGAGGTCGCACCCGAGCGCGGCGAGCACCGCGAGCTGCTCGTCGGTCTCGATGCCCTCGGCGACGGTCGTCAGGCCGAGCGCGTGGGCCAGCGAGATGATCGCCGCGGCGATCGAGGCGTCCTGCGCCTCGCGGCCCAGGCCGCTGACGAAGGAGCGGTCGAGCTTGACGACGTCGATCGGGAAGCGGCGCAGGTGACCCAGCGACGACCAGCCGGTGCCGAAGTCATCGATCGCCAGCTGCACGCCCAGGCGCTTGAGGTTCTCCAGCGTGGCCATGGCGCCGCTCTCGATCACCGCCGACTCGGTCAGCTCCAGGCACAGCGCGTGCGGCGTCAGGCCGGTCTCCTCCAGCGCCGTGGCCACCAGCTCGGCGAAGTCGCCGCCGGCCAGTTGGCGCGCCGACACGTTGACGGACATGACCAGGCGGTCGGTGGGCCAGGTTGCGGCCAGCGCGCAGGCCCGGCGCAGCACCCACTCGCCGACCGTCGCGATCAGGCCGGTCTCCTCGGCCAGCCCGACGAACTCGCCGGGCCCGAGCAGACCCCGCTCGGGATGCTGCCAGCGTACGAGCGCCTCGAAGCCGACGACGCCGCCCGAGCCGACGCAGATCTCGGGCTGCAGGTGCAGCAGCAGCTCGTCGCGTTGGACCGCGCGGCGCAGGGCGTTCTCCAGCTCCAGGCGGCGCAGCGCCTGCGCGCGCATCGCGGTGTCGAACAGCTCGTAGCGCGCCTTGCCGCGGTCCTTGGCGCGGTACATGGCCGCGTCGGCGTCGCGGATCAGGTCGTCGGGACGCAAGGACGCGCGTCGGCCCGGCCGGCCGTTGGCCAGCGCGATCCCCACCGAGGTCGACAGGAACACCTCGCGGCCGTCGATTTCGAACGGCTCGTCGAACAGGTCGACCAGCCGCTGCGCGATGGCCACCGCCTCCAGCTCGCCGGCGATGTCCTCGCACAGCACGGTGAACTCGTCGCCGCCGAAGCGCGCGACCGTGTCGGCCGGGCGCAGCACGGCGTCGACGCGGGAGGCGACGTCGACCAGCAGCCGGTCGCCGATCGCGTGGCCGAGCGAGTCGTTGATCAGCTTGAAGCGGTCGATGTCGAAGAACAGGACGGCCAGCGCGCCGGTGCCGCTGCGTCGGCGGCGGCGCAGCGCGTGGGCCAGGCGATCCATGAACAGCGTGCGGTTGGGCAGCCCGGTGAGCGCGTCGTGCATCGCCTGGTGGGCGAGCTGCAGCTCGGCGGTCTTGCGCTCGGTGATGTCGCGCGAGACGCACACGAGCTCGGCCAGTGCGCCGCGCTCGTCGCGGATCGGCGCCAGCGTCGACTCGAACCAGGCGATCGGCCCGTCCTTGTGGCGCACACGGCACACGACGGTGGCCGTGCCCCGGTCGGTCAGCTCGTCGGCGGCCCTGCGCAGCGCGGGCAGGTCCTCCTCGAGCACCAGCCGGCGGGCGTCGCGGCCCAGGAGCTCATGCGGCTCGAAGCCGATCAGGGTGCGGCAGGCCGGCGATGCGTAGCGGAACTCCAGCGTGGGCGACAGGCGGGCGAGGAAGTCGCTGGAGCGCTCCGTGAGCAGGCGCAGCTCCTGCTCGCGGGCGGCCAGCTCGCCCAGCGCGCGCACCTGCTCGGTGATGTCCTCCAGGGTCCCGGCCACGGCCTCGGGCTGGCCGTCGGCGTCACGCATCAGCCCGCAGCGCGCGCGCACCCAGCGCAGGCCCGACGGAGTGGTGATGGCGAACTCGCGGCCGTCGCCGGCGGCGGCCACCATCTGATCGCGCAGCGCGGGGACCTGGTCGGGCCGGACGGGGTCAGGGAGGCAGGCCAGCCAGCCGAAGTCGGCCAGCTCGGCTGCGGTGCGGCCGGTGATCGCGCACAGCCGGTCGTTGGCGTAGCGCAGCGCGCCGTCGAGGCTCGCCCACCAGACGCCGGCCGGTGCGGCCTGGGCCAGGGCGCGAAAGCGATCCTCGGGGTCGGCCAGGCCCGCGCTCGCCCGCCGTGGGTCGGCGCGATCCTCGCACGGGGTGAACCCGGCGGCGACGTGCTGGGACAGCTCCTCGAAGCGGGCGGCGGCCGATCGGTCGTCCATCTCGGAAGCGCATCGACCATTCGTCCGCCGGACTTGAGACGTGGCCGTCCAGCGTCCGGCGTTCGTCAGTCCTCCGGCGCGATCGCCGACCACTTGGCCAGGAAGTCCTCGACCTCCAGCTGGGCCAGGTCGGCGTGCAGCGCGCGCAGCATGCGCCCCGCCTCGCGTGGCTCGCGGTCCCAGAAGAGGACCGTCTCCGCCGTCTCGATCTCGACGACCTCGATGCGATCGATCGATGCCGTCCCCAGCCACCCCGCCAGCCAGGAGGGCAGGCGGGAGCCGCGGCCGTGCAGGACGCGCAGGCGCCGGTTGGCCCTCATAGGACGCTGAGCGCGCGCTCGGGTGCGTCCTCGCCGACGATCGTCTCGCCCGACGGCAGGCGGATCGCGGGCACCGCCGTGACGCCGGCGCTGGCCCGGGCCAGCGCCTCGCGGGTGGAGCGCAGCTCGACGCCCTTGAGCAGCGCCGCGGGATGCAGCTCGCACGCGGCGCCGGCGATCGCGACGTTGTCGAGCTCGTCCAGCACCCGTCCGCCGCACCATGCCTGGCGGAAGGCGGCCAGCGAGAACGCCACAGCGCGTCCGGTGCCCTTGGCGTAGGTGGCCGCGCGCATGGCCAGCTCGGAGTCGAACGGCACCCGCGCGGGCCAGCGCACGGCCTGCAGGCCGAGCTGCGCGGCGCGCTCCTCGATCGACGCGCGCCAGATCGCCTCCTCCTCAGCACAGCGGAAGCCGTCGCCCTCGCGCAGCTCGGGCACGTGCACCGGCACCCACTCGGTGGCCACCGGCATCACCTGGATGATGCGCTCGGCCACCAGCCAGCAGGCCGGCGAGGCGAGGTCGTAGAGAAAGCGCGGCCGCTGGTCAGCCGTGGATGAGCCAGCCGTCAGCGGCACGCGCGGCCTCCATCACGGCCTCCGACAGCGTCGGGTGGCCGTGGACCATGCGGGCGACCTCGGGGTAGCCGCCCTCCAGCGCCTTGACGTTGACCAGCTCCTGGATCAGCTCGGTGCTCTTGGCGCCGACGATGTGGCCGCCCAGCAGCTCGCCGTACTTGCGGTCGCCGACGATCTTGACCATGCCGGTGCGGTCGCCGTAGACGGTGCCGGCGCCCACGGCGCCGTACTGGACCTTGCCGACGACGACGTCGTGGCCGGCCTCCTTGGCCTGCGCCTCGGTCAGGCCGAAGCTGGCGACGTTGGGGGTGCAGAACGTCGCGCGCGGAATGTCGGGGTACTCGATCGGGTGCGTCGGCTGGCCGGCGGCGTCCTCGACGGCGATGATGCCCTCGTCAGAGGCCTTGTGGGCCAGGGCCGGGCCCGCCACCAGGTCGCCGATCGCCCAGATCCCCGACGCGGTGGTGCGCAGCGCGCCGTCGACCTTGAGCAGGTGCGTCTGCTCGTCGACCTCCACGCCGGCGTCGGCCAGGCCCAGAGCGTCGACGTCGGGTCCGCGGCCGGCGGCGATGACCAGCCAGTCGACCTCGGCGGTCTCGCCGCTGTAGGTGAACTTCACGCTCTGGTCGCCGGAGTCGATGTTCTCGACGAACGTCTTGGTGAAGATCTGCATGCCCTGCTTCTTGAGGCCACGCTCGGCGACCTTGGAGATGTCGGCGTCCTCGGTGGGCAGCACGCGGTCCAGCGCCTCGAACAGCATCACGTGGACGCCCAGGCGCGCGTAGGCGGAGGCGATCTCCGACCCGGACGCGCCCGCGCCGACGACGGCCATCGACTTGGGCAGCTCGCTGAGCGCCCACGCCTCCTCGGTGCCGATCACGCGGCCGCCGAACTGGGCGCCGGGGATCGGGCGCTTGACGCTGCCGGTGGCCAGGATGATGCTCTTGGCCTCATGGGTGTCAGAGCCGACGGCCACCTGGCCGCCGCCGGCCAGCCGGGCCTCGCCCTCGATCACCTCGACCTTGTTCTTCTTCAGCAGGCCCGCCACGCCGCCGGTCAGCGTCGTGATGACCTTCTCGCGACGCTCCATCACCGCGCCGTAGTCCACCTCGGGCTCTGAGACCTTGATGCCGAACTCGTCGGCCTCGCGCACCTCGCTCAGCACGTCGGCCACGCGCAACACCGCCTTGGCCGGGATGCAGGCGTAGTTCAGGCAGCGTCCGCCGATGGTGTCCTTCTCCACCACCGCGGTCTTCATGCCCAGTTGCGCAGCTCGGATTGCGGCGACATATCCGCCGGGACCCGAGCCGATGACGATCGTGTCGAACGAGGAGGAAGCCATGGCGCGCTCGATACTAGGACACGGTGTCCGGCGGGCCCTGCGCCCGTTCGTAGGCCTGGATGCGGGCCATCACGCGGATCAGCTTCCAGGCCAGCCAGCCGCTGAGGCCGATGACCACCAGGCACACGGCGAACGCCGCCCAGCTGGAGGCGACCACGAGCGCGAGCGCCGAGACGATCACCTCGAACCACAGGAACGCCTCGAAGGCGAGCACGGCCCAGTAGCGGGTGCGCCACATGCCCCACGCGCAGGCCACCAGCGCAAGCGCGAGCAGGATCCCGAACGGGACGGTGCCGCCCTTTGAGCGCAGGTCCTCGGTGGTCAGCGCGCCGATGACGATCGCCGCCGCCAGCACGACGGCCGCCACGCAGGCGACGGTCAGCGCGGTCGTGCGCTCACCCGGCGCCAGCGGCGCCAGCGCGGAGCGGACCGCCTCGTCGCGGGCGCGGCCGCGCGCGTAGCCGCGCGCCATCTGCTGCTCGCGCGGCTCGTCGCTCACAGCAGCTCGCGCAGCCCACGCGCCGCGGCGGCGGGGTCGGGGGCGTCGGCGATCGCGCGCACGACGGCGACGCGGCGGGCGCCATGGGCCGCGGCCTCGACGGTCGTCTCGGCGTCCAGGCCGCCGATCGCGAACCACGGCACGCGCGCGTTGGCGGCGGCGTAGGCGACGAGCTCCAGCCCAGCCGGCGCACGGCCCGCCTTCGTCGGGGTCGCGTACACGGGGCCGACGCCGATCAGGTCAGCCTCGGCGGGCACGGCGTCGATCTGCTCTGGCGCGTGGGTGGAGAGGCCGACGAGCATCTCTGGGCCGACGACGGCGCGCGCCTGGGCCACCGACGCGTCGTCCTGGCCGACGTGGACGCCGTCGGCCCCCGCCGCGGCGGCGAGATCCGGGCGGTCGTTGACGATGAACAGCGCGCCGGCGCGCGCGCACAGCTCGCGCGCGACCGCGGCGGCGGCCAGCAGCTCGTCGTCGGAGGCCTGCTTGTCGCGCAGCTGGAACAGGTCGGCACCGCCGGCCAGGGCCGGCTCCAGCACGTCGCCCAGCGGGCGGCCGCCGGGGCGGGCGCCGGCGATGAAGTACAGGCGTGCGCTGCGCAGGCGCTCGCGGCGATCCATGGCCTCTAGACTAGGTCGCACGGGAGCCCGCCGGGGCTGAGAGGGCGGCACTGCAGCCGCCGACCGTCATCACCTGACCCGGATAACGCCGGCGTAGGGAGGCACCCCTGAGCAGCCAATCCACCAGCGAGATCGACGTCGCCGTCGTCGGCGGCGGCATCATCGGCCTGTTCGTCGCCTGGCGGGCGCGTGAGCTGGGCTGCTCGGTCGTCGTGCTCGACGCCGGCGACGACGAGGGCGTCGCCTGGCCGGTGGCCGCGGGGATGCTGGCACCGATCTCCGAGGCGCAGTTCGGCGCCCACGGGGAGCAGGCGGTCGCGCTCGGCCGCGCCGCGGCCGCCTGCTGGCCCGCCGCGGCTCGCGAGCTGGGGGAGGCATCGGGCATCGATCCGCGGCTGCGCGACGCCGGCACGCTGATGCTCGCGCGCGACCGCGACGAGGCCGAGGCGCTGGAGCGCGAGGCCGCGCTGCGCGAGCGCCTCGGGCTGCCCTTCACGCGCCTGCTGCCCAGTGCCGCCCGCGCGATCGAGCCCGCGCTGGCGCCGACGCTGCGCGCCGCGCTCGACGTCCCCGGCGACCACTCCGTCGATCCACGCCGGGTCGTCGCCGCCCTGCGCGCGGTGCTCGGCGATGCGGTGCGCGGCGGTCAGCGCGCCGTCTGCGTCGCCCCCGGCGAGGTCGCGCTGGAGAGCGGCGAGACCGTCGCCGCGCGCCAGATCGTGCTGGCCGCCGGGGCCTGGAGCGGGTCGCTGGCCGATGTGCCCGTGCGGCCGCTCAAGGGACAGGTGGTGCGCCTGCGCGACCCCGCCGGCCCGGGCCTGCTGCAGCGCACGCTGCGCTTCTCGGCCACCTATCTCGTCCCGCGCGGCGACGGCCGGTACGTGCTCGGCGCGACGATGGAGGAGCGCGGCTACGAGACCACGGTCACCGCCGGCGGCGTCTACGAGCTGCTGCGCGAGGCCGGCGAGCTGGTGCCGGGCATCTGGGAGCTGGAGATCGAGCAGGCGCTGGCCGGGCTGCGCCCGGCCACGCCCGACACGCTGCCGCTGGTCGGCCCGCGGTCCGACGGGGTTCTGCTGGCCACCGGCCACGGGCGCGACGGCGTGCTGCTGGCGCCGCTGACCGCCGACCTGGTCGCGCGGTGGCTGGCCGGCGCCCCCGCACCGGGCGACGCCGAGCTGCTCGCGCTCACCGACCCCACCCGATTCGTGAAGGAGCCCGCATGAGCGTCAACGTCAACGGGGAGGCCCGCGACGACCTGTCCGGCTGCTCCGTGGTCGAGCTGGTGGAGCGCCTCGGCGTGCCCGCCGGCGGCCGCGGCGTGGCCGTGGCGATCGACGGCGAGGTCGTTCGGCGGGGCGCCTGGGAGACGACCGCGGTGCCCGACGGCGCCGCCGTGGAGATCGTGACCGCCGTCCAGGGAGGCTGAACCATGTCCGACTTCGTCATCGCGGGGCGCACGCTGCGCTCGCGCCTGATCCTCGGCAGCGGCGGCTTCGCCACGCTCGACCTGCTCGCCGCGGCGATCGCCGCCTCGCAGTCGGAGCTGGTGACCGTCGCGCTGCGGCGCATCGATCCGGCCGCCCGTGGCTCGCTGGTCGACGTGCTCGATGAGGCCGGCGTCGAGCTGCTGCCCAACACCGCCGGCTGCTTCACCGCCCGCGACGCCGTCCTCACGGCGCAGCTGGCCCGCGAGGCGTTCGGCACCGACTGGGTCAAGCTCGAGGTGATCGGCGACGAGCGGACCCTGCTGCCCGACGCGCCCGAGCTGCTGGCCGCCGCCGAGCAGCTGGTCGCCGACGGCTTCGTGGTGCTGCCCTACACGACCGACGACCCCGTGCTCGCGCGCCGGCTGGAGGACGTCGGCTGCGCGGCGGTGATGCCGCTGGGCTCGCCGATCGGCAGCGGCATGGGCATCGCCAACCCGTACAACATCACGCTCATCCGCGAGCAGGCCGGCGTGCCCGTGATCCTCGACGCCGGGATCGGCACCGCGTCCGATGCCGCGCTGGCCATGGAGCTGGGCTGCGACGGCGTGCTGTGCGCGTCGGCCATCAGCCGCGCCCAGGACCCGGTCGGGATGGCGCAGGCGATCCGCGCCGCCGTCGACGCCGGCCGGCTCGCGCTGGCCGCCGGGCGCATCCCGCGCCGGCGCTTCGCCGAGGCTTCGTCTCCCATGGACGGCCTGGCAGAGTTCGCCGCGCAGTGATCGACGATCTGCTCGACGACTTCCAGGCCGCCCTCAGCGGCCGCGCGCGCAACGCGTTCGCGGCCTGCTGCGCCGTCGACCTCCACTACGAGGACCCGCTCAGCGGCGGCGCGCTGCACGGCATCGACCAGCTCGCCGATCACGCCGCGAAGCTGTGGTCGATGCTGCCCGACGCGCAGGTCCAGCGCACCGGCGTGCGGCTGAGCGGCGGGCGCCTGGTGGCCGCACCGTGGCGGTTGGTGGGCACCCATCGCGGCGACCTGCCGCGGCTGCCGGCCAGCGGCCGCTCCCTGGCGCTGCACGGGATCTTCTACTGCGAGCTGACCGCGGACGAGGACCGCCTGTGGCGGGTGCGCGGCTTCTACGACGCCTACGACGCCGCCGTTCAGCTCGGCGTCCTGCCCCGGCACGGATCGCTCGGCGAGCGGGCGATGATGATGCTGCGCGGCTTCGGGCTGCGCGACTGATGGCCGGGCCGCGCATGTCGCGCGTGCTGGTCGCGTTGCTGGCGCTGACCTCGGGCCTGAGCGCCGCGAACCTCTGGTACATCACGCCGCTGCTCAACGAGGTGGCTGCCGACTTCGGCGCCTCCCAGGCGTCGGCGGGGCTGCTGGTGACCGCCGTCCAGGGCGGCTACGTCGTCGGGTTGGCGCTGCTCGTCCCGCTCGGCGACCTGTTCGAGCGCCGCGCGCTGATCACCCGCGTGATGGTGGGAACGGCGCTGGCGGCCGCCGCGTGCGCGCTGGCGCCCTCGATGGCGTGGCTGGGCGCCGCGCTGGTCGCCCTCGGTGTGACCGCATGCGTCGCCCAGATCGTCGTGCCGCTGTCGTCGGTGCTCGCGGCCCCCCAGGAGCGCGGCCAGGTCGTCGGCACGGTCATGGGCGGGCTGCTGATCGGCGTGCTGCTGGCCCGCACGGTCAGCGGGCTGGTGGCGGCCGCCGCGGGCTGGCGCGCCGTCTTCGTCTTCGCCGCGCTGTCGATGCTCGCGCTGGGGGTCGTGCTGCGGCGCGCGCTGCCGCGGGTGGAGTCGACCGAGCGGCTCGGCTACGGGGCGCTGCTGCGCTCGGTGCTGACGCTCGTGGGGGCCGAGCCGGTGCTGCGCCAGCGGATGGCGCTGGGCGCCTGCGTGATGGCCTGCTTCTCGATGCTGTGGACGTCGATCGCGTTCCTGCTGGGCGATCCGCCGTTCGGCTACGGCGAGGGCATCATCGGGCTGTTCGGCCTGCTCGGGGTGGCCGGCGCGGCCGTGGCGCCGGTCGCCGGTCGGCTGGCCGACCGCAGCGGCGCGCGCGCCGTCACCACGGTCTTCCTGCTCGTGTTGCTGACCGGCTGGGGCCTGCTCGCGCTGGGCAAGACGGCGCTGGTGCCGCTGATGGCCGGGATCGTGGTGCTCGATGCCGGCGTCCAGGGCACGCACATCAGCAACCAGGCGGCGATCTACGCGCTGGCGCCCGAGCTGCGCAGCCGCCTGACCACGGCCTACATGGTCGCCTACTTCCTCGGCGGCACGGTCGGCACGCTGCTGGGCACGCTCGCCTTCGGCGTCGGCGGCTGGGAGGCGGTCTGTGCGGTCGGCGCCGCGATCATGCTGATCGCCGTCGCGCTGTGGGCGCTCACGCGGCGCGTCGGAGCGCCGGCGACAACGTGAAGCCCAGCGGCACGTGATCGGACAGCGGGCCGCGCTCCAGGCGCTCTGGGCCGATCGCACGCAGCCCGCGCACGAACAGATGGTCGACGTCGCGCCCGCCGACGTGGGCGAACCCGTCGACCTGCGGGTTGCGCAGGTTGAAGTCGCCGCCGAAGACGATCGGCGCGTCGCCCGCCCACAGGCGCACCGCGCGCGCGGCCAGCGCCACGTCCTCGGCGGCCCGCTCGGGCACGTGCGCGGTCGCGTGCAGGTTGGCGAACCAGCTGCGGCCGATGCGCACCGCGTGGACCACGCGCCGCTCGGGCAGCCGGCGCAGCAGCAGCCGGCGGCGCTCGGCGATCGCCCCGGTGCGAACGAGGATCGCGTTGGCGCCGCCGCCGTTGGACTTGAGCACATCGGGCCAGCGGCGGGCCAGCGGGCGGCGCAGGCACAGCGGGAAGTTGCGCGAGGTCAGGACGGTGTCGCGGTCGCTGCCGGGCAGCGCCCGCGGCCACCACGGCGGCACCTCCTGCAGCAGCGCCACGTCCCACGCCCACGCGTCCATGGCCGCGCGGAAGTCGCCGAGCAGGTCGCGTCCGGCAGGAGGGACGGACCGGCCATGGAAGAGGTTCCAGATGAGCAGCTCCACGTTGCCCGCGTAGCATGGCCCGCCCGGCCATGACCCGCCACCTGCTCACCGGCGCCGAGCTGTCGCGCGAGGAGATCCTCGCGCTGCTGGAGCGCGCACTGGAGATGAAGGCCGCGCCGACGGCGGCGCGGGCGCTGGAGGGCCGCAGCGTCGCCCTGATCTTCCAGAAGCCGTCGACGCGCACCCGCGTGTCCTTCGAAGCCGCCATCTTCGAGCTCGGGGGCCACGCGCTCGTGCTGCGCTCCGACGAGATGCAGCTGTCGCGCGGGGAGGCGCCGCGCGACACGGCGCTGGTGCTGTCGCGCCACGTGGCGGCGATCGGCATCCGCACCGGGCCCGACGCGCTCGTGGAGGAGCTGGCTCGCTGGGCGACGGTCCCGGTGATCAACATGCTCACCGCCGGCCACCACCCCTGCCAGGCGCTGGCCGACCTGCTGACGCTGCGCGAGGCGTTCGGCCGCGTCGAGGGGCTCAAGCTCGCCTACGTCGGCGACGGCAACAACGTCGCGCGCTCGCTGGCCATCGTCGGCGGGGCGGCCGGGGTGGAGGTGGCGATCGCGTCCCCGCCCGGCTACCAGATCGAGCCGGTGGCGGGCGCGACCCTCGTCGAGGATCCGGCCGAGGCGGTGCGCGGCGCGCACGCGGTCTACACGGACGTGTGGGTGTCGATGGGCGACGAGGAGACCGCCGACACCCGCCGGCGCGACCTGGCCGCCTACCGCGTCGACGACGCGCTGCTGGACCTGGCCGCGCCGGGCGCGATCGCCCTGCACGACCTGCCCGCCCACCCGGGCGAGGAGATCACCCCCGAGGTGCTCTACGGCGATCGCCAGCGCATCTGGGATCAGGCCGAGAACCGCCGCCACGCCCAGAAGGCCCTGCTCGAGCTGCTCGTATCGCGCTAGGTTCCCGGGATGGCGCAGACGCCACCCGGCGATCCGGCCTCGCTGGTCGAGCTGCTCACCAAGGGCATCCTGCTCACCACCGATCGCATCCAGGCCACGCTCGACGACGCGGTCCGTCGCGGGCGCATGACCCGCGACGACGCCGAGGAGCTCGCGCGGACGCTGGTGGAGTCGGGGCGCAAGCAGACCGAGGAGCTGCTGCACGACATCGAGCTGCTGATCGGCCGCTCGCTGGACGCGGCGGGCGACCGCCTGCTGCGCGAGGGGGCGCGCGCACGGCGCGCGGCCGGGCTCGGCGCGTTTCCCATCGCCGGCTACGACGAGCTGACCGCGCCTGAGGTCGTGGAGCGGCTGGCCGACCTGGGCGCCGCGGACCTGCGCACGGTGCGCGACTACGAGCGCTCCCATGCCGATCGTAAGACGGTGCTGCGCGCGGTCGAGCGCGCCCTAGCCTCCTAGGTGTGGAGGCCTCGCAGACCGCAGCACGCCCACCGCGTCCCGAGATGGGCGCGGAGGTCGAGGTGACGATCGACTCGCTCGCGTATGGCGGCAACGGGGTCGCGCGCCTGGATGGCTACGTGCTGTTCGTCGCCGGGGCCGTCCCCGGCGACCGGGTTCGTGCCCGGGTGACCAAGCGCAAGCGCCACTATGGCGAGGCGCGCACGCTGGAGGTGCTCAGCTCCGGCCCGGACCGCATCGCGCCGGTCGCCGACCACCCGGGCGCGCCCTGGCAGGTGCTGCCCTACGAGCGCCAGCTGGAGATCAAGGCCGAGCAGGTGGAGGACGCGCTGCGGCGCATCGGCCGACTGGACGGCTTCGAGCTGGAGCCGATCGTGCCGGCCGAGCAGCAGTGGCGCTATCGCAACAAGGCGGAGTTCTCCTTCGGCGCGACGACGGGCACCGCGGACGAAGTCCGTGGTCGGAGCACGCTGCACCTGGGCTTTCACCCGCCCGGCCGTTGGGACCTGGTCGCGCCGATGGAGGCGTGCCTGCTGATCAGCGAGCGGGCTGATGCCGCGCGGCGCGCGGTGCTCGAGTGGGCGCGCGCCCAGCGGCTGTCCGCGCTCGATCGCCGCTCGCACGAGGGCCTTCTGCGCAACCTGGTGGTGCGCGAGGGCCGTCGCAGCGGCCAGCTGCAGGTGCGCCTGGTCACCGGCCCGGCCCCCGACGACGCGCTCGACCTCGAGTCGCTGAGCGCCGCCGTCGACGCGGAGGGCCTGTTCTGGACGCGCACCGACCAGCTGGCCGAGACCACGGCGGGGGGCGAGACGTCGCTCATCACGGGCGTGCCCGCGCTCGACGAGGAGCTGTGCGGGCTGAGCGTTCAGATCTCGCCCGAGGCCTTCTTCCAGACCAACACCGAGATGGCCGAGCGCCTGTACGGGGTCGCCCGTGAGTACGCGGGGCTGACCGGGTTCGAGCGCGTCTACGACCTGTTCTGCGGCATCGGCACCATCGGGCTGTCGCTGGCTCCCCGCGCGGGCGAGGTGTGGGGCGTGGAGATCGTTCCCGAGGCGGTGGCCGACGCGATCAACTCGGCTCGCGCCAACGACGTGCGCAACGCACGCTTCTTCGCCGGCGACGTGCGCACCTCGATGCGCGACCTCGTCGAGCAGGCCGGCCGACCCGACGTCGTCGTCGTCGACCCGCCGCGCGCCGGCCTGTCGCAGAAGATCGTCCGGCGCATCATCGAGTCCGCGCCCAAGCGCGTCGTCTACGTCTCGTGCAACCCGACGACGCTGGCGCCCAATGCCGCCCAGCTCGTCGAGGCCGGCTACGCGCTGCGGCGCGTGCGCCCGGTCGACATGTTCCCGCAGACGCCGCACATCGAATGCGTCGCGGTGCTCGACCGGCGTTAGGCGCCGGGACGCCGGATCGGCCGCCCGGCGGATCCTGGACGCCACGCGTCCCGAACTCGCCAGAGGTCTCCGTGATGCCGTTGGCGAGCGACGGCATCGCGCCAGCCGCGATCGTCCGAGGCGCGCATGCCCGGTGGACGCATGACCGAGGCCCGGGGTCGCGTGGCGCCGGCTACCCTGCCCCGCCATGCGCCCGCTCGTCCTCGCTTCGCTCGCCGCCGCCGGCCTGGCCCTCGGCGCGATCGCCGCGCCCGCCGTCGCCTCGGTCGACCCCTCGATCAGCGTGCATCCGCATCGGCTGACGCTCGGCGACCGGGCGACCATCCAGGGTCAGTCCTGGGTGGTGGGCGCGGGCTGCTCGGCGCGGGTGCGGGTGCGCATCACCGGTCGAGCCGACGGTCAGCGCTGGACCGCGCCGATCGGCGCCGGCCATGTCGGCCGCACCACCGGCGCCTTCCGGCTGCGCTTCACCCCGCCCCAGAGCAAGTTCCCGGCCGGGCGGGCCACGATCGTCGCCACCCAGCGCTGTCCGGATGATCAGGGCGGCGACCTCGTGCGCCGTACGCGCATCACCCTCGTGCGCTAGGCGCACCGTGGCGCGGGCGCGTGACCTGGCCGGGCTCGCGTCCGTCGTCGTCTACCTGGCGGTCGTCGCCTTCGTGCAGGCCACCGGCATGCCCGACCTCAGCTCGCTGGCCGCGTCGCCCGACGAGGTCGGCGACGGCCAGGTGTGGCTGCTGCTGTCCAGCGGGCTGGTCATCGACGGCGTGCCGTGGCTGCAGTTCGCCGTGCTGGCGATCGTGCTCGCGCTCGCCTACGCCGAGGTCGGCGCGGCGCGGCTGTGGGCCGCGGGCCTGACCGCGCACGTCGGCTCGGCCGTGCTGGCCTACCTCGGCATCGGCCTGCTGAGCGTGGTCGGCGTCGGTACCGGCGAGGTGGGCAGCGAGGCCGACTATGGCGTGTCGGTGCTGCTGGCCGGCGAGCTCGGCGTCATCGCCGTCTCCGGCGGCCGGCGCCTGGTGCTGGTGGTCGCCGCGCTCGCGCTTGCCGGCTTCGCGCTCGGGTTGGCCGACGCTTCGGCGCTGGCCAACGTCGAGCACCTGCTCGGCTTCGTGCTCGGTGCCGCCACGATCCTCGCGCTCGAGCGCTGGCGGCCCGCGCGCGACGCGGGCGACGCGTAACCTGGCGCCGATGCGTGCGGTCACGATCCGAGACGGCGGGACGCTGGCGGTCGCCGAGCATCCCGATCCCCAGCCGGGCGGCGGCGAGGTGCTGGTGCGCGTGCGCGCCGCCGGCCTCAACGGCGCCGACATCGTGCAGCGCAAGGGCGGCTATCCCGCCCCGCCGGGCGCGCCGGCCGACATCCCCGGCCTGGAGCTCGCCGGAGAGGTGATCGCCCTCGGGCCGGGCGCGCTGCGCTTCGCCGAGGGCGACCGCGTCATGGGCATCGTCGCCGGCGGCGGCCAGGCCGAGCTGATCGCCGTCCACGAGCGCCAGCTGATGCCGGTGCCCGAGGGCATCGAATGGGCCCAGGCGGGCGGCTTCCCCGAGGTCTTCACCACGGCCCACGATGCGCTCATCGGCCAGTGCGCGCTGCGTCCGGGCGAGCGACTGCTCGTGCACGGCGCTGCGGGCGGAGTCGGCACCGCGGGCGTGCAGATCGGCGCGCTCGTCGGCGCGCGCGTCACCGCGACCGTGCGCAACCCCGACACGCGCCTGCAGGTCGCCGCGCTGGGCGCCGAGGCGGTGATCGAGCCCGAGGGCTTCGAGGAGCACGGCCCCTTCGACGTGATCCTGGAGCTGATCGGCGCCCCCAACCTGGCCGCCGACGTGAGCGCCCTGAACATCGGCGGGCGCATCGTCGTGATCGGCGTCGGCGGCGGCTTCAAGGCCGAGGTCAACCTGCTGGCCCTGATGGGCAAGCGCGCAACGCTGCGCGGCTCCACGTTGCGCCCGCGGCCGCTGGAGGAGAAGGCCGCGGCCGCGCGCGCGGTCGAGCGCGAGCTGCTGCCCGCCCTCACCGCCGGCCGCATCGACGTCCCGATCGCCGAGACGTTCGCGCTCGCCGAGGCCGAGGCGGCCTACGACGCGTTCACGACCAGCGGCAAGTTCGGCAAGGTCGTCCTGGTCGTCGACTGAGGGCGACGCCTACGCGTCGTCGGGATCGCCGAGCGCGTCGGCCTCCGCGGCGTGGACGCTGCACAGCGCCGGCCCGTCGGTCTCCAGCGCCGCCCGCAGCTCTGACGGGGTCAGGGTCGCTCCGCACTCCTCGCAGCGCGTGGCGGTCTGCTCGGTGCCTTCGCTCTCCTCGAGGTCCATGCCCCGAGGGTAGAGGATCAGTACGGGGGCAGGTCGGAGTACCAGTCGCCGAGCACCCGGAAGGCCCGCCAGAAGGCGCGCTTGGCGTCCTCCTCGTCGAGCGCGTCGTCGATGTTGGGCACGAACAGCGCCTCCACCGACGGCGTGAACGGCTGCACCAGGCCGAGCGCCGGCTCCAGCGCACGCGCCAGCGGCACGTCGACGTCGTTGAGGGTGGCCAGCGCCTCGGCGCCCATCACCACGACGATCTTCGGCTGGACGATGGCCAGCTCCTCGACGATGCGCGCGACGCAGCCGGGCTCGGCCAGCGCCGGGTCGCCGACCGGGCACTTCACGCAGACGGTGCCGTAGACGGCCAGCGGATCGATGTCCAGCCGCTTGAGCGACTTCATCAGCGCGGTCCCGGAGCGACCGTAGAAGGCGACGCCCTCCTCGATCTCGGAGGCGGTCGGCGCCTGCTTGAGCAGCATCACGTCCGCCTGTGGGTGACCGGAGCCGAGGACCGGCATGAGGTTCCCGCGAGGGCAGTGGGGACAGGCCTGCAGCTCCCGCGTCAGTGCGTTGAGCTCGCGGATGGCGCGCTCCAGGTACTTCTCGGCGATCTCGTCGTCAGTGGCCCGCATGGCGTCGCGGGTGGAATTCACCGGCTCGCCCTGCGGTCCCTGCGCCTGCATCACGACTTGCGCGTCGCGCGCCTCACCCGGCGGGCCTTGCGCGCCGCGCGGGCCCCGGCCGGGGTCGCCTTCGTCTCCAGGAACTTCAGCGCCTGCACGTACAGCAGCGACGTGGGCTTGCGCACGATGTCGGCGTCGCGCAGCGACTCCAGGAACTCCTGTGGACCGTCGAAGTCGCGCATGCGGATCCGCACCGAGCCCAGCCCCTGCGCGACGTGCGAGTCGCTGCCCGCGCCGGCCACCATGCGGTACTTGGCCGCGAAGCGCTCCGCCTCCTCGTTGAACGCGCCGATCGCCACGCGCGGGTTGAACACCTCGATCGCGTCGACGTCGTCGACGATGGCCAGCAGGTGCTCGTAGTCGGGCACCGCGTGCATGCGGTCGAAGGGGTGGGGAACGTAGACGAGCCCGCCCTGGCGCTTGATCTCGGCCACCGTCTCCTGGAGCGTCATCCCGCGCGGGATCTTCTCCTCCAGGAACAGGCCGATCACCTCGCCCTGCGTGGCCGTCTTGACCTCCTCGCCGACGATCACCTTGACCCCGTAGTCGGCCGCCTTCCCGCGCGCCTCCAGCGCCCCGGAGACCTCGTTGTGGTCGGTGACGGCGATCGCGCCCAGTCCCTGACGGCGGGCCGTGTCCAGCAGCACCTCCACCGGCGTCGCGCAGTCGCTGGAGTGGTCGGTGTGCATGTGCAGGTCGACGTCGATCAGGCGCCGCTTGCGCAGCCGCGCGCGCAGGCCGGGGTCGCCGCGGCCGTCGTGGCGGCGGGCGATCACGCGCGCATACACGTCCTCGATCTCGTCGGTCACCGCTGACGGCGTGCGCGGCGGCGGCGCGGCGGCCAGGCGCTCGCGCAGCGCGGCGTCGCCGAGCACCCGCGTGAGCTGCGCGGTCAGCATCTCGACGTCATGGGGCTCGAACAGCAGCCCGGCCTCGCCCTGGTCGAGCACCTCCTCGTAGACGGGCACCCGACTGGCCAGCGGGATCGCCCCGGCGGCCCGGGCGCGCAGCAGGATCCCGGGATTGGGGGCGGCGCCGTCGGAGGCGGCCACCACGACGTGCGCGCTGGCCAGCAGCTCGCGCTCGTCCAGCTCGTCGGGTGCGGCGAAGCGCAGGCGCGCACGCACGGCGTTGCGCAGCGGGGTGGACGACGAGGCGCCGCGGGTGGTGAGCACGACGGCCTCCCAATCCAACTCGAGCGGCACCTCGCGCAGGCCGCGCAGGAAGGCGCGCAGCGCCGGGCGCTCCTCGCGGTCGACGAAGGCGATGCGCAGCGGCGATGCGTTGCGCTGGTCGGCGCCCGGCGCCGGCAGCGCGCCGGGCGGGATCACCCGGTAGGTGCCCGGGAACCAGCGCTCCATCAGCGCCGCGGTCGCCAGGTAGGGGGTGGTGCGCTCGTCCAGGCGGCCGAAGATGCGCTCGACGAGCTTGCGCGCCACCTGCGTGGAGAGGATGCCCTCCGTGGGCAGGTGGAAGGTGCCGACGTTCAACGCTCGCGACGCCCGCAGCGCGGCGCTGGCCACGGTCGGCGCGAACGGGTCATGCACGTGGCAGATGTCCAGCGCCACGAGGGCGTGCAGCTCGTCGATCGTGCGCGACACGTCCAGCGGCAGTGCGGCACGGCGGGCCCCGGCGGCCAGCGCCTCGCCGACGATCAGCAGGCGCGGCTCGTCGCCGGCCAGCAGCGCACCGGGGTTCTCGCGGGCCGACCGGATGGCGCCGCGGCCGCGGCGGGCGGCGGCATGATCATCGGACGGCGCGACGATCAGCACGCGGTGGCCGCGTGCGGCCAGCTCGCCCGACACCCGCTTGACGTAGCGGTTGACCTCGTGGCCGGAGTCCCACGCGTACGGGGTGATCTGGGCGATCGTCAGCGGCGCCACGACGAGCCCCAGGGTAGGGACCCGCCGTGGAGCGCGCAGGACAGCTAGTTGTGCGCGGCGGTCTCGGAGACCGGGGAGTCGGCCGGCTTCGTGCCGGGCATCCCCTTGTACTGCTCGATGAACTCCTCGCTCATCCGCCGCGCGTCGTCGTCGGGACGCTGATTGTGCGGGGACTTCATCAGGTAGGAGCTGGGGCCGTCCAGCTGGCCGGACAGCCCGTGGTTCATGGCCAGCTTGCAGAAGCGCACGGCGTCGATGACGATGCCGGCCGAGTTGGGCGAGTCCCACACCTCGAGCTTCATCTCGGCGGTCAGAGGCACGTCGCCGAACGCCTTGCCCTCCAGGCGGATGTGGGCCCACTTGCGGTCGGTCAGCCACGGCACGTAGTCCGACGGCCCGATGTAGACGTCGTCGGCGGGCAGCTCATGCCCCATGATCGACGTGACCGCCTGCGTCTTGGAGATCTTCTTGGACTCCAGGCGGTCGCGCTCGAGCATGTTGTAGAAGTCCATGTTGCCGCCGACGTTCAGCTGCGAGGTGTGCTGCATCTCGACGCCGCGGTCGTAGAACAGGCGTGCCAGCGCGCGGTGCGTGATCGTCGCGCCGACCTGCGACTTGATGTCGTCGCCGATGATCGGCAGGCCCGCCTTGATGAAGCGGTTGTTCCAGTAGTCCTCGGAGGCGATGAACGAGGGGATGCAGTTGACGAACGCGCAGCCCGCCTCCAGCACCTGCTCGACGTACCACTTGGTCGCCTGCTCGGAGCCGACCGGCAGGTAGGAGACGACGACGTCGGTGTGCGTGTCCTTGAGGATCTGCACGATGTCGTCGGTCGGGCCGGGCGCCTTGGTGATCTTCTCCTTGAGGTAGCGGCCCAGACCGTCGTGGGTCATGCCGCGGTACACCTTGGCCCCGAGGCTCTTGGGGACGTCCTCGCAGAACTTGATCGTGTTGTTGGGGTCGGCCCAGATGGCCTCGCCGAGGTCCTTGCCGACCTTGGTGGCGTTGATGTCGAACGCGCACGTGAACTCGATGTCGCGGACGTGGTAGCCGCCGAGGTCGACGTGCATGAGGCCCGGGCACGCGATGCGACGGGTCGGCGTTCTTGTAGTAGTGCACGCCCTGGACGAAGGCAGAGGCGCAGTTGCCGACGCCGATGATGGCGACGCGCACCTTGCCGGTCTGATAGCGGCTCGCGCCGTTGGTCTTGCTCAAGATGGGAATCCTCCGATGGGAATGTCTGGGGGAACGTACTCCGATGTTGCCCGGCTGTTACGGCGGCTACGGCTGTTCAGGGGATGGCGGAGCGTTCAGGACCGAGCGCACGTGGAAGATGCGCTGGAAGACGGTGAAGATCGACAGAGCGGCCAGCACGTACACCGCGGGCTCCAGCAGCTGGAAGTCCCCGAGCGACGCGCCCCGGGCGAACAGCAGGCCGATCGACAGGATCACCACGCGCACCGCGCGCGTCGCGATGCCGCCCTTGTTCTCGACGCCCAGGGACTCCGCGCGGGCGCGCGTGTAGGACACCATCAGCGAGGCCAGGACGGCGATGACGACCGCGCCCGCCGCCCACTGCTTGCCCTGCTCGGCGAAGACGACGCACACCGCGGCAAGCACGATGCCCTCCTCGGCGCGGTCCAGCGTGGAGTCCAGGAACGCCCCGAACGGCGTGCCCTTGCCGCTCATGCGCGAGTAGCGCCCGTCGAGCGTGTCGCACACCGAGCCGAGGATGAACGCGATGCCGGCCAGGAAGTACAGGTGCTCGAGCACCAGGAACGCGGCGACGACGTTGCCCAGCAGCCCGGTGAGCGAGATCGCGTTCGGCGTCAGGCGCGACTCGATCAGGCGCGTGCGCACGACCTCGCGGCTCTCGGCCGAGCGCGCGACAAGTCGCTCGCGCACCGGCTGGCGTTCCCCGTTCATGACCGCGCAGGCTAGAGCAGCGCAGCGGCGACGCGCCTAGGCCGCGAGCTCGGTCTGCTGCTGGGGCAGGAAGCGCCAGGCCTCCGGCCGGGCCCGCGCCAGCGCGCGGGCCGCCAGCGCACCGACCGCCGCGGTGCAGGCGCCCAGGAAGGCATCGGTGAGGAAGTGGTTGGCCGTCACGACGATCACGAACGTGACCAGCAGCGGGTACAGCGCCCAGAAGACCTTCAACGGCGCGGGCCGCACCAGCTTGGCCAGCGGCCAGCCGATCATCAACGCGAAGGCGACGTGCATCGAGGGGATCGCCGCGTACGGGTTGAACAGCGCGTTGACCGCGACGCTGTCCTGCGGGATGCCGGTGTACTGCGAGAGCGTGTCCTCGAAGCCCCACTCGGGCAGGAAGCGCGGCGGGGCGGTCGGCACCAGCAGCGTAGCCGACGATCGCCAGCAGGAACGCGATGCCGAACATGTTGCGCACGAAGTAGAACGACCGGTTGCGGAACAGGTACAGGAAGACCAGCCCGCCGAGCGTGACCGAGGTCTGCGCGTTGATGTAGATCCAGCTGGCGGCATCGGTGACGAAGCTCCAGCCCGATGCCCAGTGCTGGAGCGTCGGCTCGATGAAGACGTGCAGCGAGCGCTCGACGCTGATCACCGAGCGGGCGTTCTCGAAGGCCAGCGTGGCGCGGCCCTCGACGGCGCCGCGCGTCAGCCGGTACAGCAGGTAGAGCGCCGCGAACAGCGCGACCTGGCGCAGGAGGTCCATCGGCCCGTGGGGCGCGATCCGCGCGAACAGCCGGTTGGCGAACCCCGGGACCATGGCCCAGGAATGTTACCTGGCCGTTATCTGGGCCTGGGTACGGCTAGCCGTAGGGGCAGCGCTCCCAGCGGCCCGAACAGCAGCGAGGAGCCCGGCAGGTGGTGGCCGCCGTGCCACTGTCCGTCCCAGATCGCGTGGCCGGTCTGTGAAACAGCCCGGCCCGGTCGACCTGGGCGGCGTTACGAGGCGGTCACCCGGTGCAGCGCTCGCCGTCGTAGAGGATCGCGCGGAGCGGGTCGACGCGCACGCCGATGTGCAGCGTCCCCGCCCGGCTGGCGCGCACGCGCGTGAACCCGTCCGACGTGCGGGACACGCAGCCCGACCCGTCGATGACCGCCCAGTGCGCGCTGTAGCGGATGCGGGTGTCGATCTGCTGGCCGCGGCGCAGCTGCACGTCGAACCAGTCCGGCCCCATCGCGGTGACGCCGAGCGGCAGGCTGCCCTGGACGCGGTACAGGCGCCAGCGCGCGTCATGCCACACCTCGTGCAGCGCGGGCAGCCCGTCGCGGATCAGCGCCGCCTCCTGCGTGGCGGAGAAGTCCAGCGGCACGTCGGCGGCGGGCAGGGCGACGTAGCCGATCCCGTTGTCGCGCAGCCAGCCCTCGTAGCGCGCCGCGGTCAGCGGCCGGTCGTCGTCGTAGAACAACGCGTTGCGGCTGCGGTCGAGCTGGCGCAGCCAGCCGCGGGCGATCGCGACGTGGTCGGCCACGCGCGCCGCCTCCCAGTGCAGGCGCGTGAAGGGGATCTCCACGCGGATCGGGTGACCCGCCCGGCGCTCGATGCGCTCCAGCTGGGCGTTGAGGCCGTCGAAGTAGCCGGCCTGCGCGGTCGGGTCGCCGCGGGCCTGGCGCAACGCGGTCAGCGACGTGCCCGCCGCCCAGTAGAGCGTCAGCGGCAGCGCGACCACCAGCACCCAGCGCAGCCGCGGCCGCTCCCACAGCTCCAGGGCCAGCAGCGGCGCGGCCGTCAGCGCGATCAGCCGGGCCACGTTGGCGCCCGCCGCGTTGGGCACCGCGAAGCAGAACACGACGATCACCGCGTACAGCAGCGCCCCGACGCGCACGGCGGCCAGGTCGCGGTCGGCGGCGATCGCGACGCCGGCCAGCGCGACCAGCGCCGGGATGAGCACCCACACCGACATCGGGAAGCTGCCGCCCTCGGGGAAGAGCAGGTTCAGCAGCGCGATCGGCAGCACGCCGGCGACCCCCAGGACCAGGCCGAAGGCGCGCCGCGAGGCGACGGTCCACGAGGCGCCGATCAGCGCCAGGAACGCGCCGGCGACCGGGCTGGCCAGCGGGGTCGCCAGCGCCAGCACGACCGCCAGGCCGCGACGCTCGTGGGCCGCGGCCAGCAGTGCCGCGATCCCCAGCGGCAGGCCGACCAGGAACGCGACGCGGTCGGTGAACAGCGTCGCCGACAGAGTCAGCGCGAACAGGACCGACGCGGGCCACGTCGTGCGCCGCGGCAGCGTGCGCTCGAGCAGCAGCGCGAACAGGCCGCAGGCGACCACCACGGCCAGCGCCGCGCTGAGCTTGACGCCGATCCACGCGCCCAGCGGCGGGGCCAGCACCGAGTAGGCGGGCAGGTTGTGGCTCCCGTACCAGCCGTTGTCGACGAACGTGAAGCCCGCGCGCGCGAACAGGTCGCTGCGGTAGACGGCGGCCGGCAGATCGGCCCCGTCGGGCGCGAACAGCAGGTAGACCGCGCCCGACGCGACAGCGATCAGGACACAGACGAGTGCCGTGACCGGCAGCGAGCGCCCCGCCTGACGGGCGCTCGACGCGCCTGGCGGCGTCCTCGGCCGCTCGACGTGCTGCGCGCACGCCTCCGGGCCTGCGTCCTTGTCAGGCACGCCGATCACCTCGTCAGATCGAGGCGATCGCCACCAGTCACGACACTCCCGGCCCGGCGCATAGCATTGACCCTATGGGAGTCGTGGCCCCCCGTCGCCGCCGCGTCGGCGCCGGCTGGGCGGTGGCCGGAGCCTGCGTCGCACTGGCCGCGATCTCGCTCGTCCTCCCCTTCGGGCTCATCTACGACGCCTGGTCGTGGTCGCTGTGGGCGCGTCAGCTGGCCCACGGCACGCTCGACACCGCCGGCCTGACCGCCTGGAAGCCGCTGCCCCCGCTGATCGGCCTGCCGGTCGCCGCCGTGGGCCTGTCGCCCGCCGCGGGCTGGCTGCTGGTCGAGCGCGCCGCCGCGCTGGGGGCGCTGGCGCTGGCCTACCGGTTGGCCGCGCGGCGCGCCGGCATCGCCGGCGGCGCGCTCGCCGTGGCCGGGGTCGTGCTCGTCTCGGGGATGCTGCGCTACGCGGCCGAGGGCTACAGCGAGCCGGTCGTGGTGGCGCTGCTGCTCGGCGCCGTGCTGGCCGTGCTGGAGCGCCGGCCGGGCGTCGCCCTGGCAGCGCTGACCGCGGCCTCGCTGATCCGCCCGGAGACGTGGCCGCTGCTGGCCCTGCTCGGGGTGTGGCTGTGGCGGGCCCATCCGCCGCTGCGCGCCTGGCTGGCGGTCGCGGTGGCGGCGATCGTCGTGCTGTGGTTCGGCGGCCAGTGGCTGGGCTCCGGCGACCCGCTGGCCGGCGCCCGCCTGGCGCGAGCGGCCCATGTGCCCGAGGGGTCGTTCGCCGGCGTCACGCTGCCCTTCGCGCCGCTGTGGATCGGCGTCGTGGCCGCGCTGTGGTGGGGCGCGCGACGTCGCGACGCCGGCGTCCTGCTGCCCGCCGGCACGGCGCTGGCCTGGACGCTGGCCGTGCTGTTCCTGGACGTGATCGGCTACCCGGGGATCGAGCGCTTCCTGGTGCCCGCCGCCGCGCTGTGGTCGGTGGTCGGCGCGATCGGCCTGGCGTGGCTGGTCGGCGAGGCGCGCGCGCTGGGCGGGGGTGCCGCCGCGGCCGGGGCCGTGCTCGGGCTCGCGCTCGTCGCGCTGGCCTTCGGGGTGGCGCGGATCGACGACCTGGCCGGCGACGCCGACCGCGTGGCCGAGCGCGTCGATGCCCAGCGCGAGCTGCGCGCGGCCGTCGACCGGGTCGGCCGCGAGCGGCTGGCGCGCCAGGGCGCGTGCGTGAACGTCGCCTTCCAGAGCGCGCTGGCCTGGGCGCTGGACGTCCGCGCGACGGCGGTGTGCGCGCCGCTGGCCCCGCCGGTCGACGGCTGCCCGGCCTGGGTGCTGGCCGCGCCGCAGCGCACCGTCACCGGTCCCGCGCCGCCCCAGGCGGCGATCGCCAGCGGCCGCTCCGGCCGATGGCGCATATCCCACGCCGCTCGCGGGGTATGCCAGGGGTCTTGACGGCGTGAGTACTCTCCCGGACAGCGGGAGCGCGCCGGGCAGCAGCATCACAGGGGGGACCGCAGCCGTGAGTTCATCCAAGACCGTGGAGCTGGTGGCAGCGAGGCTGCGCGTTCGTCCTGCCCCGACCTCGGACGGTGCGGTCTGCCTGCGCCTGGAGGGGCAGCTCGACCGCGACTCGGCGCTGTCGCTCGCCCGGCTGCTGCTGGACGCCCAGCGCCACGGCGACGCGCTCGTGCTCGACCTGTCGCGGCTGTCGATGGTCGACGTCGCCGGCCTGCGTGTGCTCATCGACGCGGCCCGCCGCTCGCTGCGCGAGCACTGCGACCTCGTGCTGCGCGCCCCGTCGGCGCCGGTGCGCGCGCTGTTCCGCGTCGTCGGCCTGGGCCAGTGGGCGCGGCTGGACGACGAGGGCTGCGTCTACGCCACGCTGCCGCCGCGCCACCGCGCGGTGCTCAGCCGCTTCGGCGCCCCCGCGCTCATCTGAGGACGAACGCCGCGACCCGGTCGATCACGCTCGGGTCGCCCAGCCATGGCCAGTGCCCGGCGCCGGGTCGGACGTCGACCGTCGCCTCGCCGCCCAGGACCGCGGCGTAGCCGTGGGCGAAGCGCACGGGGATGTACGGATCGGTCTCGCCCCACACGATCAGCGTGGGCGCGTCGATGTCGCCCAGCTGGGCGCCGGCGGCGGCCAGCGCGTCGGGGTCGGCCCAGCGGTAGAGCTTGAGGATCGCCCGCTGCGTGCCCTGGTCCAGGTGGTCGGCGATGAGGTCGACCAGCTCGGGGGGCAGCGCCCGGCGCAGCACGGGGCGGATCGACAGGCCCATCGCCATCTCGCCCACCCAGGGCGTGCGCCACGCGCGCGCCCAGCGGTGCCAGCGGTAGCCGGCCAGCAGCGGCACCGCGTCGATCAGCACCAGGCGGTGCACGCGGGCGGGCCGGCGCATCGTCCAGCCGAGCGCGGCCGCGCCGCCCCAGTCCTCGCCGACGAGGCGCACCTGCTCGATCTCCGCCAGCTCCAGGAAGCGCTCCAGGAACTGCGAGAAGCCGGGGATGCTGTAGTCGAGGTCGCCGCGCTTGCCCGAGCGCCCGAAGCCCGGCAGGTCCACGGCGATGCCGCCGGTGGCCTGCAGGAACGGCGTCCAGATGTCGGCGTTGGTCGGCACGCCATGCAGGTAGAGCACGGGCGGGCCGTCGTCGACCGTCGGCGCCGAGCGCCAGAAGATCGGCTGGTCGTCCAGCTGCGCGGTGTGCTCGACGAGCTCGACCATCCCCGCCGCGACGATACCGTTGCGGTCCGTGCGCGTGCTCTGCCTCGGCGAGACCCTCGTCGACCTCATCTGCCATCGGCCTGTGCGGCGCCTCGCCGACGCCGACGCCTTCGTGCCGCATTTCGGCGGGTCGCCGGCCAACGTCGCCGTGCACGCCGCCCGCCACGGCGCCCAGGTCGAGCTCGCCTCCGGCGCCGGCGACGACGCCTGGGGCGCCTGGTTGCGCGAGCACCTGGAGGCCGAGGGTGTCGGCCTGCGCTGGTTCGAGCTGGTGGCGGGGGCGTCGACCACGCTGGCCTTCGTCACCGTCGACGGGGAGGGGCAGCCGGACTTCGCCTTCTACGGCGACTCGATCTCGCGGGCGATCCCGGCGATCGCGCCGCGGCTGAGCGCGGCCGCGCAGGCCTGCGAGGCGCTGATGTTCTCCTCCAACACGCTGCTGGACGAGCGCGAGCGCGAGGCGACGATGGACATGCGGGCGCAGATGCTCGAGCATGGCCGGCCGGTCGTGTTCGACCCCAACCTGCGCCTGGAGCGCTGGGCCAACCCGGGCCGCGCCATCACGCTCGCGCGAAGCTGCCTGCCGGGCCTGTTCCTGCTCAAGTGCAACCGTGCCGAGGCCGAGTCGCTGTCGGGCGAGAGCGATCCGGAGGCGGCGGCCAAGGGGCTGCTGGCGGGCGGCGTGCGCAACGTGGTCATCACGCTGGGCGACGCCGGCGCGATCGCCCGCGGGGAGGTGCGAGCCACCGTCCCCGGCATCCCGGCCACGGTGGTCGACGCGACCGGCGCGGGCGACACGCTCACCGGGGTGCTCGTCGCCCACCTGGCCCGCACCGACTTCTACCCGGCGGCGATCGCGGTGGGGCTGCGCGAGGCGGTGGCCGAGGCGGCGCGCACCGTCTCGCGCTGGGGCGCCACGTGACCAGCCGCCGGCGGGTGCGCGCGATCCGCGATCGCCTGCGCACCGTGTACGGGCGCCCGATCGCCCCGCCGCACGGTCGCCCGCTGGACGAGCTGATCCTCACGGTCCTGTCGCAGTCGACCAACGATCGCAACCGCGACATCGCCTACCTGCGCCTGACCGAGCGCTTCCCGACGTGGGAGCAGGTGCGCGACGCGCCCAACGCGGACGTCGAGGAGGCGATCCGCCCCGGCGGCATCTCCAAGGTCAAGTCGCGGCGCATCCAGGACATCCTGCGCGCCATCGGCGATCCGCTGCGCCTGGACGACCTGGCGCAGCTCGGCGTCCCCGAGGCGCAGGCGGAGCTGACCGCGCTGCCCGGCGTGGGCCGCAAGACCGCCGCCTGCGTGCTGTGCTTCGCCCTCGGGATGCACGACGTGCCGGTCGACACCCACGTCTCGCGCGTGGGCACGCGGCTGCATCTGTTCACGCCGAAGGCCCGCTTCGAGCAGATGCACGACGAGATGCTCGCCCTGACGCCGCCCGGCCAGGCGCTCGAGCTGCACGTCAACCTGCTGCGCCACGGGCGACGCACCTGCCACGCACGCGCTCCGCAGTGCCGCAAGTGCGCCCTGCGGCGGATGTGCCCGGAGCGCCAGGCCTAGCAGCGGGCAAAGTACGGTTGCCTGTTGCGCGCCGCTCCGTCACGCTGCGCAGCGTGACGGTCGCCGCCGACCTGCTCCTGCCACGCGCAGCGCTCGACGCGCTGCTGGACGCGCTCGCCGGGCGCGGGTACACGATCGTGGGGCCGACCGTCCGCGACCGGGCGATCGTCTACGACGAGATCGCCTCCAGCGCCGACCTGCCCGTCGGCTGGACCGACGAGCAGGACGGCGGCAGCTATCGCCTCGTGCGCCGCGGCGACGACGCGGTGTTCGGCTTCTCGGTCGGACCGCAGTCGCTCAAGCGCTTCCAGCTGCCACCGGCGGTCCGGCTGTGGCGCGGAAGGCGCGAGGCCAGCGGTGGCCTGGCCGAGATCGAGGAGGCGCCGCGCGAGGTGCCGCGCTACGCCTTCGTCGGGCCCCGCTCCTGCGACCTGCACGCGATGGGCGTGATGGACCGCGTGCTGCTCGGCGGCCGGCACCCGGATCCCGCTGACGAGGCGCGCCGCGTGGACGCCTTCGTCGTCGCGGTCCAGTGCGGCCAGGCCGGCGGCACCTGCTTCTGCGCCTCGATGGGCACGGGTCCGACCGCGCAGGCCGGCTTCGACCTCGCGCTCACCGAGCTGCTCGACGACGATCGCCACGCGTTCCTCGTGCAGGTCGGCAGCGAGCGCGGAGCCGAGCTGGCCGCCGAGCTGCCGTGTACGCCGGCCGACGAGGCGCAGCGCGCCGCCGCCGCGAGCGCCCATGAGCGCGCCGCCGGCCAGATGGGCCGCCAGCTGGAGACCGACGGCATCAAGGACCTGCTCTACGCCAACCTCGAGCACCCGCGCTGGGACGAGGTGGCGCAGCGCTGCCTGACCTGCGGCAACTGCACGATGGTGTGCCCGACCTGCTTCTGCACGACCGTCGAGGACACCACCGACCTGACCGGCGAGCACGTCGAGCGCACCCAGCGGTGGGACTCCTGCTTCACGATCGACTACTCGCGCCTGCACGAGGGGCCCGTCCGGGCGTCCACGCGGGCGCGCTACCGCCAGTGGATGACGCACAAGCTCGCCACCTGGTTCGATCAGTTCGGCAGCTCGGGCTGCGTCGGCTGCGGGCGCTGCATCACGTGGTGCCCGGTCGGCATCGACATCACCGAGGAGGCGCGGGCCATCCGCCTGACCGACCGCAGAGACGATGCGGACGATCGATGAGCTGATCGCCGCCACCCCGGTGTTCGCCGGGCTCGAGCCCGAGCAGCTCGAGCTGATCGCCGGCTGCGCGGTCAACGAGCGCTTCGACAGCGACGCCCTCCTGTTCCGCCAGGGCGCGCCCGCCGACCGCTTCTTCCTGATCCGCGCGGGCAGCGTGGCGCTGGAGCTCGACGCGGCCGGACGCGGCACGCACGTCATCGAGACGCTCGGGCCCGGCGAGGTCGCCGGCTGGTCGTGGCTGTTCGAGCCGCATCGCTGGGCCTTCGACGGGCGCGCCGTGGAGCCGACCGCCGTCGTCGCCTTCGACGGGCGCTGCCTGCGCGGCAAGTGCGACGCCGACCCGGCGCTCGGCTACGCGCTCATGCGCCGCTTCGCCGCCACCATCGTCGACCGCCTTCAGGCCACCCGGCTGCAACTGCTGGACGTCTATGCCAACCCCGCTGCGCGCTGATCACCGGCAGGCCGACGGGCCGATGGTCCCGGCTGCCTTCGCCGTGATCGACAAGCGCCTGGACACCGCCGACACACGCACGATCCGCCTGCGCGCGCGCGACGGCCGCGACCTGCCCTTCCTGCCCGGCCAGTTCACGATGCTCGCCGCCGGCGGGACCGGCGAGGTGCCGATCTCGATCAGCGGCGACCCCGCCGACCCGAGCGTCCTCGTGCACACCGTGCGCGCGGTGGGCCTCGCGACCCAGGGCATCTGCGCGGCCGCACCGGGCGACGAGCTGAGCGTGCGCGGCCCGTTCGGGCGGCCCTGGCCGATCGCCGAGCTGGCCGGCCGCGACCTCGTGTTCGCCGCGGGCGGCATCGGCCTGGCCCCGCTGCGCCCGGCCATCCTCGCCGCGCTCGCCGACCGTGAGCGCTACGGGCGTCTGCTGCTGTTCTACGGCGGCCGCTCGCCCGATCAGCTGCTCTACCACGCCGGTGGCGAGCTGGACGCGTGGCGCCGGCGCGGGCTGGAGGTGCACGTCACCGTCGATTCGGCCACGCCGCACTGGCGCGGCAACGTCGGCGTCGTCACGCGCCTGGTCGATCGCGCCGCGCTGGACGCGCCCGGCGCCGCGGCGATGATCTGCGGGCCGGAGATCATGATGCGCTTCACCGCCGAGGCGCTGATCGAGCGGGGCGTGCCGGCCGGGAGGGTGTTCGTGTCCATGGAGCGCAACATGCAGTGCGGCATCGGCCACTGCGGCCACTGCCAGCTGGGGCCGACGCTGATCTGCCGCGACGGCCCCGTCTACGACTGGGGCTGGCTGGAGCGCTGGCTGGCGATCAGGGAGCTGTGATGGGATCCGCGACCAAGGCGACCGTGGCGGTGTGGAAGTTCGCGTCCTGCGACGGCTGTCAGCTCAGCGTGCTCGACCTCGAGGACGACCTGCTGCTGCTGGCCGAGGCGATCGAGATCGCCTCCTTCCCCGAGGCGACCAGCGCGAGGGTCGACGGGCCCTACGACGTCTCCCTGGTGGAGGGGTCGATCACCACCGCCCACGACGCCCAGCGCATCCGCGAGATCCGCGACGAGTCCCGCGCGCTGATCACGATCGGCGCGTGCGCCACCGCGGGCGGCATCCAGGCGCTGCGCAACTTCGCCGACGTCGAGGACTTCACGCGGCTGGTCTACGCGACGCCGGACTACATCAGCACGCTGGAGAGCTCCACGCCGATCAGCGCCCACGTGCCCGTCGACTTCGAGCTGCACGGCTGTCCCATCAACAAGCACCAGCTGCTGGAGCTGATCAGCGCATGGGTGAACGGGCGCCGGCCGCGGATCGGCTCCCACAGCGTCTGCATCGAATGCAAGCGGCGCGGCACCGTGTGCGTGATGGTCGCCCACGGCACCCCGTGCCTGGGGCCGGTCACGCACGCCGGCTGCGGCGCGCTGTGCCCCGCCTACGACCGCGGCTGCTACGGCTGCTACGGGCCGATGGAGAGCCCCAACGCCCCGGCGTTGAGCGACCGGATGGCGGGGATGGGCCTCGACGAGGTCGACCTGGTGCGCGTCTATCGCACCTTCAACGCCGAGGCGGAGCCGTTCCGCGCGGCCAGCGAGGCTCATGAGCGCCGGCGGTAGGTCCAGCCGCACGCTGCGCACCGACGTGCTGGCGCGCGTCGAGGGCGAGGGCGCCATGTACGTGCGCCTCGACGGGGGCGAGGTCGCCGACGTCAAGCTGCGCATCTACGAGCCGCCCCGCTTCTTCGAGGCGTTCCTGCGCGGCCGCGCGTTCACCGAGGTGCCCGACATCACCGCGCGCATCTGCGGCATCTGCCCGGTCGCCTACCAGACCAGCTCGGTGCGCGCGATGGAGGATGCCTGTGGCGTGCACATCGACGCCGGACCGATCCGCGAGCTGCGCCGGCTGCTGTATTGCGGCGAGTGGATCGAGAGCCACGCGCTTCACGTCTACCTGCTGCACGCGCCCGACTTCCTCGGCTATCCGGACGCGATCACGCTGGCCGCCGACCATCGCGACGTCGTCGAGCGCGGCCTGCAGCTCAAGAAGGCGGGCAACCAGCTGATGGCGGTGATCGGCGGCCGCGAGGTGCACCCGATCAACGTCCGCGTCGGCGGCTTCTACCGCGTGCCGACCAGGGCCGAGCTGCGCACGTTGGTCGAGCCGCTGGAGCGCGCCCGCGAGGCGGCGCTGGAGACCGTGCGCTGGGCGGCGACGCTGCCCTTTCCCGACGTGGAGATCGCGCCCGAGCGGGTGGCGCTGCGTGAGGACGGGCGCTATCCGATCGACCTCGGGCGGATCGTCTCCGACCGCGGCATCGACGCGCCGCCAGCCGGCTTCGACGACCACTTCGTGGAGGATCATGTCGAGCACTCCAACGCGCTGCACGCGCGCGTGCGCGAGCGCGGCACGTACCTGACCGGTCCGCTGGCGCGCTTCGCGCTGGCGGCCGGCTCGCTGCGGCCGCTGTCGCGCGAGGCGGCCGGCGACGCCGGCCTGGAGCCCGGCGAGCGCAACCCGTTTCGCAGCATCGTCGTGCGGGCGGTGGAGCTGGTGGAGGCCGCCGACGAGGCGCTGGCGATCATCGACGCCTACGAGCAGCCCGATGCGCCGGCGGTGGAGGTCCGGCCTCGTGCCGGCGTGGGCCACGGGGTCAGCGAGGCGCCCCGGGGGATGCTCTACCACCGCTACGTGATCGACGATGCGGGCACGATCCTGGACGCGCGGATCGTCCCGCCGACCTCGCAGAACCAGCGGGCGATCGAGGAGGATCTGCGTGAGGTCGTCGCGCGCCACGCGCAGCTGGACGACGAGCCGCTGCGGCTGCGCTGCGAGCAGGCGATCCGCAACCACGACCCGTGCATCTCCTGCGCGACGCACTTCCTCGACCTGACCGTCGACCGTGGCTGACGCCGCGGGCGTGCTGGTGATCGGGCTCGGCAACGACCTGCGCGGCGACGACGCCGCCGGGCTGCAGGCGGTGCGCCGCCTGCGCGCGCTGGGCATCGAGGTGCACGAGGAGCAAGGCGAGGCGCTGCGGCTGCTCGACGCGTGGGAGGGGCGCGACGCGGTCGTGCTCGTCGACACGATGCGCTCCGGTGCGCCGCCCGGGACGCTGCGCCGCCTGGACGCCAGCGCGGCCCCGCTGCCCGCGCAGCTGAGCGGCTCGTCCTCCACGCACATGGTCGCGCTCGCGGAGGCCATCGAGCTGGCGCGCACGCTCGGCCGCCTGCCCCGGCGCGTCGTCGTCCACGCGGTCGAGGGCGACGTGTTCGCCGCCGGCGCGGCGCTCTCTCCGCCGGTGGCCGACGCGCTGCCGGCGCTGGCCGACGCGGTGCTCGCAGAGCTGCGCTGACTCGAGCCGGGTGCCTGACCGGCCGGGGCCGAACGTCGGTCCAGCCGGCTGGACAGCCGTTCCGGGCGCTCGGCACCATGCCTCTTCTCGCCGCGCGCGAAATCTGCCATAATGGCGCTTAGATTTCATTCGCAAGAGCGAGGGAGCAACAAGACTCTTATGGGCAAGACCATCGGTATCGATCTGGGAACCACGAACTCGTGCATGGCTGTGCTCGAGGGTGGTGAGCCCACGGTCATCGAAAACGCCGAGGGCGGTCGCACGACGCCGTCGGTCGTCGCCTTCACGCAGGGCGGCGAGCGCCTGGTCGGCACGGTCGCCAAGCGGCAGGCCGTCACCAACCCGGGCAACACCGTCTTCTCCATCAAGCGCTTCATGGGCCGCAAGGAGGCCGAGGTGCGCGAGGAGGAGTCGATCGTCCCCTACAAGGTCGTCTCCGGACCCAACGGCGACGCCCGCGTCGAGGTCAAGGCCGGCGAGGAGGGCAAGCAGTTCAGCCCGCCGGAGGTCTCGGCGATGATCCTGGCCAAGCTGAAGGCCGACGCCGAGGCGTACCTGGGCGACACGGTCGACAGCGCGGTCATCACCGTCCCGGCCTACTTCAACGACGACCAGCGTCAGGCGACCAAGGACGCCGGCAAGATCGCCGGCCTCGACGTCAAGCGCATCATCAACGAGCCGACGGCCGCGTCGCTGGCCTACGGGCTCGACAAGGAGAGCGACCAGACGATCCTCGTCTTCGACCTCGGCGGCGGCACCTTCGACGTGTCGGTGCTGGAGATCGGCGACGGCGTGTTCGAGGTCAAGTCGACGGCGGGGGACAACCACCTCGGCGGCGACAACTTCGACAAGGCGATCGTCGACTGGCTGGTGTCGGAGTTCAAGCGCGACCAGGCCATCGACCTGACCCAGGACCCGATGGCGCTGCAGCGCCTGTACGAGGCGGCCGAGAAGGCGAAGATCGAGCTGTCCTCCGCGCAGGAGACGCAGATCAACCTGCCGTTCGTGACCGCCGACCAGAGCGGCCCCAAGCACCTGGACCAGCGCCTCACCCGCGCGAAGTTCAACGAGCTGACCGCCGACCTGGTCGACCGCGTCGTGGCGCCGGTGCGCCAGGCGCTGGACGACGCCAAGGACAAGGGTGCGGCCAACATCGACCACGTCGTCCTCGTCGGCGGCATGACCCGCATGCCCGCCGTCCAGGAGAAGGTCAAGGAGCTCACCGGCAAGGAGCCGCACCGCGGCGTCAACCCGGACGAGGTCGTGGCCGTCGGCGCCGCCATCCAGGCGGGCGTGCTGGCCGGCGACGTCAAGGACGTGCTGCTGCTCGACGTGACCCCGCTGACGCTGGGCATCGAGACCAAGGGCGGCGTCATGACGAAGCTGATCGAGCGCAACACGACGATCCCGACCCGCAAGGCCGAGGTCTTCTCGACGGCCGAGGACAACCAGCCGTCCGTGGAGATCCACGTGCTCCAGGGCGAGCGCGAGATGGCGACCTACAACAAGTCGCTGGGCAAGTTCCAGCTCACCGGCATCCCGCCGGCGCCGCGCGGCATCCCGCAGATCGAGGTCGCCTTCGACATCGACGCCAACGGCATCCTCAACGTGTCGGCCAAGGACCTGGGCACCGGCAAGGAGCAGAAGATCGAGATCCGCGCCGGTGGCGGCCTGAGCGACGAGGAGATCAAGAACATGGTCTCCGACGCCGAGTCGCACGCCGAGGAGGACCGTCGCCTGCGGGAGCTGGCCGAGGCCCGCAACGCCGGCGAGAACGCCGCCTACCAGGCCGAGCGCCAGCTGGCCGACCTGGGCGACCAGGTCGACGACGCCTCCAAGGAGCAGATCGAGGCGGCGATCAAGGACGTGCGCGAGTCGCTGACCAGCGAGGACGCGGCCGACATCCAGGCCAAGACCGCCGCGCTGCAGTCCGCGTTCCATAGCGTGTCCGAGGCGATGTACGAGAAGGCCCAGGCCGAGCAGGCCGCGGCGGCCGGCAACGGCGCCGGGGCCGACGGCAACGGCGCGGCGCCGGAGGCCGAGGCCGAGGAGGACGTCGTCGACGCCGAGGTCGTCGACGAGGGGCGCTAGTCGATGGGCGAGCACCAGTCCTCACAGACCGAGGAGCAGCAGCTCGACGAGGCCGTGACGGAGGCGGAGGTCGACGAGACCTCCGCCGACGCGGCCGCCGTCGAGCACGACCTGGAGGAGCTCCAGGCCAAGGCCGCCCAGCGCGACGAGTACCTGGCGCTGGCGCAGCGCACGCAGGCCGACTTCGAGAACTTCCGCAAGCGCGCTGCGCGTGACGCGCAGGTCGCGGCCGAGCGGGGGACCGCGAAGGTGGTCAAGGAGCTGCTGCCCGCGCTGGACAACCTCGAGCGCGCGATCGCCGCGGCCGAGGACCAGGAGGGCGATGAGCACCACCTGACCGCCGGCATCCGGCTCGTCCAGAAGGAGCTGGCCGGGGCGCTGGAGCGCGTCGGCATCGAGGCGTTCTCACCCAAGGGCGAGACGTTCGACCCCAACCACCACGAGGCGATGGTCTCCCAGCCCGTCGAGGGCGCCGAGTCCGGGACCGTCGTGGAGGTCTACCAGCAGGGCTACCGCCTGAACGGGACGGTCATCCGTCCCGCGCGCGTGGTGGTGGCGGCGTAGCCATGGCCGATCAGTCGGATCTCTACGGCGTCCTGGGCGTCGACAAGAAGGCGTCCCACGAGGACATCAAGAAGGCGTACCGCAAGCTGGCCCGCGAGTATCACCCGGACCGCAATCCGGGCGACAAGGCGGCCGAGGCGCGCTTCAAGGAGATCTCGGCCGCGTGGGACGTGCTGGGCGACGCCGACAAGCGCAAGGAGTACGACCGCGCGCGCGCCAACCCGTTCGCCGGCGGGGGCAACCCGTTCGGCGGCGGCGGCGCGTCGGGCGGCCAGGGCGGCTTCGACAGCGGCTCGTTCTCCGACATCCTCAGCAACCTGTTCGGGGGTGGCGGCGGCGGTGGCCGCGGCGGCCGGGGCGCGGCCGGACCCCGGGCCGAGCGCGGCCGCGACCTGGAGGCCGAGGTGCGCCTGTCCTTCCAGCAGGCGGTCGACGGCACGCAGGTGTCGCTGACCGTGCCGACGTCGTCGATGTGCGGCACCTGTCGCGGGACGGGCGCCAAGCCGGGCACCGTCCCGAAGGTCTGCCCGCGCTGTCAGGGTCGCGGCGTCGAGCAGCAGGGCCAGGGCCTGTTCTCGATCTCCCAGCCGTGCTCGCAGTGCGGGGGCGGCGGGGCGATCATCGAGGAGCCGTGCCCGACCTGCCATGGCTCGGGCTCGCTGCGCACGACGAAGAACTACAAGGTCAACATCCCCGCCGGGGTCAAGGAGGGCTCGCGCGTCCGCCTGGCCGGCAAGGGCGAGGCCGGCCGCCACGGTGGGCCGGCCGGCGACCTGTACGTCGTCACCCACGTGGATGCTTCACCGGTGTTCACGCGCAAGGGCGACAACCTCGAGGTCGAGGTGCCGCTGAGCATCCCCGAGGCGCTGGGCGGCGCCGAGATCGAGGTGCCGACGCTCAGCGGGCGCAAGCGCCTGCGCGTCAAACCCGGCACCAAGCCGGGCTCGGTCCAGCGCCTGCGCGGCGAGGGACCGCCCAAGCTGAGCGACAAGAAGTCGCGCGGTGACATCCACTACCGCTTCGTGCTCGACGTGCCCGATTCGCTCAACCGCGAGCAGCGGGCCGCCGTCGAGGCCCTGTCGAAGGTCATGAACGGCGATCCGCGCGCCAAGCTGTTCGCGGCGGCGGAGTCGGGCAAGGCCGGGAAGGCCGCCTGATGCCCGCGCCCCGCCGCACGACCACGCGCACCACGGTCCGCGTCGAGTCCGACCGCGGGGTCTTCATGATCTCCGTGGCCGCCGAGCTGGCGGAGATGCACCCGCAGACGCTGCGCATGTACGAGGCGCGCGGCCTGATCACGCCGAAGCGCTCGCCCAAGGGCACGCGCCTGTACTCCCACGAGGACGTCGAGCGGCTGCGGCGCATCCAGCAGATGACGAGCGAGTTCGGCCTCAACCTGGCCGGTGTCGAGAAGGTCATGGAGCTGGAGCTCAAGCTGGAGCGCGCGGTGGCCAAGGTCGAGGCGCTGGAGCGGCGCGCGGCCGAGCTGCGCGAGGAGGTCGCCGGCCTGGAGGCCAAGCGAGACGAGGTGCGCACCGATCTCGTGCGCTACGAGCACTCGCGCGAGCTGGCCCGCGCGGAGGACGTGCAGCCGATCAAGCTGCGCGTCCAGCGTCCCGACCGGTAGGGTCGGCTCGTTGCGGAAAACGATCTGACGTTTTGAGGAGAGGGATGGGTCGACTCGACGGCAAGGTCGCCTTCATCACGGGCGGCGCGGGCAGCATCGGAGCCGCGACGGCGCGGGCGATGGTGGCCGAGGGAGCGAAGGTGGTCATCGCCGACGTCGACGAGGCGCGTCTGCGCGTCGTCGCCGACGACCTGGCCGATGCGTGCGCGTGGATCGGCTGCGACGTGACCGACAGCGATCAGGTCGCCGCCGGCGTCGAGCTGGCCGTGTCGCGCTTCGGCGGGCTGGACTGCGCCTTCGCCAACGCGGGGATCGCCGGCGCCAACGCCCCGATCGCCGAGCACCCGACCGACGCCTTCGAGCGCGTCATGGCCGTCAACGTGGTGGGCCCGTTCCTGGTGCTCAAGCACGCGATGGCGGCGATGCGCGATGGCGGCTCGATCGTCATCACCTCCAGCGTCGTCGGCCTGACCGCCGCACCGGGCATCGCCGGCTACGCGACCTCCAAGCACGCGGTCATCGGCCTGATGCGCGTGGCCGCCAAGGAGGGCGCCGAGCGCGGCATCCGCTGCAACACGATCCACCCGGGCCCGGTCGACAACGCCTTCCAGGACGCCGTCGAGCGCGACGCGACCGGCGCGCCCACCGAGGAGGCCAACAAGATCTTCGACTCGATGATCCCGCTGGGCCGCCATGCCCGCGCGGAGGAGATCGCCTCGGCCGTCGTCTACCTCGCGTCCGACGAGAGCGCGTTCGTCACCGGCCTGCGCTTCTCCCTCGACGGAGGCATGTCGATCTGACCCGCCGCCCCGGGCGTGGTCGACGTCGTGCCGGGTGAGCGCACCTCAGGTCGATCACGCCGGCGCTGCCGTCAACGCCTTCAGGTGCTCGCAGACCGCGATTGACCGCGGCAGCGCACCCGCGGCCTCGTCGAGCGCCAGCACCACCGGCAGGTAGTCGGCCGGCGAGATCCAGTCCACGCCGGCCTCGACGTAGGGGGCGAGCTTCGCCGCGACCACGTCGGGCGCACCCCAGAAGTAGCCGAGCTCGCACATCCGCCGGGTCGTGCGAGAGACGACCTCGTCGACGAAGGACGCCGGCGTGTCGAACGGCTTCATCCTGAGGAAGTACGTCCACCCCTCGGGCGTCGCGGGAGCCTCGTCGACCTCGCGCCAGCGCTCGGGCAGCGTGCGGCCGAAGACGGCGGTCGTCCACTTGACGATCGGGTTCTCCAGCGCCCGGTCGAGCACGTCGGGGTCCTCGTGCAGCAGCACCGGGCAGACCAGGCCGATGCGGAAGGCGTCGGGGTCGCGGCCCTTGCGCGCGACGTCGGCCTTGATGGCGGCGATCTGCTCGGCGGCCTCCTCCGGCGTCGGCCACGAGTTCGGCGCGGCCGAGCACAGCCCGTCCGCGTAGGAGGTCGTCAGGTCGAGGATCCGCGGGCCCGAGCCCAGCCCCCAGAGCGTCGGCCGGTGCGGCTTGGCCGCGCCCAGGAAGGCGTTGGACAGCGTCCAGTGGCGGCCCTCGAAGGAGACCGGCTCGTCCGACGACAGGAACGTCCTGGTGATCTGGAACAGGTCGTCCAGCCGCGAGAGCCCCTGCGACCGCCGCCACCCGAACGGATCGCACTGCTTCATCTCGCCGGCGCCGATCTGGAACGTCACGCGGCCCTCGGTGATGTCGGCCAGCGTCAGCATCTGATGGACGAGCTGTGCCGGGCCGGTGCGGATCGAGTCGGTCAGCAGCGTCATGTTCGCGCCGGGGATCGACGCGTACATGTAGGCCGCCAGCGTGAGGGCGTCGTCGACGCAGTCCATGTCCGACCACCACTCGGCGATCGGCGCGTTGTCCTTCGTCCACAGCGACGGCGGCAGGAAGTTCTGCAGCTGGTCGGCCATGGCGATGCCGTCGACGCCGTCGGAGGCCATCGCGGTCTGCGCCTGCTGGACCGTGAACGACGGCGGCAGGTGGCGCAGCCCGGCGAGGAAGACGGCGGTCTCGACGCTCATTCGTCGCGATCCGCCAGACGCTGGCGCGGCGGCAGCTCGCGCCGGCGCTGCTCGATGGCCGCCATGATCGGCGTGGCCTGCGCGCCGACCTTCAGCAGCAGCTCCACCCGTCCCGGCTTGCGCCCGAAGCGCTCGCCGTCGAAGGCGATGCGCAGCCCCTCGTCGGGGGCGCCCAGCTCCAGCTCGCGGGCGTCGCCGCTGTCCCACGTCACGTCGATCAGCGGCTCGGTGGCGATGTACACGACGAGCCGCAGCTGCGACAGGCCGATCGCGGCCAGCGTCGGCAGCTTGCGCCCGTCGGCGGCGCCGATTGTGGACGGCACCGCCTCAGCCAGCAGGACGATCCGCTCGGCCTCCAGCGCCGAGCGCACGTCGGCCGGGAAGCCGCCCTTCTTCTGGATGTAGCGCCGCAGGAAGCCGATGGGCCTCAGAGTAGTCCGAGCACCAGCTCGCAGACCGCCGCGGGTTGCGAGAGGAACGGGTGGTGGCCCGCGTCGATCTCGACGACCCGGTCGGCCCGCTGTGCGAACACCCGCTGGCGCGCGGCGGGCGTGCCGCGGTCGTCGGCGCAGACCAGGTACGTCGTGGGCAGGTCCTGCCACGCCGCTGCCGACACCGGCGTCTGGACGACCGCGGCGTTCTGGTCGGCGGTCCGCACCAGCGCCTCCCGCTGGATCTCGGCGCTGCAGTCCTGCAGGAACGTCTCGGCCAGCGCGTCCCCGCGCACGGTGAACGTCCCGCGCTCGGGATCGACCTCCAGGAACGGTGCCGGCGCCTCCCCGCCGAACGTCGACAGGCTCTCGCCGACCTCGGGCAGGTAGCTGGAGATCAGCAGCAGGTGATGAACCCCGGTCGCCGCCTCCGCGGCGACGATCCCGCTGTAGCTGTGGGCGACCAGGACCGTCGGCTCGTCGCTGCCCGCGAGAACCGCACGCACCGCGGCGACGTCCTCGGCCAGGCCGCCAAGCGCGCCGCCCGTCTCGCCGCAGCTCGGCAGCAGCGGCGCCTCGCTGGCCACGCCCCGCCGCGCGAGCAGCTCCGCCGTTGGCTGCCACCACCACGCCCCGTCCCTGACGCAGGCCCCATGCACGAAGACGACTCTCATGCAGACCGACGGTAGACGAAGCGTTCGTTACGTGAAAATGTGCGCGACGTGGGCCGTCATCCGCAACCCGAGATCCGCGAGCGGCTTCTCGACGCCTGCACCGACCACGCGCTCGAGCACGGGCTGCCCGATCGCCTCGCGCCGCTGGCCGACGCCGCCGGCACGTCCAGCCGGATGCTCGTCTACCACTTCGGTACCCGCGACCAGCTGCGGCGGGAGGTCCTCCAGCAGGCCCGCCGACGCCAGCTCGAGGCGTGGACCGGCCTCCTGACCGTGCGCCGTGACGAGTCCTACCTCACGACCCTCGGCCGCGCCTGGACCTCGATGACCCAGAGCCCGTACCGGCGGATGTTCAGCCGCCTGCACGACACCGGCGGCGACCCGCTGTGGCCGAACTTCCGCCGCGCGGCGACCACCGACTGGCTGCCGCCGCTCGAGGCGGGAATGGCCACCCTCGGCCGCCCCGAGCTGGCCACCGTCGTGCTTGCCGTCGTCCGCGGGCTCTTCCAGGACCTCGACGCGACCGGCGACGTCGATCGCACCGACCGGGCGTTTCGCGATTTCCTCGAGACGCTTGAGCGGGTAGGGGAAGAAGCATGAGCCCCGATCCCACGCCCAAGCCGCCCGCGCTCCCCGAGGTGGACAGCCCGCCCGCCGAAGACGTCCTGGCCGCCGCGCCCTCGGTGGACGAGATCCTCAGCCGGGCGACCTCGGCCGAGGAGATCATCGCCCAGCAGCCCGCCCGCGAGGAGCTGACCGACTCAGACTGAGGCGGGCAGCGCCACGTGCGGCGACTGCTCCAGCAGGCGCAGGACCCTCTCCTGGGTGGGCTCGCTCAGCGGCGCCAGCGGGATGCGCGCATGCGGCGAGCCGATCAGGCCCATGCGGTGCATGATCCACTTGGCCGGCACCGGGTTGGTCTCGGCGAAGGCGGCGTCGACCAGCGGGTGCAGGTCGTAGTGCAGCTGGCGGGCTCGCGCGTGGTCGCCGGCCACGAAGGCGTCGTACAGCTCGGCCACCGGGCGCGGAGCGAAGTTGCCCACGCACGACAGGTGGCCGACGCCGCCCAGGCACAGCATCGGGTAGCACAGCAGCTCGATGCCGCTGAGGGCGATGAAGTCCGTCCCGCACTCGTTGAGCACGTAGGAGACGTGCTCGAAGTCGCGGGTGGTCTCCTTGATGCCGATGATGTTGTCGTGGGCGCGGCGCAGGCGCCCGACGGTGGCCGGCGTGATGTCGACCGCCGCGCGGATCGGGACGTTGTAGACGATGATCCCCAGGTCGGGGAACTCGCGCGCCACCGTCGAGTACCACTCGAACAGGCCCTGCTGCTGGGGGCGCCCGTACCAGGGCGTGACCACCAGCGCGGCGGCCGCGCCGAGCTTGGCCGCTTCGGCGGTCAGCTCGAGCGTCTCGTCCATGCGCGCCGCCCCGGTGCCGGGCAGGAAGGGCACGCGCCCGTCGATCGCGTTGGCGGCCACGCGCATCACGGTCAGCCGCTCCTCGATGGTCATCGAGGTCGGCTCGCCGGTCGAGCCGCCCACCGAGATGCCGTGCGAGCCGCTGGCCAGCTGCCAGTCGATCAGCGTGCCGACCGCGTGCAGGTCGAGCTCGCCGTCGTCGTGGAAGGGGGTCACCAGCGGGGTGATCGCACCCCGGATCTGCGACGTCGTCATCGGTCCTGCTCCTCTCGCCACGCCTCGTACTCGGCCATTCGCTCGGGCGCGAGCGGGTAGACCCCGCGCACCGACTCGCCCTCGGTCACCCGCTCCAGCGCCCACGCCTCGCGTTGCTCGACCTCGAAGGCGTCGCGGGCGACCTCCTCGGCCAGCGCCGCGGGGATCACCACCACGCCCTCGGCGTCGCCGACGAGCACGTCGCCGGGCATCACCAGCACGCCCGCGCAGGTGACCGGCACGTTGTCCTCCAGCGGCATGTGCTTGAGGCCGAGCACCGCCGCGTGCGCGGAGCGGTAGTAGGTCGGCAGGTCCAGCTCGGCGAACGACGGCGAGTCGCGCACGCCGCCGTCGGTGACGATCCCGGTGGCGCCGCGCTTGAGCGCGCGCATGGCCAGGATGTCGCCGATCGTGCCCGAGCCGGGCTCGTCGCGCGCCTCGATGACCAGCACCTCGTCGGGGGCGAGCGCCTCGATCGTCGCCTTCTGGTAGTTCAGCCCGCCGTTGAGCGGCTGCGGGACGTCCTCGCGCATGGCCACGTAGCGCAGCGTGTGCGCGTAGCCGAGCATGCGCATGTCCGGCCGCGCCGGCCGCAGCCCGCCCAGGAAGGTGTTGGCGATCCCGCGCTTGCGCAGCTGCACGGTCAGCGTCGCCGTCGAGACGGCGTTGAGCGCGTCGCGCGCCGCATCGCTCAGCTCGACGGTCCGCGGCGCGGAGGCGCCGGTCGACATCGCGCGCGCCGCCGGCGTCATCCTCGGCATCGCGCCCAGGCCATCGGCCAGCGGCGGGCCCTCGACGATCTCCGAGCGCAGCGTGCCGACGCCGTCCAGCTCGACCTCGACCACGTCGCCGATCTCCACCGGGCGGGAGTTGGCGGGCGTCCCGCACAGGATCACGTCGCCGACCTCGAGCGTCACGAAGCGCGACAGGTCGGCGATCAGGTGGGCGAAGTCGAAGATCAGCGTCGCGGTCGACTCGGCCTGGACCTCGACGCCGTTGACGCGCGTGCGCAGCCACAGGTCGCCGAGGTCCAGCTCGCAGGCGGGCACCAGCCGCGGGCCGATCGGCGTGAAGCCGTCCTGGCCCTTGGCCATCAGGTTGGAGCCGCGGTCGGCCCAGCGCAGGTCGTAGACGCCGAAGTCGTTGGCGGCGCTGATCCAGCCGATCGCGGCGGCTGCCTCGTCGAGCCTGACCCGGCGCGTGCGCCGCCCGATGACGAGCGCGATCTCGCCCTCGTAGTTGAGGTACTCGCAGGCGGCGGGACGCTCGACCGGTCCACCGCCGGGGGCCAGCGAGGAGGGCGGCTTGAGGAAGTAGGACGGCTCGGTGGGGATCCGGCCGCGCTCGGCGCTGCGTCCCTCGTAGTTGAGGTGAACGGCGATGATCTTCGAAGGTGAGAGGTCCGTGAGCTCCAAAGTGGTGGCGAGCATACAGGACGTCGTATAGGATCTCGTCGATGTCAGCGACGACGACCGAGATCCGCACGCAGCAGCACTACATCGGCGGCGCCTTCGTCGACGGCGCCTCGGGTGAGACGTTCGAGACGCTCAACCCGACGACGAACGAGGTTCTGGCGCTGGCCGCGTCAGGCAACGCTCAGGACGTCGACGCGGCGGTGGCCGCGGCGCGCGCCGCCTTCGACGACGGGCCCTGGCCGCGCATGACCGCCAAGGAGCGCGCCAAGGTCCTGCGCCGCATCGCCGACCTGATCCGCACCCACGCGCAGGAGTTCATCCAGCTGGAGTGCCTGGACATCGGCATGCCGATCGCCCAGATGAAGGGCCTCGCCGCCCGCGCAGCTGAGAACTTCGACTACTTCGCCGGGGTCATCGAGGAGCTGGCCGGCAAGGCCTGGCAGACCGGCAGCTTCCTCAACTACTCCGTGCACAAGCCGGTCGGCGTGGCCGGGCTGATCATGCCCTGGAACGCGCCGCTGATGCTGTCGACGTGGCGCATCGCGCCGTGCCTGGCCGCCGGCAACACGATCGTCCTCAAGCCCGCCGAGTGGTCGCCGCTGACCGCGACGCGCCTGGCCGAGCTGCTGGCCGAGGCGGAGCTGCCCGAGGGCGTCTTCAACGTGGTTCACGGCTTCGGCGAGACCGCGGGCGCCCCGCTGAGCGCGCATGCCGGCGTCGACCTGATCTGCTTCACCGGCGAGTCGGCCACCGGCCAGACGATCATGGCCGCCGGCGCGCCGACGCTCAAGCGCTCCAGCTTCGAGCTGGGCGGCAAGTCGCCCGTCGTCGTCTTCGAGGACGCCGGCCACGAATTCGAGCGCCTGGTCGACGCGGTCGTCTTCCAGATCTTCTCGATGAACGGCCAGCGCTGCACCGCCGGCTCGCGGCTGCTGGTGGAGCGTCCGCTGTACGAGAAGCTCGTCACCGCGGTGGCCGAGCGGGCCAGGAAGATCCGCGTCGGCGACCCGTTCGACGCCAAGACCGAGCTGGGCCCGCTGATCCGCCCCGAGCACCACGCCAACGTGACGGAGTACATCGCGTCGGCTCGCGACGCCGGCGCGCGCATCCTGGCCGGCGGGGAGCGTCCGGCCGCGCTGCCCGACGGCAACTACCTGCAGGCGACCGTCATCGCCGACGTCGACGAGACGATGCGCGTCTTCCAGGAGGAGATCTTCGGCCCGGTGCTCGTGGCCATGCCGTTCGACGGCGAGGAGGAGGCCGTCCGCCTGGCCAACGCCACGAAGTACGGCCTGGCCGCCTACGTGTGGACCAACGACCTCGGCCGCGCCCACAACGTCGCCCAGGCCATCGACGCCGGCCTGTGCTGGGTCAACTCGCAGAACGTGCGCGACCTGCGCACCCCGTTCGGCGGCGTGAAGGCCAGCGGCATCGGCCGTGAAGGCGGCGAGTACAGCTTCGAGTTCTACTGCGAGCAGGAGACCATCCACGTGGCGCTGCAGACGCCGCACGTTCCGCGCCTCGGATTGGGCGAATGACCGACGTCGCGATCTCCAAGCAGGAGCGCATCTACGGGATCCTGCGCGCCCGCATCATCGAGGGCGTCTACGGGCCCAGCCACCGCTTGGTGATCGACCAGCTGGCGCGCGAGCTCGACGTCAGCCAGATGCCGGTGCGCGAGGCGATCCGTCGCCTGGAGGCCGAGGGCTGGGTCACCTACGTGCGCAACCAGGGCGCGCAGGTGGCGCCGATCGACGCCGCCAGCTGGACCGAGGCGATGGCCACGCTGGCGGTGCTGGAGGGCTACGCCACCGCGCTGGCCGCCCCGCACATGACCGCGGAGGACCTGGCCGCCATGCGCGCGATCAACACGCGCATGGAGGAGGCGATCGACGGGCTCGACGTGCTCGCCTTCAGCGACCACAACATCGCCTTCCACCAGGTCGTCTACGAGCGCTGCCCCAACAGCCACCTGCGGCGCGAGCTGAGCACGATCCAGGACCGCCTGAACACGCTGCGCGCCTCCATCTTCCTGTACATCCCCCGCCGCGGCCACGTGTCGATCGGCGAGCACGAGGCGCTGCTGGCGCTGATCGAGCGCGGGGCCGACCCGCTCGAGATCGAGCTGGCCGCCCGCGAGCACAAGCTGCACACGGTCGCCGCGTACGAGCAGCGCGCGGCGCGTCAAGAGGAGAGTCAATGAGCCGGGTCGAGGATCTGATCGGCGAGGTCACCCATCCGCCGTTCGACATCATGCGTGCCGCGCACGTCGAGCTGGTCGTTGGCGATCTCGACGAGTCGCTGCACTTCTACGAGACGCTGCTGGGCATGATCGTCACCGCGCGTCGCGGCGACGTCGCCTACCTGCGCGGGTGGGAGGAGTTCCTGCATCACAGCCTGGTGCTGCGCCAGGGCGACGCCGCGGCGGTGGATCACCTCGCGCTGCGCGTGGGCGGCGACGAGGACCTCGAGCGCCTGGCCGCCGAGTTCGAGGGGCGCGGCTGCGCGATGCGCTGGCTGGCGCCCGACGAGGAGCTGGGCCAGGGACGCGCGCTGCGCGTGCAGGACCCGTTCGGCTTCCCGCTGGAGTTCTTCCACGACATGGACGTCGTCGGGTCGCACACGCAGGCCTTCCACCTGCAGCGAGGCGCGCCGATCCTGCGCTTCGACCATCTCAACTTCCACGTCTCCACGCCCGAGCAGGTGTTCCTGTTCTGGCAGCAGCTCGGATTCCGCGCGACGGAGTACATCTCCACCGACGGCGAGGACGAGAAGCTGACCGGCGCCTGGCTGCGGCGCAAGCCGACCGTGCACGACGTGGCGCTGACCGCCGGCACCGGGCCGCGGCTGCACCACTTCGCGATGTGGCTGGCCGAGCCGGCCAGCGTGCTGCGCGTGTGCGACCAGCTCGCCGCGGCCGGCCACGTCGACACGATCGAGCGCGGGCCCGGCCGCCACGGTGTCTCCAACGCGTTCTTCGTCTACCTGCGCGACCCAGACGGCCATCGCATCGAGCTGTACACGTGCGACTACTACACGGGCGACCCCGACCACCCGCCGCTGCGCTGGTCGGTCACCGATCCGCGCTGCCGCAGTTTCTGGGGCACGCGCGCGCCGGACTCCTGGTACGACGAGTCCAGCCGCCTGCTGGACCTCGACGGGCGCCTGGTGGCGACGTCGCCGGCCAACGTCGACGAGCGCACCGAGGTGATGGCCTAGCCGAGGGCCGTCGCGATGCTGCGCGCCGACCGCATGACCGACTCTGCCGCCCCCTCGGGGTCGCGCCCGTCCGCCCACACCGCCGAGATCGCGGCCTCGCACTCATGACCGGGCACGAGGATCGGCGCGCCCACGCCCGTGGCGCCGGGCAGCAGCTCGCTGGTCGACTGGGACCAGCCGCGGGAGCGGGTGATGCTGATCGCCTCGCGCTCGCCCTCGCGCGCGGCCAGGCCGGCGAGGATCGCGATCCCCGACGCGGCCTGGTCAAGGCGGTGACGCAGGCCCGTGCGGTAGCTGATGTGCATGTCGGCGTTGCGCGGCTCGACCACCGCGGCCACGACGGCCTCCTCCTCGTCGCGCACGGTCAGCGCAGTCGTGGCGCCCAGCTCGTCGGCCAGCCGCCGCAGCTCGGCGATGGCCACCTCCTGCAGGCGTGGGCGCACGCGCGAGGCCAGCTCGATGAGGCCGGCGCCGAGCACGTGGCGGCCGTCCTCGCCACGCACCACGAGCCGCTGGTCGACCAACGGCCCGAGCAGGCGGTAGATGCCGGCGCGGTGGGTGTCCAGCGCGCCGGCGAGCTCGGAGACCGACAATCCGTCCGGATGCTCGGCCAGCACCCGCAGGACGCGCAGCCCGCGCTCCAGGGTCTGAGAGCCGGATGGGAGGGGGCGCTCGCTCACGGGAGGCACCGTAATCCATGACCGTCGTCGTCAACACCGCGGACGTGCCGCCGGCCGAGCGGCACGAGTACTGGGCCGACGCCAGCTCGCGCATGTTCGTGCCGATGGAGGTGTCGACCTTCGGCGGCCAGCCGTTCCGCGGCTGGATGCGGGGCACGTCGATGGCGGCGGTGCAGTTCTGCGAGCTCATCACCTCGCCCCACGGGGTCTCGCGCACGCCGCGCCTGGTGAACGACACCGACGGGCGCTACTTCAAGCTCCAGCTGGTGGTCGACGGCGGCGTCGTCATCGCCCAGGACGGGCGCGAGACGCAGATCACCTCGGGCGACTTCACGATCGTCGACTGTTCGCGCCCCTACGCGCTGACCTCCACCGGCGCGATGCACCTGCTCGTGTGCATGCTGCCCCACGAGGCGATCGCCATCGGGCCCGAGCGGATGGCCCGCATCACCGCCACGCGCGTGCCGGGCGACCACGGCGTCGGCTGGCTGCTGGCGCCGTTCCTGGACCGCCTCTCGCGCATCGCCCAGGCCGGCGGCGTCACGGCCGATGTCGAGCGCGCCGCCCAGAGCGCGATCAGCCTGGTCGAGAACCTGTGCACGACGCGGCTGCAGGAACGCGACGGCATGGACGCCTCCGCGCGCGACGAGCTGGGCCGGCGCATCCGCGAGTTCATCGACGAGCACCTCGGGGACCCGGACCTGACGCCGGACCGCATCGCCGCCGAGCACTACGTCTCCCGCCGCTACCTGTACAAGCTGTTCGAGGTCGACGGGATCAGCGTCTCGCGCTGGATCCGCACGCGGCGCCTGGAGCGCTGCCGGGCCGACCTGCGCAACCCGGCGCTGTCGGAGCTGACGGTGACGGCCATCGCGCTGCGCCGCGGCTTCACCGACCCCGCCCACTTCAGCCGTCTGTTCCGCGGCGCCTTCGGCACCACGCCGACCCAGTTCCGCCGCGCCGGGCTGGCCTGACGTGCACGTACCGGCAAGGCCTGTGCTCCGGCTTCCAAGTCCAGGCGGCGAAGCGGGCGCAGACTGGCCGCGAGGAGAGAGAGGAGGGCGGCAACCATGCGCAGCCACGACGTCATCGTGATCGGGTCGGGATCGGCGGGAGCCGTGATCGCCCGGCGCCTCGTCGAAGCCGACATCGACGTGCTCGTGCTCGAGGCTGGCGGCCCCGACGCGAACCCCGACATCCACGTGCCGGGATCGGTCCACCTGCTGTGGCATGGGCCGGAGGACTGGAACTACTTCACCGCGCCGCAGCAGCACTGCGCCGGCCGAGAGCTGCACTGGCCGCGTGGCAAGGTGCTGGGCGGCTCCAGCGCGCTCAACGGCATGATCTACGTGCGCGGCAGCCGCAGCGACTACGACACGTGGGCGCACCTGGGCAATCGCGGCTGGGCCTACGACGACGTCCTGCCGCTGTTCAAGCGCAGCGAGGACTTCAGCCGCGGGGCCGACGAGTATCACGGCGTCGGCGGCCCGCTGCGCGTCCTGGCCGACTACGAGCCGCATCCGACGATCGCCTCCGCGGTGGCCGCGGCCCAGGAGCTCGGCATCCCCTACAACGACGACTGCAACGGGGAGCGTCAGGAGGGCGTCGGCTTCGTGGACCTCAACATCCGCGAGGGGCGCCGCGACAGCACCGCGCGCGCCTTCCTCGGCCCGGTCACCGACCACGCGAACCTGACCGTCCGCACCGGAGCCCGCGTCCTGCGCCTGACCTTCAGCGGCGAGCGCTGCACCGGCGTGGAGGTGGCGCGTCCCGATGGCAGCGTCGAGACGATCGAGGCCGAGCACGAGGTCGTGGTGTGCGCGGGCACGATCGAGTCGCCGCGCCTGCTGATGCTGTCGGGCATCGGCCCGCAGGCCGAGCTGCGCCGCCACGGCATCGACGTGCGCCTCGAGTCGCCCGGCGTGGGCCAGAACCTGCACGACCACATCCTCGTCCCGGTCGTCTTCGCGGCCGCCCGCGAGGTGCCGCCCACCCTGGACGGCCTGACGGCGCTGCACGCCCACCTGTTCTGGCGCAGCCGCTCCGACCTCGCCGGACCCGACATCCAGCCGTTGTTCTTCCACGTCCCGATCTACCCGGACGGGTACATCGGCCCGGAGAGCGGCTTCACGCTGCAGGGCGGCATCGTGCGGCCCGCCAGTCGCGGACAGGTCACGCTGACCAGCGCGGACCCGACGGCGCCGCTGCACCTCGACCCGGCGACGCTGTCGCGGCAGGTCGACCTCGACACGCTGCTGTTCAGCGTGCAGATGTGTCGCGAGATCGGCCGCCAGCCCGCCCTGGCCGAGTGGCAGCCGACCGAGGTCCTGCCCGGGCCGCAGGTGCGCGACGATGCCAGCCTGCGCCAGTACATCCGCGAGAACGTCATCACCTACCACCATCAGGTCGGCACCTGCCGCATGGGCGTCGACGACCGAGCGGTCGTCGATCCCGAGCTGCGGGTCCACGGCATCGAGGGTCTGCGCGTCGCCGACGCGTCGATCATGCCGCAGGTGACGACCGGCAACACGCACGCACCGGCGGTCATGATCGGCGAGCGTGCTTCAGACCTGATCATCTCGGCGCTCGGCGAGGTTCGCCCCGCCGCCGCCCTGTCCCTGAACGCAGAGGAGGCCGCGCTGTGAGCGTGACCACGACGGAGAGAAAGCTGTTCATCGGTGGAGAGTGGGTCGACGCGGCCTCGGGCGCGTCGTTCGAGTCCCACGATCCGGGCAACGGCGACCTGCTGGCCATGGTCGCCGACGCCGGCCAGGCCGACGTCGACGCGGCGGTCGCCGCCGCCCGCGCCGCCTTCCAGGACCCCACCTGGCGCGACATGTCGCCGGCTGCCCGCGCCCAGCTGCTGTGGCGCATCGGCGAGCTGGTCGACGCACACGCCGACGAGCTGGCCGAGCTGGAGACCCGCGACCAGGGCCAGCCCTTCGCGATCTCGCGCAACGTCTCGATCCCGGCGGTGGCCGAGCACTTCCGCTACTACGCCGGCTGGGTGACGAAGATCGAGGGCGACGTCCTGGCCAACTCGTTCCCGGTCGTCCCCGTGTTCAACTACACGCGGCGTGAGCCGATCGGCGTGTGCGGCCTGATCACGCCCTGGAACTTCCCCCTGCTGATCGGCTCGTGGAAGATCGCGCCGGCGATCGCCTGCGGCAACACGTGCGTGGTCAAGCCGGCCGAGCAGACGTCGCTGACGACGCTGCGCCTGGCCGAGCTGGTCGCCGAGGCCGGCGTCCCCGCGGGCGTCGTCAACGTGGTCACCGGCGGGCCGGAGACGGGCAAGGCGATCACCGAGCACCCCGACGTCGACAAGGTCAGCTTCACCGGCTCGACCGAGGTCGGCCGCGCGATCGTGCGGGCCTCGGCGGGCAACCTCAAGCGCGTCTCGCTGGAGCTCGGCGGCCACACCCCCGTGGTGATCATGGACGACGCGAACATCGACGCCGCGGTCGGCGGGGCGCTGCAGGGCGCGCTGCTCAACAGCGGCCAGGTGTGCGCGGCCTACAGCCGCTTCTACGTCGACCGCTCGCGGGCCGACGAGTTCGCCGAGAAGACCGCCGCGGCGGTGTCGGGCATGAAGCTCGGCCACGGCATGTCCGAGGGCACGGAGCTGGGGCCGCTGGTGTCGTCCGAGCACCTCGAGAAGGTCCACAGCCTGGTCCAGCGCGGCCAGGAGGCGGGCGCGCAGGTGATGGCCGGCGGCGACCGCGACCGCGACCTGGAGGCGGGCAACTTCTACCGCCCCACCGTCCTGCACAACGTCCACTCGGGGATGCCCCAGGCCCAGGAGGAGATCTTCGGGCCGGTGCTGCAGGTGCTGCCCTACGACGACCCGCAGGAGGTCATCGCGCAGGCCAACGGCACGCAGTACGGCCTGGCCGCCTCGGTGTACACGCGGGATGTGGCCCGGGCGCACCGCCTGGCCGCCGAGATCCACGCCGGCACGGTGTTCGTCAACATGCCCAACCCCGTCGACGCCGCCTCCAGCTGGGGTGGCTTCAAGTCGTCGGGCTGGGGCCGCGAGATGGGCAAGTACGCGCTCGAGCTCTACACGGAGATCAAGAGCGTGTGGGTGGCCCTGGACGCGTAGCCGGCTCGCGTCGTCGTGGCCGGCGCCTCAGAGCCCGGCCACGACCTCGCGCAGGTAGGCGATGTGCGCGCGCATCGCCTTCTCCGCCGCGGCCGGCTGGCCGCGGCGGATCGCGCGCAGGATCGCTCGATGCTGGTCGAGGATCGCCGCCTTGTCGGCCCGCGGCGCGATCTCGTCGGCCAGGTGCGGCTGCAGCACGTCCATCGTCCAGCCGGTGAAGGCGACCATCAGCTCGTTGCCCGCGGCGGCGGCGATCGCGCGGTGAAAGGCGAAGTCGGCCTCGTTGAAGGCCGGGGTGCCCGGCTCGGCCTGCTCGGCGGCGGCCAGCGCGGCCTCCAGGGCGGCCAGGGTCGCCTCGTCGCGGTGCTCTGCGGCCAACGCGGCCAGCGGCGACTCCATGAACATGCGCGCCTGCATGAGGTCGACGAGCTCGACCGAATCGGCGGCGAGCATCGTCGCCACCGAGGCGCTGACGCTGCGTCCCATGCCCTCGTTGGGGGTGTGGGCGACGAAGATGCCGCCATTGCGTCCCTGGTTGGCGCGGATCAGGTGCGAGCTGGCCAGCAGCCGCAGCGCCTCGCGCAGCGTGGGCCGGCTGACGCCGAAGGCGGCGGCGAGGTCGGCCTCGGTGCCCAGCCGGTCGCCGGGCCGCAGCCCATCGCGCTCGACCGCGCGGCGGATCTCCAGCGCGATCTGCTGGCTGGTGTCCGTGCGGACGTGGTCAAAGCGGGCTGACGCCATGGGGCGCCATTGTGCCCGACGGCGACCTGGCCGGCCACGCAGCGCCCGAGGCGGTGGGCACCGACGTGGCCGTCCAGGCCGTCCGAGCGGGACCGGGACTCACGTTTCGAAGACCCGGTCCTGCTCGACGACGATCTCGAGCAGCAGCGGGCTCTGGCGCTCGGCCAGGCCCGCGGTCAGCTCGTCGAGCGCCGTCAGGAGCGCGTCGTGGTCGCCCACGCGCATCGTGTCGCAGCCCAGCGAACGGGCCAGGCCGCCCACGTCGACGTCATCGATCGCCGGCCACGGGCCGCCCGCTTCCCCGTGACGCTCGGCCAGGCGATCCATGATCGCGTAGCCGCCGTTGACCATGACGATGAAGATCGCGCCGATGCGGTAGCGGACGGCGCTCCAGACCGCCTGGATCTGGTAGAGCGAGGCGCCGTCGCCGACGATCGCCACCACCGGCCGCGGGGCCAGCGCCTTGCGCAGGCCGATCGACGCGGGCAGGCCGAAGCCCAGCAGGCCGGTGGCGCTGACGAAGCCCATCGACTCCACGGCCGGGATGTGGGCGTTGATCTGCAGGCGGCTGGAGGGCGACTCCTCGACGATGACCGTGTCGGGCGGGAGCACCGCGCCGAGCGCGGCGAGCGCGTGGCCGGCGGTCAGCGGCGCTCCGGGCTCGAGGTCGGGCGGCTCGGGCCGGGGCGGCGGCCCGGTCGGCGCCGGTGCGTCGCGCTGGTCGACCGCGCCGGCCAGCGCGGCCAGCGTCGCCGGCGGGTCGCCGAGCACGGCGAGGTCGGCCGGGCTGCGGTGGACCTCCTCGGGATCCTGGCTGATGACTCCCACGCGCGTGCCCTCGTTGAACAGGGGCCCGGTGTCGTAGGGGTACTGGCGCAGGACGGACGTGCCGGCGACGAGCACGGTGTCGTGCTCGGCCAGCACTGCGCGCAGCCGGGTGCGCCGCGACGGCAGGTGGCCGGCGAAGCGGGGATGGTCCTGTGGGAAGCCGGCCTGGGCCCCGAACGGCTCCTGCCACACGGGGGCGCCGAGCCTGTCGGCCAGCGCGACCAGCGCCGCCCAGCCCTCGGGCGTGTCGTTGCCCGCGCCGGCGACCAGGGCGGGTGCCCGGGCGTCGGCCAGCAGGGCGGCGAGCTCGTCGACGGCGGCCGGGTCGGCCGCGGTTGAGCGCACGACACGGCGCGCTCCGAAGATCTCGTGCTCCTCGGGGGCGGGCGCCTGCCAGTCGTCCATCGGCACGACGACCACGGCGGGCCCGCGGTGGGTGGCCGCCTCGTGGTGGGCGCGCACCAGCGCGCCGGGCACGTCCTGCGGGCGGATCGGCTGGTCGGTCCACACCGGGTAGCTGCCGGCGAGGCCCTCCAGGCGACCGGCCAGGAACGGGTCGAGCGCCAGATGGCGTCGGTCCTGCTGGCCGACGACCACGACGAGCGGTGCGCGGTTGTTGCGCGCGGTGGCGATCGCGGCGACGGCGTTGCCCAGTCCGGGCATCGAGTGCACGAGCGCCAGGGCCGGTCGTCCGGTGCCCAGCGCGTAGCCCGCGGCCATTCCGATGACCGAGCCCTCGTGCAGCGCGAGCACGAACTCCAGGTCGTCGGGCAGGCCGGCCAGCAGCGCCACCTCGGTCGAGCCGGGGTTGGCGAACATCGTCGTCATCTGCAGGCGGCGCAGCACGTCGAACGCCGCATCGCGGACGGTTCGCCCACTCGCTTGCTCCATGTCTCCGACCCTATGCAAAATCGTTTGGTCTTTTCAAGCTCAAGGCTGCCGTATGGTTCGCGCACGATGCCTCCCGTGCGCAACTTCCGCCCGGCGGTGAGCGGCGCCAGCGAGCAGATCGCGCTGCAGATCCGCCGCTACCTGGAGCAGCAGGACCTTCAGCCGGGTGACCGGATCGGCACCGAGGCCGAGCTGGCCGAGGAGTTCGGGGTCAGCCGGCCGACGCTGCGCGAGGCCCTGCGGCTGCTGAGCGCGTCGCATCTGATCCGGGTGGGCCGCGGCCGCGCCGGCGGGATCTTCGTCGCCCGCACGCCCAACGAGGGGATGGGGCGCAACGTCAGCGAGTCGATCGCGCTGATGCTCGCCGCGGAGACGATCTCGATGTCCGAGCTGCTGGACACCCGCATGTTCCTCGAGGTGCCGCTGGCCGGCCGCGCCGCGCTGCAGGCCGATGAGAGCGTGGTCGCCCGCCTGGAGGCGGCGATCGAGGACGCCGCCGGCGAGCGGCCGGGCACGGACCGCTTCAACGAGGCCGACGCCCGCTTCCACCAGATCCTCGCCGAGGCGGCCGGCAACGACCTGCTGCTGGCGCTCACCGCCTGGATCCTCGAGGTGCTGCAGCCGACGCTCATCGCCCACATCTCCGTCAACGTCGACGGGGCGGCGATCATCGAGCAGCATCGGGCCGTCCTGCGTGCCGTGCGCCGCCGTCAGCGCTCCGCGGCCGAGCGGGCGATGGCCGCCCACATCGCCTACCTGATCGACGTGCTGCAGGAGACGGACGCCTAGAGGGCGCTGCTGGCCGTCGCGATCTGGCCCGCGACGGCGTGCAGGTCGGTGCGCTCCTGCTCGCTGAGCGGCCATTCGTGGATCGCCCGCACCCCGTCGGGCCCCAGCGAGACGGGCACGCTGACGGCGACGTCCTGGAGGCCGTACTCGCCGCGCAGCACCACCGATGCCGGCCAGGGCTGGTCGTCGCCGACGACGAGCGCCTCCACCATCCGCGCGAGCCCGTGCCCCGAGGTCCACGTCGACGAGCGGCCGGAGTCCAGCGCGACGTGGCGCGTGTAGAAGTCGCGCAGCTCGGCGCTGATGGCGGTGCGGTCGTCGTCGGCCACGGCGACCGGCTGGCCGTCGACGCGCACGCGGTCCCACAGCGCGACGGCGCCGTCGCCGTGCTCGCCCACCATCCACGCGTCGACCGCGGTGCGGTCGACGCCGACGCGGTCGGCGATCGCCGAGCGCAGGCGGATGCTGTCGTTCAGCGTGTAGCCCAGCACGCGCTCGCGGGGCAGGCCCGTGCGGCGCACGAGCCATGTGGTGAGGTGGTCGACGGGATTGGTGACGACGATCAGCAGGCCGTCCCAGTGGCGCAGCGTGTCGGCCAGCTCGTCCAGGATCCCGACGTTGCCCTCCAGGTAGACGCTGCGTGAGCGGTTGATGGTCAGCGGCACCGAGGCGCACAGCACGACGATGTCCGCGCCGGCGATCGCGTCGACGTCGCCGACCGCGACCGTGCCGCTCGCTCCCTGGGCGATCACGTGCTGGAGGTCCATCTCGTGCGAGAGCGCCATGTGGCGCGCCGCATCGATCAGCGTGACGTCGTAGGGGTCGGGGCGCAGCAGCAGGTTGAAGGCGGTCGACGCGCCAACTCCGCCGCCGCCCCCGAGGATCGCGACCCGGGCGGCCATATGTCAGACAGTTTGTCGATCCGATCCCCGAGCCGCAACCGCGCATGGCGGGGAAGGTCCGTCCACTCCTCTTGCGCCGGCGGCATCCGTGTGTCACAATCTGAGTCCGACTGACTAAGATTTTCAGCGAGGACCCACCTTGAACCCAGACCGATTCACCATCAAGTCCCAGGAGGCCATTCGCGCGGCGAGCCAGCTCGCCGAGGAGCGTCGCAACCCGCAGGTGCTGCCCGAGCACCTGCTCGTGGTCCTCCTGGAGCAGGAGGGCGGCGTCGTCGCCCCGGTCCTGCGCAAGCTCGGGGCCAGCCCGGAGACGATCCGCGGCGAGCTCAACGCCGCGCTCGACGGGCTGCCCACGATCGCCGCAGGCGGGGAGGCCGCCGGCCCCTCGTCCGAGCTCGTCGCCGTGCTGCGCGCGGCCGAGCACGAGATGCGCGAGCTCAAGGACGAGTACGTCTCGTCCGAGCACCTGCTGCTGTCGCTGGCCGGGCACAGCTCCAAGGCCGGGGAGATCCTGCGCGCCAACGGCGCCCCCAAGGAGGCGCTGCTGGAGGCGCATCGAGCAGGTCCGCGGCGGCCAGCGCGTCACCGACCAGAACCCCGAGGACAAGTACCAGGCGCTGGAGAAGTTCGGCGTCGACCTGACCGCCGCCGCCGCGGAGGGCAAGCTCGACCCGGTCATCGGCCGCGACGAGGAGATCCGCCGCGTCATGCAGGTGCTCGCGCGCCGCACGAAGAACAACCCGGTCCTGATCGGCGAGCCCGGCGTCGGCAAGACCGCGATCGTCGAGGGCCTGGCCCAGCGCATCGTCAACGGCGACGTGCCCGAGTCGCTGCGCGACCGCCGCGTGATCTCGCTGGACATCGGCTCGCTGCTGGCCGGGTCGAAGTACCGCGGCGAGTTCGAGGAGCGCCTCAAGGCCGTCCTCAACGAGATCAAGGAGGCCGGCGGAACGGTCATCCTGTTCATCGACGAGCTGCACACGATCGTCGGCGCGGGCGCCGCCGAGGGCGCGGTCGACGCCGCCAACCTGCTCAAGCCGATGCTGGCGCGCGGCGAGCTGCGCGCGGTCGGCGCGACCACGCTGGACGAGTACCGCAAGCACATCGAGAAGGACGCCGCGCTGGAGCGCCGCTTCCAGCCCGTCCAGGTCGGAGAGCCGTCCGTCGAGGACACGATCGCCATCCTGCGCGGGCTCAAGGAGCGCTACGAGGTGCACCACGGCGTGCGCATCCAGGACTCCGCGATCATCGCCGCGGCGACGCTCTCGGACCGCTACATCGCCGACCGCTTCCTGCCCGACAAGGCGATCGACCTGATCGACGAGGCGGCCTCGCGACTGCGCATCGAGATCGACTCGCGCCCCGAGGAGATCGACGTGCTCGAGCGGCGCATCATGCAGCTGGAGATCGAGCGCGCGTCGCTGGAGTCGGAGACCGACGAGGCCGCCCGCGACCGGCTGGAGTCGATCGACGCCGAGCTGGCCGAGCTGCGCGAGCAGGCCGACGCGATGACCGCCGAGTGGCAGGCCGAGAAGGAGGCCATCCAGGGCGTGTCCGAGGCGCGCGAGCGCCTCGAGCAGGCCAAGGCCGAGCTCGAGCGCGCCCAGCGCGAGGGCGACCTGTCGCGCGCGGCCGAGCTGCGTTACGGGGTGATCCCCGAGCTGGAGCGCACGATCGCCGAGGGCGAGGCGCGCGAGGACGAGCCGCGCGAGCTCAAGTTCCTCCAGGAGGAGGTCACCTCCGAGGACATCGCCGAGGTCGTCGGCCGCTGGACCGGCATCCCGGTCTCGCGTCTGCTGGAGGGCGAGGTCGAGAAGCTCGTGCACATGGAGGAGCGCCTGCACCGGCGCGTCGTCGGCCAGGAGGAGGCGGTCCGCGCCGTCTCCGACGCCCTGCGCCGCTCGCGGGCCGGCCTCAGCGACCCGGATCGCCCGATCGGCACGTTCCTGTTCCTCGGGCCGACCGGCGTCGGCAAGACCGAGCTGGCGCGCGCGCTGGCCGAGTTCATGTTCGACAGCCAGGACGCGATGGTGCGCATCGACATGTCGGAGTACATGGAGAAGCACGCCGTGTCGCGGCTCGTCGGCGCGCCTCCCGGCTACGTCGGCTACGACGAGGGCGGACAGCTGACCGAGGCGGTCCGCCGCCGGCCCTACACCGTCGTGCTGCTCGACGAGATCGAGAAGGCCCACCCCGACGTGTTCAACATCCTGCTGCAGGTGATGGACGATGGGCGCCTGACCGACGGCCAGGGGCGCACGGTCGACTTCAAGAACACCGTCCTGATCATGACCTCCAACATCCCCGGCGGCCGGGTGGGGGCCGAGGGCCACTTCAAGCCCGAGTTCATCAACCGCCTGGACGACATCGTCGAGTTCCACAGCCTCGACCGCGCCAACATCGGCGAGATCGTCGCGCTGCAGACCTCGAAGGTCATCGAGCGGCTGGCCGAGCGCGGCATCACGCTGGCGCTCACCGACGACGCCCGGACCCTGCTGGGCAACCTCGGCTACGACCCGGTCTACGGGGCGCGGCCGCTCAAGCGGGTGATCCAGAAGCAGCTGGTCGACAAGCTCGCGCTGGCGCTGCTGGAGGGCGACTACCACGAGGGCGACGTCGTGCAGGCCGACGCGGTCGACGGCGAGATCGTGTTCAAGACCGGCGCGGTGCCGGTCGGCGAGCCCGCGCTGTCAGTCTAGGAGCGTCGCTCGACGACCACCGGCAGCACGACCCGGGGGACCGCCTCCGGGTCGTAGCGCCGCTGCGTGTCGAATTGCAGCCGCCACGGGCCGCGCCTGGGCGTGAACGGGAACAGCCGCCGGCGGGAGGTGCGCTTGATCGTGCCGCAGACGCCGCGCGTGGTGCCCAGGCGCACCGTGTCGGCGCTGCTGCCGTCCGGGCGCACGTAGTGCACGTAGACCGAGCGGTGCACGCCGAAGCCGAAGGCCGAGAAGCGCACGACCGCCCGCGGCGAGGCCGCCTTGGGCGCGTAGGAGGCGCCGAACGTCGTGATGCGCACGTGGCGCACCACGGTCGTGTCGGCATCGGCCACCGTCAGCTCGCTGCCGCGCTCGGCCACCCCGTCGGCCAGCGCCCCGCTGTCCAGGGTGGCGCTGAAGCTCCCGTCGTCGGCGGTGGTCACGGTGGCGACGAGCTCGCCGTCGCGGGTCACTCGCAGCGGCGCGTCGGGCGCGAAGCCGCCGCCGTGCAGCTCGATCGGCGACTGCTCGACGTAGCACGGACGGTCGGCCGCGACCCACGGCGTCGGCGTTTGGAGTAGAACGAACAGCACCCGACACCGGAGGCTAGACGTGCCCACCTTCCTGATGCTGTCCACGCTCACGCCCGAGGGCGTGCAGACGGTCAAGAACAACCCGCAGCGCATCCGCGAGGTCAACCACGAGGTGGAGCAGCTGGGGGCGACGGTCAAGGCCCAGTGGGCGACGCTCGGACGCTTTGACTTCGTCAACATCGTCGAGGCGCCCGACGAGCAGACGATGGCCCGCGTGTCGCTCGAGCTCGGCTCTCGCGGCACCGTCCACTACGAGACGCTGACGGCGATCCCGATCGACGACTTCATCGCGGGCCTGTAGACCTTGCGCATCCTCGTCGTCGGGTCCGGCGGCCGTGAGCACGCGCTCGTGCGCGCGCTGCGCCGCTCGCCCCACAACCCCGAGCTGCTGGCGACGCCCGGCAACGCGGGCATCGCCGGCGATGCCCGCGTCGTCGCCGGCGACCCGCTGGAGATCGCTCGCGGCGAGCAGGTCGACCTCGTCGTCGTCGGACCCGAGGCGCCGCTGGTCGAGGGGCTCGTCGATCGCCTCGCCGACGCGGGCATCGTCGCGTTCGGGCCCAGCGCGGCGGCGGCGCGCCTGGAGGGCTCCAAGGCGTTCGCCAAGGAGGTGATGGCGGCGGCCGGCGTCCCGACGGCGGCGTGGAGCGAGCACACCGACGTGGACGCCGCGATGGCCGCCATCAGCGGCTACCCGGCGGTGCTCAAGGCCGACGGCCTGGCGGCGGGCAAGGGCGTGGCGATCGCCGCCGACGAGCAGGCGGCGCGCGAGGCGCTGGAGGAGATGCTCGTCGGCCGGCGCTTCGGCGAGATGCCGGTCGTCGTCGAGGAGCATCTGATCGGCGAGGAGCTGTCGCTGCTGGCCCTGTGCGACGGCGAGCGCGCGGTCGGCATGGCGCCCGCGCGCGACTTCAAGCGCATCGGCGATGGCGACACGGGGCCCAACACGGGCGGGATGGGCTCCTTCTCGCCGGTGGCGGGCATCGACGTGGAGGCGATCGTCGCCACCGTCCACCAGCCGGTCGTCGACGAGATGGCCCGCCGCGGCACGCCGTTCCGGGGCGTCCTGTACGCGGGGCTGATGCTGACCGCCGACGGACCGAAGGTGATCGAGTTCAACGTTCGCTTCGGCGACCCCGAGACGCAGGCCCTGCTGCCGCGCCTGCGCTCCGACCTCGTCGCGCTGCTGTCGGCCGCGGCCGCCGGCGACCTGTCGGGGGCGACCCTGGAGTGGGACGAGGCGGCGGCGGTCACCGTGGTGCTGGCCAGCGCCGGCTACCCGGCCTCATCGCGCAGCGGCGACGTGATCTCCGGCCTGGAGAAGGCGGTGGCGTTGCGCGCCGAGGTGACCCATGCGGGCACCGCGCTCAACGGCGACGGGATGTGCGTGACCGCCGGTGGACGGGTGCTGAACGTGACGGCGCTGGGTGCCGACGTGCGGGCCGCGCGCGAAGCGGCCTATGCTGCCGCGGACGTGATCGACTTCGATGGCAAGCAGATGCGCCGCGACATCGCGGCGAAGGCGGTGTGAACTTCGCATGACCCCCAAGCCTCCGCAGACCCGTGAGGGCGAGCTCGTCCGCGGCGAGACCGAGATGGTCGCCGAGCAGGAGATCGAATCCGAGACGGAGGCCGAGGCCGAGGCCGAGTTCGAGGACCTCGACGTCGACACGCCGCGGGTGGGCATCGTCATGGGCAGCAAGTCCGACATGGACGAGATGCAGAAGGCCGCCGACGAGCTCAAGGCGCGCGACATCATGCACGAGGTCCGCGTGATGTCCGCCCACCGCGAGCCCGACACGGTCGCCGACTACGCCAAGAACGCGCACATGCGCGGCATCCGGGTGATCATCGCCGGGGCCGGCCTGTCGGCCGCGCTGCCCGGCGTGGTGGCCGCCCACACCGACCTGCCGGTGATCGGCGTGCCGCTGACCAGCCGCCTCTCGGCGATGGGCGGGCTGGACGCGCTGCTGTCGATCGCCCAGATGCCCCCGGGCGTGCCCGTCGCCTGCGTGGGCCTCAACAACGCCAAGAACGCGGCCGTGCTGGCCGCGCGCATCCTCAGCGCCTGACGCCGGGGGATCCGGCGCCGCTACGGCGCCGGATCGATGTTCTGGTTGTGGCGGAAGACGTTGTCGGGGTCGTAGCGCCGCTTGACCTCCTTCAGGCGCGGGAGGTTCGCCCCGAACGCGGCGTTCAGCGCCGTGGCCTCCTCGTCGTCGTCGAAGTAGTTGAACCACCGGCCGTCGGCGCGGAACGGCTCCAGCTGATCGAACGTCTCGCGCGTCCAGCGGATGTTGTCCTCGGTGGTCGCCGGGTCGATCCACAGCGAGGGGATCAGCAGGTTGAAGCCGGCCCGGCGGTGCGGCACCGCGGTCGCGGACGGGTCGATGCGCGTCACCTCGCCGTGGAAGTGCTCGAGCAGCATGCCCGTCATCGGCGAGGGGCAGTCGGCGATGCGCCGCACCATCAGATCGATCAGCCCGTCGTCGATCTCCCGCACGAACGTCGACTTCCAGTAGTTCAGGGCGCCGGGCGGGAACCCGTCGTCGAGCATCTTGTTGACCGCCGGGTACGGCATCGGGCCGACCTCGGCCATGATCGGCGAGCCCCACTGCGCCAGCTGTGCGACGCGCCGCTCGGCCACCACCCGCTCGCCGGCGTCGCAGACGAGCAGCGCGCCGATCGGCACGCCGGAGCCGTCTGGGGCATGCAGGACGGCCGCGAACAGGCCCAGCTCGTCGGGCACCTCGGCGGTGACCTCGCGGTAGAAGCGCAGCATGTCGGCGGCGGCATCGAGCGGATGGGCGATCACCCCGCCGACGACCTCCTGGTGGGGATGGAGCCGGAAGACGAACGACGTGACGACGCCGAAGTTCCCGCCCCCGCCGCGGATCGCCCAGAACAGATCGGGTTCGCTGTCCTGTGAGGCGCGGACCACAGAGCCGTCGGCCAGCACCACCTCGGCCTCGACGAGGTTGTCGGCCGCCAGGCCGTGCAGGCCCATGAGCCAGCCCAGGCCGCCGCCGAGCGTGTAGCCGCCGACACCGGTCGTGGAGATGGCGCCGCCGGTCGTCGCGAGGCCGTGCAGCCCGGTCTCCCGGTTGACGTCGCGCCACAGCGCGCCGCCCTGGACGCGAGCGAGCTGCGCGTCGGGGTCCACGTCGACGCCGCGCATGAGCGAGAGGTCGACCACGAGGGCGCCGTCGGCCAGCGCGCGGCCCGCCGGGCTGTGGCCGCCGCCGCGGACCGCCACCTCCAGCCCCTCGGCGACCGCGAAGCGGATCGCCTGGACGACGTCCGCGGTGCCGCGGCAGGCCGCGAGGACGGCGGGGCGCCTGTCGATCAGCCCGTTGAACAGGCGGCGCGCCTCGTCGTAGGTGGCGTCGTCGGGCCCGGTCAGGACGCCGTCGAACTGGTCCGCGAGGGCCTGCCTGCGCTCGAGGGCGAGAGCGGTGGTCGTCATCCGGAGCTCCTTGTGGTTGCGGGTGGACGCCAGAGACCGACCGAAGGCCGAGCATCGCAGGGCGACCGGGCCCGAGCAAGCCAGCTGCGACAATCCGCCGCCGTGATCGCGCGCTACACACGCCCCGAGATGGGCGCCATCTGGACGGACGAGGCGAAGATGGAGGCCTGGCGGCGGGTCGAGGTCGCCGCGGCCGAGGAGCTCGACGGGCCGACGCACGCGGAGCTGGAGGCGATCGGACAGGCCACGTTCACCGTTGAGGCCGTCCAGGAGCGCGAGCGTGTCACCGACCACGACGTCGCCGCCTTCGTCGACGTGCTGTCGGCCTCGGCCGGCCCGGCGGGTCGCTGGATCCACTTCGGGCTGACGTCCTCCGACGTGCTCGACACCGCGCTCGCCCTCCAGCTGCAGGCCGCCGGCGAGCGGCTCGTGCGCGGCGCGCGCGGCTTCTACGACGCGCTGGCCGAGCAGGCGCGCACGCATGTCGACACGGTCTGCACCGGGCGCACGCACGGCGTCCACGCCGAGCCGACGACGTTCGGCGTCAAGCTGGCCGGCTTCGCGATGGAGGCCCACCGCAACGTGCTGCGCCTCGAGCAGGCCTTCGACCAGGCGGCGGTGGGCGCGCTGTCGGGCGCGGTGGGGACGTACGCGTCGCTGGGACCGGACTTCGAGAGGCAGGTGCTCGCCCGGCTGGGGCTGCGCGGTGAGACGGTCTCCACCCAGGTCATCCCGCGCGACCGCCACGCCGAGGTGCTGTCGGCGATCGCGCTGGCCGGCGCCGGCCTGGAGCGCTTCGCCACCGAGATCCGCCATCTGCAGCGCACCGAGGTGCGCGAGGTCGAGGAGCCGTTCCGCACGGGCCAGCAGAAGGGCTCCAGCGCGATGCCCCACAAGCGCAACCCGATCACCACCGAGCGCATCACCGGCCTGGCGCGCGTGCTGCGCGGCTACGCGCAGACCGGCCTGGAGGACGTCGCGCTGTGGCACGAGCGCGACATCTCGCACTCGGGCGCCGAGCGGGTCGTCCTGCCCGACGCGACGATCCTGCTCGACTACCTGCACGGCCTGGCCACGCGGATCGCGTCGGGCATGGTCGTGCACGCCGACCGCATGCGCGCCAACCTCGACGCCACCCACGGCGCGCTGTTCAGCCAGCGGGTCCTGCTCGCGCTCGTCGAGTCGGGCATGGCGCGCGACGACGCCTACCGGATCGTCCAGGAGGACGCCCAGCGCGCGTGGGACGAGGGCACGCCGCTGCGCGATCTGATCGCCGCCCGCGACCTGGGCATCGACCTGGACGCGACCTTCGACCTGGGCCGCTACACCCGCTTCGCCCACGACATCGTCGGCCGCCTGCCCTAGCCCGCCTCACCACGACGTGATCGACCTGAGGTGCGCCAGCCATGCGCGAGGTCGACCACGTCGGCGCAGCGCGGCGGCTGCTAGCCGGTCAGCGGCTGGCGTGACGCCTGCGCGGCCGCCGCGACCGCGCGCTCGACGGCGTTGACGTCGCGCACCGCGCCGGTGTCGGCCGAGGTCGCCATCGCCGCGTAGGCGCGCAGCGCGGCGGAGACGGCGCGGTCGCGCGGTGCGGGCGCGTACCCGCCGGCGGCCTCCAGGCGCGCGCGCCGCTCGGCCAGCTCGTCGTCGGCCACCTCGAGCGCGATGGTGCGGGCGGGGATGTCGATGGCGATCGGGTCGCCGTCCTCGACCAGCGCGATCGTCCCGCCGGCCGCCGCCTCGGGGGAGACGTGGCCGATCGACAGGCCCGACGTGCCGCCGGAGAAGCGCCCGTCGGTGACCAGCGCGCAGGCCTTGCCCAGCCCGCGGCCCTTGAGGTAGGAGGTCGGGTAGAGCATCTCCTGCATGCCGGGGCCGCCGCGCGGCCCCTCGTAGCGGATGACCAGCACGTCGCCCTCGCGGATGCGCCCGCCGAGGATCGCGTCGACCGCCGCCTCCTGGGACTCGAGCACGACGCGCGGGTCCGCTGAAGCGCAGGATCGACTCGTCGACGCCGGCGGTCTTGACCACGCAGCCGCGCGTGGCCAGGTTGCCGTAGAGGATCGCCAGGCCGCCGTCGGTGGAGTACGCGTGCGACACGTCGTGGATGCAGCCGTCGGCGGCGTCGGTGTCCAGCGTCTCCCAGCGCTCGGACTGCGAGAACGCCTCGGCCGAGCGCCGGCACGCCCGGCGCGGCGTGAAACAGCTCCAGCGCGCGCTCGGACGGCCTGGGCCCGCGGATGTCCCACTCGCCCAGCCACGCGTCGACCGACGGCGCGTGGACGGTGTGGACGTCGGTGTTGAGCAGGCCGCCGCCGCCGCAGCTCGCCGAGGATCGCCGGGATGCCGCCGGCGCGGTGGACGTCCTCCATCAGATACGTGCCGTTGGGGGCGACCTTGCACAGGCACGGCACGCGCCGGGAGACGTCGTCGATGTCCTGCATGCGGAAGTCCAGCTCGGCCTCCTGGGCGGCGGCCAGGATGTGCAGCACGGTGTTGGTCGAGCCGCCCATGGCGACGTCGAGCGCCATCGCGTTCTCGAAGGCCGCGCGCGTGGCGATGCTGCGTGGCAGGACGCTGTCGTCGTCCCCGTCGTAGAAGCGGTGGGCGATCTCGACGACGGTGCGCCCCGCCGCCTCGTAGAGCTCGCGGCGGGCCGTGTGGGTGGCCAGCGTGGAGCCGTTGCCGGGCAGGGCCAGGCCGAGGGCCTCGGTCAGGCAGTTCATCGAGTTGGCCGTGAACATGCCCGAGCAGGAGCCGCAGGTCGGGCAGGCGCTCTCCTCGATGATCGCGATGTCCTCGTCGGAGACCTCGTCGGCGACCGCGTCGGCGATCGCGCTGATCAGGTTCACGCGCTTGCGCACCGTGCCGTCGACCAGCACCGCGGTGCCGGCCTCCATCGGCCCGCCGGAGACGAACACCGTCGGGATGTTCAGCCGCAGCGCGGCGATCAGCATCCCGGGCGTGATCTTGTCGCAGTTGGAGATGCACACCAGCGCGTCGGCGCAGTGCGCGTTGACCATGTACTCGACGCTGTCGGCGATCAGGTCGCGCGAGGGCAGCGAGTAGAGCATGCCGCCGTGGCCCATGGCGATGCCGTCGTCGACGGCGATCGTGTTGAACTCGCGCGGGATGCCGCCGGCCGCCTGGACCGCGTCGGCGACGATCTCGCCGACCGGCTTGAGGTGGGTGTGGCCGGGCACGAACTGCGTGTAGGAGTTGGCGACCGCGACGATCGGCTTGCCGAAGTCCTCGCGATCGACGCCGGCGGCGCGCAGCAGCGCACGGGCGCCGGCCATGTTGCGGCCGTGGGTGACGGTGCGGGAGCGAAGGGGCGCCATGGGCGCTACGGTACCGGAATGGTCGTTCCGGTGCCATGGGCCGAGCTCACCGCCGAGCAGAAGCGGGCGCGGACGCTGGCCGCCGCCGACCGGCTGTTCGCACGCGACGGCGTCGGTGCGCCGATGCCGGCGCTGGCGCGCGAGCTCGGCGTGGGCGTCGGCAGCATCTACCGCCAGGTCGGCGCCAAGGACGACATCGTCGCGGCCCTGGTCGTCGCCCGCGCCCGCCTGCTGGCCGAGCGCTTCGCCGCGGCGCTGGACGCCGGCGACGCGTGGGACGGCCTCGTGCAGGCCACCTACGCGACCGTCGACGACTGCGTGCAGGACGCGCTCACCCAGACGGCCTGGGAGCAGGCCGCCGAGGTGTCGGCCGAGGTGCGCGCGGCACGGGCGGCCGCCACCGACGCGCTCGCCGCGCTCGTCGACCGGGCCCGCGCGGCGGGGGCGCTGCACCACGACGCCGGCCACGAGGACCTGCGCCTGCTGTTCTGCTCACTGCGCGACCTGGGCGCCATCGGCCCGGCCGCCGCCCACCGCCTGGCCGAACTGGTGCTGCGCGGAATCCGCGCGTGAGACCGCCGCGCGGCCGGGTAGCCTCCGGCCCGTGACCACCCTCGCCGACCTGCCGCTCATCGCGTCGGGGAAGGTCCGCGAGATGTACGACCTGGGCGATCGCCTGCTCATGGTCGCCTCCGACCGGATCTCCACCTACGACGCCGTCCATCCCACGCCGATCCCCGACAAGGGCAAGGTCCTCACGGGTCTGTCCGCGTTCTGGTTCGCCAAGACCGGCCACATCGTGGCCAACCACATGCTGTCGGCCACCGACGGCGTGCCCGCCGAGGCGCGTGGCCGCGCGCTGGTCGTGCGCAAGCTCAGGATGCTGCCCGTCGAGTGCATCGTGCGCGGCTACATCACCGGCTCGGGCTGGAAGGACTACCAGGCCACCGGCTCGGTGTCGGGCATCGCGCTGCCCCCTGGACTGCAGGAGTCCGAGCGGCTGCCCGCGCCGATCTTCACCCCCTCGACGAAGGCCGAGGAGGGCCACGACGAGGCGATCGACTTCGACGGCGCCGCCGACCTGGTCGGCGACCGCGACCTGATGGACCGCGTGCGCTCGGCCTCGATCGAGCTGTACCGCTTCGCCGCCGACCACGCGCGCGAGCGGGGCGTGATCCTGGCCGACACGAAGTTCGAGTTCGGCCTCGACGACGACGGCGTGCTGACCGTCGGCGACGAGGTGCTGACGCCCGACAGCTCGCGCTTCTGGCCGGCCGACGGCTACCAGGTGGGCCGCGGCCAGCCGTCGTTCGACAAGCAGTACGTGCGCGACTGGGCCAGCGCGTCGGGCTGGGACAAGCTGCCGCCCGCGCCCGCGATCCCCGACGACGTCGTCGCCGGGACGCGCGAGCGCTACGTCGAGGCCTACGAGAAGATCACCAGCGAGCCGTTCGAAAGCTGGTTGGCCCGAACATCGGCGTGAGCCGCGGCAGCACCTGCTCGAGCTCGAGGCCGATCGCCACCACGGTCGGCTCGGCGTCGCGCGGGCCGACGATCGACATGCCGACCGGCAGCTCGCTGTGCTCGCCCAGTCCGGACGGCAGCGCGACGACCGGGAAGCCGGTGGCATCCCACGTGGAGCTCAGGACGATCCACGGGTCGCCGTCTCCGCCCAGGTGCCCGGGGTCGTAGCCGTCGCCGCGCGGCTGCGCGGTCATCGGCACGCTCGGCTCCAGGATCGCGTCGACGCGGTGCTCGGCGAACCACGCCTCCCAGGCGGCGGTCAGCTCGGCGCGGCGCATCTGCGCCGCGACGTAGGCCTCGATCGGCACGCCGGGGTCCTCGCCCATCTCCAGCAGCTGGCGGATCGACGCGCGGTAGCGGTCGCGTGCCGCGGCGTAGGGGACGTGATGGGCGAGCATGTCGCCCAGCAGGATCGTGTTGAGGTCCTCGCCGGTCTGCCAGCCGGCGTCGGGCAGCTGCACGATCTCGGCGCCGAGCGACTCGGCGGCGGCGCGCGTGCTGTCCAGCCCGGCCAGGATGTCGCGGTCGAGCTCCAGCAGCCCGACGCGGTCGGTGAGCGCCAGGCGGATGCCCTCCAGCGGGCGCTCGCCGCCGCGCGGCATCGTCGGGACGGCGGGCAGCGGCGCGGGCGGCGGCGACAGCGGGATCGTGTCCGGCGCGCCGGCGGCCATGATGTTGAACAGGGCGGCGCAGTCGGCCACGCTGCGGGCCATCGGGCCCGGGTGATCCAGCGTCCACGACAGCGGCAGCACGCCGGCCAGCGGCAGGCGCCCGTGGGTCGGCTTGATCGAGGCGATGCCGCACACCGCGGCGGGGATGCGCAGCGACCCGCAGGTGTCAGAGCCCAGCGCGGCCGGCACCATGCCCGAGGCCAGCGCCGCGGCCGAGCCGCCGCTGGAGCCGCCGGCGCTGCGGGCGACGTCCCACGGATTGCCGACCTGGTCGGTGGTGCCGCCCGCCGCCCACTCGTGCGTGTGCGTGTGGCCGATCAGGACCATCCCGGCGGCCCGCAGGCGCGCCCACATCTCGCTGTCGCGCTCGGCCGGCGGTCGCGTCGTCGAGCACGCGGCTGGAGGCGGTCGTCGGATGGCCGGCGGCGTCGTAGAGGTCCTTGAGCGCCAGCGGCACGCCGCACAGCGGCGGGGCGTCGCCGGCGGCCAGCCGCTCGTCGGCGGCGCGGGCGGCCGCGCGCGCCTCGTCGGCGTAGATGCGCACGAACGCGTTGATCGCGTCCGGGGCACCGTCGAAGGTTGGCTCGCCGCCGTTGCGCTCGTCGATGCGCGCCAGGCACGCCTCGGTCAGCTCGACGGCCGACAGCTCCCGGGCCCGTAGTGCCTCCGCCGCCTCGCGCACTCCGAGGTCGGCGGCATCTCCCTCTCCTTGCATGTCAGGGAGTCTGACACCCGATGCGAGCGCCGGGGCGTGAAGTACATTCCGGGCGTGCCTCGCGTCCGCGTCCTCATCCGCCCCAAGGAGGGCATCCTCGACCCGCAGGGCAAGGCCGTCGAGCGCGCCCTGCCCGCCCTCGGCTTCTCCGACGTGCGCAACGTGCACGTCGGCCGGCTCGTCGAGCTCGACGTCGACGACGTCTCGGAGGTCCAAGCGATGTGCGAGCGGCTGCTGGCCAACACGCTGATCGAGGACTTCGACGTCCAGCCCCTGTGAAGTTCGGCGTCCTCCAGTTCCCCGGCTCGTGCGACGACCGCGACGCGCTGAGCGCGTGCGCCCGCGTGGCCGACGCGGTGCTGCTGTGGCACCAGGACCGCGACCTGCAGGGCGCCGACGCGATCGTCGTGCCCGGCGGCTTCTCCTACGGCGACTACCTGCGCGCCGGCGCGATCGCCCGCTTCTCGCCGGTGATGGAGTCGGTCATCGCGTTCGCCGCCGACGGCGGCCTGGTGCTCGGCATCTGCAACGGCTTCCAGGTGCTGTGCGAGTCCGGGCTGCTGCCGGGCGCGCTGCTGACCAACACCGAGCGCCGCTTCACCTGCCGCCAGGTGGACCTGGAGGTGGTCGACGGCGAGACGGCGTTCACCAACGCGTGCGCGCCCGGGCAGCTGCTGTCGATCCCGGCCAAGCACCAGACCGGTCGCTACCACGCGCCCGGCCTCGACCCCGCCCAGGTCGTCCTGCGCTACGCCACCGGTCACTGCTTCAACGGCTCCCAGGACGAGATCGCCGGCGTGCGCAACGCCGCGGGCAACGTCTTCGGGCTGATGCCGCACCCCGAGCACGCGGTCGACCCGCTGACCGGCTCGGCCGACGGACTGCTGATCTTCGAGTCGATGGCCGCGCGCTGCGTGCCCGAACGAGGCCACGTCGGCTGATAGCTCGACCGCTCTGCGAGGCCGGGTATGTCGCTGTCTGAGGCCGTCGCGCTCGGGCTGACCGAGGCCGAGTACGGCGACATCGTCGCGCGCATCGGCCGCGAGCCCAACCAGGTCGAGCTGGCCATGTTCTCGCTCATGTGGAGCGAGCACTGCGCCTACAAGCACTCCAAGAAGCTGCTGCGCACGCTGCCCACCGAGGGGCCGCGGCTCGTGCTCGGCCCGGGGGAGAACGCCGGCGCGGTCGACGTCGGCGACGGCTGGGCGGTCGCCTTCAAGGTCGAGTCCCACAACCACCCGTCGGCCGTCGAGCCGTTCCAGGGCGCGGCCACCGGCGTCGGCGGCATCATGCGCGACGTGTTCGCGATCGGCGCCCGGCCGATCGCCGTGCTCGACTCGCTGCGCTTCGGCGAGCCGACCTCGGAGCGCTCGCGCTACCTGCTCGACCACGCCGTCGCGGGCATCGGCCACTACGGCAACTCGATCGGCGTGGCCAACGTCGGCGGCGAGGTCTACTTCGAGGCGCCCTACGAGCAGAACTGCCTGGTCAACGCGATGTGCGTGGGCCTCGTGCGCCGCGACGAGCTGATCCGCAGCGCCGCCGCGGGCGTCGGCAACAAGCTCGTCCTGTTCGGCGCGTCCACCGGGCGCGACGGCATCGGCGGCGCCTCGGTGCTGGCCTCGGCCGAGCTGGGCGACGCCGACGCCGACAAGCGCCCGACGGTGCAGATCGGCGACCCGTTCGAGGAGAAGAAGCTGCTGGAGTGCTCGCTGGAGCTGCTGGACCGCGGGCTGCTGGTGGCCCTGCAGGATCTCGGCGCGGCCGGGCTGACCTCGTCGTCGAGCGAGATGGCCTCCAAGGGCGAGGTCGGCGTGGAGATCGACGTGCGCAGGGTGCCGCTGCGCGAGGCCGACATGGAGCCGTTCGAGATCATGGTCTCCGAGTCCCAGGAGCGGATGCTGTGCGTGTGCGTGCCCGAGAACGTCGACGCGGTGCTCGAGGTGTGCGCGCGCTGGGAGGTCGGCGGGACGGTCATCGGCGAGGTCACCGACACGCGCGAGATGCACATCCTCGACGACGGCGAGCTGGTCGGGGTCGTGCCCGTCGTGCCGCTGGTCGACGAGTGCCCGCTGTACGACCTGGCGCCGGCCGCGCCCGACGGGCCCCTGTACGGCGCGCCCGAGGCGACGCTGGCCGCCGGGACCGGCGTGCGCGACACGCTGCTGGCGCTGCTGCGCGCGCCGAACATCGCCTCGCGCCGGCCGCTGTTTCAGCAGTACGACTGCCTGGTCGGCTCGCGCACCGTGCGCCGGCCCGAGCAGGCCGACGCGGCGGTGCTGGCCATGCCCACCGGCGGCGCGATCGCCGTGGCCATCGACGGCAACGGGCGCCGGGTGGCCGCCGACCCCTATCGCGGCGCGGTCGAGGCGGTGCTGGAGTGCGCCTCCAACCTGGCCTGCGCGGGCGCGGCGCCGCTGGGTCTGACCAACTGCCTGAACTTCGGCAATCCCGAGAAGCCCCACATCGCCTGGCAGCTGACCGAGGCGGTGCGCGGGCTGGGTGACGCCTGCCGCGCGCTCGACGTGCCGGTGGTGGGCGGCAACGTCTCGCTCTACAACGAGGGCGGCGGCGGGCCGATCTACCCGACGCCGGTCGTCGGCATGGTCGGCGAGCTGCCCGACCCGCTGCACGCCGGGCGCTCGGGCTTCGCCCTGCCCGGCGACCAGATCGCCGTCGCCGGCGCGTTCCGCCCGTCGCTGGAGGCCAGCGAGCTGGCCAAGCTGCGCGGCCAGCCGCTGCCCGCCCGGCTGCCCGAGCTGGACGTCGAGGAGGTCGCGGCCACCCAGCGCGCGATCCGCGACGCGGTGCGCGCCGGGCGGCTGTCCAGCGCGCATGACATCGCCGAGGGCGGGCTGCTGGTGGCACTGGCCGAGTCGGCGCTGGCCGGCGGGCTGGGCGCGTCGCTGGAGCTGACCCACGCCGACGACGCTGCGCTGTTCGGCGAGGGCCCGGGCGGGTTCCTCGTCTCCGGCCCGACGCCGGCGCTCGTCGACCTGGCCAACGAGGTGCCGGTGGCGATCATCGGCCAAGTGTCGGAGACCGCCCTGGAGATCTCGCTGCCCGGAGGCGAGCGCATCGAGCTGCTGCTCGACGAGCTGCGCCACGCCCACGGCGCGCTGGCCGCGCTGTTCGAGTAGGCCTCAGGAGCGCAGTGCCGGCAGCACGGTGTCGCCGTAGCGGGCGATCGTGCCCATCGGGTCGGCCGACCCGATCAGCTGCAGGCACACCGTCGTGGCGCCCAGCCCGACGATCTCGCGGATGCGCTCGACGTGCTCGTCGAGGTCCTCGGAGACGATGAAGCCCTCGCGGGCGAACTGCTCGTCGGTCATCTGCTCGTCGGCCAGGCGCTGCATCTCCTCCTGGCTGGAGATGTCGTCGGTGTACAGCTCGGGCAGCTGCGTCGGCTTCCACCTGCGCGCGCCCGCGATCGCCGCCTCGCGCGACGGCGCCCAGGCCATGCCGCTCTGCAGGACGATCTCGCCCGGCTCGCGGTCGAGCTCGTGACAGGCGGTGCGATAGGCCTCGATGATCTCGGGCGCCTGCTCGGGGTCGCCGAGCGTCCACAGCCCGTCGCCCCAGCGGGCGGCGATGCGCGCGGCGGCAGGGCCGAAGGCCGACACGATCAGCCGGGGCCGCGTCGGCGCCAGCGTCCACAGCTTGGCCTCCTTGAGGCCAAACCAGCCGCCGTCCATCGTCACCGTCTCGCCCGCCCACAGCCGGGTGATCGCCTCCAGGCCCGCCTCCAGGCGGGACTGCTGTTCATCGACCGAGGGCCAGTCCAGCCCGGCGGGCGACTCGTTGACCGACTCGCCCGAGCCGGCCCCGAGCGTGATGCGTCCCGGGTAGAGCGCCTGCAGGGTCATGAACGCCTGGGCGACCGCCGCCGGGTGGTAGTGGTGGACGACCGGGGTGACCCCCGTGGCCAGCGGACGGCTGGTGACCTGCCCGATCGCGCCGAGCGTGACCCACGCCTGGGTCGCCTCGCCGCCGGGGAACCAGGGGGCGAAGTGGTCGGAGGTGCCGAGGCCGTCGAAGCCGGCCTCCTCGGCGGCGCGGGCCTGGCGGACGATGTCGCCGGGGCCGAACTCCTCGGTCGACGCGGCGAACCAGTAGTCGATGTCGGGCATGGCCTCCCGATTGCCCCGTGTCGGGCGATCTACGCTCGTTCGGGCGCCGGCTCGGCGCGGCGGCGCGGTGCCATGCCGGCCACGCCCAGCAGCGCGATGGCCCCGAGCCCCACGGCGGCGACGGCCAGTCCGGCGTGGGTGGCCTCCAGCAGCGACCCGCCGGTGCCGGCCAGGCCGCCGAGCACGGCCACCCCGAGGACGCCGCCCATCTGGCGGGAGGCGTTCAGCGCCGCGGCGGCGACGCCGACCTGGGGCCCGGCGACGCTGCCCACCGCGGCGGCGGTCACCGCGGGGATCACCGCACCCGAGCCGGCGCCGAACAGCAGCAGGCCGAGGGCGATCTGCGGGTAGCCGCTGTCGGCCTGCACGGTGGCCAGCAGGATCGCACCGACGCCGGCCAGGGCACGCCCGGCGGCGATCGGCACGCGCGGCCCGAAGCGGGCGATCAGCCGGCCGACGGGCAGACCCGCGAACGCGAGCAGCAGCGGCTGGGGCAGGAAGGCGAGGCCGGTCTGCAGCGCGCTCAGCCCGCGCACGTCCTCGAAGTACAGCGAGAACAGGAAGAACTGGCCGAAGATGGCGAAGTTGATCAGCAGGCCGGCGGCCAGCGCGATGGCGGGGTTCGCGCGCTTCACCGGCCGGTGAAGACGACGAGCTTGCGGACTTGGGCCGGGGGTCGGCGACGGGCTGAGGTGCGGGCATCGGACGGCTCCTTCGTTGGTTCGAGGAACATCGTACAACAATTGTTCGACGGATCTCGTACTACAATGACCGTGTGCTCCATCACCCCGCCGCCGAGGACATCCGCCTGGAGGGCGTCATGCACGCGCTGAGCGACCCGGTGCGTCTCCAGATGGTCCGTGCGCTGGCCGATTGCGAGGAGCCGATCGCCTGCGGAACGATCGACGTCCCGGTCGCGAAGTCGACGCGCACCCACCACTGGCGGGTGCTGCGTGAGAACGGCCTGATCCGCCAGACCGAGCGCGGAACCGCCAAGCTCACCGAGCTGCGCCGCGACGACCTCGAGGCCCGCTTCCCCGGCCTGCTGAAGATCGTGCTCGAGGCGGCGCCCGCGCCGGCCGCGAACCGTCTCTACACTGAGTTCGTGACCCTGGACCCTCGCGAAGGCCCGCGCGACGAGTGCGGCGTCTTCGGGATCTACGCGCCCGGCCACGACGTCTCCCGTCTCGCCTACTTCGCCCTCTACGCGCTCCAGCATCGCGGCCAGGAGTCGGCGGGCATCGCCGCGGCCGACGTCGGCGGGCACATCATGACCCAGCGCGAGCTGGGCCTCGTCTACCAGGTCTTCGACGAGCAGACCTGCGCGCGCTCGACCGGCGACATCGCCGTCGGGTCACGTGCGCTACTCCACGACCGGGCTCCAACGCGTGGGAGAACTCCCAGCCGGTGCAGCGCTCGGGGACCGCCACGAGATCGCGCTGGCCCACAACGGCAACCTCATCAACGCCGTCGAGCTGCACAGCGAGCTGCGCGAGCGGGGCGTCACGTTCTCTCGACCTCCGACTCGGAGATCATCGCCGCGCTGATCGCCACCCACCCGGCCGAGCGCGTCGAGGACGCCATCGCCGACGTGATCCCGCGCCTGCGACGGCGCCTTCTCGACGTCGTGCTGACCGCCGACAGCGGTGATCGCGCTTCCGCGACCCCCACGGCCTGCGGCCGCTGTCGATCGGCGTGCTCGAGCGCGCCAGCCCGGCGACCCGTCGCTACTGCGTGGCCTCGAGTCGTGCGCCTTCGACATCATCGGCGCGACGCTAGCTGCGCGACGTCGAGCCGGGGGAGATGGTCAGGCTCGACGAGCGCGGCATGCAGACGCGCCGCGTGGTCGAGGGCGAGCGCGAGGCCTTCTGCGTCTTCGAGTACATCTACTTCGCGCGGCCCGACTCGCGCATGGGCGGCCAGGTGCTGCAGGTGCGCGCGCGAAGATGGGCGAGATCCTGTGGCGGCGAGGCGCCGGTGGACGCCGACCTGGTCATCGCCGTGCCCGACTCGGGCAACGCCGCCGCGCGCGGCCTGGCGCGCGCCTCCGGGCTGCCCCAGGACGACGGCTTCGTCAAGAACCGCTACGTCGCGCGCACGTTCATCCAGCCCGGCCAGGAGCTGCGAAAGCACGGCCTGCGGCTGAAGTTCAACCCGCTGCCCGAGGTGATCGCCGGCAAGCGGCTGATCGTCGTCGACGACTCGATCGTGCGCGGCAACACCACGCGCCAGATCGTCCAGATGCTGCGCGATGCGGGCGCCGCCGAGGTGCACATGCGCATCTCCGCGCCGCCGATCAAGCACCCCTGCCACTACGGCATGGACATGTCCACGCGCGAGGAGATGATCGCCCACGGCCGCACCATCGAGGAGATCGCCGCCGAGCTGGGCTGCGACTCGCTGCACTACCTCTCCCTGGACGGCGTCTACGAGGCGATCGGCGGCTCGGCCGACGACGCACTGCGACGCCTGCTTCTCCGGCCACTACCCGCTCGGGGACGGCGAGTCCGCCAACGGGAAGTTCGCGCTGGAGCTGCCGCTCGTGCGGGCGTAGGCTCGCGTCCATGGACGACGCGACGCTGGCCGCCCGTCAGTGCGCCAGCCAGATGGCGGCCTTCGTGCACAACGTCGGCAGTGCCGGCGAGGTGCTGCGCCCGGCCGACGGCGTGGCGGCGACGCTGGTGGCCGCGGTGCCCGAGCGCTCGCTGCCCAACTCCGTCGTCTACTCCGACGCGGACGCGCTGACCGACGCCGTCCTGGACGAGCTGGGGGCCGCCTACGACGCCGCGGGCGTGCGCGCCTGGACGGTGTGGGTGCGCCCGGGCGACGACGCGCTGGCCGCGCGGCTGGCGGCGCGCGGGCACGCCCACGACGCGCAGCCCCTGCTGATGGTCGGCGAGCTGGCGGCGATGGACCTCGCACCGCGCGCGACGCTGGAGTGGGAGCCCGAGGCCGACTGGCGCCTGATCGGCCGCCTCAACGACCGCGCCTACGGGCTGCCCGGCGATCTGGAGCGCCTGGGCGCGGCGATCCGCGACGATCGCACCCAGCGCTGGGTCGCGCGGGTCGACGGCGCGCCCGCCGGCTGCGTCGGCATCCACGTGCACGAGGACGATGCCGAGGTGTGGATGGTCGCCGTCGTGCCCGAGGCGCGCGGCCGCGGCCTCTCGGCGGAGATGCTGCGCCACGCCCTCGCTGCCGCGCGCGACGCGGGCGCGACGACGACGTCGCTGGAGGCCACGGCGATGGGCGAGCCGGTCTACCGCACGCTGGGCTACCGCGGCCTGGGCCGTTTCGGCATGTGGGAGCGGCGCCGGCCCGACTAGAAGGCGACGAGCACGATGGCGACGGCGGCGACCAGCGCGATCGCTCCCATCAGCGAGTCGCGCGCCCGCGGCTCGCGGCGCAGCACCTGCGCGGCGAGCATCATCGCCCCGGCCACCGCCACCAGGGCGATCGCGCCGACCAGCACGCGCAGCGCGTGGATCGCCGCCAGGTCACCGGGCAGGATCGCCAGCATCAGCGCCGCACCCAGGCTGATCCAGGCGAACATCGACCACGCGTCGCGTCGCGCCCGCAGCTGATCGCAGAAGACCATCGCCGCTGAAGTGTGCCCGCCTGGGCCAGGTGTTCCAGCTCTGCAACGGATCGCCCGGGACCGCCGACCGCGGCGATACGGTTCGGGGCCGATGGATCCCCGGGACGCCCTGCGCCAGTTCTTCGGCTTCGACGCCTTCCGCCCCGGTCAGGAGGAGGCCGTGCGCGCGGCGCTCGGAGCCGCGCGACGTGCTCGTCGTGATGCCCACCGGCGCGGGCAAGTAGCTGTGCTACCAGCTGCCGGCGCTGGTGCGCGACGGGCTGACGCTCGTCGTCTCGCCGCTGATCTCGCTGATGAAGGACCAGGTCGAGGCGCTGCGCGCGCTGCGGGCTCCGGTGGCGCTGATCAACGCCGCAGCGCCGGCCGAGCAGCAGCGAGCGCGCTGGAGCGCGTCGCGGCCGGGCCAGCTGCGGCTGCTCTACGTCGCGCCCGAGCGCTTCCGCAGCGCCGGCTTCCTCGACGGCGTCGCCGGCGTGCGGCGTCGGGCTGTTCGCGGTCGACGAGGCGCACTGCATCAGCGAGTGGGGCCACGACTTCCGCCCCGACTACTTCCGCCTGGGCGACGTCCGGCGCGCTGGCTGGGCCGGCCACGGCGATCGCGCCTCGACCGCCACGGCCACCCCGCAGGTGCGCGCGCGACATCGTCGCAGCAGCCTGCGACCTGGAGCGACCCGGTGCGTGTCATCGACCGGCTTCGACCGGCCGAACCTGCTTCTCGTGGTCCGTGCAGGCCCGCGCGCCGAGCAGGCGAGCAGGCGCGATCGCTCGTCGACTCCTGCGCGAGCCCGCCGCGCGCCCGGCGATCGTCTACGCCGCGACCCGCGCGGCGACCGAGGAGCTGGCCGCCACGCCTGCGGCCCGAGCTCGACGCCGACGGTGCGTCGCCTACCACGCCGGGCTGCTGCCCGACGCAGCGCGCGGCGGCCAGGAGGCGCTTCATGGCGGGCGCGGTCGACGTCGTGGTGGCCACCAACGCCTTCGGCATGGGCATCGACAAGGCCGACGTGCGCCTCGTCGTGCCACTCCAACTGCCCGGCTCGCTGGAGGCCTACTACCAGGAGGCGGGCCGCGCCGGGCGCGACGGGCGCCCCGGCGCGGGCGCTGCTGTTCGCCGAGAACCGCGACAAGGGCCTGCACGTCTTCTTCATCGAGCGCGCCCAGGTCGACGACGGCCTGTTCATGCGCGTGGCCGAGCGGCTGCGGGCGCGCGCGGTCGACGGCCGCTACGACCTCGGCCTGGACGAGCTGACCGCCCAGGGCTGCGAGGAGGAGCAGGTGCGTGCGATCGTCGGCCACCTGGCGCGCGCGGGCGTGATCCAGCCGGCGCCCTCGACGCCCGACCGCCTGCGCGGGCGCGTGCTGGGCCGCTACGACGGGCGCGCGCGGGCGGCCTGCAAGGCCAGCGCCGGCGAGGCCGAGCGCGCCCGCTGGCGCCAGTACCGCTCGATCTGGGAGTTCGTCGAGGGCACGCGCTGCCGGCGGGCGACGATCCTGCGCCACTTCGGCGACCGCGCCCAGCCGCGCACCGATCCGGGCGTGCCCTGCTGCGATCGCTGCGCGCCCGGTGAGGCGGTCCCCGCCGCGGTCGCGGAGGCCGCGGCCCCCAACAGGCGCTCCGCCGCGGCGGCCGGCGGCGAGGGCACCGACCTGGACCGGGCGATCGTCGACGTCGTCGTGGCCGCCGAGCCCGCCGTCGGGCGCACGCGCGCGGTGGAGATCCTGCGCGGCGGACGCAGCAAGGTCGTGCAGAAGTACTCCTACGACGGCCTGCCCGGCTACGGCGCCTACGCGCACCTGCGCAACGAGGACGTGCTCGAGCGCGTCGACGCGCTGATCGCCGCCGGACGGCTGCGCTCGACCGGCGGCGCCTACCCCAAGCTGCGGGCGGCCGGCGGGGCGACGCTGGCCGACGGGGTCGCCGCGTAGTGCTGCGCGTCGGCGTGCTGGCCTCCGGGTCGGGCACCAACCTGGAGGCGCTGCTGGGCACCGTGCACGGGGCCGAGGCGCAGATCGTCGCGGTCGCCTCCGACCAGGCGGACGCCTTCGCGCTGGAGCGCGCGCGACGGGCGGGCGTGCCCACGCGGGTCTTCGCCCGCGCCGACCATGCCACGCGCGAGGCGCGCGACCTGGCCATCGCCGACTGGCTGGCCGCCGAGGACGCCCAGCTGGTGGTGCTGGCCGGCTACATGCAGCTGCTCGGCGCCGCCTTCCTGGCCCGCTTCCCTGACGCGGTCATCAACGTCCACCCGGCCCTGCTGCCGGCCTTTCCGGGCATCGGCGCGATCGAGCAGGCCGTCGACTACGGCGTCAAGGTCACCGGCGTGACCGTGCACTTCGTCGACGAGGGGGTCGACACCGGCCCGATCATCCTCCAGGCGGCGATCGAGCTGCCCGACGGCGCGGCGGACGCCGAGGCCGTCCATGAGGCGCTGCGCCCCCTGGAGCACCGGCTGCTGCCCGAGGCCGTCCGCCTCGTGGCGCGCGGGGCCCTGCGCCGCGACCCGGCCAACCCGCGGCGCGTCGTCGTCGCCCAAGCCTGATGCGCCGCGGCGGGCGGCCGCCGGTGCCGGGGCGTCGCTAGGCGCCCGCGGGGTCGTCGCCGCTGCCGCCCTGCAGCGGCTCGCCCTCGTCGGCCTCCTCCCAGTTGCCGGCCAGCCCCGGGATCCCTTCGGTCTGCTTCATGTGCTCGTCCTCGCGCCGGCTCTCCTCGATGTCGGAGTCCAGATCCTCGAGGTGATGCTCCATGTCGCGGATCTCGTCGTCCATCTCGTGCTCGGCGTCCCGGACGTCGCGTTCGGCGTCGTCGCTCATGCGGCCAGCCTATCCCGCACGCGGGCGACGTAAGCTCCCGGCATGGCCGCCGAACCCGTCTCCCTCACCGCCCCTGACGACGTCCAGGTCCGCCGCGCGCTGCTGTCGGTCTCCGACAAGCGCGGCGTCGTCGACCTGGCCAAGGGGCTGGCGGCCCTCGGAGTCGAGCTCGTGTCCACCGGGGGGACCGCGCAGGCCCTGCGCGACGCGGGTCTGGAGGTGCGCCCGGTCGACGACCTGACCGGCTTCCCGGAGATGATGGACGGGCGGGTCAAGACGCTGCACCCCCGGCTCCACGGCGGGCTGCTGGCCGTCCGCGACAACCCCGCGCACGTCGCAGCCGCCAACGAGCACGGCATCGGCTCGATCGACCTCGTGGTGCGTCAACCTGTATCCGTTCGAGCGCACCGCCGCGCGGCGCGGCGTCGAGCGACCGGAGGTCATCGAGAACATCGACATCGGCGGGCCCACGATGATCCGCGCGGCCGCCAAGAACCACGCCTTCGCCGCGGTCGTGGTCGGCCCGAGTCCTACGACGCCGTGCTGCGACGAGCTGCAGCCAGCGCGGGACGTGCTGTCGCTGGACACGCGGCGGGCGCTGGCCGGCGAGGCCTTCGCGCTCACCGCCCGCTACGACACCGCGATCGCGCGCTGGTTCGCCGAGCAGCGTCGAGGACTTCCCGCCGCTGTTCCTGCGCGCCTTCGAGAAGGTCACCGACCTGCGCTACGGCGAGAACCCGCACCAGCGCGCCGCCTTCTACGCGCAGATCGGCGGGCGCACGCCACGTGCTGTCGATGGTCTCGCCAGCTCCACGGCAAGGAGCTGTCCTTCAACAACCTGCTCGACCTCGACGCGGCCGCCGCGCTGGCGAGGAGTTCGATATGCCCGGCTGCGTGATCATCAAGCACAACAACCCGTGCGGCGTGGCTGTCGCCGACGACACCGCCCAGGCCTACGAGAAGGCGTTCGCGTGCGACCCGGTCAGCGCCTTCGGCGGCGATCATCGCCGTCAACCGGCCGCGTCGACGCCGATCTGGCCGCGGGCGCTCGTCGGGGCAGTTCATCGAGGTGCTTTTCGCGCCCGCGTACGACGACGAAGCGCTGGAGATCCTCACCCAGCAAGCCGAACATCCGCATGCTCGTGCGACGACGAGCGCCGCCGGCCCGCCGGCGTGCGGCTCGATCTGAGACAGGTCGAGCGGCGGCATGCTCGTGCAGGACGCGCGACGCCGGACCTCGACGAGCGCGACGCGATGCAGGTGGTCGACCAGCCGTCGCCCACCGAGGCCGAGTGGGAGCGACCTGCTGTTCGCCTGGCGCGTGTGCCAAGCACGTGAAGTCCAACGCGATCGTCCTCGCCCGCGACCTGGCTACCATCGGCGATCGGCGCCGGCCAGATGAGCCGGGTCGACTCAGCGTCCGCCTCGTCGGTGGAGAAGGCGCAGTCACCCGTGACGCGGCTGCGCGCTGGCCTCCGACGCGTTCTTCCCCTTCGCCGACGGGCCCCGAGGCGGCCGTCGAGCGCGGGCGTGACGTCGATCATCCAGCCGGGCGGATCGATGCGCGACGGCGAGGTCATCGAGGCCGCCGACGCGGCCGGCCTGGCGATGGTCTTCACCCGCCGACGGCACTTCAAGCACTAGGACGGTCGCGGCGTTCGGCGGCCAGCCGGGCCGCGATCTCGGGCGGCGGCTTGCGGCAGGCGCAGTGGGCGGCGTGCTCGCGATGCCACTCCAGCCGCTGCGCCTCGGTGGGATGGTCGGGCATGCGATGAGCCCGGTGCCATTCGGCGTTCAGGCGGGGCAGGGTCATCCCCCGATGGTCGCCGGGCGGCGTCCGGCGCGGCGACGGTAGTCCGCCGCAGACCGCCGGGTCAGGACTCGGTCGTCCCGACCGGCTCAGGCTCGGGCGAGACCCGGTCATCGCGGTACGGGTAGGGGTTGGGGTCGGCGGGCCGGTCCTCCTCGTGGTAGACCGAGTCCGCGTTGACCGCCCACAGGTCGTGGTCGGGTTGGGTGGGGTCGATGAGGTTGTCGACCGCACGCATCGCCGTCAGCATCGAGTGGTCGCTGTTGTTGTAGCGATGCAGCCCGTTGCGACCGACCTGCTGCAGGTTGTCGATGCCGGCCAGCCAGCCCTTGATGGTGTCGACGTGCCGGGCGTAGTTCCAGTCGTACATCGGGTAGGCCATCGGCACGCGCACGACGGTGCCGCGACGCACCTTGGCCGGATCGCCGAGCTGCAGCTGTCCGAGCTCGCGCTTGGCCAGCTCGACCAGGTCGGCGTCGTCGGAGACCCACAGGTCGTCGCCCTGGTTGCAGAAGTACTCCATGCCCACCGAAGCCATGTTGGCGTCGGGCACCATCCACGGCGACCATGAGCGGAAGTTCTGGATGCGCCCGACGCGGACGCGCGGATCGTGGATGTAGATCCAGTTGTCGGGGAACAGATCCTCGCCCTCGACCACCAGGGCGATCGTCATGAAGTCGCGGTAGCGGAGCGCCTTGGCCGCCTCGTCGACCGCCTCGGCCTTGTCGGGGCGCGCGAGCTTGACGGTGTCGCGCAGCGCCAGCGACGAGATGACGGCGCTGGGCGTGTAGGTGACGTCCCCGGCGCACGACCTCGGTGATCTGGCCGTCGTCGACGGTGATCGAGGTGACGGGCGCCTGCAGGCGCACCTCACCGCCCTGCTCGCGGATGCGCTGCGTCATGAAGTCCCACATCTGGCCCGGGCCGAAGCGCGGGTAGTTGAACTCGTTGATCAGCGACTTGATCTCGTTGTTGCGGTTGCCCATGAACGCGGCCTTGGCCGCGCTGGTGAACGACAGGCCCTTGATCCGCTGCGCGGCCCACTCGGCGCGCAGCTCCGAGCAGGGGACGCCCCACACCTTCTCGGTGTAGGTCTTGAAGAACATGCTGTACAGCCGCCACCCGAAGCGGTTGGAGACCCACTCCTCCAGCGAGTCCTCGCTGCCCTTGCGCTTGAACTTCGCGCGCAGGTAGGACAGACCGGCGCGCGTCAGCTCGATCGGGCCGAGCTTGCGCACGACGTCCATGCCCTCCAGCGGGTACTCGAGGAACTTGCCGTCGTAGTAGATGCGCGACTGGCGCGGGCGCTTGAGGAACTCCTCGCCCATCACCTCGTGCCAGAGGTCGTCGACCTCCTGCACCTTGGTGAAGAAGCGATGGCCGCCCAGGTCGAAGCGGTAGCCCTCCTCGTCGACGACGGTCTTGGCGATGCCGCCGACCTGGTTCTCGGCCTCGACCACGACGACGGGCTTGCCGGCCTTGGCCAGCAGGTAGCCCGCGGTCAGGCCGGCGGGGCCGCCGCCGAGGACGACGACCGGGCGCTGCGCAGTGATCTCGTTCGAGGTGGCGGAAGCGGTCATGGAGAGAGCGAGAGCGTCCGTCAGTTTCGAACCTTGCGGAACAGCAACCCCTGAGCAGGGTTCGGCCCTGGCGACTGGACGTCTGTAGGCACGATAGCGACAAGGCGCAGGCGTGGATCACCGCGCAGAATGCCCTCGTACTCGATCGATCGGTCGCGCACGCGGCTGGTCCACGGGGCCTTCCAGCGTGCTTCGCTGGCGATCACGGGGCGCACCAGCAGCAGGTGGCCGCCGACGGGCAGCCGCTCGATCGCGGGCAGCAGCGCCTGGTCGGCGGTGGTGTCGTCGAGGCGCTGGACGCCGTCGCGCCAGTCGGTGATGCCGAGGTCGTGGTCGACGCCGAGCGGGGTGACGACGGTCAGCTCGTGCGGGTCGATGTTGTCGTGCAGGTAGTAGGACAGCACCGGAACCATCTCGGGCTGCGTGGCGACCACCACGTCGCCGGCGCGCAGCTGCGGGCTCAGGGCCCCCGACACCTCGGCAACGTTGGTCTTCCATGCCGGGCCGCTGGAGCCGATCCACATCAGCACCAGCAGCGTGACGCCCGCGACGCCCAGCCGGCCGGCGCGGCGCAGGCCGACGGCGCCCAGCAGCAGCAGCGGGCCGACGGCGATGGCCAGGTAGCGCGTGGCCCAGGCCGGCGAGGCCTGCGAGGTCAGCCAGGGGATCGCCACCGGCACGACGGCCAGCACCAGCAGGCACGGAATCGTCACGCGGCGGTCGAAGCGGTCCGAGCGCCATGCGGCCACGACGCCGGCGCCGGCGGCCAGCAGCAGCGTCACCGTGCCAGCGAAGCCGCCGAGCACGAGGTCGGGCGCGTGCACGAGCGCATGCAGCCCCGGCTTATCGGCCCACGGGGCGCCGGTGTGGCGCAGCTGCTCCAGCAGCGTCGGCAGCCACGGCAGGTACAGCAGCGCGGCGATGCCGAAGCCGACCAGCGCGTCGATCAGCAGCCGCCGGCGGCCCGGGTCGCCGGCCGGCAGCGCGCTCCAGATGACTCCGACGGCCAGGGCCATGGCCACGCCCAGGAACAGCCCCCAGTTGTGGGTGTAGATGAGCGCGGCGAGCGCCAGCCCGAAGGGGATGCGAAAGCCTCGGCGACCGCGCAGGTAGGCGTTGAGGAAGAAGCCCATCGACGCGATGCCCAGCAGCGCGACGAGCGAGTACATGCGCGCTTCCTGCGCGTAGGTGGTCAGGAACGGGCACAGCGCGACGAGCAGCGCGAACAGCCAGCCGGTGAGGCGGTCGAAGACGCTGACGCCGGTCCACCAGGCGACGGGGATGCAGGCCAGCGCGAACAGCACCGACAGCCAGTGCACGTCGACGACGCGGTCGTCGACGAGGTCCATCCAGCCGTGCAGCACCATGTAGTACAGCGGCGGGGAGCCGTCCTGCGCGAGCAGGCCGGGGATGTCCAGCAGCGGATGGCCGGCGATCCCGACCGACAGGCCCTCGTCGATCCAGAAGCTGACCGCGAGCCGGTTGGAGCGCAGCAGCAGCGACAGCCCGATCAGCAGCAGCAGGCCGCCGGCGTCGAGCAGTCGCGTGCTTGCCACCGACCGGGCCCAGTCCACGGTCGGACGGCGCGATGCCACGGTTGCCACGGGAGAGAGGTTAGTGGGGGGTCGGCGCGGCGGCGGCGGTCAGGAACCCGGCCGTGTACAGGACTGGAGCACCTCCCAGGGGCCCGAACGGCCGACCGCCTTCCAGCGCGGATCGCCGACCGAGACGCTCGGCGCTCCGGGGATGTCGCGCGGCGGCGGCCCGGCGCGGAAGACCGTCCCGGGCACCGTGGGCACCAGGTCGACGTCGCGGATGTGCACGTCCAGGCGCCAGGCCAGTGGCGTCACCTGGAACGGCCCGGTCGTCATGGTCCCGCATGCGCGCACCTGCGCGGCGCCGCCGACGTCGGCGATCGCGCCGCTGAGCGCCTGGTTGAGATGCGCCTCGTCCACCGTCGAGTCGTAGTCGGGGCGCAGCTGGCGGGCGGGGGAGACCAGCAGCAGCGCCGCGAGTGCGACGGCCAGGGCCGCGCCGGCCCACGCGGCGCCGCGCCCGAGGCGCGCGCTCAATGCGAAGGCGCGGCCCCAGCCGACGCCGCCGGCCAGGCAGGCCAGCGCGACCGGGGCGATCATGTAGCGGGCGTTGCCGGAGTAGCCCCGCTGCGTCATCACCGCCACCTCGAGCATCCAGGCGACGGAGACGAGCGCGATCAGGCCGACCGCCCGGTCGCGCCAGCGCCCGCTGATCCAGCCGGCGGCGACGATCAGGATCCCGATGCGGGCCGGCCACGGCGTCATCGAGACCGTGCGCTTGATCGCCTCCCAGGCGGGGAAGTCGGCGAAGGCGATCGCGTTCGGGTTGGGGTCCAGCGCGCGCTGGCTGGAGCGCAGCAGATCCCCCGAGCCCCACAGCTCGGGACCGAACCACAGCACCGCCCCGGCGACCGTCAGCCAGATCGTCGTGCGGTGCAGCCGCGGCTCGGCCCGCCACAGCCACAGCGCGTAGGCGAGCGCGAACACCCATGTCTCCGGCCGCAGCAGGCAGGCGCCGAAGGCCATCCACAGCGCGGCCCGGCGGCGACCGGACAGGTGCAGGTCGATCCCGGCCAGCAGCAGCGCGACGAGCAGGCCCTCGGAGTCGCCGATCCAGGCGAAGCGCAGGTAGCCGGTCGAGATGGCCAGGCAGGCGGCCGCGACCAGGCCGCCGACCCAGCCCCCGCCGAGCCGGCGCGCGACGCGCACGGCCAGCAGCAGCGAGGCGATCGCGCCCGCGCGGGCGATGGCCACCCACAGGTCCGGCGCGGCCGAGGGCACCAGCCCGAACACGGTGGTGAAGACGACGGGCAGCGGCTTCCACGACGGGCCGAAGTCGGTGACGAGGTCCAGGTGCAGGATCTCGCGGCCCCAGATCAGCCACGCGTACGGGTCGTACGTGGGGGTGGTGGGCAGCAGCAGCGAGAGCAGGGCCAGCGCCAGCGAGCCGACGGCGATCGCTGCGAGGCCTCCGGTCGGGAGGGCGTGCCACTGACGGGCCCAGGCGGGGCGCGGCGAGAGCGCGGACGTCGACATGACGGGAGGCCGAGCCTAGCCCCCGTTGGCCTCGGCTGACACCGGTCGGCGTTCTCGGTACCGTCTCGGCGACGTGAACTTCAGCGTCGACATCGTCTCCATCCCGGTGTCCGACCAGGACCGCGCGCAGGCCTTCTACACGGACATCCTCGGCTTCGCGCTGCGCGAGAACGCGGACATGGGCGACGGGCGTCGGTGGGTCGAGCTGGTCCCGCCGGCGGGTGGGGCCTCGATCACGTTGGTGACGTGGTTCGAGTCGATGCCGGCCGGCTCGCTGCGAGGGCTGGTGCTCGGCACCGACGATGCGCACGCAGCATTTGCCGAGCTGCGCCAGCGCGGCGTCGAGTTCGCCGAGCCGGCCGTCCAGGACGCGCCCTGGGGCCAGTACGCCACCTTCTCCGATCCCGACGGCAACTGCTGGGTGCTGGTCGGGCCGGCGGCCGAATAGTCCGACGGCGCCGCGGGTAAGCCGTCACCGGAGCTGCGGGGACCCGCCTTGAGGGGGAGCCCCGGCGCCGCGTGGGGCGGCGCCGGGGCCGGTCCTCCGCCGCCGACGGCGTAGGCTGTGCCCGCGCCGTCATGACCGAGCCTCGCGTCCCGCATCGCCCGTCCGAGCGCCGCCGGCGAGGAGCGCTGGATCGTCTGCCCGTCGGCCGCGCCCTCCAGGACGGCGAGGAGCCCGACCCGCGCTTCACGCTGGCCAACGAGCGCACGTTCCTGGCCTGGATCCGCACGTCGCTGGCCCTGGTGGCCGGCGGCATCGCCATCGGGCAGTTCGTGACCTTCGACTCGCTGGCCGCCCACCTGGTGGCGGTGCTGGCGCCCACCTCGCTGGCGGCGATCATCGCCGTGCTCGCGCTGCGCCGCTGGACGCGGGTCGAGCGCGCGCTGCGCCTGCGCGAGCCGCTGCCGCTGAGCGGCACGCTCGTCGCCGTGACCGTCGGCGTCGTCGTCCTGGCGACCGCCGCCACCGTCGTCGTCGTGCTCGATGCGGCTGCCGGCTGACGACGAGGGCATGGCCAGCGAGCGCACCGCGCTGGCCTGGGCGCGCACCGGGCTGTCGCTGTTCGTGATGGCCGCCGCGATCATGGCCGTCGGCCTTCGCCACGGGCTGGTCGCCCTGGCCGCCACGGCGGGCCCGCTGGTGGTGGTGGCGTCGGCTGCCGTCGTATGGCGCGCGCACCGCGCCTACGACCGCCGCCGCGACGAGGAGCGCTGCAGCGCCGACCCCGTCGCGCCGCTGGTCGTCGCGGCGCTCACGGTGTTCGGCGCGGTCGTGGCGGCGATCGCCGGCGTGCTGGCCGCGGTCTGACCGCGGGGCGGCTCAGGCCGGTTGCCACAGCTCGACCCGGTTGCCCTCCGGATCGGTGACCCAGCCGAAGCGGCCGACGCCGTCCACGTCCTGCGTCTCGGGTGCCACGTCGGTGCCGCGGGCGCGCAGCTGCGCGAGCATCGCGTCCAGGTCCCCGACGCGGAGGTTGAGCATGGTCTGCTGCGTGGGCGGCCCCAGGTACTCGGTCTGGGCTTCGAACGTGGCGAACACCATCGGCCCAGGCTCGGGGCGCCACAGGCCGTGCTCGTCGGCGTCGATCCCGAGGCACTCGCGATACCAGGCGCTCAGCGCCGCCGGGTCGGACGCCCGCAGGAAGTACCCGCCGATCCCCAAGACGCGCTCCATGCCGCCATCTTGCCAGCGTCACAGACGGCCCGAGTGCCGCCGGTGGGATTCGAACCCACGCGCGACGGGTTAAAAGCCCGCTGCTCTGGCCTCTGAGCTACGGCGGCCCAGCAAGCCTAGACTGCGCTGCAGCCCTGCCCCCATGGTGTAGCGGTTAGCACGCGGGCCTTTCACGCCCGTAGCGGGGGTTCGATTCCCCCTGGGGGTACCTCTGCCTGCCGCCGGATCGGCCGCCCCGCCGGGGCCGCTGGCGGATCGCGGACGCCACGCGTCCCGAACTCGCCAGCGGTCCGGGCGACGCGCGTCGTTGTCGCGTGACGGTCGGTATGCGGGCGCAATCCGACAACGACGCTTGTGGCAGACAGCGAGGGCGTCGCCGGAACCGCCCCGCGCGTCCTCGCTGATGCCGTGGCCCGCGTCGCCGCCTAGACCGCGTGCGTCATCCCGCCGTCGACGCGCACCGCCTCGCCGGTGACGAAGCCTGCGCGCTGCGAGCACAGGAACGCGGCGACCGCGGCCATCTCCTCCACGCGGCCGACGCGTCCGGCCGGGATCTCCTCGGCGGCCGCCTCCATCGTGGGGTACAGCGCGGCGATGCGGTCGGTGGCGATGCGCCCGGTCAGCAGCGTGTTGAGCGTGACGCCGTCGGCGGCGATCGCGCGCGCGAGCGTCTTGAAGGCCGACAGCGCGGCGCTGCGGTGCACGTTGGACAGCATCAGGTTGGAGATCGGCTCGCGCACCGCGCTGGAGGACACGTTGACGATGCGCCCCCAGCCGGCCTCGCGCATCGCCGGCAGCACGGCCTCGATCAGCGTGATCGGCGCCAGCACCAGCTCGCGATAGGCCGCCTCCCACTGCTCGCGGGTGAACGCGGTCGGGTCGGGGTTGCCGGGCGGTCCGCCCGTGTTGGTGACGAGGATCTCGACCGGGCCGCCGAGCGCCGTCTGCACGTCGTCGAGCAGCGCCGGGACGGCGTCGAGGTCGAGGCTGTCGAAGACGAAGCCGGTCGCGCCGATCTCGGCGGCGGTGGCATCGATGCGCTCACGTGAGCGCGACGCGACGGCCACGCGCGCGCCCTCGCTGGCCAGCTCGCGCGCGATCCCGGCGCCGATCCCCTTGGACGCGCCCGTCACGAGCGCAACCCGTCCTTCGATTCCCAGGTCCATGGTGGCGACGGTAGCCTGCCGCGACCATGCGCCGCCTTCTCCTGCCGCTCATCGCCCTTGCCGCGCTCGCCCTGCCGGCTGCCGCCGACGCCGCGCTGCCCGGCGGCGACATCCACGTCGGCGCGGTCTTCTCGGCCTCGGGCGACGGTGCGACCTATGGCGGCCAGCAGGCCGACGCCGCGCAGCTGGCCGTCGACGAGGTCAACGCGTCAGGGGCGCTGGGCGCCGCCCGGCTCGTGCTCGACGTGCGCGACGACGGGTCGGACCCGGCGCGTGCCGCCGAGGCGTTCGGGCGGCTGATCGACGGCGGCGCGGTCGCCCTGCTGGGCCCGACGCTGTCGCGCTCGGGCCAGGTCGCCGATCACGTGGCGCAGTCGCGCGGGGTGCCGGTCGTCGGCGTGTCGGACACCGGCGACGGCGTGCTGGACATCGGCGACGACATCTTCCGCGTCGCGCTGTCGGAGCGGGTCGTCGCCCCGGTCACCGTGGCGGTCTCCCATCGGCGGCTGCGCTACCGCCGCGCGGCGATCGTGTCGGCCGCCGGGGACGCCTACTCGACGGCCTGCCGCGCGGCCTTCCGGCGCGCGCTGCGCCGCCGCCACGGCGTCCGGCTGGTGGCCGACGCGCACCTGGCCTCCGATGATGCGCATGGCGTCACGCGGGCGCTGCACGCCGCCGCCGCGCGTCGGCCCGATGCACTCGTCCTGTGCGCGCTGGCCCCCGACCTGATCCGCCTGATGACCGCGGCGCGTTCCATGTCGGCGCTCAAGCACGTCCCGTTCCTGGGCGGCGACGCGTTCAACACGCCGGGCCTCATCGATCAGGCCGGCGACGTGGCCGACGGCGCGATCTCCGGCACCTCCTGGATCGCGGGCGAGCGCACGCCCGGCAACGCCGCGTTCGTGCGCACCTACCGCGCGCGGCTGGGCTACCAGCCCGACCAGTTCAGCGCCCAGGCCTACACGGCCGTCCGGCTGCTGGCGCTGGCCATCCGGCATGCCGGCTCGACCGACCCGCGTGCGATCCGCGACGCGCTGGCCCGCCTGCGCCGCGTCGACACGATCCTCGGGCGCTTCTCGTTCGACGCCGGCCGGGCGCCGCGCTATGCGCCGGTGGTGCAGCAGATCCGCGCCGGGCGCGGCTTCGTGCGGATCGGCCGCTAGACGAGCTCGGCGTCCAGCCCGCGGTCGACCGCCAGCCGCGCGCACCACAGGCCGAACAGGACGACGGCGATCAGCGTCCCCAGCCAGTGCACGCCGACGACGACCGCCACCAGCGCCGGGAGTCCGACGAGCACCGCGCCGACCATCGTCGCGACGATCGGCAGACGCACGATGCGCGCCGTCGCGGCGGCGCACAGCAGCCAGGCCAGCGGCCCGGTCAGCCAGCCCCACTCCTCGAAGAACGACTTGGGCAGCGCGATCGCGAGGACGACCGCCAGCAGCCCGACGAGCACGAGCTGCACGATCAGCGCCTTGGCTCCGGTGCGGACGTCCATCGCCCACGAGGCTAGCCTTCGCGGGCGCGGGCGGTTAGCTCAGCTGGTCAGAGCGCCTCCCTTACAAGGAGGAGGTCGCGTGTTCGAACCACGCACCGCCCATCACCGCAAGCGGATGCGGAACGTGAACCGATCGCCGCCGGTCTGCTGCTTGACGGTCACGGTGCCGGTGGCGCCGGCAAACCGCCCGGTGCCGCCGGTGATCGCCTGCGTGTAGGTGCCGGTGGGCCCGGGCTGCAACAGCTGCACCATCAGCTGGCCGCCGCGCAGGACGTAGGTGCCCGTGCACAGGGAGGTGGCGTCGAACAGCGCGACGCACACCGCGGAGTCCGTGCCGATGGACCTGCCGTCGCTGTCGACGAGCCGCTCGCGGAAGATGAGCATGTCGCCGGGGGAGCGCCCCGGGGGATCGGCGTCCACCAGGTGGGCCTTGTCGAGCTGCGAGCGGGCGTGCAGCGTCACGGTGCGGGCCGCGGCGTCGGCGGGTGCCGCCCCGGCGCCGGCGAGCGCTGCGGCGCCCAGTGCGACGGCGAGCGACGTATGGCTGCTCATCTGTCTCTCCTCCTTGTCGGCCATCCTTCACGGACCGCCCTGGCCGGTGGCCAGGGCGGCTTCGAGCTGCTCGCGTGAGGCGATCCCGAGCTTGCGGTACGCATGCGTCAGGTGGGTCTCGACGGTCTTGAGGGTGACCCACAGCGCCTCGGCGATCTCGCGATTCGACCGGCCCTCCTGGGCCATCCGCGCGACGCGCAGCTCCGTGGCGGTCAGCGCGTCGCGACCGGTGATGCGATCGCGCACCGGTCGGGCGCCGGCCGCGGCGAGCTCCTCGCGCGCCCGTGCGGCGAGGGCGCCAGCGCCACATTCCGCGACACCGTCGAGCGCGGCGGCCAGGGTTCGTCGCGCGTTGACCCGCTGCCCGGCTCGGCGTTCGGCCGCGCCCAGCTCGAGCAGGGATCGGGCTCGCTCCAGCGCGGCGGGCGAGCGCTCGAGCACGTCGACGGAGGCGCGCAGCCGTTCCAGCCCCTGCGTGGCGTCGCCGATCAGCCCGGCGGCCCGCAGCGCGATGCCGATCGCCCGTGGTGCGCCGAACCTCTCGGCCAGCTCGATCTCCTCCGCGGCCAGCTCGACGGCGCGTCCGTGGTCGGCGTCGCGCAGCGCGAGCGCGAGGTGGGAGCGCCAGGGCACCGCGGCCGGGTTACGCAGCGTCCAGGCCTCGCAGCGCCGGCCGAGCTCGCTCAGGTCCGCGGCGGCGTCGGCCTGGCGTCCCTGGCACAGGCGCAGGCGCCCGCGGGCCATCAGCGCCAGGTTGTTGCCCTGATAGTCCGACAGGCGCTCTGCCGGGCCGAGCGGGTCCAGCAGTCGTGCCGCCGCCTCGGTCTCTCCCTGTTCGATCAGCGTCTCGGCGAGGATCGCGCTGTTGTCGACCGGCAGGGCGGTGGCGCCCCACATCTCCTCCGGCAGCGCGCGGCCGGCCCGGACGTCGGCCTCCGCCTCGGCGAGCCGGCCGGCCCGCAGGTGCACCTGGGCGCGGAAGGTCAGCGCGAACGAGAGGCGCGGCAGGGCGCCGCGCCGGGCGCGCGCGACGACCTCGTCCCAGGCGGCGAGCGCGCGATCGAGGCGGTCGCCCCACACGAGTGGCGAGATGGCCAGCCCGACGGCGATCGACAGGTCGAGGCCGAGCAGCTCGCCCGATTCGACGACGGCCTGCGCCATGTCGATGCCCTGGGGCGAGCCGGCCGCGGCGACGCCGAGCGCCAGCGCGGCCCGCATGGTCGCACTCGGCGATCCGTCGGGGCCGGCGGCCGCGTAGGCCGTCGAGACCAGCTCCAGCGCCCGGGGCGCCGAGGACAGGTGCTGGGCGGCGGCCGTCGCCAACCCGGCCTCCAGCTCGGTCACGAGGTCGGCGTCGATCGCATCGCGGTCGGCGAGCGCGCGCTCGTAGACCGTCACCGCCTCCAGGTTGCGGGACAGGCCCTCCAGGGCGCGTGCGAGCTCGAGCGCCGTCTCCGCGCGCTGCGCGGCGCTGGGGGCCGCATCGATGGCCTCACGCAGCGACGCGAGCCCCTCCGCTCCGCGCGCACGCAGGCGGGCCCGACCGCAGAGCCGCAGCACCTCCGCGCGGCGGTCCGGCGGCGGCGGCTCGCGCAGCGCCCGTTCGAGCGTCGTCGCCGCGGCGTCCGGAGCGCCCTCGGCCAACGTCGCCTGCGCGACGCGCAGGAGAACGGCGACGGTCTCGGGATCGGCGCCCGGCTCGCTGTGCAGCAGCTGGGCGGCGACCTCGCGCTCGGGAGCCAGGGTCTCGCGCAGGATCAGCGCGGCCCGACCGTGCAGGGCGGCGCGCTCGGCGGCGGGGATGTCCCCCAGGACCGCGGTGTGGATCAGCGGATGGACGAACTCCGGCGGGGTCGTGTCGTGGACGATCCCGCTGGCGGCGAGCGCCGCGACGCCGCTGACGCCGCGCGCCTCGTCGATGCCGACCAGGGCGCAGGCGCGGCGGACGGTGGTCGATGCGCCCAGCACCGCGAGACCCTGCGCCATGGCCTGGGCCTCCGGTCCCAGTCGTCCAAGACGCAGCAGAACGGAGCGGGAGATCGCCTCGGGCCGCAGGAGGCGAACCCGCGCGGCGTCCGGCGACGCATCAGCCGACAGCGCGGCGAGGTCGTCGGCCAGTGCGCCCAGGAGGAACGGGTTGCCGCCGGTCGCGTCGTGGCAGGCGGTGGCCAGCTCACGGCTGGAGCCCAGCCCGCGATCGGCGAGCAGCTCGCCGGCCGCGGCGGGGCTCAGGGGCGGCAGATGGACGACGCGTGATCGCTCCTCGGCCGCCAGGCGCACGAGCAGCTCGCGGTCCGCGGCCGGGTCGGGGCGCCGGATGGCGAGCACGAGCGCGATCGAAAGGCCGGCGATGCGCGCGCCCAGGTAGGCCAGCCAGCGCAACGACGCCTCGTCGGCCCACTGGGCATCGTCGACGATCACCGTCAGCGGGCACAGCGCGCCGGCGTTGACGGCCAGCCAGTAGAGGCCGTGGATCGCCGCGAACGGATCCTCGTCGCGACCGGCGACGGGGAGGCCGACGGCGGGTCCGGCCGCCGCGGCCGGCCCGCGCAGCAGAGCCGCCCGCTCCGCGCTCGGCCGCTCGGCCAGCCACCGCTCGAAGAGCTGGCGCACGACGCCCCATCCGGCGTCGCGCTCCAGCTCGGTGCCGCGCGCGTGCAGGACCGCGATCCCCGCCTCGGCGGCGGCTCGTGCGCCGGCCCTCAGGACGCTGGTCTTGCCGATCCCGGCGGGGCCGTCGACGATCAGCAGGCGGCCGCGGTCGTCGGCCGCGGCCGCCACCGCCGCTGCAACGGTGTCCAGCACGTCCTCGCGCTCGATCAGCCGGTCGTCGGCGGCGAGCAGCTCGGCGGGGACCTCGGACGGCGCGGTCCACCCCACCTCCATCACCGCGACCGGGTCGGTGAGGCCCTTGAGCTGCATCGGCTCCATGGGGGTCAGCGCTGCGCCGGTGCGTCCCGCGCCCAGGCGTGCGGCGATGTCCGTGGCCAGGATCTGGCCGCCCCGGGCGGCGGAGCACAGCCGGGCCGCCTCGACGACCGGCCGGCCGAAGAGGTCGTCGTCGACGATGACGTCACCGGCGGCGACCCCGACGCGGATCGCGAGCCGGCGCCCGCGGCGCCGTGTCGCCCGCGCGACCGTCTGCTGCATGGCGACGGCGCAGTCGATGGCCGCCGACGCGCTGGCGAAGCTGGCCATGACGCCATCGCCCAGGAGCTTGACCACCCGTCCGCCGGACTGCTCGACCAGCTCGGAGAGCGTGTCGAGGTGCTCGCGGAGCAGCGCCTCCCCGCGGCTTGCGCCGAGCTCGACGGCGAGCTCCGTCGAGCCGACGAGGTCGGTGAAGAGGACGGTGACCGACTGCTTGGAGGGGCTCGATTGGCGCATACGCCCCGGCGGGCGCGCGCTGTCGACCCGCGTGCAGGCGACTCTACCCGCAGGCGGTGTGGCCGTGGGCATTCGCATCGCCGTCGGAGGAAGGGCGCGTGGTGGTGGCGTCGGTGGCCGTTCGTGCGCGCTCGAGCGCCGAGGCGAGCGCGACCCAGCCGGCGAACGGGAAGTCCTCGCCGCGCGCGTTCGTCACCCGTCCGCGCGGGACGGCGTCGGGTGCGAGCTCGACGACGAGCCGAGTCGGTGGCATGCGGGGACCATCCCGGATGCGCGGAGCGGCGGCATCGGGGTGGCCACCCTGAGATCCGACACCGATCACGCCACGTCGCATCCGGGTATCAGGGGCCCGATGGCTTCCCCCGGCACGAGCGAGCGACCGCGGTCGCGACCGACGCCCCGCGAGGTCGCGCTGATCCTCGGGGCCGTCGGCGCCGTGGCCGGCATCGGCGGCGTCGCCACCGGGCCCGTCGTCGACAGCCGCTGGTACCGGCGGCTGCGCAAGCCCTCGTGGCAGCCGCCGGGCGCGGTCTTCGGCCCGGTCTGGTCGGTCCTCTACGCGATGATCGCCACCTCGATGCTGACCGTTCGCCGCCGCGCGGGCGAGCAGGGCCAGCGGCCGCTGTTCGTGCTCTACGGCAGCAACCTGGCACTGAACCTCGCGTGGTCGTTCATCTTCTTCCGGGGCCGCAGCCCCTTGGCGGCGGGCGTCGAGGTCGTCGCGCTGGAGGGCACGACGATCGCGCTGATCGTCCGCGCGTGGCCGGTCTCCCGGCTGGCGTCGCTGCTGCTCGTGCCCTACGCGCTGTGGGTCGCGTTCGCGGCCGCGCTGACGTGGACGATCGTGCGCCTCAACGGTCGCCGATAGCGGGCGGCGCTGGCGGGGCGGCCTCGCCGTGGCGGGCAATCCCGCGCAGCAGCCCCAGGCGGCCCGCCTGCTGGACCTGCTCATGGATGGACTGCGGCCACGCGGTCGGTAGGCCGGCGGGCCGGCGCCTCAGCGCGCGGGGATCTCTCCCGAGCCGCGCGGGATCAGGCGCGTCGGGACGACGCGCGTGCGCGGGGCCTGCGGGTCCCCGGCCAGGCGCTCGCGCAGCTGCTGGGCGGCCGCGCGGCCGATGGCCACCGGGTCCTGGGCAATGACGCTGATCGCCGGCTCCAGCAGGTCGGCCAGCTCGACGTCGTCGAAGCCGACGAGCGCGACCCGGTGCTGGAGGTCGAGCGAGCGCAGGGCGCGGATGGCGCCGATCGTGGCGCGGTTGTAGGCGCTCAGCAGCGCGGTCGGCGGGGTGGGGGCGTCCAGCAGCTCGACGGTCGCGTCCTGGGCCTGGCGCCGGTCGCGCACCGCGCTGCGCACGAGCGCGCCGTCGAGCTCCAGCCCGGCACCGCGCAGCGCGTCCTCGTAGCCGGCGCGGCGCTCGCGCGCGGTGTACACGTCCAGCCCCTCGGTCAGCAGGGCGATGCGCCGGTGCCCGCGGTGCAGCAGGTGCGTCGTGGCCCGGGCGGCGGCCGGCCGGTGGTCGCTGAGCACGACGTCGGTGTCGAAGCCGACCGCGGGGCGGTCGACCATCACCACCGGGATCTCGGGTCCGCGCACCTCGGCCAGCCACCGGTGCTCGGCGCTGGTCGGCATCAGCACGAGCCCGTCGATGCGCCGATCGACGAAGGCCCGGAACGCCTCCTGCTCGCGCTCGGGATCCTCGTAGGTGCTGGCCGACAGCACCAGCGTGTCGATCTCGCGCATCGCGTCGACGACGGCCCGGTGCAGCGTGGCCGAGAACGGGTTGGCGAGGTCGTCGACGATCACCGCGACGGTGCCGGTGCGCCCGTCGGCGCGGCGCAGCGTGCTGGCCGCCGGGTCGACCCGGTAGCCGAGCTCCTCGATCACGGTCAGCACCCGCGTGCGCAGGGGCGCGCTGACCGCCTGCTCGCCGTTGACCACGCGCGAGACGGTCTTCAGCGACACGCCGGCGCGCTCGCCGACGTCGCGCATGGTGGGGCGACGTCCTGACATCGTTGTCCTAGCTCACACTAGGAGCGCGTCAGGACAGTACCTTTGATCGTGCTGACAACGTTGTCAACATCTCCACGAAAACCATGCGCACAACTGACACGATTCCCAGCACGCCCCGCCGCTTGATCCAGCGCTTGCGCGGCGGCGGCCGCCCGGTGACCGGCCGCCGTTCCACCACCCCCGCGGTGCACTTCCACCGCGGACCACAGGGCGGTCCCGCGGTCTGCGACGACCCGCGCTGCGCCTCGCCGCGCCTGGACGTCTGAGCGACGCTCAGCGGACGCCGGCGCGGTAGGCCGACGGCGTGACGCCGTGGATGCGGCGAAAGGCCTTGGCGAACTGCGCCGGCTGGCGATAGCCAACGCGGTGAGCGACCTCGCGGATCGGCAGCGGCGAGCTCAGCAGCTCGGCGGCGCGCACCATGCGAATCCGCGTCAGGCATCCGCGGAAGGTCGTTCCGCCGACCTCCTCGAACACCCGCTGGAGCTGGCGTCGTGACGTGGCGATCTCACGCGCGACGTCGTCGAGCTGGATCTCGGCCCCCAAGCGTCGCTCCATCGCGGCGACCGCCTCGCGAAACAGGGCGGTGCGGGCCTCCATGGTCGTGTCGCGCGCTCCGCGGGTCACAGGGAGCGGTTATCGGCTGTTCACTCGAGGATTCATAAGGAAATGGCGCGCAGCCGCTCTCAGGTTCTGGCGCGTGAGGCGGCCTGCTCGGTGACCCCGTCCTCCCCCGGCCGGTGCCGCTTATCGACATACCCGCCGCGGCGGCGGGCTGATCCTCTGCTTGGAGTGGGTCTGCTAGGGGCGTGGCGCGACGCTCACGCCGGCGCCCGATCGAGCACGAGCGACACCACGTGCCGGGCGATGGCCAGCGATGACGTGGCCGCTGGCGACGGGGCGTTGCGGACCGCCACGACCGGGCCGAGGTGGTTGATGCGGAAGTCGTCGACCAGCGCCCCGTCGGGATCGATCGCCTGCGCGCGCACGCCGGCAGGCGCCGTTTCGACCTCGCTCAGGCGCAGCGACGGGACGAAGCTACGGGCCTCATGCACGAAGGCGCGGCGCGACAGCGATCCGGCCGCCTCCCGCAGACCGGTGCGCCAGTAGGTGCGCGCCAGCCGGCGGAAGCCCGGCCAGCGCAGCACGGCGGCCAGGTCGCCGGGCGCGACGTCGCGCCGTCGGTAGCCCTCCCGGGCGAAGGCCAGCACCGCGTTGGGGCCGATGTCGACGCCCCCGTCCACGCGACGGGTGAAGTGCACGCCCAGGAACGGGAAGGCCGGATCGGGCACCGGGTAGATGAGGCCGCGCACGAGCCCGGTGCTGGCCGGGCGCAGGCGCAGGTACTCGCCGCGGAAGGGGATGATCGCCGGCGCAGCGCCGTCCCCGGCCAGCCGCGCGACGCGGTCGGACTGCAGCCCGGCGCACAGCACCAGCCGGTCGAAGGCGTGATTCTCGCTGCCGGCGCGCACCACGACCTCGCCGGCGCGACGGTCGATCGCGGTCACCTCGTGACCGAGCAGGATCGTCCCGCCGGCGTCGGTGACCTGGGCCGCCAGCGCGTGCGCGACGGCGGGGAAGTCCACGATCGCCGTGTGCGGCGAGTGGACCGCGGCGACGCCGGCCACCGCCGGCTCCACCTCGCGCAGCGCGTCGATGCCCTCCAGCCAGCGCAGGCCGGGGACGCCGTTGTGCGTGGCGCGCCGCTCGATCTCGCGCAGGCGGTCGATCTCCGAGGCGTCGCGCGCCACGACGAGCTTGCCGCACTCCTCATAGGCAAGCCCGTGCTCCAGGCAGAACGCCTGCAGCAGCTCGATGCCCTGACGGCACAGCCGCGCCTTGAGCGAGCCGGGCTGGTAGTAGAGCCCGGCGTGCGCGACGCCGCTGTTGTGCGACGTCTGGTGGCGCGCCACGCTCTGCTCCTTGTCGAGCACGGTGATCGCCGCGTCGGGCCGCTCCTGGCCCAGCCGGCGCGCGACGGCCAGGCCAAGGATGCCGGCACCGACGATGCCGAAGCGCTCGCGCGCCACGTCAGCGGCCGATCACGATCATCTGCACACGTGTATAGAACTGCAAAGCCGCCGCGGCAATACGTCGTTTGATCATGCGATCAGGATCGGCGCGGATCGTCGGGGCTTCGTGAGGGGCGCCTGGGCGTTCCCTGAGCGAACGCGGGTCAGTCGCTGTGGCGAACTCCCAGATCGCGATAGCGAGCATCACGAGACCCATCACCGCGATGATCCCCACCTCGAGCATGGTCGGCACCCGCCAGCCGTTCCAGGTGACACCGGAGTTCAGGCTCGGTTGCGCGCGCGGCGCAATGTCCAGGTGGGCGAAGATGATTCGGCGCATCGGGTCGACCGCGTAGGTGAGCGGATCGATCCGGTTGAGCACGGTCAGCCAGCCCGGCAGGTTCGAGGCCGGAAACATCGCGCCGGACAGGAAGAACAGCGGCATGATCAACATCTGCATGAGCGCCATGAACGACTGCATCTGAGTGATCCGCGCCGCCACCATGACCCCGAAGGCCGTGATGGTGAACGCGAGCAGCAGCTGGAGCGCGAACACCTCGATGATCAGCTCCGCGTCGTAGGGGACGCCCACGAGGCCGGCGATCGCGATGACGATGACGCCCCTGGAAGCTCGCCACAGTCGCGCCGCCGAGGCACTTGCCGATGACGATCGAGCTGCGCCGCACGGGGGCGACGATCATCTCGCGCAGGAAGCCGAACTCACGATCCCAGACGATCGACGCCGCCGAGAACATCGCCGTGAACATGACGGCCATCGCGAGGATGCCGGGATAGAGGAACGTCCGCAGCGACAGCCGCCGGTGCCTGCGCTGGGTAGCCGCGAGGCCCGCTCCCGAGCACGAACAGGAACAGGAGCGGCTGCACGAGCGAGGTGACGATCCGCAGCCGGTCGCTGGAGAAGCGGATCAGCTCGCGCCGCCAGACGATCTTGATGGCCCGCAGCTCCCCGCGCGCGCTGCGGCCCGGGACGTGAACGCGGATGACGCTCGGCCGCCGGCTTGTCGAGCGCGCTCATCGCCGCGCTCCCGTCATCGCGCGCATCGCCATCGCGATCGCGGCCGCGCTGGCCGCCGATGCCTCGGCGTCTCGGATCGTCGTGCCCGTGTAGGACATGAAGACGTCGTCCAGCGTCGGCCGCGACACGCTCACCGAGCTGATCGGAACGCCGAGTTCGCGCGAACAGCCGCGGCACGAACGCCTCGCCCTGCTCGACCGCGAAGGTGACGGCGCCCTCGACGCGTGCGCCTCGACGTGCAATTGCGCCTCCAGCGCGGCGATCGCGGCGTCGTCGTCGTCGGTCTGGATGCGCACGCGGTCCGCGCCGATCGCAGGCCTTCAGCGCTCCGGGCGTGTCGAGGGCGACGATCTCGCCGTGGTCCATGATCGCGATGCGGTCGCAGAACTCGGCCTCGTCCATGTAGTGCGTGGTCATGAAGATCGTGATCTCCTCGGCCTGCTGGAGCTCACGGATGTAGCTCCAGATCGAGCTGCGCGTCTGCGGGTCGAGGCCGATCGTGGGCTCGTCGAGGAACAGCACGCGCGGGGAGTGCATGAGCCCGCGCGCGATCTCCAGGCGCCGGCGCATGCCGCCGGAGAACGTCGCCACCAGCGTGTCCCGGCGCTCCCACAGCCCGACCATCTCCAGCACCTGGCGGATGCGCGGCGCGACGAGGTCGCGCGGCACGCCGTACAGCTCGGCATGCAGGCGCAGGTTCTGCTCGGCGGTCAGGTAGCCGTCCAGGGTCGGGTCCTGGAAGACCAGGCCGATGTGGCGGCGCACGGCGTCGCGCTCGCGCACCACGTCGTGGCCGGCGACCCGGCGCTGCCGCACGTCGGGCGGGTCAGCGTGCAGAGCATGTTGATCGTCGTCGTCTTGCCGGCGCCGTTGGGTCCCAGGAACCCGAACACCTCGCCGGCGGCGACCTCGAAGGACACCCCGCGCACCGCCTCCAGCGCGTCGAAGGACTTGCGCAGCGCGTCGACGGCGATGGCGGGGGGCGGCTCGCTCATGGCTGACATGTTCGCGCAGCCGAGCCCGAGCGGGAACGGGCGCCGCTCAGGTCTCCGTCACGCGCGGCAGCGGACGCGGAACGGTCGCGCTGACGGCGGCCAGCACGTCGACCACGGCGGGGTCGAAGTGCTGGCCGGCCTCGCGACGCAGCTCCTCGACGGCGTGCTCGGGCGTGCGCGCCGGGGCGTGCGGACGGCCGAAGGTGATCGCCGTCCACGCCTCGCTGGCGGCGAGGATGCGGCTGGCCAGCGGGATGCGGTCGCCCGCGAGCGCGTGCGGGTAGCCGGTCCCGTCCCAGCGCTCGTGGTGGAAGCGCACGATCGCGGCGACGCCCTGCAGGCCGGGGATCTCGGCCAGCAGGTCGCAGCCCCACGCCGGGTGCTCGTCGATCAGGCGCCGGTCGCCGCCGGCCAGCGGGCCAGGCTTGCGCAGCGGAGCGCTCGGCACCCGCAGCATCCCGACGTCGTGCAGGCGCGCGGCGATCTGCAGCTCGGCATGGACGCGCGGGTCGTCGGGCAGCATGCGATCACCCACCCGGCCTGCCAGCGCCGCCAGCGCCGTGGTGCGGCGGCGCTCGCCAGGCTCGCGCGCGGCCATCGCCGCGGCCAGCCCCTCGACCTGGGCGCCGACGCTGTCGCGCTGGTCGGGACCGCCGGGCTGGGCCAGCCCGGCGGAGACGAGCTCGGCCAGCGCACCCAGCAGCTCCAGGTCGCCGGCGGTCAGGTGCCGGTCCGGGTCGATGGCGCCGACCGACAGCGCGCCTCGTATCGCGCGATGGACGATCAACGGCGCCGCCGCCGCGGTGCGCAGGTCGAGCGTCTGCTCGCCGCCGATGCGCTGGGACAGCTCGCCGTACTGGTCCACCGCGACGGGCTCGGCGCGGGCCAGCACCATCCCGGCCACACCCGCGTCGGCCGCCCAGCGGCGCCCGCGCAGCGAGACCCCGGCCTCGCCCGCGGTGATCAGGCTGTGCGGATCGTCGGGCGCGCGCACGAGCACCGCCGCCATGTCGACGCCGAGCGCGCCGACGGTCAGCGCGGCGAGCCGGTCGAGGTCGATCGCGCCCAGCTCGGCGACCGGATCGTCGCTGCGGCGGGTGAAGCGCGGGCGCGGCGCGGGTGGCGCGACGACCGGCGCCGCCGGAGGCGCGGCGACGCTGCGCGCTGGCTCGGCGGGCTCAGTCGGGGCGACGCGCCGGCGTGTGCGCCAGCGCGCGACGAGCGCCGACGGCCGCCACAGGCGGGGTCGGGTCGGCGGCCACGGCAGGGCGATCCGGGGCCGCGGCTGACCATCCGCGGCCTGCCCGGTGCGTCCGGCCGCCTTGAGGATGGCCAGGAAGCCGATCGCCACGACTCCCCAGATCACGATCATCACCAGCAGCGGCCACGGGATCGACGACAGCCAGCTGTGCTGGGCGTCGGTGTAGCGGGCGATCATCTGCGCGGCCGGGCGGTTGCGCGGCGTGTAGGGGTCGCCGAGCGCTTCGTTGGGATCGGCCGGCCAGTCCCACCAGTAGATCGAGTCCACGCCCGAGTGCTGCCAGGCGCGAAGGGCGGCCTCGTAGGCGGTCGACTGCGCGTCGAGATCGTCGGCCGCGTCGGACTTGCCGGCGCCGGAGGGGTCGACGGCCGCGTCCGGTCGCGTCGCGTAGCCCAGCTCGGTGAGCACGAGCGGCTTGCCGAGGCTGGCGGCGAGGCCCACGAGGTGGCCGACGATCGGCTGCCAGGCCCGGACGAGGTCGGCGACGCTCGCGCCCGGCGCGGTGGCCAGCGGGTAGTAGGCGTCCACGCCGACGGCGTCGAGGTCGCCCCAGAAGCCGACGTTGTCGACCTCATCCCAGTTGGCGGCGTAGGTGAGGACTCCGTGGAAGCGCTCGCGCACGCCGGCGATCACCTGCTCGAAGGCCGCGGTGTCGGGGGACATGGACTTCAGCTCGACCCCGACGGTCATGGCCTCCGCGCCGCTGCGCTGGGCCAGCGTCGCGTAGTGGTCGGTCATGCCCTCGTAGGTCGTCCACCAGGTGGCGGGATCGGACGGCGCGATCTCGCCGCGGAACGTCCCGTCCTCGACGTCGACGTGCGGCTTGAGCAGCACGCGCATGCCCTGCGCGTGGGCGGCGCTGATCAGCGCGCTGACGGAGGCGTCGCTGGGGCTGCGGTCGGGATCGGGAGCGACGGTCGGGTCGCTGGCGTCGTCCATGTACCACGTCGGTACGATCGCCACCTGCCGGACACCCAGGGCGTGCAGGTCGTCGATCGCCTTGCGAGCGGATGGGCGCGTGTAGGCGTCACGCGCGTACGCCGTGATGTTGACGCCCTGTCCGGGTGGCGCTCCCGCTGCCAGGACTGCCGCCGCCGCGAGCACCCCTGCCACAAGGCCCATACCGGATTTCTAGCTTGATTGGTGGACACCGGCGCCGCAATCAAGTGGGACAGCTCTGAATTGCCTGTATTCAAGCCAATACCCGAATTCGAGATTTCGGGCGCTGGACGAATGTACGAGGCGCTGTCAGGGCGAGCGAGACAGTCGCGTCAGTCTGCCGTGTTCAGCTCGGCCAGCGCCCGATTGGCCTCGACCGGACCGAGGAACGGCACCAGACCCCAGAACATGAGCTGGTCCAGCAGGCCGGGGACGCGCTCGGCCTCGTCGCGCATCACGCGGGCGGTGATCGTCTCCAGGATCCCGCCGACGAGCGTCTCGTTGACGGTCTCGGGGATCAGCGCCTCGGCCGGCGCCAGCTCGCGGGCCAGCTCGAAGAACTGCTGAAACGGGGCGAGCGAGGCGTCGCGCCGGCGCACGCCGGCCGGCCCGACGGCCAGCACCTCGACGAGCATCGCGCGCGAGATCTTCGGGTTCTCGGCGACCGTGCGCAGCACCAGGTCCAGCGCCGACCGCATCGCCTCCTGCCAGCGGCGGTGGTCCTGGAGCGCATCGCCGACCGCCTCGGTGAGGACGCCGGCGACATGGTCGTAGGCCTGCAGGTAGCAGTCCTCCTTGTCGGAGAAGTGCTCGTAGAAGGTTCGCCGCGAGATGCCGGCCCGGCTGAGCACGTCGGCGACGCTCGTGTCGATGTAGCCCCGCTCGCCCACGGCCACGAGCATGGCGCCCATCAGGCGCATGCGCTGCTGGCGGGCGACCTCCTCCACCGCGATGCTGTGGCGCCCCGGGGGAAGCCGCTTGAGGTCCTCGAAGAAGACCGGGGTGGGAACGTGGGTCGTCGCCATCGCCTCTCGCTGGCGGAATCGTAGCCGCGAGGGGTGAGGGAGACGACGCTGCTGATGGCCGAGAAGACGGCCAGCGTGCACGTCTTGCGGATTCTGGCCAAGCTCGGCGTGTGGTCGTGCGGAGGCGGCCTCGGTCGCCCACCGGCTGGGGCTGGTCAGCGAGCCCGCACGATGACGGGCAGCCCGTGGCGCGGGCTGATCGTCGGCATCTGGCGGATTGAGAGGGCGAAGCCGCCGGGCAGGTCGAGCGTGAAGTCGCGCAGGATCCGGGCGACGATCGTGCGCACCTCCTGCTGGCCGAAGCGCATGCCGATGCAGATGCGCGAGCCGCCGCCGAAGGGCACGTAGGCGCCCTTGGGGATCTGCTCGCGCTGGCCGGGGGCGAAGCGGTCGGGGCGGAAGGCCTCCGGGTCGCCCCACACGTCGGGCAGGTGGTGGCTGGCCCACGAGGAGTAGTTGACGTTGACGCCGGCGGCCACGCGGTGGCCGGCGAAGGTGAGGTCGCGCGCGCAGCGGCGCGGGCCGATCCAGGCGGCGGGGTACAGGCGCAGCGTCTCGTCGAGCACGAGGTCCAGGCGCTCGCTGCCGCCCGCGTCCAGCTCGGTGAGCAGGCGGTCGCGCTCGTGCGGGTTGCGGGCCAGCTCGTGGAAGAGGAAGGCGACGGTCGAGGTGGTGGTGTCGTGGCCGGCGAACAGCAGCGTCATGACCTCGTCGCGGATGTGGCGGTCGTCGAGCGTCGTGCCGTCCTCGTCGGCGGCGTCCAGCAGCAGGCTGAGGATGTCGCTGCCGCGCTCGCCGGTGCGCCGGCGGCGGGCGATCTCGTCGTAGACGATCGCGTCCAGACGGCGCCGAGCGGCCTGCATCCGCGCCCAGGGCGTGCGCGGGCCGCGCAGGATCTGCTGCCAGTAGGCGGTGGCCCAGAAGCCGAGGGCGTCCTCGAACTGGGCGGCGGCGTCGTTCTCGCGCGCCAGGCGCCCGTCGGGGTCCAGGCCGAACAGGGCGCGCATGGCGATGCGCATGGCCAGCCGGCGCGTCCAGGCGTACAGGTCCAGCCGCGCGCCGTCGTGCAGGTCGCGCGTCACGGCGGCCTCGGTCTCGTCCTGCATCGTGGCCAGCGAGGCTGCGATCCGCTCGCGATGGAAGGCGGGCAGCATGATCCGGCGCGAGCGGCGGTGGAACTCGCCGTCGATGGTCAGCAGCCCGTCGCCCAGCAGCGGGACCAGGTCGCCCAGATGCCCGTCGCGCCAGGTGAAGTGGTCGGCGTGGGAGACGGTGATGAAGTGGTTGGCCTCGGGGCCGAGCATGAACACGACCTTCGCGTGGAACACGCGCAGGGTGAAGATCGGCCCGAAGCGCTCGTAGCTGTCGAGCAGGATCGGCAGCGGGTCGACGTTGAAGGCGCGGGTGATCTCCACGCTCGGCGCATGGCGCCCGGGCGGGTAGGGCACGCGCCGCTGCACCTCGCGCTCGTCGCGCAGATCGGTGACCAGCCGGCGCAGCGCGCTCTGCGGCAGCGGGGGCGGCGGAGCGAGCGACATCGGCCGCGGACGTTACCCCCAAACTGGCCAGCCGGCCAAACCCGTGGTGCGCGCGAAGTGGCTATCCTCCGGAACCCCTGGTTTCGGGGGGCGTAGCTCAGTTGGTTAGAGCGCCGGCCTGTCACGCCGGAGGTCGCGGGTTCGAGTCCCGTCGCTCCCGTTCCTCGCAGTGCGCCCGCGCGCGTCAGCTCCAGTAGGGCTGGCGCAGCAGGTACTTCTGGACCTTGCCGGTGGCGGTGCGCGGCAACGCGTCGCGCTGCTCGACGGAGGTCGGGCACTGGAAGCCGGCCAAGTGCTCGCGGCAGTGGCCGATGAGCGCCGCCTCGTCGAACCGCGCGCCGTCGCGCAGCACCACGATCGCCTTGACCGTCTCGCCCCAGCGCTTATGGGGAACGCCGATGATCGCCGCGTCGGCGACGTCGGGATGGCGGTAGAGGACCTCCTCGACGGCGAGCGACGAGACGTTCTCCCCGCCGGTGACGATCACGTCCTTGCGGCGATCGGTGATGCGCAGGATGCCGTCGCTGGACAGCTCGCCCCCGTCGCCGGTGTGAAACCAGCCGTCGTCGGTGATCGCCTGCGCGGTCTGCTCGGGCTTGTTCCAGTACCTGGCCATGCCCTTGGCCGTGCGTGCCATCACCTGGCCGTCGGCGTCGATGCGCAGCCGTACCCCGAGCAGCGGCGCACCGGCGGCGGCCAGACGCTCGGCGCGGGCCGCGGGGTCGAGGCCTTCGGAGGGCAGCACGCGGTTGGCGGTGAGGAGCGGGCCCGGTCTCGGTCAGGCCGTAGGCGTGGATCATCTCCCAGCCGGTCGTGCGCTCGAACTGCTCGATCACCGCTGCGGGGGTGGGCGCGCCGCCCGAGACCATCCGGGTGGCACCGGCCCCCGGGACCGGCTCGCCGGCATCGCGCAGCGACTGGGCCGCCCGTTCGATGGTCGCCGCGACGGGCGCGGCACCGCACAGCAGCGTCACGCCGTGCTCGTGCACGCGGCGCAGGATCTCCGGGCCGCGAACCTCGCGCTGGACCACCTGACCGACGCCGAGCGCCGCCGTCGCCAGGGGAAGCCCCCAGCCGTTGACGTGGAAGGTGGGCAGCGTGTGCAGGTAGACGTCGTCGGGGGCCAGGCCGAAGCCCCAGCCGACCGCGGCGGCGTTGAGCCAGTGGCTGCGGTGCGTCAGCACGATGCCCTTGGGCGCCGCGGTCGTTCCCGACGTGTAGTTCAGGGTGGCCGGCGCGTCCTCGGCGAGAGCGGGCCACTCCGCGGCGCCGCCGCCGGGGCGAACAGCTCGCCGTCCTGCTCGCCGTCCAGGACGATCCGCCGCGGTGCGCGCACCGCGGCGAAGCGCGCGTGAAGCTCGGCATCGACGAGCAGGAGCGCGGCGCCCGCGTCGTCGACGATGTACTGCACCTCCTCGGACCCGAGGCGATGGTTGATCGGTACGAGCACACGTCCGCTTCCCGTCACCGCGTACAGCGCGACGAGCAGCTTGGCCGCGTTGGGCGAGATCACCGCGACCCGCTCCCCAGCGCCGACCCTCAGCCGGTCGAGCGCCTCGATCATGCCGTCCGCGCGCAGCAGCAGGTCCGCGTAGGTCAGGGAGCCCAGCGCGCCGACGACCCCCGGCTCGTCGACCACCCCAGGCGCTCTCCGTGCTGGCCGTGCGCGATACGCGAAGTCGGCGGTGGTCAGGGGGACGGTCACGCTCTCCTCGCAGTCGGACCGGGGCCACGATACCCGCGCGCATGCATGCGCCGGCAACGACCCGGTCGCACCGGGCGACGCGGTCAACGCAGCAATGCGGGGATCCGCGTGCAGCCGGGTAGCGTCTGCTGCAGAGGAGGGATGCTGCGGTCGATCGTCACCACCCTCGCCGACGGGGACACCGAGGCGGGACTGGCCGCCGCGGCGGCGACCGCACCGATCGGGCGGCCAGCCCGTCCCGACGAGGTCGCCGGCGTGGTCGTGTTCCTGGCCTCCGATCTGTCCAGCTCCGTCAACGGCGGCGACTGGTCGGTCGACGGCGGCATCCTGGCGACGACGGGCAACGGCAGCTGACCACGGCAGGTGCCGGTGGAGGCCACCGCGGCTGGCGGCTTCTGGACCAAGAGCAGCCACAACACGCCAGCCGCTCAGGTTGAATAGTTGGGGTACTGACGATATCGTCTCGGGGAGACCGCTGCCCGAGGAGAGAGCGACGTGCAGTTCTACCGAGACGGGTACCGCCCCGGCGACCCGGACATCCGGCCCGCCGCCCCCGAGGCGCTCGCGCGCCCCGACGAGATCCCGGGCCAGGTCGACGTCCTGATCGTCGGCGGCGGGCCGGCCGGCAGCGTCCTGGGCGCTCAGCTGGGCGAGTTCCCCGCGATCCACACCCGCATCGTCGAGCGGCGGGGCGGGCCGCTCGAGGTCGGCCAGGCCGACGGGGTCGCCTGTCGCACCGTGGAGATGTTCAACGCGTTCGGTCTCGCCGAGGCGCTGCTGCGCGAGGCCTACTGGGTCAACGAGGTGCGCTTCTGGGGCCCGTCGGCGGCTGATCGCCGGCGCATCGAGCGCACCGGCTGGGTGCAGGACACCCCCGACGGGCTGAGCGAGTTCCCGCACGTGATCGTCAACCAGGCGCGCATGCAGCAGTTCCTGCTCGACCACATGGCGCGCTCGCCGGCCCGGCTGCGACCGGACTACGGCATCGAGCTCGTGACGCTGGAGATCGGTGACGGAGAGCATCCGGTCGGTGCGACCCTGCGGCGCGTGGAGACGGGGGAGGAGCTCACGGTCAGCGCGCGGTACGTCGTCGGCTGCGACGGCGCGCGCTCCAGCGTGCGCCGCGCCATCGGCCGCGAGATGCACGGCGACGCGGCCAATCATGCGTGGGGCGTCGTCGACGTGCTCGCGACGACGGACTTTCCCGACTGGCGCTACAAGAACGTGATCCAGTCGGCCGGCAAGGGCAGCCTGATCATGATCCCGCGCGAGGGCGGCAACATGTTCGCTGCTACGTCGACCTCGGCGAGATCCGCGCCGGCGACCGCGCGATCCGCGAGACGACGGCCGAGCAGATCATCGCGGTGGCCAACGCGATCATCGAGCCGTACGCGGTCGACGCGCGGTCGGTCGCCTGGTCGAGCGTGTACGAGGTCGGCCAGCGCCTCACCGACCGCTTCGACGACGTGCCGGCCGACCAGGTCGACACCCGCCTGCCCCGCGTCTTCATCGCCGGCGACGCGTGCCACACGCACTCCGCCAAGGCCGGCCAGGGGATGAACGTCTCGATGCAGGACGCCTTCAACCTCGGCTGGAAGCTCGCCGCGGTGCTCGAGGGCCGCTGCGAGCCGTCGCTGCTGCACAGCTACTCGGCCGAGCGCCACGCCGTCGCCCAGGAGCTGATTGAGTTCGACCGCTTCTGGTCGGCGTTCGTCGCCCAGCCCGTCCTCGACCCCGAGCACCCCGAGCTCGGCGGCACCACGCCGCAGCAGATGCGCGACGAGTTCGCCCGCCAGGGGCGCTACACGGCGGGGCTGGCCACGCGGTACGCCCCCTCCGCGCTGGTCGCCGAACCGACCCACCAGGGGCTGGCCGCCGGCCTGCAGATCGGCACCCGCTTCCATTCGGCGCCGGTGATCCGGGTCGCCGACGCCAAGCGGGTCGAGCTCGGGCACACCCACCGCGCCGACGGACGCTGGCGGATCTACGCCTTCGCGGACCCGAGCGGCGCCGCGCTGCTGGACGTCGCGCGATGGCTGGGCGACGCGCCCGAGTCGCCGGTGCGGCGCAGCCTCCGCGACGGCGCGGCCATCGACGACGTGATCGACGTGCACGGCGTCTTCCAGGGCGGCCATCACGACGTGCCCGCGGTCACGACGCTGCCCGGGGTGCTGTTCCCGCGCACGGGCCCGCTCGGCCTGCAGAACTGGGAGAAGGCCTGGGCGACCGACCCCGGCAACGACATCTTCGACGCGCGCGGGATCAGCCGCGACGGCGCGATCGTGGTGGTGCGCCCCGACCAGTACGTCGCCCACGTCCTGCCGCTGGGCGCGGTGGCCGAGCTGGCGGCGTTCTTCGACCGCGTCCTGGTCCCGGCGCGCGCCGTGGCCCGCCGGTGAACGCGCGGGACGACACCGAGCCGCAGCGCTACACCGGCTACCTGCTCCGCCGCGCGCAGCAGCGCCACGTGGCCGCCTGGTCGCGCCTGGTCTCGACCGAGACGACCAGCGTGCAGTTCGCCGTCCTCGTCGTGCTCGAGCAGCTCGGCGAGTGCAGCCAGCAACAGCTGTGCGACGCCGTCGACCTCGATCGCTCCACGATCGCCGATCTGGTTGCGCGGATGGAGCGCCGCGGGCTGCTCACCCGTCGACGAGCCCAGGATGACCGGCGCCGCAACGTCACCGTGCTCACAGCCGGGGGACGGGCGGAGCTCGAGCGGCTGCGCCCCGGGGTCGAGGCCGTCGAACGCGAGCTGACCGGCGGCCTGTCGGCAGCGGAGCGGGCGGCGCTGCGGGACGCCCTACGCCACGTGCTCGATCGCTGAGCGTCACCCTTGGGGACATGACGACGCTCACCGACCCGCCGTTGGCCCCGCTGCTGGAGCGGATGTTCACCGAGGCGAACACGCCTCCCTCCCCGCGCTTTGCGGCGGCCCGGCGCGACGGCGTCAGCGACTACCGCGACTTCTACGCCGCCGCGCGAGACGACTACCTGGCCATCTCGCGCGAGACCGGGCGCCTGCTGTATCTGCTCGCGCGCTCCAGCGGGGCTCGCTCGGTCGTCGAGTTCGGCACCTCGCTGGGCATCTCCACCCTGCATCTCGCGGCCGCGCTGCGTGACGGCGGGGGCGGGCGGGTGATCACCACCGAGTTCGAGCCCTCGAAGGTCGCGCGCGTGCGGGACACGTTCGCCGCCGCCGGTGTGGCCGACCTGATCGAGGTACGCGAGGGCGATGCGCTGGACACGCTCGCCGGCGACCTGCCCGACCGGATCGACCTGGTGCTGTTCGACGGCGCCAAGGAGCTGTACGAGCCGGTGCTCACGTTGCTGGAGGCCAAGCTGGCGCCGGGTGCGCTGCTGGTCGCCGACAACGCGGGTCGCAGCCCGGCCTACCTGGAGCGCGTGCGCGGCGCCGGGTACGTGTCGCTGGCGGTCAGGGGCGACGTGGAGCTGTCGATGCGCACCGGCTGAGCCGAGCACGGGCCTAGGCTTCGCGCCATGGCCACCCGCGTCGCGATCCTCGACGACTACCAGGACGTCGCCCGCCGCCTCGGGCCGATGGGAGGAGCTCGACGACGCGGTGCAGCTCGACGTCATCGGAGAGCACATCGCCGACGACGACGCCCTCGTTGCGCGCCTGGACGGCTGCGAGATCGTCGTCGCCATGCGCGAGCGGACGCCGTTCGGGCGCCGCCGGCTGGAGCGCCTGCCCGCCCTGCGCCTGCTGGTCACCACCGGCCGCGCCAACGCCGCGATCGACCTGGCCGCCGCGCGCGAGCTGGGCATCATCGTGTGCGGCACCGACGGCCTCGGCCGCCCCCACGCCGAGCTGACCTGGGCGCTGATCCTGGCCGCTCGCGCCACGTCTGCGCCGAGGACCAGGCGATGCGCGTGGGCGGCTGGCAGCACACGATCGGCCCCGAGCCTGGAGGGCCGCACGCTGGGCATCATCGGGCTCGGGCCGGCTCGGCGGCGCGGGTCGCCGGCTATCGGCCGCGCGTTCGGCATGGACGTGATCGCCTGGAGCCAGAACCTGCGCGGCGCAGGATGCCGCCGACCAGCGGCGTGCGCGCCGGTCGAGCCGGGACGAGCTGCTGGCGCGGCCGACGTGCGTGACCATCCATCTGCGCCTGAGCCGACCGCACGCGCGGGCTGATCGGCGCGCGCGAGCTCGCGCGCGATGAAGCCCGCCGCCTACCTGGTCAACACCTCGCGCGGGCCGATCGTCGACGAGCGGGCGCTGCTGGACGCCCTGCACGCCGGCGCGATCGCCGGCGCCGCGCTGGACGTCTACGACACCGAGCCGCTGCCGGTCGACCACCCGCTGCGCGCTGCGCCCAACACGTGCTCACCCCGCATATGGGCTACGTCTCGACGGGCAACTACGAGGTCTTCTTCACCGGCGTGGTGAAGGCGATCGCCGGCCACCTGGACGGGTCGCCGGTGCGCGTCCTCAACGGCCCCGCCTGACGCGCTGCTGGACATCGCCAGGTCCCGGTGGGAGCATTGCCGCAGGTGAGGACTGAGGAGAGACCGTCCGCCGTCGAGCGCTACGACGCGGTCGTGGTCGGCGCCGGGTTCGCGGGCCTCTACGTGCTGCACCGCCTGCGCGCGGCCTGGGCCTGCGGACGCCGTGCTGGAGGCGGGCGGCGGCGTCGGCGGCACCTGGTACTGGAACCGCTACCCGGGGGCGCGCTGCGACGTCGAGAGCCTCGACTACTCGTACTCCTTCTCGCCGCGAGCTGCGAGCAGGAGTGGCGCTGGACCGAGCGCTACGCCTCCCAGCCGGAGATCCTGCGCTACCTCGACCACGTGGCCGACCGCTTCGACCTGCGGCGCGACATCCGCTTCGAGACGCGCGTCACCGCGGCGACGTTCGACGAGGCGCAGCGCCACGTGGACGGTCACCACCGACACGGGCCGGGAGCTGGTCGCCCGCTACGTGGTGATGGCCACCGGCTGCCTGTCGGTGCCCAAGGCGCCGGACGTTCCGGGCCTCGAGACGTTCGCGGGCCCGGTGTACCACACCAGCCGCTGGCCGCACGAGGGCGTCGACTTCACCGGCCAGCGCGTGGCGGTGATCGGCACCGGCTCGTCGGGCATCCAGGTCGATCCCGCTGCATCGCCGAGCAGGCCGCGCACGCTGACCGTCTTCCAGCGCACGCCGAACTTCATCGTCCCCGCCCAGCAACCGCCCGCTGGACCCCGAGGAGGCGCAGGCGGTGATCGACGACTACGCGGCGCGGCGCGACGCGCATCCGCGAGTCGCCGACCTCGCTCAACTACCCGGAGAACCCCAAGGGCGCGCTGCGAGGTCGACGCGGACGAGCGCGAGCGCGAGCTGGCCGAGCGTTGGGCGGCCGGCGGGCTGAACATGATCAGCGTGTTCGCCGACGTCGCTGGTCGAGCCGGAGGCCAACGAGCACGTCGCCGCCTTCTTCCGGCGCCGGATCGCCGAGCGCATCGACGATCCCGCGACCGCCGAGGCGCTGACCCCGCGCGACTACCCGTGGGGCACCAAGCGCCTGTGCGTCGACACCGGCTACTACGAGACGTTCAACCGCCGACCACGTCACGCTCGTCGACCTGCGTCGCGAGCCGCTCGGTGGAGATCGTGCCCGACGGGCGTGCGCACCAGCGAGCGGCACCTACCCGGCTCGACGCGATCGTGCTGCGCCACCGGCTTCGACGCCATGACCGGCGCGCTGGCCGCGATCGACATCCGCGGGCGCGACGGCGAGACGCTGCGTCGAGGACTGGGCCGGCGGGCCGCGCACCTACCTGGGCGTCGCCGTGGCGGGCTTCCCGAACCTGTTCCTCGTCACCGGCCCTGGCAGCCCGTCGGTGTTCAGCAACATGGTCATCTCGATCGAGCAGCACGTCGACTGGATCGCCGACCTGCATGGCACGAGGGCGACGCGGCTCGGTGCATCGAGGCCGACCTCCGCAGGCCGAGGACGCCTGGGTCGCGCACGTCAACGAGGTCGCCGACGCGACGCTCGTCCCGCAGGCCAACTCCTGGTACATGGGCGCCAACGTGCCGGGCAAGCCGCGGGTGTTCATGCCCTACCTCGGCGGCGTCGGCCCGTACGCCGAGCATTGCGACGCAGGTCGCCGCCGCCGGCTACGAGGGCTTCGAGCGCCACGTGGCGGCTGAGCGCACCACCGACTAGCCCGGACGGCTTCAGCCCGGGATGCGGCAGTCTTGCGGGGTCATCCAGGAGAGGAGCGGTCGTGGCGCGACGCGTGGCGACGGGGGTTGCGGTGCTGGTGGGTCTGGCGCTGGGCGTGGCGCCCGCTGGTGCGTCGGCGCCGTCAGCGGTCACGCCCGAGCAGGCTGCCGCCCTCGGCCAGCAGGCCTACGTCTACGGGCTGCCGCTGATGGAGTTCCTGCGCAGCCGCGAGCAGTTCACCAGCGTGCGCTGCCCGGATGATCGCGGCAACGCGCCGATCAACAGCTTCAGCGCGGTCAACCGCGCGGCCGATGCGAAGGCGCGCTCGGTGGTCGCCCCCAACGTCGACACGCTCTACACGATCTCCGAGCTGGACCTCGGCCGGGGCCCGGTCGTGCTCAGCCACCCCGGCATGGGCGGGCGCTACTTCGTCTTCGAGCTGCTGGACCCGTACACGAACATCGTCGGCTACATCGGCTCGCGCACCACGGGCGCCCGGGCGGGACGCTTCGCGATCACCTGGAGCGGTCACCCCGGCCGGCGCGTAGCCGGCGCCAGGGTCGTCCCGGTCGCCTCCCGTCGCATCTGGGTCATCGGCCGCACGCTCGCGCGCGGCCCCGCCGACACGCGCCGCGCGCTGCGGCTCATGCGCCGCTACCGCGTGTCGCCGCCCGGCGGCCCGCGCCGCTTTTCCCGGGACTGCCGCGCGGGCAGGGCGCGCACGATCGCGCCGCTGACCGGCGAGGCCTTCCTGGACGCGCTCGGCGTCGCCCTGCGCGACAACCCGCCCCCGGCGCGCGATGACGCGCAGCTGGCGGCGCTGGCCGCGATCGGCGTCGGTCCGGGGCTGCGGCCGTCGCAGGCCGGACTGTCGCCGCAGGCGTATCGGGCGCTGATCGACGCTGTGGACGCGACGGCCCGGGCATTCCCCCACGCGGCGCGTCAGAGCGTTCTGGGCAGGGCGCGCGACAACCACGGATGGGCGACGCCGCCCGACGACGTCGGCGACTACGGGGTCGACTACACGACGCGCGCTGCGGTCGCCATCCTCGGGCTGGGCGCCAACACGCCGGCCGAGGCGACCTATCCGACGGCCTATCTGGACGCCAACGGCGACACGCTGGACGGCACGCGCAGCTACCGGCTCGTCTTCGCCAAGGGCCAGCTGCCGCCGGCGCGAGCGTTCTGGTCGCTGACGATGTACGACGAGGACGGCTTCCTGGTGCCCAACCGCGAGCACCGCTTCGCGATCGGCGACAGCCACCCGGGTCTCGTGCGCCGCTCCGACGGCAGCGTCGTCGTGGTCATGCAGCGCCGGCGTCCCGCAGAGCGCCGCGTCAACTGGCTGCCGACACCGGCGGGCCCCTTCCGGCTCAACCTGCGCCTGTACGTGCCCACGGCCAGCGCGTTGGACGGCAGCTGGAAGCCGCCGGCGATCCAGCCTCGGACGCAGGCCTGATGCCGCGCTGGGCCCGCAGCTCGTCCAGCGCCGCGGCCAGCGCACGCCCGGCGGTCCGTCCGCTGAACAGGCAGCCGCCCAGGAAGGTCCCCTCCAATGCCCGGTAGCCGTGCATGCCGCCGCCGCCGAACCCGGCGGCCTCGCCGGCGGCGTACAGGCCGCCCAGCGGCTCGCCGCCGGCGCCCGGACGCGGCCGTCGAGGTCGGTCTCGATGCCGCCCAGCGTCTTGCGCGTGAGGATGTGCAGCTTGACGGCGATGAGCGGGCCGGCGTCCGGGTCGGTCAGGCGGTGGGGGGCGGCGACGCGCATCAGGCGGTCGGGCAGGTAGCGGCGCGCCTCGCGGATCGCGGCCAGCTGCAGGTCCTTGGCGTAGGGGTTGGCGACCTCGCGGTCGCGGGCGCGCACCTCCTCGCGCACGCGCGTCGGCGTCGAGCGCGGCGTCGTGCGTCGAGGCGTGACATGCCGGCCACGAGGCGCGCAGGTCGTCGCGCGACGACGAAGTCCGGCGCCGTGGTCGATTGAACGCCTGCACCGGCGCGGGCGCGCCCTTCGCCACGCCGGCTGCGCAGCAACGTCCGTCAGGTCCTTGCCGGTGATGTCGGGGTTCTGCTCGGAGCCCGACAGCGCGAACTCCTTCTCGATGATCGCGCTGGTCGAGCACGAACCACGTGTAGTCGTAGCCGGTGCCGATGATGTGCTCAGGGTGCCGAGCGTGTCGAAGCCGGGGAAGTACGGCGCCGGCAGCCGCTTGCCGGTCGCGTCCAGCCACAGCGACGACGGGCCGGGGATGATCCGGATCGCCGTGGTCAGCGGCCAGATCGGGTCCCAGTTGCGCACGCCCTCGACGTAGTGCCACATGCGGTCCGGGTGGATCACGCTGCCGCCCGCCTGCCGGGTGTGCTCGATCATGCGCCCGTCGACGTGGGCGGGCACGCCGGTGAGCATCTGACGCGGAGGCGTCCCCAGCCGCTGCGGGCCAGTTTCGGCGCACGAGCTCATGGTTGCCGCCGATCCCGCCGCTGGTCACGACGACCGCCTGCGCGCGCAGCTCGAACGCCCCGGTCTCGGTGCGGTTCGAGGCCTGGCCGCGGGCGCGGTCGTCGGGCGCCGAGCATGCTGCCGCGCACGCCGTCGACAACGCCGCCTGACGTGGTCAGCGCGTCGACCCGGTGACGGAAGCGCAACTGCACCAGGCCGCGCTGCGCAGCGGCCCGGACGCGAGCGATGAACGGCTCCAGCACGCCGGGGCCGGTGCCCCATGCGATGTGGAAGCGCGGCACCGAGTTGCCGTGGCCGATCGCGCCGTAGCCGCGCCCCGCTCGGCCCAGCCGACACTGGGCACGATGCGCACGCCGTGGGCGGCCAGCCAGGCGCGCTTCTCGTCGGCGGCGAAGTGCACGTAGGCCTCCGCCCAGCGGCGCGGCCAGCGGTCGTCCTCGCGGTCGAAGCCGGCCGTGCCCTGCCAGTCCTGCCAGGCCAGCTCGAAGCTGTCGCGGATGCGCGCGCGACGCTGCTCGGGGGAGTCGACGAGAAACAGCCCGCCCAGCGACCAGAACGCCTGCCCGCCGAGCGAGGCCTCGGGCTCCTGATCGAGCAGGATCACCCGCCGGCCGGCGTCGGCCAGCTCGGCGGTGGCCACCAGCCCGGCCAGGCCGCCGCCCACGACGATCGCGTCGGCATCGCACCGTGCGCTCATGGCACGAGTGTACGAACACGTTCATGAGGCGCGACGAGGACGTCCCGACCGAGCCGGTCGTCGCGCTCGGGCCCGTCAGGCGGAAGCTGCGCGCCCGGGTGTGAGGTCCGTCTCGCCGCCGCTTGCGGAATGAGACGATGGGCGCCCGCATGCGGGCGCTTGTCAACACCGCATACACCCCGGACGCCGTGCGGCCGGCGGACACCGCCGCGCGGGCCTTCCACGCCGCGTTGCCCGGCTACGCACCCACCCCGGTGCGCGAGCTGGCCGCCATCGCCGCGCAGCTGAACGTCGGCGCGGTGCGCCTCAAGGACGAGTCCGATCGGCTCGGCCTGCCCGCCTTCAAGGTGCTGGGCGCGTCCTGGGCCGTGGAGCGTGCGCTGCGCGACGGACCGCGGGAGCGCGTCGACACGCTTGTCAGCGCCAGCGCGGGGAACCACGGCCGTGCCGTCGCCCACGTCGCCGCCGCACGCGGCCTGCGCGCCCGGATCTTCCTGCCCGCCCGGGCCCTGCCCGCTCGGCGCGCGGCGATCGAGGATGAGGGGGCCGAGGTCGTGGTCGTCGACGGCGACTACGAGGCGGCGGTCGCCGCCGCGGCGCAGGCCGGTCGCGCCGCCGGCGCCCTGGAGCTGGCCGACGTGGGTGAGGGCGGACCGCCGCACTGGGTCGTCGACGGCTACGCGACGCTGTTCGCCGAGGCGGCCGAGCAGGCGCGCTTCGACCTCGTGGTGGTGCCGGTCGGCGTCGGCGCGCTGGCCGCCGCAGCGGCCCGCTTCGGGGCGACGGCGGGCGTGCCCGTCATCGGCGTCGAGCCCACGCACGCCGCGTGCCTGACCGCCTCGCTGCGCGAGGGGCGCCCGACACCGGTCGCCACGCCCGGCACGGCCATGGCGGGCCTGGACTGCGCGGAGGTCTCGGCCGCCGCCTGGCCCGATCTGCGTGCGGGCATCGCCGGAACGGTGACCGTCGGCGACGATGAGGCGGCGGCGGCGATGACCCAGCTCGCCGCGGCGGGGCTGTCGATCGGCGAGAGCGGCGCTGCGCCATTAGCTGGACTGCGGGCGCTGGCCCGCGACCCCGAGGCCGAGGCACTGCGCAATGCCGTGACGCTCGGGCCTTGGAGCCGGGTCCTGCTGGTGGCCACAGAGGGGCGCACCGGTGGATGAGCGGCGTCCGCCTGCGGACACCGCAGGCTTCGATTCGGCGTCAGTGGGCTACACGGTAAGGGCGTCCTCCCAAGGAAGGAATCAAGCCCGTGCCTGAGTCCCTGTCCCCCGACACCGAGCTGAACGTCGAGCTGCCCGACGAGGCGGCTCACGACCAGGACACCGAATGGTGCATGGTCACCACCCCCGAGGGGCGTCGTCGTCTGCGCTTCCACGACTACGCCGAGATCTACAACATCGAGGGCCTCTACGAGCGCCTCTTCTACGAGGAGCTGCGCTGCACGTCGCCGACGACCGTGCGCTCGCTGCTGGAGGACGTGCTCGCCGAGGAGGAGTCCGACCCGACCGACCTCATCGTGCTCGACGTCGGCGCCGGCAACGGCATGGTCGCCGAGCAGCTGGACGAGCTGGGTGCCGCCTCGATCGTCGGCGTGGACATCCTGCCCGAGGCCGCTGAAGCCGCCGAGCGCGATCGGCCCGGCCTGTACGCCGACTACCGCGTCGTCGACCTGACCGATCCGGACCCGGTCGACCACGCCGCGCTCAGCGAGGCCGGCTTCAACTGCATGACCAGCGTCGCGGCGCTCGGCTTCGGCGACATGCCGCCGGCCGCCTTCGCGCAGGCGTTCGACTACGTCGACAACGGCGGCCTGATCGCATTCACGATCAAGGAGCGCTTCACGCAGGCCAAGGCCGACGAGACCGGCTTCAGCCAGCTGCTGCGCGAGCTCAAGGACGGCGGCGCGCTCGAGCTGCTGGTCGAGCACCGCTACGAGCATCGCCTGTCGGCCGCCGGCGATCCGCTGCACTACATGGCCTACGTCGCGCGCAAGAAGGCCGACTCGGCCGACCTGCCCGGCCTGGCCGCCGCGTAGCTACACCTCTCCGCGCAGCAGCTCGCAGTAGCGCTGCGCGTCGCGTTGCACCATCGCGTCGCCGCCGTCGTCGATGACCGACCACCACCAGCCCGCGTAGATGCGCTCGAAGGGGTGGGGCTCGACGGCGGCGGCGATGCGGCGCACCGCCGCCTCCCACAACGGGAGGCGGTTGGGTGCGCTCCACAGGAACGTCACCCGGTCCAGTCCGGGGGCGACGAAGATCGTGTCGCCGGTGGCCAGCACGCCCCGGCCGCCCGAACCGCCTGCCCAGTGCAGCACGGCGCTGCCGGGGAAGTGGCCGCCGGTCTGCACGAGCGTCACGCCCGCCGCCAGGGTCTCGCGCTCCGACCAGCGCCGCACGCGCGCGGCCGGCCGCCGCAGCCATCCCTCGTCGGCCGACGGCAGCACGATGTCGCAGCCGAACGCCTCCGACCAGTCGACGATCGCGCCGTACATGTGCGGGTGGCTGGCGCTGACGGCGACCAGGCCCCCCGCGTCGCGGACGGCGGCGAACGCGGCCTCGTCGACGAAGGCGGGCGGATCCCACAGCACGTTGCCCTCGGCGGTCTGCACCAGCAGCGCCCGCTGGCCCACGCCGATGTCGGGGGTGGTGCCGATGCCCAGCAGCCCGGGCTCCAGCTCGCGCACCTCGGTCGCGTAGCCGTCGGCGGCCAGCTGCGCGAGCGTCGTCCAGCGTTGACCCGACGGCGGCACGAACTGGCGCTCGTCGACGCACACGGGGCAGAGGGCCGGCGCAGCGTCGGCGGCCAGGTGTCCGCCGCAGGCGGGGCAGATCCACACCATCACCGCGCATCATGCCGTACGGTCCGGGCATGACGACGCCTCGTCCGCACGGACTGCGCATGCCGGCCGAATGGGCGCCCCACGAGCGCACCCTGATCGCCTGGCCCGAGCGCGAGGCCGCGTGGCGCGGAGCGACCATCGAGCAGGCCCGTGACGTCCACGCGCAGGTCGTCGACGCGATCGCCGCCTTCGAGCCGGTGACCGTCGTGGCCGATCCCGCCCACGCCGACGATGCGCGCGCCCGCGTGACCGCCGCCAACGTCGAGGTCGTGGCCCTGCCGATCGACGACTCGTGGCTGCGCGACTCGGGGCCGATCATCGTCACCGGCGATGGCGCCCGCGCGGGGATCGACTTCCGCTTCAACGCGTGGGGCGAGTCGTTCCTCCCCTTCGATCGCGACGCCGACATCGCCCGGCGGCTGCTCGAGCACCTGGGCATCGAGCGGTTCGCCTCGCCCCTGGTGCTGGAGGGCGGGTCGATCGCCGTCGACGGAGAGGGAACACTGGTCACCACCGAGCAGTGCCTGCTCAACCCCAATCGCAACCCGCTGCTGGCGCGCGACGAGATCGCCCGCGAGCTGCAGCTCCAGCTTGGCGTCGACACGATCGTGTGGCTCGAGCGGGGCCTGGTCGAGGACAGCGACACCGACGGGCACGTCGACAACGCGTGCGCGTTCCTGGCCCCGGGGCGGGTGCTGCTGCAGACGGTGCGCGATCCGGGCGACCCCAATGCCGAGCACGCCGCGCGCAATCGCGAGACCCTCGAGCGCGCCGGACTGGAGGTCGCCGAGCTCGACCTGCTGCCGCGCACCGCGCGCGACGACGGCGAGCCGATCGTCGTGCCCTACACGAACTTCTACCTGTGCAACGGTGCCGCGATCGTGCCCGTCGCGCAGATCGACCCCGACATGGACCGTCAGGCGCTGGATCTGCTGTCCGCCCTGCTGCCCGACCGCGAGGTGGTCGGCGTGCCGGGCCGCGTGCTCGCCCTCGGCGGCGGCGGCGTCCACTGCATCACCCAGCAGGTGCCCCGTGCCTGAGCCGATCGAGCTGCTCACCGCCTACGACGTGCCCGCCTCGCCCGCGCGCGTGGAAGCGCCCGCCCGCGCCCCGGTTCGCATCGGCGCCGTCCAGCACCGCTGGGCATGCCGATCCGGCCGCCCACCGGGCCAACCTGGCCGCGGGGATCGCGATGGCGGCGACGGAGGGCGCCCAGCTGGTCTGCCTGCAGGAGCTCACGCTGTCGCCCTACTTCGCGATCGTCCCCGACGGCGCGAGGGACGCCGCGGAGGCGATCCCCGATGGGCCGACCACCCGGTTCGCCCGCGAGCAGGCGGCAGCCAACGGCTGCCACGTCCACGCCTCGCTCTACGAGCGCGTCGAAGGGGATCTGGGCTTCAACACCGCGATCGTCGTCGCCCCCGACGGCGAGGTGGTGGCCCGCACGCGCAAGCTGCACATCCCCGTCACCGCCGGCTACTACGAGGACCGCTACTTCCGCCCCGGCCCGGCCGGCGACGGCGCCTTCCCGGTGATCGGCGCTGGGCGACGCCCGGCTTCGGCTTCCCGACCTGCTGGGACCAGTGGTTCCCGGAGCTGGCGCGGGCCTACTCGCTGGCCGGCGCCGAGGTGCTGGTCTACCCGACGGCGATCGGCTCCGAGCCCGACCATCCGGACTTCGACACGCAGCCGCTGTGGGAGCACGTGATCGTCGCCAACGGCATCGCCAACGGGACGTTCATGGTCGCCGTCAACCGCATCGGTCCGGACGAGCCGCCGCTGACGTTCTACGGCTCGAGCTTCATCAGCGACCCGTACGGGCGCGTACTGGTGCAGGCGCCGCGCGACAGCCCGGCCGTGCTCGTCGCCGACCTCGAGCTCGATCAGCGGCGCGACTGGCTGGAGCTGTTCCCGTTCCTGCGCACGCGCCGACCGGACGCCTACGGGTCGCTGGCGACGTGACCGAGCCCACCGGCCCCTCGCTGGTCTACGTCGTCGGGCGCGTCAACCAGGGCGTGCGCCGCGAGCTGCGCAGGGCGCTGGCGCCCTGGGGCCTGACCGTGCCCGAGCTGACGACCCTGTCGGTGCTGCGCACCCGGCCGGGCCTGTCCAACGCGCAGCTGTCGCGCCGCGCGCTGATCACGCCGCAGTCGATGAACGAGGTGATCGCCGAGCTGGAGCGGCGTGGCCTGGTGGAGCGCAGCGTCGATCCCAGCCATGGGCGCATCCTGCGCGCCCGGCTGACGGCGGCCGGCGAGCGCCTCGTGGCCGAGGTCGATCCGGTCGTCGATCAGCTGCAGGAGGAGATGCTCGCGGAGGTGCCGCCCGAGCAGCACGAGGTCGTCGTCGACGGTCTCGTGGCTGTCATGCGGCACCTCCGCTTCCGCGAGCAGGGCTCCTAACGCCCGCGAAGCTTCAACAGCCGGACCGCGTTCTCCTTGAGCACGAGCGGCCGCACCTCGTCCTTGATCGGGAGCTTCTCGAAGTCGCCCAGCCAGCGCTCGGGGGTCAGCAGCGGGAAGTCCGAGCCGAACAGCATCTTGTGCTTGAGCAGCGCTGTTGGTGTAGTGCACGAGGATCGGCGGGAAGTACTTCGGCGACCAGCCCGACAGGTCGATGTAGACGTTGGGCTTGTGCGTGGCGACCGCCAGCGCCTCGTCCTGCCACGGGAACGACGGGTGGGCGAGGATGATCGTCCATCTCGGGGAAGTCGGCGGCGACGTCGTCGACGGCCATCGGGTTGGAGTACTTCAGGCGGATCCCGCCGCCGCCGGGCATGCCGGCGCCGATGCCGGTCTGGCCGGTGTGGAACAGCGCGACCAGCCCCGCCTCGGCGATCACCTCGTACAGCGGGTAGCCAGGCGCGGTCGTTGGGCCAGAAGCGCTGGGTGTTGGGGTGGAACTTGAACCCCTGCACGCCGTGCGCGCGATGTAGCTCGCGCGCCTCGCGGAACCCCGGCCTTGCCCTTGTGCGGGTCGACGCTGGCGAACGGGATCAGCACGTCGGGGTTGGCCTGGGCGACCTCGATCACCTCCGAGGTGGGGACCGGCTTCTCGCCCGTCCCGGTAGGGCGAGTCGACGGTGAACACCACCGCGGCCATGTTGCGCTCGCGGTAGTAGTCGGCCACCTCTCTGCGTGGTCGGCTGCGGCGGCGAGCCGCCGAAGTACTTCTCGGCGGCGTCGAGGAACTCGACCGTGACCTGGTCGGGCGGCCGGTGATCCATGTGCGCGTGGGTGTGCGTGTGCACGTCCAGCGCGACGAGGTTGTCCAGGTCGATCGCGCTCATCCCAGCTCCAGCGGCGGCAGCGTCATGCCCGACGTCTGCGCATGCTCGCCCAGCGTCGCGCTCCAGCTGTCGGCGATCGCCTCCGGCGTCCAGCCGCCCTCGAAGAAGGCGACGGCCTCCTCACCGGGGTGGCTGTACATGGTCAGCTTGTCGCCGCCGATGCCGATCGCCTGGCCGGTGACGCCGCGCGCGGCCTCGCTGGCCAGGAAGACGACCAGCGACGCGCAGTCGGAGGGCATGCCCAGCGCGTGCGCCTGGCGCACCTGGGCGGGCAGCGGCTCGCCGTTGGCCACGCGCTCCACGAGCGGCTCGTAGACGGGGATCGTCGCGGTCATCTCCGTCCATGCGGTCGGGACGACGGCGTTGACGGTGACGTTGGCGCGGGCCAGCTCCATCGACCACACGCGCGCCATGGTGACGATGCCCGCCTTGGCCGCGCCGTAGTTGGACTGTCCGAAGTTGCCGAACTGGCCCGATGGCGAGCCGATCAGGATCAGGCTGCCGCCCTCGCCCTGCTCGCGGAAGCGGATGGCCGCGGCGCGGGCGCAGGTGAACGTGCCGCGCAGGTGGGTCTCGATGACGGCGTCGAACTGCTCGTCGCTCATCTTCCACAGCACGGTGTCGCGCAGGATGCCCGCGTTGGTGACCATGGTGTCCAGGCGCCCGAACGCCTCCACCGCGCGCGAGACGAGCTTGTCGGCGGTCTCGCTGGGGCCCACGGCACCGATCTCGACGACCGCCTCGCCGCCGGCGTCGGTGATCTCCTTGACGGCGCTGTTGGCAGCGTCGGCATCGACGTCGTTGACGACGACGGCGGCCCCGGCGGCGGCCAGGGCGATGGCGTAGGCGCGGCCCAGGCCCCGGCCGGCGCCGGTGACGACGGCGACCTTGCCGTTCAGCTTCGTGTTGTTGCTCATGCGTAGTACCGGAAGAGGCATTCGGCGACGACGGCGGGCTTCTCGGAGCCCTCGACCTCGATGGTCATGACCACCTTGGCCTGCACGCCACCCTTGATCTCGGCGACCTCGGCGATCTCGCCCGTGCCGCGGAAGCGCGCGCCGACGGGCACGGGCGCCGGGAAGCGGACCTTGTCGAGGCCGTAGTTGACGCCCATCCCCAGATCGGAGATCTCGATCAGCGCCTGGGAGACCGGCGCCAGCATCGACAGCGTGAGGTAGCCGTGGGCGATGGTGCCGCCGAACGGCGTCTTGGCCGCCGCCTCGGGATCGACGTGGATGAAGTTGTGGTCGTCGGTGAGGTCGGCGAACTGATTGACGTCGTCCTGGGTGAAGACGCGCCACTCGGTGGGACCCAGTTGCTCACCGACGTGGGACGCCAGAGAGGCGATGTCGGAGACCATGCGCTCGAATATACGGGAACCTGAGATTCCCGTCCCGCCCGCTCGAGCTGGTACCGTGGCCTCGTCAGTGGTCCTACCACTGGACGTCCACAGCATGGCCACCGATTCGCCCCTGCACCGCACGCCCCTCTACGAGCGCCACCGCGACGCCGGCGCCCGGCTCGTGCCCTTTGCCGGCTGGGAGATGCCCGTTCAGTACGAGGGCGTGCGCGAGGAGCATCTGGCCGTGCGCAGCGCCGCCGGCGTCTTCGACGTCTCGCACATGGGCCAGATCGAGACCGAGGGCCCGCAGGCGAGCGCCTTCCTGCAGCGCATCCTCTCCAACGACGTCGAGCGGGTTGCGGTCGGCGGCGCGCAGTACGCGCTGCTGTGCCGCGAGGACGGCGGCGTGCTCGACGACCTGTTCTCCTACCGCCTGGGAGCCGACCGGTGGCTGACGGTCACCAACGCGGCCAACCACGAGCAGGACCTGGCCTGGTTCGCCGGGCAGCGCCCGGCCTTGGACGTGGCCGTGCGCGACGCCGCGCCCGACCACGCGATGCTGGCGCTGCAGGGCCCGCGTGCCCGTGAGCTCGCCGGCGCGCTGGCCGACGCACCGCTGCCCGCGCGCATGACCGCGGCGCCCGCCCGCGTGGCCGGCGTCGACGTGCTCGCGTGCGGGACGGCTACACCGGCGAGGACGGGGTCGAGCTGCTCGTGGCGGCCGGCGGACGCGCCGCGGCTGTGGGACGTGCTCGTCGCGCCGGCGCGCGCCCGGCGGGGCTGGCCGCGCGCGACACGTTGCGCCTGGAGGCCGGCTTCCACCTGTACGGCAACGACCTCGTCGCCGGCGCGCGACCCGATCTCGGCCGGCCTTGGTTGGGCGGTGGCCGAGGACACCGGCTTCATCGGCGCCGACGCCTGCCGCGCCGTGCGCGAGGCCGGGCCGGCGCGAGCGGCTCGTCGGCTTCGTCGCTCGGCGAGGCGGGATCGCCCGCCAGGGCAACCCGATCGCCGGAGGCGGCGTCGTACCAGCGGGACGAGTCGCCGTCATGGGCGTCGGCATCGGCATGGGCTACGTGCCCTCCGCGCACGCGCAGTCCGGGCGACGCAGCTGGAGATCGACGTGCGCGGACGGACGCGCACGGCGCACCGTCGTGACCCAGCCGATCCATCTGCCGGAGGGCAGACCTCTTGAGCCGGTACACCGCCGATGACCGACGCCGACCGCGAGGCGATGCTCGCGACGATCGGCGTCGACGCCGTCGAGGACCTGTTCGCCGACGATCCCGGCGGAGCTGCGCCTGGACCGGCCGCTGGACCTGCCGCCCGGGCAGCCCGAGCAGGCCGTCTACGCGCACCTGCGCGAGCTGGCGGCGCGCAACGTCTCCACCGAGGACGAGATCAGCTTCCTGGGCGGCGGCATGTACGACCACTACGTGCCGGCGCTCGATCGACATGCTGATGTCGCGCTCGGAGTTCCTGACGCCCTACACGCCGTACCAGCCCGAGGTCTCCCAGGGCGGGCTGCAGGTGATGTTCGAGTACCAGACGGCGATCAGCGAGCTGACCGGCCTGCCGGTGGCCAACGCGTCGGTCTACGAGGGGCCGATCGGCGCTGGCCTCGGCCGGCTACCTGGCCAAGCTCGTCCATCCGGGCCGCCGGCGGTTCGTCGTCTCGGCCGGCGTGCATCCGCACGCGCGCCAGACGCTGCGCACCTACGCGCACGGCTACGGGGTCGAGGTCGTCGAGGTCCCGCTGCACGACGGCGTCACCGATCCCGGCGGCATGGGCGGCGGCCATCGACGGCGACACGAGCGCCGTCTTCCTCCAGAACCCGAACTTCTACGGTGCCGTCGAGGACGCCGCCGCGCTGACCGCGGTCAAGGGCGACGCGGTGGCGATCGCCGCCTACGACCCGATCGCGCTGGGCATCCTGACGCGCCGGGCGAGGTCGGCGTGCGACGTGTGCGTCGGCGAGGGCCAGCCGCTGGGCAACCGCCTGGACTTCGGCGGTCCGTCGTTCGGCTTCTTCGCCGCCACCGAGGCCTACCTGCGCCGCATGCCCGGGCGCATCGCCGGCGAGACGGTCGACGCCGACGGCAGGCGCGCGGTTCGTGCTCACGCTGCAGACGCGCGAGCAGCACATCCGCCGCGAGAAGGCGACGTCGAACATCTGCACCGCGCAGGCGCTCAACGCGCTGGGCGGGGTCGTCTACCTCAGCTGGCTGGGCCGGCAGGGGATCGTCGAGCTGAGCGAGCTGCTGCTGCAGCGCACCCACTACGCGCGCGAGGCGCTGTGCGCGATCGACGGCGTGCAGGCCTGGCACGAGCAGCCGGTGATCCGCGAGTTCGCCGTCACGCTGCCCGTGCCCGTCGAGGAGGTGGTCGAGCGCTGCGCCGCGGAGGGCGTCAACCCGGGGCTGGCGCTGCCCGAGCACAACGCGCTGCTGGTGGCGATCACCGAGCAGCGCTCGCGAGCGGACATCGACCGGCTGGCCGACGTGCTGTCGCGGGCCGTGGTGCGCGAGGCGGTGGGGGGCACCACCCACGCGGACGACCGAGCCGTCGCGACCGCTGGCGGGGTGGACCGATGAACACGATCTTCGAGCAGGGTGCGCCCGGGCGCCGCGCCTTCGTCGCTCCCGACCTGGACGTGCCCCGCGTCGACGGCCTGCTGCCCGAGCGCTTGCGCCGTGCGCAGGGCCCGCGCCTGCCCGAGGTCTCCGAGCCGGAGATCGTGCGCCACTACGTGCGCCTGTCCAAGCGCAACTTCGACCTGGACTCGGGCTTCTACCCGCTCGGCTCGTGCACGATGAAGCACAACCCGCGACTGCACGAGCGCGTCGCGGCGCTGCCCGGCCACGCCCGCCTGCACCCGTTCCAGTCGCCGGCACGGGCCCAGGGCGCGCTGGAGCTGATGTGGAACCTGGAGCGCGCGCTGGGCGAGATCAGCGGCATGCCGCACGTCTCGCTGCAGCCGTCGGCGGGCTCCCACGGCGAGCTGGCCGGCGTGCTGCTGGCCCGCGCCTACCACGAAGACCGCGGTCAGACGCGCACGAAGGTGCTCACGCCCGACACCGCCCACGGCACGAACCCCGCGACGGTGACGATGGCCGGGCTGGAGGTGGTCAAGGTGGGCACGAACGCCGACGGCGGCGTGGACCTCGACGACCTGCGCGCCAAGGCGACCGAGGACGTCGCCTGCCTGATGCTGACCAACCCCAACACGCTCGGCGTCTTCGACCCCAACATCGCCGAGATCGCCGACATCGTCCACGGCGTCGGGGCGGTCCTCTACTACGACGGGGCCAACCTCAACGCGATCATGGGCGTCACCCGCCCGGGCGACATGGGCTTCGACATCGTGCACTTCAACCTGCACAAGTCGTTCACCCAGCCCCACGGCGGCGGCGGCCCGGGCTCGGGGCCGATCGCGGTGTCCGAGCGCATCGCGCCCTATCTGATGAACCCGCGGATCGTGCGGGGCGAGGATGGCAGCTTCGACCTCGACGACGACGGCTACGAGAAGTCGATCGGCCGGCTGCGCGGATTCCAGGGCAACTACGGCTGCTTCGTGCGCTCCTACGCCTACATCCGCTCGCTCGGCGCCGAGGGTCTCAAGGACGCCTCGGTCTCGGCGGTGCTGAACGCCAACTACCTGCTGGCCCGGCTCGGCGAGGTGGCCGAGCACCTGCCGCTGGCCTACGGGCAGCTGTGCATGCACGAGTTCGTGCTGTCGGGCGCGCCGATGAAGCGCGAGCTGGGCATCAGGACGCTGGACCTGGCCAAGCGGCTGCTCGACCACGGCTACCACCCGCCCACGGTGTACTTCCCGCTGCTGGTCGACGAGGCGCTGCTGATCGAGCCGACCGAGACGGAGACGCGCGAGACGCTCGACGCGTTCGCCGACGCGATCAAGGCGATCCTGGCCGAGGCGGCCGAGGATCCGCAGGTGGCGCGCACGGCCCCGCACACCACGCCGGTGCGCCGGTTGGACGAGGCCGGTGCGGCCCGCAACCCGGTGATCCGCCAGCCGCTCGACTAGCGTCTCCCCTTTCATGGCCTCCCACGACGCCCTCGAGCCGATCCAGCGCTCGCCGATCTACGAGCAGGTCGTCGAGCGCCTGCGCGAGTTCATCGACGTCCAGGAGCTGCGTCCCGGCGATCGGCTGATGTCCGAGCGCGAGCTGGCCGAGCGCCTGGGCGTGTCGCGCACGTCGGTGCGTCAGGCGCTGACGGTGCTGCGCGTCCAGGGGCTGGTGGAGATCCGCCACGGTGACGGCGTCTACCTGGTCACGCCGCCCGGCGACGTGATCGGCTCGCTGGCGCTGGAGGTGGCCAACAGCGAGGTCGACCACCCGATGATCTGGGAGGTGCGCGAGGGCATCGAGGTGCAGGCCGCGCGCCTGGCAGCGCGGCGGCGCACCGACGAGGACCTGCGTCACATGGCCGACGCGCTGGCGGCGATGAGCGCCTCGATCAGCGAGGGCGGGGACGGCATCATCGGCGACCGCCACTTCCACCGTGCCCTGGCGCAGGCGTCGCACAACCCGATGCTGGCCCAGCTGCACGACCAGCTGCGCGACGTGATCGATCGCACGTCGGAGGCGTCGCTGACCCGTCCCGGCCGGCCGCTGGTCTCGCTGGAGGAGCACCAGGCGATCTACGACGCGATCGAGCACGGCGACGAGGACGCCGCCGTCGGCCTGATGCGCGAGCACATCGTCCGCTCGGGCGAGCGCATCCACGGCGGGCGGGTCAGCTGATCGCGTCGACCCAGGCCAGCGCGCGCCGGCCCTCGCCCTCGAGGATCGCCACCGGGCGGTAGCGGCGGCGGGTGATCGTGCGCTGCTCCTCGCTGCGGCGCACGGCGGCGGTCACGCGCGCGAGCGTGTCGCGGTCGGCGGGCCCGGTCAGGCGCACGGCCACCCCGTCGGTCATGCGGACGGAGGTGTCGAAGAGCGAGTCGGGGTCGGGCTCGCGGATCTCGGCCTCGAAGCCGTCCGCGCGCAGCTCCCGGGCGATGCGCTCGGCGAACAGGTGGTCGGCGCCGGTGCTGTTGTCAACGATGACGCGGGGCATGACTGAAGGGCCTCTGCGCTGGCGCCTACCCGCGCCAGGCCGACATCATCCATGACCGGCGCGGATCCCGTCCAGCAGGAGACCGCAGTAGCCGTCGGCGATCGCCTCGGGGTCCAGGCGGCCGTCCGGTGCGTACCACTGCGCGGTGTGGTTGCCCATGCCCAGGAGCGCGAGGCGCGCCAGGGCGGGGTCGGCGATGGCGAACGAGCCGTCCGCGATGCCGCGCTCGAGCACGCCGCCCAGCAGCTGCTCGAAGCGGCGGCGCGCGGCCCGCACGTGCGCCCAGCCCACCTCGCGCTCCAGCGTGCGGCGCTCCTGGTTGAAGATGACCATGTGGTCGCGGTGGTCGGCCAGGTGGCCGATCCACAGGCGCGCGATCGCGCGCAGCTGCTGCTCGGGGCTCCCCGGCCCGTCGACGATCGCCTGCGCGCGCTCCAGCAGCGGCGCCATCAGCTCGTCCAGGACGGCGAGCAGCAGGTCCTGCTTGCCGTCCATGTAGTGGTACAGGCCGCCGCGGGTGAGGCCGGTCGCCTCGATCAGGTCGTCGATCGTCGTGGCGTGATACCCGCGGGCCGCGAACACGCCAGCGGCGGTGGCGACGACGTCGGCGCGGCGGGCGTCGTACTTGGCCCGCAGCGCGGGGCGGGTGGGCGGCGTGGGCATGCGCCTTGCGCTTATACCGACTAAACGGTAGAAGTTCCAGCCATGGACTTCGACCTGCCCGACGACCACGAGCTGCTGCGCCGGACGGTCCGCGAGTTCGCCGAGGGCGAGGTCGCGCCGGTGGCGGAGGAGCTCGATCGCACGAAGGCCTTTCCCTACGAGATCGTGCGCAAGATGGGCGAGCTGGGATGGATGGGCATCCCGTTCCCGCAGGAGGTCGGCGGCGCCGGCGGCGACACGCTGGCCTACGCGCTGGCCGTCGAGGAGCTCACGCGCGTGGACTCCAGCGTGGCCATCACGCTGTGCGCCCACACGAGCCTGGGCACCCAGCCGATCTACCTGTTCGGCAGCGACGAGCAGAAGCGCGACTGGCTGCCGGAGCTGACCAGCGGCCGCAGGCTGGGCGCCTTCGGGCTGACCGAGCCCGAGGCGGGCAGCGACGCCGGCAACGTGCGCACCCGCGCGCGGCTGGACGGCGGCGAGTGGGTCATCGACGGGGCCAAGCAGTTCATCACCAACGCCGGCACCGACATCTCCGGCGTCGTCTGCATCACGGCCCGCACCGCCGAGAACGAGATCTCCAACCTGATCGTCCCCAACGGCACGCCCGGCTACGAGCAGGGCGAGCCATATCGCAAGATGGGCTGGAACGCCTCCGACACGCGCCCGCTGACGTTCACCGACTGCCGGGTGCCCGAGGAGAACCTGCTCGGCCCGCGCGGCGCTGGCTTCAAGCAGTTCCTGCGCATCCTCGACATCGGCCGCATCGGCGTGGCGGCCATGGGCGTGGGCCTGGCCCAGGGCGCGCTGGACCAGGCGCTGGCCTACGCGCGCGAGCGCCGCGCCTTCGGTCAGCCGATCGCCAGCTACCAGGCGATCCAGGGCAAGCTCGCCGACATGGCCACCGAGATCGAGGCCGCGCGACTGCTCGTCTACAAGGCTGCGCGCCTCAAGGACGCCGATCGGCCGTTCACGCTGACCGCCGCCCAGGCCAAGCTCAAGACCGGTCGCCTGGCCGTGCGCTGCGCCGAGGAGGCGGTCCAGATCCACGGCGGCTATGGCTACATCGAGGAGTACCCGGTGTGCCGCTTCTACCGCGACGCGAAGATCCTCACCATCGGCGAGGGGACCGACGAGGTCCAGCAGATGGTCATCGCCCGCGCGCTGTGATGTTCGACCGCGTGCTCGTCGCCAACCGGGGCGAGATCGCCGTGCGCGTGATGCGCACGCTCGCCGCGCTGGGCGTCGAGTCGGTCGCGGTGTACAGCGACGCCGACGCCGGCGCCCCGCACGTGCTCGCCGCCGACCACGCGGTGCGCATCGGCCTGCCGCCCGCCACCGAGTCCTACCTGCGCATCGAGGCGATCGTCGATGCGGCGCGGGTCAGCGGCGCGCAGGCGATTCACCCCGGCTACGGCTTCCTGTCGGAGAACCCGGCGTTCGCCCGCGCGGTGATCGACGCCGGCCTGACCTGGATCGGCCCGCCGCCGGAGGCGATCACGCTGATGGGCGACAAGGCCCGCGCCAAGGAGGCCGCGCGCGCGGCCGGCGTGCCGACCGTGCCCGCCGGCGACGACGACGGCGGCGGGTTGGGTGGGTTTCCGCTCGTCGTCAAGGCCGTGGCCGGGGGCGGCGGGAAGGGCATGCGCGTGGTGCGCAGCGCCGACCAGCTGGAGGAGGCCACGGCGGCCGCCCGGCGCGAGGCGCAGGCCGCCTTCGGCGACGACCGCGTGATGGTCGAGCGCTACCTGGAGCGCCCGCGCCACATCGAGGTGCAGGTGATCGCCGACGCCCACGGCACGGTCCTGCACCTGGGCGAGCGCGAGTGCTCGCTGCAGCGCCGCCACCAGAAGGTCATCGAGGAGGCGCCCTCCCCGGCGGTCGACGCGGCGCTGCGCGCGCGCATGGGCGCCGCCGCCTGTGCGCTGGCGCGCGCCGCCGGCTACGTGAACGCCGGCACGGTCGAGTTCATCGCCGTCGGGACGGCGAGTTCTACTTCCTGGAGATGAACACCCGCCTGCAGGTCGAGCACCCGGTCACCGAGGCGGTCACGGGGCTCGACCTCGTCGAGCTGCAGCTGCGCGTCGCCGCCGGTGAGCCGCTCGGGCTGCGCCAGGACGACGATTCGCCTGGACGGCCACGCGCTCGAGGCGCGCGTCTACGCCGAGGACGCCGCCGCCGGCTTCCTACCGTCGACCGGTCGCATCGTCGCCTACCGGGAGCCGGCCGGCGTGGGCGTCCGCGTCGACAGCGGCGTCGCACAGGGCAGCGAGGTCACCTCCGACTACGACCCGATGCTGGCCAAGGTCATCGCCCACGGACCCGACCGGGCCACCGCGCTGGCCCGTCTGGAGCGCGCGCTGGCCCGCACGCTCGTGGCCGGTCGCCACGACGAACGCCGCCCTACCTGCGTGCCCTGCTGGCCCGGCCCGAGGTGCCGCGAGGGCGCGCTGGACACGGGCCTGATCGAGCGCCTGGGCGACGCGGTCGCCTCGCCGCCCGCGGCCGACGACCTGCCCGGGCTGGCCGTCGGGGCGCTGGTCGGCCCGCCGGCCGGCGACGATCCGTGGGATGCCGCGCGACGGCTGGCGCACCGGCGGGCGCACGGCCGCCGGCGCGGCTGCGCCTGCGAGGGCCGACGGCCTGGTCGGCGCCGTCACGCGCCCGGTCGAGGCGATCGCCGACGGCGATGCGGTGTGGATCGTCGACGACGGCGTGCCGCACCGCTTCGCGCCGGCCGTCGACGTGGCCGGCGAGCACGCCGGCGGCGGCTCGCTGGAGGCGCCGATGCCGGGCACCGTCCTCGCCGTGCGACGTCGCCACGGCGACGCCGTCGACGAGGGCGACGTGCTCGTGGTCATGGAGTCGATGAAGATGGAGCTGCCGATCGCCGCGCCGGCCGCCGGCGTCGTCGGCCGACGTCGCACGTCGCCGCCGGCGACCGCGTCGCCCGCGGCCAGGCGCTCGTCGAGGTCGTCGGGGCGAGGACGATCCTGCACAGCCGCGCCGCCCGGGCACGCCCGAGCGAGCCAACGAGCGCGCGCACCTGGCGCTGATCGACGACCTCGACGCGCGCATCGCCCGGGCGGCCCGGGCGGCGGCGAGAAGGCGCGCGAGCGTCACGTCGCTCGCGGCAAGCTGCCTGCCGCGCGAGCGCGTCGAGCGGCTCTGCGATCCGGGCTCGCCGTTCCTCGAGCTGGCGCCGCTGGCCGCCGAGGAGATGTACGACGGCGACGCGCCGGGCGCGGGGATCGTCACCGGCATCGGCGCGCGTCGAGCGGCCGCGCGGTGCGTCGTCGTGGCCAACGACGCGACGGTCAAGGGCGGCACCTACTACCCGATGACCGTGCAAGAAGCACCTGCGCGCGCAGGAGGTCGCGCTGCACAACCGCCTGCCGTGCGTCTACCTCGTCGACTCGGGCGGCGCGTTCCTGCCGCTGCAGGACGAGGTCTTCCCCGACCGCGAGCACTTCGGGCGCATCTTCTTCAACCAGGCGACGATGTCGGCGCGGGGGATCCCGCAGATCGCCGCCGTGCATGGGCTCGTGCACGGCCGGCGGCGCCTACGTGCCCGCGATGAGCGACGAGACGGTGATCGTGCGCGAGCAGGGCACGATCTTCCTCGGCGGCCCGCCGCTGGTGAAGGCGGCGACCGGCGAGGAGGTGACCGCCGAGGAGCTCGGCGGCGGCGACGTGCACGCGCGCATCTCCGGCGTCGTCGACCACCTCGCCGACGACGACGAGCACGCGCTGCGGCATCGTGCGCGACATCGTCGCCACGCTCCCGGCGCGGCCGCCGGCGCCGTGGGAGCGGCGCGCCGCGGCCGAGCCGGCCGTCGATCCGGACGACGCTGCTCGGCGTCGTGCCGCTCGACCCCGCACCCCCTACGACCTGCGCGAGATCATCGCCCGGATCGTCGACGGCAGCGCGCTTGCACGAGTTCAAGCCGAGCTCTACGGCACGACGCTGGTCACGCGGCTTCGCCCACATCGACGGCCACCCGGTCGGCATCGTCGCCAACAACGGGATCCTGTTCAGCGAGAGCGCGCTCAAGGCCGCCCACTTCATCGAGCTGTGCGACCAGCGCCGCATTCCGCTGCTGTTCCTGCAGAACATCACCGGCTTCATGGTCGGCCGCGACTACGAGGCGGGCGGCATCGCCAAGGACGGGGCCAAGATGGTCGCGGCGGTCTCGACCGCGCGGGTGCCGAAGCTGACGGTGATCGTCGGCGGCTCGCTTCGGGGCCGGCAACTACGGCATGTGCGGCCGCGCCTACGATCCGCGCTTCCTGTTCATGTGGCCCAACGCGCGGATCAGCGTGATGGGCGGCGAGCAGGCCGCCACGGTCATGGAGACCGTCGGCCAGGCCGACGCGGGCGCCCGCCTGCGCGAGCAGTACGAGCACCAGGGCCACCCGTACTACGCGACGGCTCGTCTGTGGGACGACGGCGTGATCGACCCCGCGACACGCGGCGCGTCGTCGGGCTGGCGCTGTCGGCCTGCGCCAACGCGTCGATCGCGCCACGTTCGGCGCCGGTGTACCGCATGTGACGGTTGGCACTTGCCTGGCCGCGCCCGGGGGGTTAGCGTGGGTTGGGCCGGTCCAGAAAGGTCAGTGGGATGACCATCGCCACGGGAGCACACCGCACACGGGAACGTCGGTGGCAGGAGCTGATCCTCCGCTACCAGGCCGGCGACCGCGCGGCCGGCGACCAACTCGTGACCGAGGCGACGCCGTTCGCCCGCTCGATCGCCCGCCGCTATGCCTCCAGCGCGGACGTCGAGGACCTGATGCAGGCGGGCATGCTCGGCCTGACCAAGGCGATCGGCGCCTACCGGCCGGGTCATGGAGCCTCGGTCAGCGCCTACCTGCTGCCGTGCGTGGCCGGCGAGATGCGCCGCCACGTGCGCGACCACGGCTGGGCCGTGCACGTTCCGCGTCCGCTGCAGGAGGCCGCCCTGCGCGTCTCGCGCGGGGCCGACGAGCTGACCGCGCAGCTGGGCCGCGCACCGACCGTCGCCGAGCTGGCGCTGGCGCTGGGCATGAGCGAGGAGGACGTCGTCCAGGGCCTCGGTGCCGGCCAGGCCTACCGCGCCGGGTCGCTGGACGCCCCGGCCTCCAGCGACGGCAGCGAGGTGCTGCTGGCCGACCGTCTCGGCGGCGACGACAGCGGCCTGGAGTGGGCCGAGGGACGCACGCTGCTGCATCAGATCAAGGGCCATCTCGACCAGCGCGAGCGCCTCGTGCTGAGCCTGCGCTTCGACGCCGACCTGACCCAGCTGGAGATCTCGCGGCGCGTCGGCTGCTCGCAGATGCAGGTCTCGCGGGTGCTGCGGCGGGCCCTGGCGAAGATCCGCGCTGAGGCGGCGATCGCCTAGCCGCCGAGGCGGCGCTGACGCACTCGGCGAATGTTCGAGCGGGCATCCCTCCGGATCCCGGGTCAGAATGGAGCGTGTCTCTCAACCCGGATGCCCGCTCTCGCCTGCGTGACGATCCCTCGCTCGCCACCTACGTGGCCGAGCTCGAGGACCTGCGCGAAGCGTTCCAGCTGGCGCCCATGGGGCTGGCCCTGTATGCCGGCGACGGGCGGGTCACGCGGGCCAACGCGCGCTCGGTCCAGGGCACCGTGAGCGCGGGGGTGGCGCTGATCGATGCCGACTGCCGCGGCTCGGATGCGGTGATCGCGACCGCCGATCGCGCGCTGTCCGCGGCCAAGCGCGGTGGCCGCGACCGGGCGCTGCTCGGATGACGGGGCGCGAGCGCCGCTGGCCGGATGCCGGCATCGTCGCCGATCTGGCCCGCCTGCGCGAGCGCGCGCCGCTGACGCACTGCCTGACCAACGCGGTCGTCCAGAACGTGACCGCCAACGCGCTGCTGGCCGTCGGCGCCGCCCCGGCGATGGTGCCCGCGGTCGAGGAGGCGGGCCTGTTCGCTCAGGTCGCGGATGCGCTGCTGGTCAACGTGGGGACGCTGACCGCGCCCGACGCCGACGCGATGCGCGCCGCGGTCGCCGCCGCTGGCGAGGCGGGCACGCCCTGGGTGCTGGACCCGGTCGCGGTCGGCGCGCTGCCACTGCGCACCGCTCTGGCCCGCGAGCTGGCCGAGTGGAGGCCGGCGATCGTGCGCGGCAACGCCTCGGAGGTGCTCGCGCTGGCGGGCGCGGAGGGTGGCGGGCGCGGGGTCGACTCGACGGCGAGCGCCGACCAGGCGGTCGCGGCGGCCAGCGAGCTGGCGCTGCGCAGCGGCGCGGTGGTGGCGGTCAGCGGCGCCATCGACCACATCACCGACGGGCGCGCGCTGGTGACGGTCCCGGGCGGGCACGTGCTGCTCACGCGGGTGACCGGGGCAGGCTGCATGCTCGGTGCGCTGATGGCCGCCTTCTGCGCGGTCAGCGCCACGCCGCTCGACGCCGCGGTCGCCGCCAGTGCGGTGTTCGCCGCCGCCGCGCAGCGCGCGGCCGAGCACGCTCGGGGCCCCGGCAGCTTCGCGGTCGCGCTGCTGGACGAGCTGGCCGCCCCGAGCCCGTAGACGACACCGTTTATCCTGACGGCATGGCTGCCACCCCCGATGCGCCGGCCCAGTCGGCGTTCTCGCTTGAGCTCAACGACGACCAGCGCGACCTGCAGGCGTGGATTCACGGATTCGCCGAGAACGTCGTCCGCCCGGCCGCCCACGAGTGGGACGAGCGCGAGGAGACCCCCTGGCCGGTGATCCAGGAGGCGGCGAAGATCGGCCTGTACGGCTTCGAGGGGCTGGCCCAGTTCTACGCCGACGAGAGCGGGCTGACGCTGCCGATCGTCAACGAGGAGCTGTTCTGGGGCGACGCCGGCATCGGCATGGCGATCATGGGCACCTCGCTGGCCGTCGCCGCGATCTTCGGGCAGGGCAGCGGCGAGCAGATCGGCCAGTGGATCCCGCGCTGCTTCGGCACGCCCGACGACGTCAAGGTCGCGGCGTTCTGCTCCAGCGAGCCCGACGCCGGGTCGGACGTCTCGGCGGTGCGCACCACCGCGCGCTTCGACGAGGCCACCGGCGAGTGGGTGCTCAACGGCCAGAAGGCGTGGGCCACCAACGGCGGCATCGCCGACGTGCACGTGGTGATCGCGTCCGTCGATCGCGAGCTGGGCTCGCGCGGGCATGCCGCCTTCGTCATCTCCAAGCAGGAGACGAAGGGCATCGAGCAGGGGGCGAAGGTCCGCAAGCACGGGCTGCGCGCCAGCCACACCGCCGACGTGCACCTCGACGACTGCCGCATCCCTGCCGACCAGGTGCTCGGCGGCAAGGAGAAGCTCGACGAGCGACTGGCGCGGGTGCGCGAGGGCCAGCGCTCGCGCGGCCAGGCGGCGATGGCCACCTTCGAGGCGTCGCGCCCGGTGGTGGGCGCGCAGGCGCTGGGCATCGCCCGCGCCGCCTACGAGTACGCCCTGCAATACGCCAAGCAGCGCGAGCAGTTCGGCCGCCCGATCATCGACAACCAGGCGATCGCCTTCGCGCTGGCCGACATGAAGATGGAGATCGACGCCGCGCGGCTGCTGGTGTGGCGCGCCTCATGGATGGGACGCACCGGCAAGCCGTTCGACCACGCCGAGGGCTCGATGAGCAAGCTCAAGGCGGGCGAGGTCGCGGTGTGGGCGACCGAGCGCGCCATCCAGATCCTGGGCGGCAACGGCTACGCGCGCGAGTTCCCGGTGGAGCGCTTCCACCGCGACGCCAAGATCTACACGATCTTCGAGGGCACCTCGGAGATCCAGCGGCTGGTCATCTCGCGCGCGATCTCGGGCATGCAGATCCGGTGAGCGCGGTCCGCCCGCTCGCCGCAGGCCGAGCGCCCGGCGCTCAAGGTCGTCCGAACGCCATCCGATAAGGAGATCCGGATGACCGACCGCGGCGCCCCCCAGCCCGACCGGCCCAGCGACGTGCTGCTGCACCAGGCGATGCACGACCCGGTCACGGGTCTGGCCAATCGCAGCCTGCTGCTCGATCGCCTCGAGCACGCGCTCGCACTCGGCGGCCGCCAGCGCCGCGACGTCGCCGTCCTGTTCCTCGACCTGGACCACTTCAAGGGGATCAACGACACCTTCGGCCACGCCGCCGGCGACGCGCTGCTGGGCCAGGTGGCCTTGCGCCTGTGCGACGCGGTGCGCCCTTCCGACACGGTCGCACGCTTCGGCGGCGACGAGTTCGTGCTCCTGTGCGAGGACGTCGGCGAGCGCGAGGTCCCGGCGATCGCCCGGCGCGTGCTGGCCGCCTTCGCGGCGCCGTTCGTCCTGGCCGACGTCGAGCACTACCTGAGCACCTCGGTCGGCGTGGCCCTGTCGCGTGGCACGCACGACACGCCCCAGGACCTCATCCGCGACGCCGACGCGGCCATGTACCGGGCCAAGTCCCGTGGCCGCGGCCGCTACGAGCTGTTTGACGAGGACATGCGCCACCGGGCCCTGGTACGCATGCGCATCGAGGCCGAGCTGCGCCGGGCGCTCGACCGCGGCGAGCTCGTGCTGCACTATCTCCCGGCGATCGGCCTGGCCAGCGGTCGGGTGCGCGCGGTCGAGGCGCTGGTGCGCTGGCAGCACCCCGAGCGCGGGCTGCTGGGCGCGGGCGAGTTCGTGCCGATCGCCGTCGAGACGGGGCTGATCGTGCCGATCACCCGCTGGGTGCTGCGCGAGGCGCTCGGTCAGATCGTGCGCTGGCGGGTGCTGCATCCACAGCTGCGCCCGCTGCGGGTGGCCGTGAACATCTCGGCCGCCGACCTCATCCGGCCGGACTTCGCCGCGACCGTCTTCGACGCGCTGCGCGCCTCGGGCGCGCCGCCCGAGGCGCTCGTGCTCGAGGTCACCGAGGCGGCGCTGCTGGATCCCAGCGATCAGGCGATCGAGGCGCTGCGCGGGCTGGAGGCGCTGGGCTGCGTGGTGACGCTCGACGACTTCGGCACCGGCTACTCGTCGCTGAGCCAGCTCGAGACGCTGCCGGTCACCGCGCTGAAGATCGCCCGGACGTTCGTCGCGCGGCTCGAGGCCGGGGTCCACGACGCCCCGGTGGCCCGGGCGATCGTCGGCCTGGCCGAGGGCCTGGGCCTGATGCTCGTGGCCGAGGGCGTGGAGACCGCGGCCCAGGAGGCGGGGCTGCGGGCGCTGGGCTGCGAGACCGCCCAGGGCTTCCGCTTCTCGCCGCCCGTGACGGCCGTGGAGTGCGAGCTGCTGCTCGGCCGCTCCCTGCTGGTTGGCGCATAGACGTTGTTCCTCGGGGAACATCCCCGTCATCTCGTCCGTCATGCTGAAGGTGGGCGAATGGAAATCGGTGCGTCGGGAAGCCAAGAGAACATGCCGCTGACGGCGATGCAGCCCAGGACCTTCATCGTGGAGCTGCCGCCGGTGCCCGAGTCGGCGCGGCAGGCGCGTCGTGCGCTGATGAACGGCGGGCTGGACCCGGATCTCGACCACACCGTCTCGCTGCTGGCCACCGAGCTGGTCACCAACTCCGTCCGCCACGCCGCCGTCGAGGGCGACATCCGCATCGAGGCGACGCTGGCCGAGGGCTACGCCCGCATCGAGGTCGTCGATGGCGGCGCGGGCTTCGACCCCGAGATCCGCCATGACGTCGACGGCTTCGGGCTGCGGCTGGTCGACAAGCTCGCCTCGCGCTGGGGCGTGCAGCGCGACGGCGAGGGCACGCGCGTGTGGTTCGAGGTCGACCGTCGTCGCCGGCGCTTCGACCGCACCCGCCCGCGCTGAGCCCTCACAGGTCGCTCAGCGCCTCCCTGGCCGCGCGCCGGCCGGAGCTGACCGCGCCGTCCATGTAGCCGTTCCAGTAGGTCGCGGTCTCCGCCCCGGCCCACTTGATGCGCCCGACCGGCGCGCGGATCGCCTCGCCGAAGTCCGACAGCACGCCCGGCGGCGTGAAGCCGACGTAGCAGCCGCGCGTCCAGCTGCTCGGACGACCAGTCCTTCTCGAGGTACTGGGTGGGCTTGAGCGCCGCGTCGCCGAAGAACTGCGCGAAGTTGCGCAGCACAGCCGCCCGGCGCTCGGCGGCGGGACGGCGCGACCACACGCGCGCCTCGTGGCCCTCGATGAAGCCCAGCAGGACGCCGGGCCGGCCGTCGGGCGGGGAGTTGTCGTAGGTGAGGCGCACGGGGGAGGTGTCGGCGTTCGTGTAGCCGGCCAGCCCATCGGCGCGCCAGAACGGCGTCGGGTAGACGGCCTCGCACTTGATCGCGTTGCCCTGCGGGAAGCGCTGGGTCAGCTGGGCGCGCGCCGCGGGCAGGATCGGGTCGTAGTCGATGAGAGCGGTCAGCGCCGGCGGCCCGGTGACGATCACCTGGCGCGCGCGCACGGCCAGACGGTCGCTGATCACCCGCGCGAAGCCGCGCTCGGAGACGATGCGACGCACCGGCGCATGCAGGTGCACGCGCCGGCCCAGCGCCTTGGCCATGCGGATGCTCAGCAGCTGCGAGCCGCCGACGAAGCGCGACTCCTGCGCGCCGCCGGTGGTGTTCAGCAGGCGGTTGAAGTCCACCGGGGCCTTCCCGTCGGTCGCGGCGGCGATGTAGAACAGCACGTGCAGCAGCGACACGTCACGCGGCTCGGCGGCCCACACCGCCTCGATGCTGAGGTCCATCAGGAAGCGCCCGCCCGGGGTGCTCGTGTTGGCCAGCTTCCAGGTCTCGGCCGTCTGGCCGTCGTAGGCCAGCGCGCCGGGCGCGGTCCACGGCGCGTCGACCGGCACCGTCGCCGCCAGGCCGTTCAGCTTGAGGATCGCGTTGGCGGCATCGGCGATGTCGGGGTCGGGCGGCAGCAGCGTGGCGGTCGAGAACGTCGAGCGCTGCCCGTTGCGCAGGTAGACCGCGTCGCCCTGGAAGTAGGTCTTGAACGTGTCGACGCGCAGCTCGCGCGCGAGCCCCATCACCACGTCCTGCGTCGGTCCCACCCACTGGCCGCCGACCTCCACCACCTCGCCGCCGCCGATGCCGTGGTTGAGCGTGCGCCCGCCGACGCGGCCGCGGGCCTCCAGCACGATGGCGGAACGGCCGGCGGCGACGACGGCGCGTGCGGCGGCCAGACCGGCCAGACCGGCGCCGACGATGGCGACGTCCACCGTCCTGGCGGCGCGGCGGGACGCGGCGGTTGCGGTGGCGGGGAGGGCGGCGCCGGCCGCGGCGGCGGTGCCCGCGCCGATCAGCCGGCGCCTGGTCAGGGAGGCCATCGCGCAACCCTAGTCGGCGGCGCGTTCGTGGGAGACTGTTGGGCAACCCCTCCACCGAGGAGCCAAAGAGAGAAATCGTGTCCGAAAATTCCTTCAACGCCCGCGACGTCCTGCGCGTCGGCGATCGCGAGCTCACCTACTACCGCCTCGATGCGCTGCAGTCGCGCTACGACGTCGCGCGGCTGCCGTTCTCGCTGAAGATCCTGCTCGAGAACCTGCTGCGCACCGAGGGCAACGGGTCGGTCACCGAGGAGGACGTCCTCAAGATCGCCCGCTGGGACGCCAAGGCCGAGCCCTCCGAGGAGATCGCCTTCACGCCGGCGCGCGTGATCCTGCAGGACTTCACCGGCGTGCCCTGCGTCGTCGACCTCGCCGCCATGCGCGACGCGATGGCGCAGCTGGGCGGCGACCCCGGCAAGATCAACCCGCTCGTGCCCGTCGAGCTGGTCATCGACCACTCCGTCCAGGTCGACGTCGTTCGGCACGGCCGACGCGTTCGTGCGCAACGCCGAGCGCGAGTTCGAGCGCAACCAGGAGCGCTACGCCTTCCTGCGCTGGGGCCAGCACGCGTTCGAGAACTTCGCCGTCGTCCCGCCCGACACCGGCATCGTCCACCAGGTCAACCTCGAGTACCTGGCCCGCGTCGTGTTCGACGAAGGACGGCGTCGCCTACCCCGACACGCTCGTCGGCACCGACTCGCACACCACCATGGTCAACGGGCTCGGCGTGCTGGGCTGGGGCGTGGGCGGCATCGAGGCGGAGGCCGCGATGCTCGGCCAGCCGATGTCGATGCTGCTGCCCGCAGGTGGTCGGCTTCAAGCTGTCGGGCGACCTGCCCGAGGGCGCGACCGCGACCGACCTGGTGCTGACCGTCACCGAGATGCTGCGCCAGAAGGGCGTCGTCGGCAAGTTCGTCGAGTTCTTCGGCCCCGGGCTCGCCGCGCTGCCGCTCGCCGACCGCGCCACGCTCGGCAACATGTCGCCCGAGTTCGGCTCGACCTGCGCGATCTTCCCGATCGACGCCGAGACGATCCGCTACCTGAGCTTCACCGGCCGCCCCGAGCGAGCAGATGGAGCTGGTCGAGGCCTACGCCGAGGCGCAGGGCCTGTGGCACGACGAGGACTCCGAGGAGCCGACCTACTCCGACACGCTGGAGCTGGACCTGGCCGACGTCGTGCCCGTCGATCGCCGGGCCGCGCCGCCCGCAGGACCGCGTCGCGCTGACCGACGCCCAGGAGCGCTTCCGCGAGGCCGTGCAGGAGCACCTGCCGTCCTGCACGATGCAGGACGAGGCGGTCGACGAGACGTTCCCCGCCTCGGACCCGGTGGCCGATCGGCAGCGAGGACGGCCACCGCCGACTGGCCGCGCACGCCGGACGGGCGCCGGCGACCGCGCTGGCGCAGCGAGGTCGAGCTGACGCTGGCCGACGGCACGCGCACGAAGCTGCGACAACGGCGACGTGGTCATCGCCGCGATCACCATCTGCACGAACACCTCCAACCCGTCGGTCATGCTCGGCGCCGGCCTGCTGGCCAAGAAGGCGGTCGAGAGGGGCCTGCAGCGCAAGCCGTGGGTCAAGACGTCGCTGGCGCCCGGCTCGAAGGTCGTCACCGAGTACTACGAGCGCTCGGGGCTGACCGAGTCCCTCGACGCAGCTCGGCTTCAACCTCGTCGGCTACGGCTGCACGACCTGCATCGGCAACTCCGGCCCGCTGCCCGACGAGATCTCCGCGGCGGTCAACGAGCAACGACCTGGCCGTCGTGTCGGTGCTGTCGGGCAACCGCAACTTCGAGGGGCGCATCAACCCCGACGTGAAGATGAACTACCTCGCGTCGCCGCCGCTCGTGGTCGCCTACGCGCTGGCCGGCACGATGGACATCGATCTGCTCAACGACCCGCATCGGGCAGGACCGCGACGGCAAGGACGTCTACCTGCGCGACATCTGGCCCTCCGAGCAGGAGGTCGACCGAGACGATCGAGGAGCGCCGTGCAGGCGGACATGTTCCGCAAGAGCTACGGCGAGGTGTTCGAGGGCGACGAGCGGTGGCGCTCGCTGGAGGTGCCGACCGGCGACCGCTTCGCCTGGGACGACGACTCCACCTACGTGCGCCGCCCGCCGTTCTTCGAGGGCATGACGCCCGCGCCCGCCGAGCTGACCGACATCCACGGCGCGCGCGTGCTGGCCAAGCTCGGCGACTCGGTCACCACCGACCACATCTCGCCGGCCGGCTCGATCAAGCGCGACGGTCCCGCGGGCGCCTACCTGCAGGAGCACGGCGTCGCCCCGAAGGACTTCAACTCCTACGGGTCGCGGCGCGGCAACCACGAGGTGATGATGCGCGGCACGTTCGCCAACATCCGCCTGCGCAACCAGCTCGCGCCGGGCACCGAGGGCGGGGTGACGCGCTACCTCGCGGACGGGTCGGGCGAGGAGCTGTCCATCTACGACGCCTCGATGCGCTACCAGGAGGCGGGCATCCCGCTCGTGGTGATCGGCGGCAAGGAGTACGGCTCGGGCAGCTCGCGCGACTGGGCGGCCAAGGGCACCAACCTGCTCGGCGATCAAGGCGGTCATCGCCGAGTCGTTCGAGCGCATCCACCGCTCCAACCTGGTCGGCATGGGCGTGATCCCGCTGCAGTTCGCCGACGGCGACAGCGCCGAGTCGCTGGGCCTGACCGGCGAGGAGACGTTCGAGATCACCGGCATCGCCGACGCGCTCAACGCGGGTGAGGCCCCGCCGCGCGAGATCACCGTGAAGGCCGACGACAAGCAGTTCACCGTGCGCGTGCGCATCGACACGCCCAAGGAGGCGCAGTACATGCGCCACGGCGGGATCCTGCAGTACGTCCTGCGCCAGTTGAACGCGTAGCGGTGTGATGACAGCACGCGTCCTTCTCGTTACTGTGGTGGCGAGAGGACGCGTGCGGTCGACCGGTGCCGCACGAGGGAGAGGTCCGAGTGACGGCAAACCCCTGGGTGGCGGTCGACGTGGATACCGTGCCGGCCAAGCGCGCGCGGGAGCTTCGCGATGCCTGGGAGGACTTCGTCGACGGGCGGCCCGAGCGCAGCGCCGAGGGCGCGGGCACGCCGCTGGTGCGCACCCCGATCGTCGACTCCTGGCAGCGCTCGCGCGATGCCGGCGTCGATCCCAGCGGCCGCCAGGCGCCACCCTCGCTGGCAGACCCCAACGCCGCCCGCACGCGCTGGCGCGCGCATCCGCTGCACGCCGCCGCGGGCATCATCGAGCAGTGCCTGGCTGAGACCGCCGACGAGTCCGACCACCTGATGGTCGTCTCCGACGCCGACGGGACGCTGCTGTCGGTGCGCGGCAGCGCGCGCATGCGCAACCGCGCCGCCGACGAGATGAACTTCGCGGAGGGATCGCTGTGGAGCGAGTCCGGTGCGGGCACCAACGCGGTCGGCACGGCGCTGGCCGCCGGCCACGCGGTGCAGGTGTTCGCCGCCGAGCACTTCACCGAGCCGGTGCAGCGATGGACGTGCTCGTGCGCGCCGGTGCACGACGCCGACGACGGCCGCGTGATCGGGCTGATCGACCTGACCGGCGACTTCACGTCCGTGCACCCGCACAGCCTGTCGGTCGTCGTCGCCACCGCACAGGCCGTCGAGGTGTTCCTGCGCATGCGCCAGCTGGAGCACGACGACGCGCTGCGCGCCCGCTACGCCGACCGGCTCGACAGCGGGGCGGTGCGCAAGGCGCTGACCACGGTCAGCGGCCGCATCATCGTCGGCAGCCCGCGCCACTGGGGCACGCGCACGCGCCTGGCGCTGCCGCCCGGCGGCGGCGAGCTGCTGCTGCCCGGGGGCACGCCGGCCATCGCCGAGCCCGCTGGCGCGGACGCCTGGATCGTCACGCGCCTGGAGCGTCCGGGCGGGCGGCGGGCGATCGAGGCCCACCAGCGCCCCGACCGGGAGCCCGTGCTCGAGCTCAGGCTGCTGGGTCCCGGGCCGCCGACCGCGACGGTGGACGACCGGTCCGTCGCCCTGCGCCCGCGCCACGCCGAGCTGCTCGTGGCCCTGCTGGCGCGGCGCCAGGGCGCCAACGCCGAGCAGCTGTGTGCGGACCTGCACGGCGACGGCGGGCATCCCGGGTCGATCCGCGTGGAGATGTCGCGGCTGCGCAAGCTGCTGCCCGCGTGCATCGACGGCGATCGCTACCGCCTGCGAGCCGACGTGCACAGCGACGCCGAGCGGGTGCGCGCGCTGCTGCGGGCGGGCGACGTGCGGGCCGCGGCCGAGCGCTACAGCGGGCCGCTGCTGCCCGCCTCCGACGCGCCCCGCGTGGTCGACGAGCGCGAGCAGCTGGACGGCTGGCTGCGCACGGCGGTGCTCGGCGCCGACGACGCCGAGGCGCTGTGGGCCTGGGCCCAGAGCCCCTCGGGAGCCGACGACCTGCTGGCCTGGAGCCGCCTGGTCGGCGAGCTGCGCTTCGAGGACCCGCGCCGCAGTCTCGCGGCCGCCCGCACGCGCACGCTGCGCGGTCTGTAACGGTCGTGTAACGGCCCGGTGGTGCACTGCGGGATGTGTCGGAGGAGAGAGCGACCGCAAACCGCGGGCTGAGCACCGCGCGCGCCGTGCTGCGGGTGCTGGCGCTGCTGGCGCGCGCCCCGCAGGGCCTGCGCGCCGGGGACGTGGCCAAGGAGCTGGGCAAGAGCCCGAGCACCGCCTACAACCTGCTCGACAGCCTGTGCGCGGAGGGCTACGCCACCCACGAGCACGGCTGCTATCGCCTGGCCGACCCGGCGACCGCGGTGGCCGCCGCCGTCGACGGATCGGCGCTGCCCCTGGCCGCGCTGAGCGCCACCGTCGACGACCTGTTCCGGCGCACCCACAAGCGCGCCTACCTGGCCGCCGTGCGCGGCGGGCGCATCGTCGTCCCGCTCGTCCGCGGCCATCAGGGCATGCGCCGCATCCCGGGCATGGGTGCGACCCTCGGGCGCAACGCCCATGCGCTCGCCCTGGGCAAGGTCGCGCTCGCCCAGCTCGACGGCCCGGCGCTGGAGCGCTACGTCGGACGCGGGCTGACCCGCTTCACGCCCGAGACGATCGTCGATCCGGGCGACCTGGCGCGCGACCTGGCGGCGGTGCGCCGCGACGGGCTGGCCTGCGACCGCGAGGAGTTCGCCGCCGACAGCTGCTGCCTGGCCGTGCCCGTCCGCGACGGACGCGGCCATCCCGTCGCCGCGCTGGGCATCTCGATGTCTCTGCGCGCCTTCGAGCGCGACCGTGACGAGCTGGCAGGCGTGCTCGGCGACGTCGCCGAGCACGTCCGAATTCCAGCGATCCGAGAAGACGCGGCCCGTTCTTGGCGCGTCGCGACCCCCGTGCCTACCGTCGCCGCATCGTCAGCCGAGATGGAGGTCTCCGCATGAGCAGAGCCAGCATCACCAAGGCCCACAAGAAGATCCAGGAGCTGTCCTGGGAGCCGACGTACCACGAGCCGGTGTCACAGTACGGCACCGACTACAAGTTCCCGAAGGCGCCGAAGAAGGACCCGCTCAAGCAGGTCCTGCGCTCCTACTTCCCGATGCAGGAGGAGAAGGACAACCGCGTCTACGGCGCGCTCGACGGCGGCGATCCGCGGCGACATGTTCCGCCAGGTGCAGGAGCGCTGGGTGGAGTGGAAGAAGCTGTTCCTCGTCGATCATCCCGCTTCCCCGAGATCTCGGCCGCGCGGGCGATGGCGATGCTCGTCGGCGCCGGTGCCGAACCCCGAGCTGCACAACGGCTCAGCGATGCAGATGATCGACGAGTTCCGGCACTCGACGATCCAGATGAACCTCAAGCGGCGGTACATGAAGAACTACATCGACCCGGCCGGGTTCGACATCACCGAGGAGGCTTCAGCAACTGCTACGCCGGGACGATCGGCCGGCAGTTCGGCGAGGGCTTCATCACCGGCGACGCCATCACCGCGGCCAACATCTATCTGACCGATCGTCGCCGAGACCGCGTTCACCAACACGCTGTTCGTGGCGATGCCGGCGGAGGCGGCGCGCCAACGGCGACTACCTGCTGCCGACCGTGTTCCACTCGGTGCAGTCGGACGAGTCGCGCCACATCGGCAACGGCTACTCGACTCTGCTGATGGCGCTCGCCGACGAGCGACAACCACCTGCTGCTCGAGCGCGACCTGCGCTACGCCTGGTGGAACAACCACGCGCATCGTCGACGCCGCCATCGGCACGTTCATCGAGTACGGCACCAAGGACCGCCGCAAGGACCGCGAGAGCTACGCCGAGATGTGGCGGCGGTGGATCTACGAGGACTACTACCGCAGCTACCTGGTCCCGCTCGAGAAGTACGGCCTGAAGATCCCCCACGACCTCGTCGAGGAGGCCTGGAACCGGATCTGGAACAAGGGCTATGTGCACGAGGTGGCGCAGTTCTTCGCCACCGGCTGGCTCGGCCAACTACTGGCGCATCGACCCGATGACGGACGAGGACTTCGAGTGGTTCGAGTTCAAGTACCCGGGCTGGTACAACAAGTACGGCAAGTGGTGGGAGCGCTACAGCAAGCTGTCCAGCAAGAACGGGCACGCGCCCGATCACCTTCGCCGAGGACGCCGACTACTGTACCCGCACCGCTGCTGGACCTGCATGGTGCCGTGCCTGATCCGCGAGGACATGCGTGGTCGACGAGGTCGACGGCGCAGGTGCGCACGTACTGCTCACGAGACTGCCGCTGGACCGACGAGGAGGCGTTCCGGCCGAGTACAAGGGCCGCCCGACGCCGGCGATGGGCCGCTCAGCGGCAAGCGCGAGTGGGAGACGCTCTACCACGGCTGGACCTGGCCGACGTCGTCCAGGACATGGGCTACGTCCGCGACGACGGCAAGACGCTGGTCGCCGCAGCCGCATCTGGACCTCGACCCGAGAAGATGTGGACGCTGGACCACGTGCCGCGGCTCACGATGCAGAGCCCGAACATGCTGCTCAACGAGATGACGCCGGAGGAGCGCGACGCAGTCACGATCGCACACCAACAAGCCCGCGGCGGCGGCGGCCGGGCCGGGCGTCCGGCCCCGACCTCCCCCAGCGGAGCGACCGCCGGCACGCCGCGGCCTCCGCCATGGCGCTCCATGGCCAGACCCAAGCACGTCGTCCGGCTCGAGCCGGTCGGCATCGAGATGGAGGTCGACGAGGGCGAGACGGTCCTCGAGGCCGCCTTCCGCCAGGGGCTCATGCTCATGCACGGCTGCAAGGAGGGCCAGTGCGCCTCGTGCAAGTCGTTCCTGCTCGACGGCGAGGACATCGAGCTGGACAAGTACTCGACCTTCGCGCTGCCCGACTTCGAGGAGGCTGAGGGCTTCACGCTGCTGTGCCGGGCGCACGCCTACAGCGACCTCGAGATCGAGCTGCTGCAACTACGACGAGGAGATGCTCCGATCGGGCATCCCGATCGTCACCGCGCGCCGACGCGCATCGAGGCCATCGACGAGCTGACGCACGACATCCGCCGCCTGGTGCGTGCGCCTGATCGAGCGACGATCGGCTCACGTTCTTCGCCGGCCAGTACGTCGACATCGCGATGCCGGGCACCGACGGCGAGCACCGCTCGTTCTCGATGGCCAACACGCCCTCGAGCCCGACGGCGGCTCGAGTTCATCATCAAGCTGTACCCGGGCGGGCTGTTCTGCGGGCTGCTGGCCGCCGACGCCAACGGCAACGGCTCAAGGTTGGCGACCGCGCTGGAGCGTGACCGGGCCCTACGGCGTCTTCACCCTGCGCGACGGCTCGACCGCGGCGGCTGGTGTTCGTCGCGCGGCGGCGCCGGCATGGCGCCCGATGCTCGTCGCTGCTGCGCTCGATGGCCGAGCGGGGCATCGACCCGCCAGGCGACCTTCTACTACGGCGCGCGCACGCGCGCCGGACCTGTGTTCGAGCGACGAGCTGCGCGCAGCTCGGAGCAGGACGCTGCCCGACTTCACGGTACGTCGCCGCCCTGTCAGCGACGAGGACGTGGGACGGCGAGACCGGCCTGATCACCGACGTGGTCGCGCGTCGCGAGGGCGACCTGGCCGAGGGCGCACGCCTACGTGTGCGGTCCGCCGCCGATGGTGGAGGCGGCGATCCCGCTGCTGCGAGCGCTCGGGCGTGCCGGAAAAGCGCATCTACTTCGACAAGTTCACCACCACCGGCGGACCCGACAGAGAGAGCCCATGACTGACAGGCCACGCCGAGTCAGAACGCAGCGTCCCGAAGCCGGTCTTCACCGACGCCGAGGCCGGGGCCAAGGAGTTCCCGGACTCGACCGCAGCGCCGTTACAACTACTACACGCCGGCCAAGCGGCAAGCAGCGACTACGAGGACGTCACCGTCGAGGTCCAGCCCGACCCGCGGCACTACCTCACCCAGGGCTGGCTGTACGGGTTCGCCGACGGCCGCGGCGGCTACCCGCTGGACTGGACCGCGCTGAAGGCTGGGGTCGGACCGGCCCGAGCCGGAGCGCTTCCCCGGCTCGGGCGGCAAGGGCTACGACTGGCCCGCCTCGGCTGGCACGAGTTCCGCGACCCCAACGAGGAGTGGGAACACACCCTCTACCGCTACAACGCCAACGTCGTGCGGCAGCTCAACCAGAACATCTGGCCAACGCCAAGGCGGCCGAAGGCGTTCGACGCAGTGGAACCGCGAACTGGGTCCGCGTTCGTCGAGCGCAACGTCGGCGCCTGGACGCACGTCGACCACGGGCTCGGGCTGTACCTGTACGCCAACGCGCAGCCGACGGGCCCCGACGAACATGCACAACAACGCGATGTCGGTCGAACGCATGCACCGGATCCGGTTCGCCCAGGACCTGGCGCTGTACAACCTCGACGCTGACCGAGGAGATCGACGGGCTTCGACGGCGCCGCGCACATGCGAGACGTGGAACGAGCGACCCGGCCTGGCAGGGCATGCGCGAGAACGCCGAGCAGCTGACCGGCGATCGACGACTGGTGCGAGGCCATCTTCGCCGCCAACGTGGTGTTCGAGCCGCTGGTCGGCGAGCTGTTCCGCAGCGGCTTCGGTGCATGCAGGCCGCGCCGCGCAGGGCGACTTCGTCACCCCGACGGTCGTCGGCGCCGAGCGAGGACGACTTCGCCGAGCGCGACCTGCGCTACACCACGCGCGATGTTCCGGACTGCTGACCGACGACCGCGAGTTCGGCGACGCAGAACCAGCGCGATCATGCAGGAGTGGCTGGCCGACCTGGGTGCCGCGCGCCATCGACGGCGGCCCAGCAGCTGCAGCCGATCTGGTCGCAGCCCGACGCGAAGCCGCCGCGCTTCGACGACCGCCTCGACGCGGCGCAAGAGCCGTTCATGACCGGCATCGCTGGAGGACATCTCACCTGAAGCCACCGAAGGAGCTGGCCAGTGACCACGTTCACGACCGCGAGCCCGTACAAGTCCGACCGCACGGCGTCCAACCAGGTGCGGCGTCACGCTGATGAACAACCAGGTCGGCTGGTCGTCGCCGAGGTGATGGCCGGCAAGCAGAACGTGACCGTCCGTGAGCTGCCGTCGATGATCCGCGTCGACGGCGTCGGGCAAGATCGACTTCGACTTCGCACGAGATTCGCCGAGGCGCTCGGCTGGGCCGACTTCGGGAGCCGACGACTTCGAGGAGATCATGTCGACCCACTACGGCCGGATGGTCGTCCTGGACGACCGGTCCTGCATGTTCGCCAACCCCGAGGACGCGGCCGAGTACATCGGCTTCGACCTGCAGCCGGTCGCAGGAGGGACTGAGGCCCGATGTACGAGAAGGATGGCGAGAAGTACTTCATCGTCGACGGCCACAGCACTTCTGGGACGCCAGCCCCGACAACTGGGTGCCCGGCGCGGAGCAGTACGCCAAGGGCTGGATCGAGTGCTTCCACGCCTACCAGTGCCTCGGCCCGCCGGAGACGCACTGGTCGCTGGAGCACTTCCAGAAGTACTCCGAGGACGACCTCGATGCAGGACGTCTTCGTGGACGGCCACGTCGACACGGCGATCTTCCAGTCGACGTACCTCGCCAGTGGTACAAGGAGGGCTTCAACACCATCGAGCAGAACGCCCAGATGCTCGAGCGCTACCCGGGCAAGCTCACGCTCAACGGGCGCTTCGACCCCCGCGAGGGCGAGCCGGGCCTGGAGCAGCTGCGCGCCGACGACGAGCCGCTACGGGCTCCAAGGGCGTCAAGCTCTACACCGCCGAGTGGCACAGCGGCTCGCGCGGCTGGAAGCTCGAGCGACCCGGAGGCGATACCGTTCTTCGAGCTGTGCCAGGAGCTGGGGATCAGGAACATCCACGTCCACAAGGGCCCGACGATCTGGCCGCTGGACAAGGACGCCTTCGACGTCGCCGACGTCGACCACGTGGCCACGAGCTTCCCGGGCCTGAACTTCATCGTCGAGCACGTCGGCCTGCCGCGGATCGAGGACTTCTGCTTCATGGCCACGCAGGAGCCCAACGTCTACGCGGGCCTGTCGGTGGTCGTCGGCGGTCTCATGCACGCGCGACCGCGCTTCTTCGCCAAGGTCATGGGCGAGCTGCTGTTCTGGGTCGGCGAGGACAAGATGCTGTTCGGCAGCGACTACGGCATCTGGGAGCCGAAGTGGCAGGTCGAGGGCTTCGTCGACTGGGACTACCCCGACGACACGTTCTCCGACTACCCGCGGCTGACGACGACGGCCAAGAAGAAGATCCTCGGCCTCAACGCGGCCAAGCTCTACGGGATCGAGGTGCCCGAGGAGTTCCGCCTGCCCGACGAGGCGGGCGAGCCGGCCGCCCGTGACGACGCCCAGCTGGTCGAGGGCGCGGCGCGATGACCACCCGCGACCGCGTCGCTGGCCGCGCTCGACGCGGTGCTACGACCCGGAGCTCGACGAGCCGATCACGCGCGCTGGGGTTCGTGGGCGTCGTGCGACGTCTCGCCCGCCGGCGACGTCGCGGTGCGCCTGCGTCTGCCCACCTCGCAGTGCGCGCCGAACTTCGCGTGGCTGATGGTCAGCGAGGCGCGCGAGCGCGTCGGACGGCTGGCCGGGGTCGGCGCGGTGTCGGTCGTGCTCGACGGGCACATGACCGAGCGCGAGATCAACGCCGCCTCCGCCTTCGAGGAGGCGTTCCCCGACGAGACGACCGGGGACGTGGAGGCGCTGCGCGACCTGTTTCGCCGCAAGGCGCTGCTGGCCCGCCAGGGGCGCGTGTGCGATGAGCTGTTGGCCGCAGGAGCAACGGCCGACGAGGTGGTCGGGCTGCAGGTGAGCCAGCTGCCCGACGGGCCCGAGGCGCAGCGCTGCCTGGCGCTGCGCCGCGAGCTCGGCCTGCCCGCCGGCCCCGACGCGCCCGCGTTGGTGGCCGGCGACGGGTCGGCGCTGCCCGCCGACGGGCTCGAGCGGTGGGAGCGCCGCGCGCGGCTGGTCGGCGTGAGCCTGGAGAGCAACGGCGGGCTGTGCCGCTCGCTGCTGGCCAACCGCTACCCGCGAGGAGGTGTACGCCGGATGATTGCCGCGCGCCTGCACCGCTATCACGAGCCGCTGCGCGTCGAGCAGCTGGACGAGCCGCAGATCACCGACCCGCACGACGTGATCGTGCGCATCGGCGGCGCGGGGCTGTGCCGCACCGACCTGCACATCCAGGAGGGGCAGTGGGCCGAGAAGTCCGGCGTGCAGCTGCCCTACGTGCTCGGCCACGAGAACGCCGGCTGGGTGCACGAGATCGGCTCGGCGGTCAGCAACGTCGAGGTCGGCGACACGGTCATCGTCCACCCGCTCATCACCTGCGGCCTGTGCCGCGCCTGCCGCGCCGGCGACGACGTGCACTGCGAGAACAACCGCTTCCCGGGCATCTCCGTCGACGGCGGCTTCGCCGACTTCCTCAAGACCACCGCGCGCTCGGTCGTGCGGCTGGACCCGTCGCTGCACCCCAAGGACATCGCCGCGCTGGCCGACGCCGGCCTGACCGCCTACCACGCCGTCAAGAAGGCGGCGGCCGGCCTGTACCCGGGCACGCGCGCCGTCGTGATCGGGGCCGGCGGCCTGGGCCACATCGGCATCCAGGTGCTGCGGGAGCTGACGCCGGCGCAGATCATCGTCGTCGATCCGTCCCCGCAGGCCCGCGAGCTGGCCGGGAAGATCGGTGCCGACATCACGGTCGCCGCCAACGGCCGGCACGTCGACGCGGTGCTGGAGCTGACCGACGGAAAGGGCGCCGAGGCGATCATCGACTTCGTCGGCGAGGGCGGCGCGATCGCCGACGGCGTGGCGATGCTGCGCGACGCGGGCAGCTACTACGTGATCGGCTACGGCGGCACCCTCGACGTGCCGACGATCGACGTCATCTCCCGCGAGATCAACTTCATCGGCAACCTCGTCGGCTCCTACAACGACCTGGCGGAGCTGATGACGCTCACCGCGCAGGGCAAGGTCTCCCTGCATACCAGCACCTATCCGCTCGAGGCGGTCAACGACGCGATGGCCGACCTCGACCAGGGCCGGCTGCAGGGCCGCGGCATCCTGGTCGCCGACCCGGTCTGAGGAGGTCTTCGATGGGCAAGATCCTGCACTTCAACGACGACGCGCGGCGGCTGCTGGCCGCGGGCGTCGACGAGCTGGCCGACACGGTGAAGGTGACGCTGGGCCCCAAGGGCCGCAACGTCGTGCTCGAGCGCCTGACCGGCGCGCCCACGATCACCAACGACGGCGTCTCGATCGCCCGTGAGATCGAGCTCAGCGACCCGTTCAAGAACATGGGCGCCCAGCTCGTGCGCGAGGTTGCCAACAAGACCAGCGACCTGACCGGAGACGGCACGACGACCGCCACGCTGCTGGCCCAGGCGCTCGTGCGCGCGGGCATGCGGGTGATCGACGAGGGCGCCAATCCGATGATCCTGCGCTACGGGATCGAGGATGCCGTCGAGCTGGTCGTGGCCGAGCTGCAGCGGATGGCCCGAGCGATCGACGACCCCGCGCAGCTCCTGCACGTCGCGACCATCGCTGCCAAGGAGGACACGCGCATCGGTCGGGCGGTCGCCCAGGCCCTGGAACGGGTGGGCGAGGAGGGCGTCGTCTCGGTCGAGCAGTCCGAGCTGCCGGGCATCTCGGTCGAGTTCGTCGAGGGCCTGCACGTCGAGAACGGCCACGTGTCGCCGTACCTGATCCGCGACCAGGTGCGGATGGAGACGGTCTTCGAGGACCCCTACATCCTGATGACGACCAAGCCGATCTCGGCGGTGCAGGACCTGATGCCGGCGCTGGACGCCGTCATGCGCAGCCCGCGCCCGCTGGTCATCCTGGCCGAGAAGGTCGACGGGGCCGCGCTGGGCATGCTCGTCCAGAACAACCAGCATGGGACGCTGGAGGCGGTCGCCGTGCGGGCCCCGGGCTTCGGCCATCGGCGCGTCGCCTACCTGGAGGACCTCGCCGCCTTCACCGGCGGGCGCGTGATCAGCCCCGATGCGGGCCTGTCGCTGGACAACGTCACGGCCGAGACATTCGGTCGGGCGCGCCGCGTGGTCGTGTCCGAGGACGCGACGACGTTCATCGAGGGGGCGGGCAGCGCTGATGCGGTGGGTGCGCGCATGGGGCAGATCCGCGTCGAGCTGGAGCGCGCCACCAACGAGAACGACGTCGAGTCGCTGCGCGAGCGCCTGGCGCGCCTGTCCAGCCGCCTCGCGGTGATCCGCGTCGGCGGGGCCACCGACGTCGAGGTCAAGGAGCGCTTCCGGCGCACCGAGGGGTCGCTGGCCGCGACCCGCGCCGCCATGGCCGAGGGCATCGTCTCCGGCGGCGGCACCGCGCTGCTGCGCGCCGAGCGGGCGCTCGCCGACAGCGACGCCGAGGGCGATCGCGCCATCGGCATCGACGTGGTGCGCAGCGTGCTGTCGGAGCCGGCCTTCTGGGTTGCCGCCAACGCGGGCTTCGACGGCCACGCCGTCGTCGACCAGGTGCGCGCCATGGACGACGGCCACGGCCTCAACGCGCTGACCGGCGCGTTCGGCGATCTGCTGGCGGCCGGCGTGATCGATCCGGTCAAGGTCACGCGCCTGTCCCTGCAGCACGCGGCGTCGGTCGCCGCGCTGCTGCTCACCACCGAGGCGGTGGTGGCCGAGGAGCTGCTCGCGCAGCCCGGGGCGATCCTCGCGCCGGGCTTCGGCGATCTCGCCGAGGGGCTCGCGCGCCCGTCGTCCCCGGTCTGATCGAAGGAGGGAGCACACATGTCGACGCACGTCGTCGGGTCCGAGCGCGTGATGGTGGCCTCGGAGCAGGAGGTGCCGCCGCCCGCGGCGCCGGCGGGCGACCCGCAGGTGCTGGGCCTGCCGGCGTTCGCGGTCGGGTCGATCGCGCTGGGCCTGGCGCTGGTCGGGTACGTGCCGGTCACCGCGCAGCAGGCGGCTCTGCCGATCATCCTCGCGATGACCGGCATCGGCCTGTTGATCTCGACCGCCTGGGCGGCCGCGCTGGGGCAGACGATGGTGGCAACGGTGTTCGGCCTGTTCGCCGGCTTCTGGCTCAGCTACGTCGTGCTGATCGTCGGGCTGAGCCACGCCTGGTGGGCGGTGCCCAGCGAGAACCTCAACCGCACCGTCGAGCTGTTCCTGATCAGCTGGGCGGTGATCATGGCGGCGCTGACGATCGCGACGCTGCGCCTCCCCGTCGCCTACACCGCGGTGATCGGGCTCGTCGTCGCGGCGCTCGTGCTGCTGATCTTCGGCACCGCGGAGGCCAGCGACGCGCTGAACAAGGCGGCGGGCTATGTGACGCTCGTGTTCGCCGCGCTGGGTGTGTACCTGTTCCTCGGCCAGGCCGACGCGGCCGCGGGCGGGAGCGGCTATCCGCTGGGCGCGCCGCTGCGGCGCTGAGCGTCGGGCGGCCTGGTCGGCCGGGCCGCCAGCCGGATCGCGTCGAACAGCTCGGGCAGGTCGGTCGACTTGTCGATCGACCCGCGCGCGCCGGCGGCCAGCGCGGCGGCCATCAGCTCGGGGCCGTGGCTGGCCGACAGGACGAGGACGGCGGGCGGTGCCGGCTCGGCGCACAGCGTCCGGCACAGCTCCAGGCCGTCGTGCTCGCCCAGCCGCGCGTCGAGCAGCACCACGTCGGGCCGGGTGCGGCGCACCAGCGCGACCGCGTCGTGCGGCCCGACGGCCACGCCGACCGCCACCATGCCCGGCTCGGCGCGCAGCACCGCCTCCAGCCCCGCCCGCACGACGGGGTGGTCGTCCACGACGAGCACCCGGATCACGGACGAGATTCTTTCAGCAGGCGGGGGTCCGCGTCGGTACGGCTAGCCCGAGGGATCGCTGCGGACTTCCCGCAATGATCGTGCGGGCCTCGCACGACGGCCGAGGCGGTCGCGAGCGCGAACCTGCAGAGCATGCGAACCTTCCTCAGCCGGATCGTCTCCCTGCGTCCGGTCGCCATGGGCTTGGCGGCCGGGCTCCTCGTCACCGGCATCCTCGCCGTCGTCGGCGGCAGCTACGCCCACAAGGTGGTCCACGACCAGCTTGCACCACAGAAGATCTTCTTCCCGGCCAGCGCCAAGGAGGGCCTGCCCGACAACCTCAGCCAGTACGCCGGCCAGCAGGTCGACACGGGTGCCGAGGCCAAGGCCTACGCCGACAAGTTCATCAACCTGCACCTGTCGGAGATCGGCGGCGGCAAGACGTACTCCGAGCTGAGCTCGCAGTCGCTGGCCAACCCCGACAACCAGGAGCTCGCCTCCCAGGTGCAGACGGTGTTCCGCGGTGAGACGCTGCGCGGCCTGCTGCTGTACGCGTGGGGCTGGGGCGTGGTCGGCACGGTCGCGCTGATCGCGGGCTGGGTGCTGATCGCCCTTGGTGCGGTGCTGTTCCTGCTGCCGGCGCTCGACGCGCTGTTCAACCGCAAGCGCAGCGAGGCGGGCGTGCGCACCGACGCCGCGCCGGCCAGCAGCGGCGACTGATCGCCACGCCGTCGTCAGCAGCGGCGCGGGTAGGCTTCCCCGGATGCCGATCCCGCCGCTGCTGCACGACCTGCTGACCACCGCCGGCCCGTCCGGCTACGAGCGCGCCGCGGCGGAGGTGTGGCGGGCATCGGCCCGCGAGTTCAGCTCCGATGTGCGCGCCGATGTGGTCGGCTCCTCGGTGGCCGTCGCGCCCGCGTCAGACCCCGCCCACCCCGGCCCGCTCACCGCGGTCGTCGGCCACGTCGACGAGATCGGCCTGATCGTCACCCATGTCGACGACGACGGGATGCTGTGGTTCACCAACGTCGGCGGCTGGGACCCGGTCATCCTCGTCGGCCAGCGCGTCGAGCTGCAGACGCAGGGCGGTCCGATCCCCGGCGTCGTGGGCAAGAAGCCGATCCACCTGCTCAAGCCCGACGACCGCAAGAAGGCGCCCGAGCTGACCGACCTGCACATCGACGTCGGCGCCAAGGACGGCGACGAGGCGCGCGAGCTCGTGCGCATCGGCGACGTCGCGGTGATCGCCGCCGACCCGGTCGAGCTGCCCAACGGCCGCATCGTCTCGCGCGCGCTCGACAACCGGCTGGGCTGCTACGTCGCATTGGAGGTCGCCCGCCGGGTGGGCGCCGCCGGCGGCGCGCCCGGCGACGTCGCCGCGCTCGCCGTGGCTCAGGAGGAGACGACCTTCGCCGGCGCTCGCACCAGCGCCTTCTCGCTGGACCCGGCGGCGGCGATCGTCGTCGACGTCACCCACGCCACCGACGCGCCCGGCATCTCGGTGCGCGAGGAGGGCAAGCACCCGCTCGGCAGCGGCCCGGTGATCAGCCGCTCCTCCTCGCTGCACCCGCTGGTCTTCGAGCTGCTCTACGAGACCGCCAAGGCCGAGGGGATCGACGCGACGGTCCAGTCGCACTTCGGGCGCGGCACGGGCACCGACGCCGACGCGTTCCACATCTCGCGCGGCGGCGTGCCCACCGGGGTCGTCTCGGTCCCGCTGCGCTACATGCACTCGCCGGTCGAGCTGTGCCAGCTGGACGACGTTGAGGCGACGATCGCGCTGATCGCCGCCTTCGCCCAGCGGGTCACCGCCGAGACCGACTTCGTGCGCTGATGGTCGGCCCGGTCCCTCTGCTGCTGCTGTTCGACATCGACGGAACGCTCCTGCATCGCGCCTCGGCCGAGCACGCCACCGCGCTTCACGAGGCGATGCACGCGGTCTACGGCGTCGACACGACCAGGATCCGGGTCGAGGCCGCAGGGCGCACCGACATCGAGATCGCCCGCGCGACGCTGCTCAGCGCCGGGGTGTCCGCGGCACGCATCGAGGAGCGCTTCGGCGTGCTGCGGGCCACGGCGGTCGAGGCCTACGCGCGCCACGTTCCCGCCGACCTGTCGACGACCGTCGCGCCGGGCATGGCCGAGCTGCTGGCCCGGCTGGCCGCCCGCGACGACGTGCTGCTGTCGCTGGTGACCGGCAATCTCGAGCCGATCGCGCGCCTCAAGCTGCGCGCTGCCGGCCTGGAGCACTACTTCCCCTCCGGGCAGGGCGGCTTCGGCTCGGACTCCGAGGACCGCACCGACCTGCCGCCGATCGCGCGCCGGCGGGCGGGCACGCGCGAACGGCCGCACCCGCGCGAGCGCACCGTGGTGATCGGCGACACGCCGCGTGACATCGCCTGCGCCCGCGCCGACGAGCTGCGCGTCGTGGCCACCGCCACGGGGCCGTGCCGGGCCGAGGACCTCGTCGGCGCCGATGCCGTCGTGGCCGACGCTCGGGCGCTCGGCGTCGAGCTGGATCGCCTGCTGGCCTAGGGCTCGGTAACGTCGCACCCACGATGCGAGTGGGAATCCTCACGGGCGGCGGAGACTGTCCCGGACTGAACGGTGTGATCCGCGCGGTGGTCCGCCGCGCCCATGGCTACGGCGATGGGGTCGTCGGCTTCCGCGACGGCTGGCGCGGCCCGCTGGAGGGCGACACGATGCCGCTTCCGCTGGAGGCGGTGCGCGACATCCTCGGACGCGGCGGGACGATCCTCGGCTCGTCGCGCACGAACCCCTTCAAGCGTGACGACGGGGTCGACCGCATGCGCGAGGCGCTGGTCGAGCATTCGCTCGACGGCCTGATCGCGATCGGCGGTGAGGACACGCTCGGCGCCGCGGCCAAGCTGAACGAGGCCGGCGTCAACGTCGTCGGCGTGCCCAAGACGATCGACAACGACCTCGGTGGGACGGACCTGACCTTCGGCTTCGACACCGCCGTGCAGGTCGCCACCGAGGCGGTCGACCGCCTGCACACGACGGCCGAGTCGCACCGGCGCATCCTGATCCTCGAGGTGATGGGCCGTCACGCCGGCTGGATCGCCTTCTACTCGGGCGTCGCCGGTGGCGCGGACGTGATCCTCGTGCCGGAACGGCCGTTCGACATCGACGACGTGTGCGCGCGCCTGGAGCGGCGCTTTGCCTTCGGCCGCCACTTCGGCATCGTCGTCGTCTCCGAGGGCGCGACCCCCGTCGGCGGCGACATCGAGGCCGTCGGCGCCCAGACCGACGAGTTCGGCCACGCGCGGCTGGGCGGGGTCGGTCAGCGGCTGGAGGTCGAGATCGAGCGGCGCACCGGCTACGAGACGCGTGCCGCGGTGCTGGGCCACATCCAGCGGGGCGGCACGCCGACCGCCTTCGACCGCGTCCTGGCCACCCGCCTGGGCGTCGCGGCGATGGAGGCGGCACACGACGGGCGCTGGGGGACGATGGCCTCGCTGCGCTCGATGAACATCGAGATGGTGCAGCTGGCCGACGCGGTGCGCGAGCTGCGCACGCTGGGCGAGGAGGAGCTGCACGTGATCGACATGCTGACGGACTGAGTTGACGCGCAGAAAACTAATACTGTTAGTCTTCTGGCTATGACCACTAGCCAGAAGGACCTCACACGCGTCACCCGGCTGGGCATGATCAACGCCTACCTGGTGCGCGAAGACGATGGCCTGACCCTGGTCGACACCGGCATGGGCATGGCTGGTCGCATCCAGCAGGCGGCGGCGGCGCTGGGCGCGCCGATCACGCGCATCGTGCTGACCCACGCCCACGGCGACCACATCGGCTCGCTCGACGCGCTGGCCGGCGCGCTGCCGGGCGTCGAGGTGGCGATCTCCGCGCGCGACGCGCGGCTGATGGCCAAGGACAAGACGCTGCTGGAGGGCGAGTCGGGCAAGCTGCGCGGCTCCTACCCGGGGGCCAAGACGCCGGCCACGCGGCTGCTGGCTGCGGGCGACCGCGTCGGCTCGCTGGAGGTCGTCGCCGCACCCGGGCACACGCCCGGTCACGTCGCCTTCCTCGACACGCGCGACCGCACGCTGCTGTGCGGCGACGCCTTCTCGACCCTCGGCGGGGTGGCCACCAGTGCCAGGGTCAACTGGCGCTTTCCGCTGCCGACGCTGGCCACGTGGAACCGCGAGGTCGAGCTGCGCAGCGCGCGGGCGCTGCGCGCGCTGGATCCCGTTCGGCTGGCGCCCGGGCACGGCCCGATCGTCGAGGCGCCGGGGTCCGCGATGGACGCGGCGATCGCCAAGGCGTCCTAGTGGCGCGCCGCGGACTGGATCGCGGTCAGGTGGTCGATGCCGCCTGCGCGCTGGCCGATCGCGACGGCCTGGAGGCGGTCACGCTCGGCCGGCTGGCCGCCGAGCTGGGCGTGCGACCGCCCTCGCTCTACAACCACGTCGACGGCCTGGACGGCGTGCTGCGCGGGATCGCCCTGCAGGCGCTGGGCAGGCTGGCCGACACGCTCCAGGCGGCGGCCGTCGGTCGCTCGGGCCGCGACGCACTGCGGTCGACAGCGCATGCGATGCGCGCGTTCGCCCGCGACCACCCGGGCGGCTACGCCGCCACCCAGCGGGCGATGCCCGCCGATCCCGAGGTCGGGGCGGCCGCCGAGCGCGTCGTCTCGGTGTTCGTCGCCGTCCTGCGCGCCTGGGACCTGGAGGGCGATGACGCGATCCACGCCGTGCGCATCGTGCGCAGCGCGCTGCACGGCTTCGTCGCGCTCGAGCTGGGCGGCGGGTTCGGGCTGCCGCTCGACCTGGACGAGTCGTTCGAGCGGATGGTCGGCGTCCTCGCCGACGGCCTGGGCGGGACCCGCTAGACCGACTGCTCGACGCGCTCGCCCGCCGGCGCGGAGACCGGCGTGAACAGGTTGACGAGGTTGCCGTCGGGATCGCGGAACAGCATCGACCGGTTGCCCCACGGCATGGTCGTCGGCTCCTGGACCCAGTCGGCGACCAGCGGGCGCAGGCGGGCGTACTCGGCGTCGACGTCGTCGACGAGGAACTCGACGATCAGGCTGTGGTTGTCGGCCGGTCGCGCCGAGTCGGTGCCGAACAGCTGCGTCGTGTCCGTGTGGCCGAAGGCGAGCGTGCAGCCCGGGGTGCGCAGCTCGGCGAACACCGGTGCCAAGCGCACGGCGCCACGGCCGGTGACCTGCTCGTAGAAGGCGACGGCGCGGTCGACGTCGTCGGTGATCATGCGGACGGAGACGAGGTTCATGGCGGGTCCTCCACGGCGATCAGGAAGTAACGATACGATACCGTAGCGTAGTGTCATCGGTACGGTGAGCGAATGGGGACGAGCGAATCCTCGGCCGACCCGCGCGTCCAGCGGTCGCGCGAGCGGGTGCTGGCAGCGGCCTTCGAGCTCTTGAGCGAGAGCGGCGTGAGCGGCTTCAGCGTCGACCAGGTGGTGCTGCGGTCCGGCGTGGCCAAGACGACCGTCTACCGCCACTGGCCGACGCGCGAGGCGCTCGTCGTGGACGTCGCGTCACGCCTGAGCGCCGAGCAGGAGGTGCCCGACACGGGGAGCTTGCGCGGTGACGTGCGCGCCTTCCTGACGCAGCTGGCGCGCCTGCTGACGACCGCGCGCTGGGCATCGGTGGTGCCGTCACTCGTCGACCTGGGCGAGCGCGACCCCGCCTTCGCCGAGATCCACGCCCGCGTGCAGCGCGGCCATGCCGACGCGCTGCGCGCGATCATCCAGCGTGGCATCGCCCGCGGTGAGCTCGCACGGGCCGCGGACGTGGCGACGATGGTCTCCGCGCTGCTCGGCCCGCTCTACTACCGCCGCTGGTTCAGTCGCGAGCCGCTGGACGACGCGTTCGCCGAAGCGATCGCGGCCACCGTCCTCCGCTAGGCCAGCTCCCACAGCTCGCCGTTGGCCCACGGGATGCGGCGCGCGCTTGTGGCCAGCTGCTCGGCCGCCCGCTCGCGCGCGATGCCGCACACCGCGGCCACCTCGGCGGCGGCCAGCGGCTCGCCCGCCCACGCGAGCACCTCGTCCACCGACCCGGCGCCGGGCCGGCGGTCGGCCTCGGGCAGCACGTTGGCCAGCACCACGTCGTAGGCCGCCCAGGGCTGAAAGCCGGGGACCACCTGTGTCGCCGCGCCGCCGCCGTTGGCCACCTCGTAGGACGGGCACGTGTAGCGGCGCCCGCGCTCCCAGCCGGCCAGCTTGTGGTCGAGCACGAGCGCGGCCGGGGCGGGCTGGCGCGCGGCGGTCGCGTCGGCCTCGACGGCGTCAAGCGCCTCGCGCTCCTGCATCCAGCCCGCGAGTGCGCGGGGATCCAGGCCGACGTCCTGCGCGGCGTTGGCGATCGTCTGCGGCTCGTCGAGGTTCTCGCCGTCGAAGTGGCGCAGGCGCAGGCGCCACAGCAGCGCCGCCTCCTGCTCGGGCGCGCGCAGGCGCACGGCCACGACCGCCGTGCAGGCCGGCAGGGTGCCGGGGACGCGGTCGCGCACCGCGCCGGTCATCGGCATCCCGTGCTCGGCCGACAACTGCTCGGCGCCCGCCGCCACCATCTCCGGCGTCAGGCCCTTGGCCGCGTACTCGTCGGCGTCGCGGGCCAGCACGACCATGCGGTGGCGCCAGCGCAGGTCGTGATCGCCGTACAGCCAGCGGATGCGCCAGCGCGACGGCTCGGCGCTGAACGCGAGGGGCAGCCGGGATCGGTGAACTCGGTGATGGAGAGGATCGAGGGCACCCATTGCACGGTAGGAGGCTCGGCCTGGCATCCTGGGGAGACCATGAGCTCACCGGCCCGACGCCCGTCCTCCTCCCCCCGGCGCAAACGCGAGCAGCGCGCCTACATGGCGACGATGGTCGGCGGCACCGCCGCACTGGTCACGGTCGTGACCGCGATCCTCGCGCTGATCACCTCGTTCACGTGGACGATCCCGATCCTCGCGGCGATCGTCACCGTGATCTGCTACCTCGTCTTTCGCAGCGCGGTCGGCCGGCGCTGACGCGCTGCCTACGTCGTCGGCTGGTGGACCACCAGCACGGCGCGCGGCGAGTGGTTGACCACGGCGCTGCTGACGCTGCCCAGCAGGTGTCCGATGATGCCGCTGCGCCGATGCGAGCCGAGCACGATCAGGCTCGCGCCGCGCTCGTCGGCGATGCGGCAGATGCCCTTCCAGGTGGGCGCCGCCTCCACCGTCACCGCGGTGGCCCGCAGGCCGGCCCGCTCGGCCAGCGCCGCGCCGTGCGCGGCGGTCTCCTCGGCCGCCCGCTCGACCGCCGAGGCGTCCTGCGCGTCGAAGTGGCGGTCGCCGACGGGCACGAACCCGACGTCGGACGGCTGCCAGGCGCAGACGACGATCGCCTCGCGGCCGGGGGCGAGCTGGCGCCCGGCCTGGTCGATGGCCAGCTGTGCGAGCTCGGAGCCGTCGTAGGCGAGCAGCACCGGGCCCAGCGGCTCGCTGTGCGCTGTCGGCGTCGCCGCCATGTCAGTCCACGCTCCCGGTGGCCAGGCGTCGCGGCCCGCGCCCGCCGCGCAGCCGGGCCAGCAGCGGCGGCGAGTACCAGGCCGGCGCCTCGCCCATCAGGAACAGGTCGATGTCGGGCGCCTGGGCGCGGGCGCCGCCCAGCGCGTAGAGGGAGACGCCGATCGCCGCTCCGGCGACCGCGAGCGCCAGGCCGATCCACAGCGCGACACCGGTCCCGGCCACGAGGTCGTCGCCGACCGTGGCGGCGACGTGGACGAAGATCGGCGCGATCATGAACGCGGCGACCGCGCGCAGCAGCTCGATGATCGCGAAGACGCGCTGCAGGTTGGCCGATGGCAGGGAGAAGCCGGCGACGAACAGCGCGGGCGCGACCGTCGCGCCGAGGCCGATGCCGGTCAGGCCCGCGCCGATCAGCGTGAGCGCCTGGCTGGAGGGGACCTGGATGCGGAAGACCACGATGCCGGCGGCCAGGAAGGCCATGCCGATCAGGGGCAGGTAGTGCATCGACTTGCGCGTGATGACGAAGCCGAGCGCGAAGGCGGTGATGATCGCCCCGGCGACCTCGGGCAGGTACAGGAGCCCCGATGTGCAGCGGGGCTGTAGCGGTCGGCCAGCACGCCGGCGGTCAGCGCGGTCGCCGACACCGAGGCGGCGGCCGCGAACAGCGCCACCGCGACGCCGGCCACGGGGATCGTGGATCTGAGCATCGTGCGGATGGTCAGCAGCGGGCGCGGAGCGAGGTACTGGTAGACGATCAGCGCGACGATCGTGGCCAGGCCGCCGAGCAGCGGCACGATCGACGACCGCGTCCAGGAACGCGTGGCTGGTCAGCTCCGAGGCGCCGAAGAACGCGGCCACGCAGCCGACCGCGGCCAGGCCGAGCGCCGGCAGATCGCGCGGCGAGTCAGGGTTGCCGGGCGGCGCGTCCTCGAAGGTCAGCACGACGAGCACGAGCGCGATGGCGGAGATGGCGGCGACGATCCAGAACAGCGGCCGCCAGGCGTCGGCCTCGGCCTGCAGGCCGCCGATGAACGGGCCGAGCGCCACGGCGCCGAAGATGCACATGTTCATGATCACCGCCGTGTTGCGCAGCTTGTCCTTGGGGAAGCCGATGGCCAGCGGCGGGACGGCGGCGATCAGCAGCAGGCTGGTGCACAGGCCCTGGATGACATGGCCGGCGATGAACATGCCGGCGTTCTGGGCTGCGGCGGTGAGCACCGACCCCGCGACCAGCAGGACCGCGTAGCCGAGCATGATGCGGCGCTGGGGCAGGTGCTGGGCGAGCATGGACCGCGAGCACCGTGCCGACCGCGTAGGCGGCGTTGGCCAGGCCGGCGCCCAGGCTCATCGTCTGCGGCGCTCATGTGCAGCTGGGGCGATGATCGGCGTGAGCGGACCGAGCGCGGCCGAGAGCGCCAGGTAGGGGATCAGCGCGAACATCACCATCGCCGCGACGGCGGCGATAGCGGCCGGCCAGCGGGCCCTGGCGCATCAGCGATCAGCTCCCGTTGTGCGGTGGCGTGGCATGGGTCGGCGAGGGGGCAAGGCGGGTCCTCGGGTCAGAAGTGGACAGTGTTGTCCACCGCCCAGGGCTATAGCAGTCGACCGGACTATCCCGACTTGAGGACCATCTCGTGTCCCATATGGCGCGGCCATCGGAGCCGGTAGGCGATAGCGGACGACCGCCTCCGGTTGTACGGTTGCGCGCGTGCACGGTGGGGTCGCATCCGAGGAGCGGCTGCGACGGACGCCCGCCGCAACCGCGAGGCGATCTTCGCGGCCGCGCGCGAGCTGTTCGCCGAGTCGGCCGACGTCACGATGTGCGAGATCGCGCGCCGGGCCGGGGTCGGCCAGGGCACGCTGTATCGCAACTTCGCCGACCGCGGCACGCTCGCCGCCGAGGTCCTGGGCGAGCAGGTCACGCGCGTCGCCCGGCTGGCGGCCGAGCACGACGGCGACCCCGACGCCTTCTTCGTGCTGCTGCGCGCGCTCGTCGAGGGCACGCGTCCACACCTACGCCGTCAGCGAGCTGGCGCGCGAGGACGTGCGCGTCGGCTCGCGGATCCAGCAGGAGCGCCGGCGCGTCGCCGAGCTGATGAGGCGCCCGCTGCGCGACGCCAAGGCGGCCGGCACGCTGCGGCGGGACGCGTCGATCGACGATGTGTTCCTCGTGCTGCTCGATGGCCAGCGGGGCGATGGAGCGGGCCCCGGGTGCCGCGGCACGCGGCGCCGTCGTCGCCCGCGTGCGTCGCGCTCGCGCTCGAGGGGCTCGTGCCGCCCGGCGCCCGTTAGCGCTGCAGCGCGTCGGCGATTGGCTCCAGCAGCTCCAGCAGCTCGTCGGTGGGGGCGCCGTCCATGGCCGGCAGCACCCCGTTGCGGCGCAGCAGCTCGGCGCCCACCATGACCGCCAGCAGCAGCTCGGCGCGGCGCTCGGGCTGAGACAGGCCGCGTTCGGCCAGCCGCTCGGTCAGCGGCCCGGTGATCGCCGCGCCGAGGATCGTGCGCACCTGGTCGCGCACGACCGCGTTGGGGGGCGAGCCGATCAGCGCGCGCATCGCCGGGCTCATCCCGCGCTCGTCCCAATGCTCGAACAGCAGGCGCGTGGCCTCGACCAGGTCCCCCGTCTCGATCGGCGCCTTGGGCGGGCCGGTCTGCTCGTCGGCCAGGGCGGCCAGGTACAGGCCCTCCTTGCCGTCGAAGTAGCGCGCGATCAGGCGCCGGGTCCACGCCGGCGCCCTCGCCGATCTCGCGCACGGTGGCGCGGTCGTAGCCGCGATCCTGGAACAGCTCCGCGGCCGCGTCCAGCAGAGCGCGGCGGGTCGCTGCGGCGTCATGGGGCCGGTGCGGGGCAGGGGTCATCGAACGCTGATGGTAGAGTACGTCATCGGGCGCTGACATCGTCCGATGACACGCATCCGCCCATGTCGCCCGCCGCCCCCTCCCGCCAGCACCACGGCATCACCTTCGCCGTCCTCGCCCTCGCCGGCTTCGCCTACTCGATCATGTCGGCGATCGTCGCGCCCGCCCTGCCCGACATCGAGCAGGCGATGCACACCGGCGCCGGCGGTGGCGCGTGGGTGCTGACCGGCTACCTGCTGACCGCCTCGATCGCCACCCCGATCGTCGGGCGGCTCGGCGACATGTTCGGCAAGGAGCGGCTGCTGCGTCGTCACCCTGATCGTCTTCGGCCTCGGCTCGCTCGTCTGCGCGCTCTCGCACTCGATCGCGCTGCTGATCGCGGGCCGCGCGATCCAGGGCATCGGCGGCGCGATCTTCCCGCTCTCGTTCGGGATCATCCGCGACGAGTTCCCGCGCGAGAAGGTCGCGACGGCGATCGGCGCTGATCGGCGCGACCTTCGGGATCGGCGGCGGCGCCGGCCTCGTCGATCGGCGGCCTGATCGTCGAGCACCTCGCCTACGAGTGGATCTTCTGGCTGGCGCTGATCGTCGTCGTCCCGGCGACGATCGCCACCCACTGCTTCATCCCCGAGTCGCCGGTGAAGACGCCGGCGAAGATCGACTGGGGCGGCGCCGCGCTGCTCTCCGGCTGGCTCGCGTCGCTGCTGATCGCCGTCAGCGAGGGCAACAGCTGGGGCTGGACGTCGCGCGACCTGCTCGGCCTGGTCGCGCTGGCGGTCGTCCTGCTCGCCGTCTGGGTGCGCTTCGAGGCCCGCCACCCGGAGCCGCTCGTCGACATGCGGATGATGCGCGATCGGCCGGTCCTGGACGACCAACCTGACCGCGCTGCTGATCGGCTTCGGGATGTTCGGCTCCTACATCCTCGTCCCGCAGTTCGTCCAGGTCGCCGGCCTCGACCGGCTACGGCTTCGGCGCCTCGGTCACGACGGCCGGGCTGTTCATGCTGCCGTCGGCGCTGGCTGATGCTCGTCGCCGGCCCGATCTCGGGGCTGATGGGCGAGCGCTACGGATCGAAGCTGCCGCTCGTGATCGGCACCGTGCTCGCCTGCCTGAGCTTCCTGATGCTCGCCGTCTGGCACGAGAGCCACCTGGCGATCTACCTCGCCGACGGCGCTGATGGGGCTCGGGATCGGCTTCTCGTTCGCGGCGATGGCGAACCTGATCGTCGAGGCCGTCGACCAGAGCCAGACCGGCGTCGCCACCGGGATGAACACGATCATGCGGACGATCGGCGGCGCGATCGGATCGACGATCGGGGCGGCCGTGCTGACCGGCACCGTCGTCGACGGCGTTCCCTCCGCGGCGGGCTTCACCGGCGCGTTCCTGGCTGCCGCCGGGGCAGCGGCGCTGGCGCTGGGCGCGTCGCTGCTGGTGCCGCGCCCCGGCACGGGCACGCGGGAGCGCGTCGCGCCCGAGCCCGTCGCGGCCTGATCAGCTGCGCGTCAGCTTCTTGTAGGTGATGCGGTGGGGCCGGTCGGCCGCGGCGCCAGCCGCGCGTGGCGGTCGCTCCTCGTAGGCCTCGAAGTTGCCCTCGAACCACGTCACCTGCGAGTCGCCCTCGAAGGCGAGCACGTGCGTGGCGATGCGGTCCAGGAACCAGCGGTCGTGGGAGATGACCACCGCGCAGCCGGCGAAGTCGAGCAGCGCCTCCTCGAGCGCGCGCAGCGTGTCGACGTCGAGGTCGTTGGTCGGCTCGTCGAGCAGCAGCAGGTTGCCGCCCTGTGCGCAGCAGCTTGGCCAGGTGCACGCGGTTGCGCTCGCCGCCGGAGAGCGTGCCGACCTTGCGCTGCTGGTCGCGGACCCTTGAAGTTGAACGACGAGCAGTAGGCGCGCGAGTTCATCTTGCGGTCGCCGACCTGGATCTGCTCGTCGCCGCCGGAGATCTCCTCCCAGACGGTCTTGTCGGCGGCCGAGCGCGTCGCGCGACTGGTCGACGTAGGCCAGCTGCACGGTGTCGCCGACGACGCAGCGGCCGCCGTCGGGCTGCTCCTGGCCGGTGATCATCCGAAACAGCGTCGTCTTGCCGGCGCCGTTGGGGCCGATCACGCCGACGATGCCGCCGCGCGGCAGGTCGAAGCTCAGGTCGTCGATCAGCAGGCGGTCGCCGAAGCCCTTGGAGACGCCCTCGGCGCGCACGACCATGTCGCCCAGTCGCGGGCCCGGCCGGGATGTGGATCTGCGACCTGGTCGAGCTTGACGTTGCGCTCCTCGGCCACCAGCGCCTCGTAGCGCGTCAGGCGCGCCTTGGCGCTTCGTGCGGCGGCCCTTGGGGTTCTGGCGCACCCACTCCAGCTCGGCGGCGATCGTGCGCTGGCGCGCCTTGTCCGGACTTCTGCTCCTCCTGGGCCAGGCGCGCCTGCTTCTGCTCCAGCCACGAGGAGTAGTTGCCCTCGTAGGGCAGGCCGCGGCCGCGGTCCAGCTCGAGGATCCAGCCGGCCACGTTGTCGAGGAAGTAGCGGTCGTGGGTGACGGCGACGATCGTGCCCGGGTAGTCGGCCAGGTGGCGCTCCAGCCAGGCCACCGACTCGGCGTCGAGGTGGTTGGTGGGCTCGTCGAGCAGCAGCAGGTCGGGGCGCTCAGCAGCAGCCGGCACAGCGCGACGCGGCGGCGCTCGCCGCCCGAGAGCTTGGTCACGTCGGCGTCGGGCGGCGGCAGGCGCAGCGCGTCCATGGCCTGCTCGAGCTGGGAGTCGAGGTCCCAGGCGTTGCGGGCGTCGATCTCCGTCCTGCAGGCGCGGCGAACTCGTCGGCCGTCTCGTCGGAGTAGTTCAGTGGCCAGCTCGTTGAAGCGCTCCAGCAGCGCCTTCGTCTCGGCCACGCCGTCCTCGACGTTGGCCTTGACGTCCTTGGCGTCGTCGAGCTGGGGCTCCTGCTCCAGCAGCCCGACCGACGCGCCGGGAGCGAGCATCGCGTCGCCGCGGAACTCGGTGTCGCGGCCGGCCATGATCTTGCAGCAGCGACGACTTGCCGGTGCCGTTGAGACCGAGCACGCCGATCTTGGCGCCCGGCAGGAAGGCCAGCGTGACGTCCTTGAGCGACCGTCTTGTCCGGAGGGAACTCCTTGGTCAGACGGTGCATCGTGTAGATGTACTGAGACGACATGGGACCTCGGAGGCTACCCGCCTGGGCCACGCGGCTTCTGCGCGCGCCGGCTGCCCTGTACCGCGCCGGCCTCGGCCCCCTGCTGGGCCACCGGTTCCTGGAGCTGACGCACCGCGGCCGGCGCAGCGGCAACTGCTACCACACGGTGCTCGAGGTCGTGCAGTGGCGGGCGTCCGATCGGGAGGCGATCGTGCTCTCGGGGTGGGGGCGCAGATCCCAGTGGTTTCGCAACGTTCAGGCCGGCGGCGCCGAGCAGATCCGCATCGGCCGGGAGCGCTGGGCGCCCGAGGCGCGGGTGCTCGAGGCCCCGGAGGCCGTCCGCGTCCTGGGCGACTACGAGCACCGCAACCGCTTCGCCGCGCCGGTCGTGCGCCGCGTGCTCAGTCGCCTGGCCGGCTTCGACTACGACGGTTCGGCCGCCGCGCGCGAGCGCCTCGTCGGCGAGCTGCCGCTGCTCGGCTTCCGCCCGCGCGCCTGACTCAGAGCGTGCGGTGCTCGACCCCGTCGGGGCGGGCGACGAGCACATCGCTGGTGATGGCCGGCTCGAACAGCCCGTGGTCGACGACGCCGGTGGTGTTGGCCAGCGTGTCGGCCAGCGCCGCCGGGTCGGCGGGGATGTCGCCGTGCCAGTCGGCGATCACGCCGTGGTCGGGGCTCGGCGGCCAGCCGCCGCGCACCTCGGCGGCCGGCACCCGGCGAAGCGTCGAGGCCAGGCCGAAGGCGTGCAGCTCCAGCGGCACCGGCCCGTGCAGGCGGTCGACCATCTTGTTGGCCGACACGATCACCACGAAGCGGTCGGCGGTGACGGCCACGAGCTTCTCGCGCGTGTGCGCGCCGCCGCCGCCCTTGACGATCCAGCCGTCGGGGGCGACCTGGTCGGCGCCGTCGATGGCGATGTCCAGCTCGTCGAGCATGTCGAAGGACTCCACCGGCAGCCCGAGCTCGCTCGCGGTCTTGGCCGTCTCGATCGACGTGGCCACGCAGCGCAGGTCCGTCAGCCCGCGCCGAGCGAGCGCGGGCAGCAGGAAGGCGACGGTCGAGCCGGTGCCCAGCCCGACGCGCATCCCGCTTTCCACCAGCAAGGCGGCCGCTTCCGCTGCGGCCTGCTTCTCGGCATCGGTCGACACGAGAAGCGACGGTACCCTAGAAGGGTGCCTGCGGTGTTCGACATCGAGCAAGCGGTCCTTCTCCTCGAGCTCGAACCGCCCTTCGACAAGCGCGATGTGCAGCTGTCGCGCCGCCGGCTGGCCAAGGTCTGGCATCCCGACCTGGCGCCCCCCGGCAAGCAGTTCGAGCACGAGCGCCACCTCAAGGCGATCAACCTCGCCGCCGACCAGCTCGAGGATCTGGCCGAGGGCTCGCGCGGGGGCAAGGTGTCGCGCAACGCCGTCAAGGTCAACGCGGCCGCCGCGCGCGCCGCGCGCGCCGAGGAGGGCCGCCGCGCCTACGAACGTGAGCAGGCCGCGCGCGAGTCGGCCGCCGACCGCGCCCGCAACGACCCGTTCGGCGACCGCATGCCCGACCACTCGGTCGTGCACCGCTACGCCCGCTGCCTGTCGTACCCCGAGTGGGGTGTGGGCACGGTCTCGGGCATCTACTTCACCGGCGAGGAGGACAACATCCAGCAGTGGGCCCGCGTCGCCTTCCAGGTCGGCGTGCGCACCGTCCCCGCCGGCTCGCTGCAGTTCGTCGACTTCTCCAAGCCCGACCCGGGCGCCGACCGCGTGCAGCGCTTCATGACCGCGGCGCAGCATGCGATGGCCGAGGGCGACTATCCGCTGGCGGCCAAGCGCCTGATCTACGCGCGCGACGCCGAGCCCGCCAACCCGGCGGTGCTGCGCCTGATGACGCTCGCCTTCTGGCAGGGCGGCGACCTGCCCGCGGCCGGGCGCTCGGTGCGCGACTGGGCGCGGGCGGAGGGCGACCGGCCCACGCCGCACCGCTTCGCGGCGCGCATCTACGAGGACATGGGCGCGATCGACCTGGCCGCGGAGGCGGCCGAGCGGGCCGCCGACCGCGGCCCGGCCGACGCCGAGGCGTGGGCGCGCGTCGGGCGGCTGCGGCTGCGGCTGGGCGACCGTGACGCGGCGATCGCCGCGCTGCAGCGCTCGCGCGAGCTGGCCCCGACCGTCGAGGCGCTGCTCGACCTCGCGCTCGCGCTCCAGCTGGCCGGCGACGTCGGCGGCGAGGTGACGGCCTGCGAGCAGGCGACCGTGCTCGACCGCGACAGCGCCGTCGCCTGGAAGCGCCTGGCCCACGCGCTGGCCCGCACCGACCGGGTGAGCGACTGCATCGAGGCCTGCGAGCACGCGCTCCAGCTCGCGCCCGACGAGGAGGTCGCCGATCTCGTCGAGCGCATGCGTCGCGCGATTCCGCGCGAGCTGCGCGCCGCCTGACCGGGCGCTCAGAGGTCCAGCCGGCGAAACGACACGGCGGCGAGCGCAAGCACGGCCGCGATCCACGCGACGGCCCATGGCCAGATCGCCGCGCTCGTGTCGCTGGCCCCGCCCAGCGGGCCCAGGCGGACGATCACCCCGCTGACGCCGCCGATGTCGGCGGTCAGCGCGTGCAGCCCCTGCTGGTAGAGCGCCTCGAACGGCACGGCCCAGGCGATGATCGTGCTGGCGGTGCGCAGCGCGTCCACCCGCAGCGCCTCGCCGATCTGTCCCAGCAGCCCGGCCGCCAGCCCGGCGCCGAAGACCATGAACACCGCGATCCCGTTGGCCGACGTGCCCAGCAGGGTGGAGCCCAGCAGCGACAGCGCGGTCAGCGAGGTGACGCCCAGCGCCAGGCCCAGCGCCGGGAGGACGATCGATCCTGGCCAGAAGTCGCCGGCGATCCGGGTCAGCAGCACGGCGGCGAGGAACACCGCCACGACGTAGGGCACGCACACCGCCATCGCGGCGAGGAGCCGCCCGGCCAGCAGCGTCGTCCGGCCCACCGGGCGGACCACCAGCGGCTGCAGCAGCCCGCGGTCGGCGTCCCCGCGCACGGCGCCCAGCGTCAGGAACACCGCCAGCACGACGCCGAGGAACAGGGAGACGAACATGGCCAGCCCGACGAGCGTCCCGCCGGCCAGCGCGCGCTCGTCCAGCGAGACGAGCCCGCCCTGGTCGGGCCGCAGGCTGTCGAACGTCTCGAAGGCGGCCAGCGCGAACAGGCCCAGGAAGCCGAGCGTCAGGAGGCCGACGACGAGCAGCACGCGCCGGCGCACCGCCTCGCGCAGCGAGTTGCCGGCGATGACGAGCGCGTCGGTCACCGGTCGCGCCCCACCACGGCGGCCAGGTAGGCCTCCTCGAGCGTGCCCGACACGACGCGCACGCCGTAGACGTCGAGGCCGTCGGCCACGAGCCCCCGCACGATGCCCGGCACGTCCTCGCGCCGGGCATCGGGCAGGCGCCGGACGCCGTCGGAGGTCTCGATCTCGACCCCGCCCGGCAGGGTCAGCTCGGCGGGACGTCCCGCACGCACGACGCGCCCGCGGTCGACGATCACCACCCGGTCGCAGACGAGCTCGATCTCGCTGAGCAGGTGGGAGTTGAGCAGCACCCCGACGCCCTCGGCGCGCAGCGCGACCAGCAGGTCGCGCACGGTGCGCCGACCCGCCGGGTCCAGCGCGCTGGTCGGCTCGTCGAGCAGGACCAGCCGGGGACGGCCGACCAGCGCCTGGGCGATGCCGAGCCGCTGCTGCATGCCCTTGCTCATCGCACCGACGCGGCGCCCGCCGTCCTCGGCCAGGCCGACGCGCTGCAGCAGCGCCTCGCGCTCGGCGGCCCCGCCGTCCGAGCGGGCCAGCCGCTGGTGCAGGCGCAGGAGCTCGTCGGCCGTCGCCCAGGCGGGGAAGCGGAACAGCTCGGCCAGGTAGCCGGTCGCGGCGCGCGCGGGCGGGCTGCCCGCGGGCGCCCCGGCGACCGTGGCGGTCCCCCCGCTGGCCCGGACCAGGCCGCAGGCGATCTTGACCAGGGTCGACTTGCCGGCCCCGTTGGGGCCGAGCAGGCCGACGAGCTCGCCCTCGCCGACCGCGAGATCGACGTCGGCCAGCGCCGTGGTCGTCCCGTAGCGCTTGGTCAGGCCGCTCGCCGCCAGCACGCTGGTCACACCCACAGGGTTGCAGCCGAACCGATCGCGGTGATGACACCATGCCGGGATGCTCCGCGTCGTCTGGCTGCTGGTCCTGGCCCTTGTGGCCCTCGTGGCGCTCTCGGGCTGCGGTGGCGGCGCCTCGTCCGACACCGCCACGGCCCCCGCGACCGTCTATCGCTCCTCGCTGAGCAACTCCAACGGGGAGGAGCTCGAGCACGACCGCAGCCGCGCGGCGCAGGGTGTGGCGCGGGACTCGGTGTGCACGCGGCTGCCGGTGGCCGACATCGAGCGGGCGGTCGGCGTGGAAGGCCTGCGCGCCCAGCGCAGCGACTCGCTGAACCTGTCGACCTGTCGCGACGCCCGCGGCCCGGTCAACGTGCGGGTGCTGCTCGACGGCGCCGCCGATGCCACCCGGCGCTACGACAACCAGCAGTCCGATGCCCACCAGAAGTTCAACACCATCCCCAGCCTCAAGCCCCACAACGTCCGCCACGTGGGCGACGACTCCACCGACGGCAACGCCGGCGCCAACTGGACGACGGGGCGTGCGCAGCTGGTCGCCTCCAAGGGCGACCGGATCGCCCGGGCGACGGCCTACGTCCCCGGTCAGCCGGATGCGCGGCGCAAGGAGGCGGCCGGCCGCCTGGCCATGCTGGTGTTCGCCCACATGACGCCCGAGCACCGCCGATGACCGCGGGCGCGATCGCCACGCCCCACGCGCTGGCCACGCACGCTGGTGCGGAGGCGCTGCGCGACGGCGGCAACGCCATCGACGCCGCGCTGGCGGCCGCGGCGACGCTCGCGGTCGTCTACCCGCACATGAACGCGATCGGCGGCGATGTGATCGCGCTCGTCCACGCACCTGGCGGTGACGTGGTGGCCGTCAACGGAAGCGGCGCCGCCGCGGCGGCCGTCGACCCGGCGGCGCTGGGCGCCACGATGCCGGTGCGCGGCGTGGCGCCGATCACCGTCCCCGGAGCGGTGCGCGCCTGGGAGAGCATGCACGACCTCGGCGCGCGCCGGCCGTGGGGGTCGCTGTTCGACGCCGCCATCGCCCACGCGCGCGACGGCGTGGAGGTCGCACCGGGGCTGGCCCGGGCGATCGACGCCGAGGGCGCCGTGATCGACGCCGACCGCGGTCTGCGCGCCCTGCTGCGCGCCGAGGGCCCGCTGCGCCAGCCGGCGCTGGCCGGCACCCTCCAGACGCTCGCCGCCGACGGGGCGCGCGCGCTGTACGGCGGCGCCGTCGGTGCGGCGCTGGTCGACGGGCTGGCCGCGCTGGGCTCGCCGCTGGCGCTCGCCGACCTCGCCGATCATGCCAGCGAGTTGGCCGAGCCGCTGACGGGCACCCTGCGCGGCGAGGAGCTGCTGACCGCGCCGCCCAACTCCCAGGGCTTCGTCCTGCTGGAGCTCGCCGCCGCGCTGGAGGGCCTCGACGTGTGGCCGCCCGCGCCGCTGCTGGCGCGGCTGTTCGCGCGCACCGGGGCCGACCGCGACCGCCACCTGGCCGATCCGCGCGCCGGCGCGGTCCCGCTGGAGCGGCTGCTGTCGCCCGAGCATGGCGCCGCGCTGCTGGACGACGCGCTCGACGACCTGCGCGGCGCCGCGGCGCCCCGGGCCGGCGGCGACACCGTGGCCGTGGTGGCCGCCGACGCCGACGGCTGGGCGGTGTCGCTGATCCAGTCGCTGTTCTGGACCTTCGGCGCGGGGATCCTCGAGCCGGCCACGGGGATCCTGTGCCAGAACCGCGGCGCCTCGTTCACGCTGGGCGCGGGCCCGCGCGCCCTGGCGCCCGGTCGCCGCCCGCCGCACACGCTGATGCCCGTCCTGACGCGCCGCGACGGCCGGCTCAGCGGCGTGCACGGGACGATGGGCGGCCACTCCCAGCCCCAGATCCACCTTCAGCTGCTGGCCCGCCTGCTGGCCGGCGACACCCCCGCGGAGGCGCTGAACGCCCCGCGCTTCGTCGTCTCCGGTGACCGTGTCGCCGCCGAGCGCCCGGTCCCGCCCGGCCTGTCCGTGGACGTCGACCTGGGCAGCCGCAGCGACGAGGCCGGACATGCCCAGTTGATCCGCATCGGCCCGGAGGGCGACTTCGACGCGGCCAGCGACCCGCGCGCCGACGGCGCGGCCGCGGTCGTCTAGCCGCCGCGCTCGGTACGGTCCCGAACGATGCGCCTGATCGTCGCCCGCTGCGAGGTCCGCTACTCGGGCCGCCTGACCGCCGTGCTGCCGGACGCGCTGCGGCTGATCATGATCAAGTCCGACGGGTCGGTGATGGTCCACGCCGACACGGGCGGCTACAAGCCGCAGAACTGGATGACGCCGCCGACGGCGATCGAGGAGTCCGAGGACCTGATCGTCGTGCGCAAGGTCAAGGGCGAGGACCGGCTGGACATCGCCATCTCGCAGGTGCTGTCCGACGTCAGCCACGACATGGGCGAGGCGGCGGCGTTGGAGAAGGACGGCGTCGAGCGCGACCTGCAGCTGCTGCTGGCCGAGCAGCCGCACCGGTGTGGCGAGGGGCTGCGCCTCGTGCGCCGCGAGTGGCCGACCGACATCGGCCCCGTCGACCTGATGTGCCGCGACGCCGACGACGAGTGGATCGCCGTGGAGATCAAGCGGGTGGCCACCATCGAGGCCGTCGAGCAGCTGACGCGCTACCTGGGCTTCATCCGCCAGGACCCGGCGATGGGCGCCTGCCGTGGCGTGCTCGCCGCCCAGCAGATCAAGCCCCAGGCGCGCACGCTGGCCGAGTCGCGCGGCATCGCCTGCGTCGAGGTCGACCTGGCCGTGCTGCGCGGCGAGCGCGAGCCCGACCTCACCCTGTTCGCCTGAGACGGGCATGCGCCCGGCGCCGCTCCTCGCCCTCGCCCTCGCCCTCGCCGTCGCCGGTTGCGGCGGAACGTCGACCGGATCGGCTGCGCACACCGCGACGTCGCGCGACCAGCTCCGCGCCGACGCGGTCGGCACCGACGGGCTATCGGTCTGCACGCTTGTGCCGCTGGCGACCGTCCAGCGGGTGGTTCGGGTCGCCGGCCTGCGGGCCGCGGCCAACGACTCGCTCGACCTGTCGCAATGCCGCTACGCGACACGCCGTGCCCGCGTCCGGGTGCTGCTCGACGCCGCCATCCGGCGGCGGGGATAGGACAGGCGGGCGAACCGGTTCGTACCGCATGGCGGTCCGCACCTCGCAACCTGCGGGGAACAATGGTCCCCATGACCAGCCAGCGCCCCCCGCAGATCGTTGCCTTCGGTGGCGGCGGCTTCTCGCAGGAGGCCGGCAATCCGCTGCTTGACGACTACGTGCTGTCGCTCACCGGCATCGAACGCCCGCGGGTCTGCTTCCTGCCCACGGCCAGCGGTGACGCCGACCACTACCTCACGCGCTTCTACCGCGCCTTCAGCGGGTGCGCGATCCCGTCGCATGTGTCGCTGTTCCGCGAGGAGCGTGGCGAGCTGCGCTCCTTCCGCGAGCGCCTGCTCGACCAGGACCTGATCTACGTCGGCGGCGGCAGCGTGCAGAGCCTGCTGGGCGCCTGGCGGGCCCACGGCCTCGACGAGATCCTGGCCGAGGCATGGGAGCGCGGGATCGTCCTGTGCGGGCTGTCCGCGGGGTCGCTGTGCTGGTTCGCCGACGTGGTCAGCGCGTTCAACGGTCCGCCGCGGCGGGTGGCCGGACTGGGCCTGCTGCCCTACTCCAACGCGGTCCACTACGACACCAGCCGCGAGCGGCGGACCTCGTACCATCGTCTGATGTCCGAGGGAATGCTCGACGGGTACGCGGCCGCGGACGGCGCTGCGCTGCACTTCGTCGGCCGTGATCTCGAGCGGGTCGTCGCCTCGCGCCCGGAGGCGCGGGCCTACCGCGTGACCTGGTCGCGCGGGCGGGTCGTGGAGACCGAGCTCGAGACCCGCTACCTCGGGTCCGCGGAGCCGTCCACCGCGGCCGTTGCCGCCTGAGCATCACGTTCCGCGCGCGCAGCGGCGGATCTTCGCCATGGGCGGCGGCGGCTTCACCATGGAGCCGGAGAACCCCGCGCTCGACCATTACCTGCTGACGCTGATCGACCGGCGCGAGCCGCGGCTGCTGTTCCTGCCGACCGCCTCGGGCGACCCGCACGAGCAGCTGCACCGCTTCCACGCCGCCTATGACGGCAAGGCCTGCACGACCACGGTCCTGTCGCTGTTTCGGCTGCACGAGCAGCCGGTGCCGCTGCACGAGCTGGTGCTCGACCAGGACCTCATCTACGTGGGCGGTGGCTCGATGCGCAACATGCTCGCCATCTGGCGCGAGCACGGCCTCGATGACCTGCTGCGCGAGGCGTGGTCGCGCGGGATCGTGCTGGCCGGCCTGAGCGCGGGCGCGATGTGCTGGTTTGCCGGCGGGGTGACGAAGTCCGGCGGCGCACCGGCGCCGGTCAAGGGGCTGGGCCTGCTGCCCGGCTCGCTGAGCGTGCACCGCGACGGCGAGCCGGACCGCCTGCCGATCTACCGCGCCGCGGTGCGTGACGGCCTGCTGCCGCCTGGGTGGGCGGCCGACGACGGCGTCGGACTGCTGTTCGAAGGCGACGAGCTCGTGCGCGCGGTCTCCTCGCGCCCGGGCGTCGGCGCCGCGCGCGTGGAGCCCGACGGCAGCGAGACCGAGCTCGACGTCGTCGAGCTGTCGCGGCTGCGCGACCTGCCGCTGCGCACCGTCCCGGCCGACATCGCCGAGTTCCGGGCGCTCAGGCGCGCTCGAGGCTGAGCACGACCTGCAGCGCGAACAGCTCCGGCGACAGTCGCAGCGCCGTCTCGCGCAGACCCTCCAGGCGCGGGATGCGCGACTCCAGCGGCAGCGGAGCGTCGGCGAAGCGCTCCTCGGTCACGCGGAAGCCCGCCTCGTGGGCGAGCCGGTGCGTCTCGCCGCGTGTGAACCAGCGCAGGTGCGTGCGGTCGAACAGGCCGTGGTCGTGGCGGGGGAAGGCGCCGCGCAGCAGCGTGCGCCGGCCGGTCCAGTGAGCCACGTTGGGGATCGAGACGATCGCCCGCCCGGCGGCGCCGGCCTGGGCCAGCACCGGAGCCGGCTCTCGCAGATGCTCGAGCACGTCGACGAACAGCACCACGTCGAAGGCGGTCGCGTCGAGCGCGACCTCCTCGACGTCGAACTCGAGCACGTTGATGCCGCGCTCCCGTGCCACGGCGGCGGCGCGCGCATCGGGCTCGACCCCCACGACCGAGCAGCCACGTGCGGCCAGCTCGGCGGCCAGATAGCCCTCCGCGCAGCCGACGTCGAGGACACGGCTGCCGGGGGTCACGAGGTCGAGCACGTGGCGATGGGCGGCCGACAGCCCGTGGGCGTCGACCAGCGCGCCGTAGGAGGTCACCGCTTCTCGCCCCACAGCGTGACCAGCAGCTGGCGCGGGCCGCCCTGGTCGCGGTGCTCGCACAGGTAGACGCCCTGCCAGGTCCCCACGGCCAGGCGGCCGTCGCGCACGGGCAGCAGCAGGTCGGCGCCGGTCAGCGAGGACTTGATGTGGCTGGGCATGTCGTCGGGACCCTCGAGCGTGTGGGTCCAGTAGGGGGCGTCCTCGGGGACGGCGTCGTCGAACCAGGAGCGAAAGTCGCGGCGCACGTCCGGGCTGGCGTTCTCGTTGAGCGTCAGCGAGGCCGACGTGTGGCGCAGGAACAGGTGGGCCATGCCGATGTGCAGCTCATGCAGCTCGGGCACGGCGCGCACGACCTCGTCGGTGACGAGGTGAAAGCCGCGCGGGCGCGGCTGGAGGCGCACGAGGGTCTGATGCCACATGGGCGTCGCAGGCTAGCCGGCGGCCTGGGCCGGCGTGGCCCGCCGCGGGCTCAGCGCCCCACTGGCGACCAGGACGATCGGCGAGCTCAGCGCGGTCACGCAGATGGCGATCGCCATCGGGCGCGCGTCGTTGGTGCCGCCCGCGCCGGCGATCGGCAGCACCAGGGCGGCGAACACGAACTGCGCCGCTCCGATCAGCCCGGCCGCGCTGCCCGCGCGCTCGGGGTGGGGGCCCATGGCCAGCGCCATCGCGTTGGGGCGCACGAGGCCGATGGCCGACACGACGAGGAACAGCGACGCGAGCAGGAAGCCCAGCGGGGCGTCGAGCAGCACCGACAGCAGCGTGCCCACGCCACCGGTGGCGCTGACGGCGATGCCGGCGCGCAGCAGCACGCCGGGGCCGAAGCGTTCGACCGAGCGCCGGCTGATCTGGCTGAGCAGGGCGATGCCGCCCGCGTTGATGGCGAAGACGACGCTGTACAGCTGCGGTGACAGGCCGTGGATGTCCTCGAGCACGAAGGAGCCGCCGCCGAGGTACAGGGCCAGGGCCGAGAACGACAGCGCGGTGCAGATCAGCAGGCCGATGAAGGCGCGGTCACGGGCCAGGACGGCGAAGGCGCGGCGCGACACGGCCAGCCCGCCGCCGTGGCGCCGCTGCGGCGGCAGCGTCTCGGGCACGATCGCCAGCGAGGCGATCAGCAGCACCACGCCCATGGCCGCCATCGAGTAGAAGCAGCCGCGCCAGTCGGTGAAGTGCAGCACCTGGCCGCCGGCCAGCGGGGCCAGCACCGGGGCGAGCGCGCCGACGGTCAGCAGCGCGGCGAACAGGCGGGCGCTGTCGGTGCCGCTGCTCATGTCGCGCACGATGGCGCCCGACAGCACGATGCCGGTGGCGCCCGCGAGCCCCTGGATCAGGCGCAGCCCGCACAGCGTCCACACCGAGGGCGCGACCGCGCACAGCAGCGACATCAGCGTGAAGGCGACCAGCCCCGCCAGCAGCGGCCGCCGGCGGCCGCGCTGGTCGCTGATCGGCCCGACCAGCACCTGGCCGGCGCCCAGGCCGATCATGCACGTGGTCATCGTCAGCTGGGTGGCCGACGGCGTCGCGCCGAGGTCACGCGCCATGGCCGGCAGCCCGGGCAGGTAGAAGTCCATCGACAGCGGGCCGATCATCGACAGCGCGCCGAGGAGGATGATGAGGCGCAGTCGCGGCACCGCTTCGCAGGCTAACTGTCAGACCGTTTGCCGGCTAGTGGGGCAGACGCGCCACGCGCATGTCGACGCGACCGCCTCGGAACGGGACGCCCTCATCCTCCAGCAGCGCCCGCTGGCGCTCGCCCTGGGTCAGCGAGCCGTCGGCGTGGACGATGCGATGCCAGGGCAGGCCCGGCTCGTGCACCGCGGCCAGCACCTGGCCGGCGTAGCGCGGTGCGGCGGGATCGAGGTCGACGTACGCGCGCACGAAGCCGGGCGGCGTGTCGCGCACGCGCGCCAGCACGCGGTCGCGGCGGGTGGCGTCCATGGCGCGCACCCTAGGGCAGCCGTACCATCTGACCGAGGTCAGAGATCGCCGACGTGCGGCGCTTCAACCGCACCGTCACCCAGCGGGTGGGGCGCTGGACGATCGCTACCTGGCCCGCGACCGGCCGCTGGGCGCATCCCGCGTGTGGTGGGAGATCGGCCACGAGGGCTGCGAGGTGCGCGCGCTGCGCTCGCGCCTGGGCCTCGACTCCGGCCAGCTCAGCCGGCTGCTGCGCCTGCTGGAGGCCGACGGGCTCGTCGCGCTCGATCCCAGCCCGGTCGACCGCCGCATCCGCGTGGCGCGGCTGACCGCGGGCGGCCGCGCGGAGCGAGCGCTGCTGGACGAGCGCAGCGATGCCCTGGCCGCCTCGATGCTCGACGGCGTCGACCCGGTCCGCCGGGCCGAGCTCGTGGCGGCGATGCGCACCGTGCAGCGCCTGCTCACCGCGGCCGAGGTGGACGTCGCGATCGCCGATCCGGCCTCGGACGCGGCCCGCGCCTGCCTGCGCGCCTACTTCGTCGAGCTCGACCGCCGCGGCGAGCACGGCTTCGATCCCGCCGCGTCTCCGCGCAGCCGCATGAGCTGCGCCCGCCCGCCGGCGCGTTCCTGCTCGCCTCGCTGCGTGGCGAGCCGGTCGGCTGCGGCGCGGTCAAGCTGCACGGGGCGCAGCCGTGCAGATCAAGCGCATGTGGGTGGCCGAGTCCGCCCGTGGCCTGGGCCTGGGTCGCCGGCTGCTGGCCGAGCTGGAGCGCCTGGCGGTCGAGCATGGCGCGACCGTCGCCCACATCGAGACCAACCACGTGCTCGTCGAGGCGATCGCGCTGTACCGCTCGGCCGGCTACGTCGAGGTCGCGGCCTTCAACGCCGAGCCGTTCGCCGACCACTGGCTGGAGAAGCGCCTGGTCGACGGGGCGGGCTAGCTGGAGGCGGCGGCCGCGCCGCTGACGGCCACCGCGGCGACCACCGCACCCTGAACCGCGCGCACGGCGTCACGCACCGCGGTGCCCGCCAGCCCTAGCTCGGCGACCTGCTTGGCCCGGCGTCGTGCCGCGCGCCGCTCGGAGCGCTCGACGAGGCTGCCGATCAGCTCCAGAGGGTCCAGCAGCCCGATCAGCAGGGCCTCGTGCTGGTCGGGCTCGCGTCCCTCCACGAGGATCGCCCGCAGGCGGTCGCGCAGCTCCTGCTCGGGCGCCGGGTCGGCGGTCGGAAAGCGCGTGCGCGCGAACAGGCCCAGCGCCCTGGCGTGCTCCTCGCGCAGGATGCCGCGCTCGACCAGGCTGTCGGCCACGCGCCCGCGCAGCGGCTTGAGCGCGCGCGGCAGGCGGTCGACCCAGCGCCGCGCGCTGCGCTGCTTGTCGCCGTCGCGGATCTCGGCCAGGGCGTCCTCCAGCAGCGGATGGCCGGCGGCGCCGGGCTCCCCCCGCGCGACGAGCTTGCCGTCCGCGTCGGCGTCCAGTAGGCCACGGTCGGCCAGGTCGAGCAGCACGGCGCCGGCCAGCCCGGCGTCGCTGCCCCACCGGGAGCGGTCGCGGCCGCTGTCGTCGTCCAGCGCGATCAGCAGCGTCTCCTCGCACAACAGCAGCCCCATGGCGCCATTGTGGCGCAGGCGCGCTCAGCCGGTCAGCTCCAGCAGCTTGAGCACCGTGTTCCAATTGCGCGCCGTGGCCACGCCGCCGAGCTGCCTGGCCAGCAGCTTGGCCGCGGGCGAGCGCTGGATGCCGTCGACGTGCCAGACGTAGATCTCCCGCCCGGCGACGTGCAGCCGCTCGGGGGCGACGTCGGCCGCGCGCAGAGTGCGGGCCTCGTCGGCCCGGCAGGGGCGCTCCAGAAAGGTCACCTGGTAGCGCTTGGGATCGGCGATCGCCTCGGGAAACGGGTTGCTCTCGACGACCGCGGCCAGCTGCGGCGCGGTGCGCACCACGACCGGCGTGTCCACGCCGAAGCGCTCGGCGATGGCCTCCCGCAGGTTGCCGGCCAGCTGCCGCTCGCTCGCGGTGGACTCGAGCACGAGGTTGCCGCTCTGCACGACCGTGCGCACCTCGCCGTAGCCGAGCTGCCCGAGATGATCGCGCAGCGCGGGCATCGGCACGCGGTTGCGCGACCCCAGGTTGATGCCGCGCAGCAGCGCGATCTGGACGGCCATGCAGCGGGACGCTAGCGCGAATACCCTCGCGCGCATGACGTACTCGATCGTCGCGCGCGACCCTGACACGCTGGAGCTCGGCGTCGCCGTCCAGTCGCACTGGTTCTCCGTCGGCGCCGTGGTGCCGTTCGCGCAGCCCGGCGTCGGCGCCGTCGCCGTCCAGTCGGTGCCCGACCCGGAGACGGGGCCCGCGGTGCTCGCCGCGCTGGCTGCGGGGGAGACCGCTCGCGACGCGCTGCGCCGGGCGGTGGTGGGCACGGACGCGGGCATGCGCCAGGTCGCCGTCGTCGACGCGCGCGGCTCCACCGCCGCGTGGACCGGCGCCGACTGCATCCGCCACGCCGGCGACGCCGACGGCCCGGGCTTCAGCGCGCAGGCCAACATGATGCGCTCGCCCGGCGTGCCCGAGGCGATGGCCGACGCGTTCGCGGCCGCGCGGGGCTCGCTGGCCATGCGGCTGCTGGTGGCGCTCGAGGCCGCGGAGGCGGCCGGAGGGGACATACGCGGCCGTCAGTCGGCGGCGCTGCTCGTCGTCTCCGGCGATCCGGATGTGCCCGCCCACGTGCGCTCCGTCGACCTGCGCGTGGAGGACCACGCCGACCCGCTGGGCGAGCTGCGCCGGCTGCTGGTCCTGCACACCGCCTACGCGCTGGCCGGTGAGGCCGACGAGCTCGTCGCCCGCGGCCGTGCGGCCGAGGCCGGCCCGCTCTACCACCGGGCCGCCGAGCTGGCGCCCGGCTCCGACGAGCTGCTGTTCTGGGCCGGCCTGGCCGCCGGCGCGCCCGACGGCGTTGCGCTGGTGCGCCAGGCGATCGAGCGTCACGAGGGCTGGCGCGAGCTGCTGGACCGGCTCGGGCCCGAGGTGGCGCCCACGGCGCGGGAGATCCGCGACGCGCTCTAGATCTAGCGCTGGCCGGGCGGCTTGCGCGGGAACTGCGAGACGGGCAGCTGGCAGTCGAGCGCGGTGCGCACGATGCGCGACTGCTCCTCGGCGTGGGCGACCGGGTAGCCCTCGCCCGGGCTGGCCCGCTCGGGCCGGCCGATGTAGCCGAAGCGCAGGCCCTCGGGCAGGATCTGCAGGATGCGCGGCGACATGTGCGCGCGGGCGCCCATGTTGCGCGGCTCCTCCTGGGCCCAGACGACCTCTTCGAGGTTCGGGTAGCGCGAGATCAGCTCGAGGATCTGCCCCTCGGGGAAGGGGTACAGGAGCTCGACGCGGCCGACGGCGACCGACTCGTTGTCCGCGCGGTCGGGTGCCCGACGAGGTCGTAGTAGATCTTGCCGGTGCACAGGATCAGGCGCGTGACCTTGGCGTCGTCGACCCGCGGCTCGGCCAGCACCGGGTAGAACTGCGTGTCGGCCAGGTGCTCGATCGCGGTTGGTCGCCTGCGGCAGGCGCAGCAGCGACTTCGGCGTCATGATCGACCAGCGGGCGCTGCTTGGCGATGCGCGCCTGGCGGCGCAGCAGGTGGAAGTACTGGGCGGGCGTCGTCAGGTTGGCGACGCGGATGTTGCCCTCGGCGGCGAGCTGCAGGAAGCGCTCGAGGCGGGCGGAGGAGTGCTCGGGGCCCGAGCCCTCGTAGCCGTGGGGCAGCAGCAGCGTCAGGCGCGTGGTCTGGCCCCACTTGGCCAGGCCCGAGACGATGAACTGGTCGATGATCACCTGCGCGCCGTTGGCGAAGTCGCCGAACTGCGCCTCCCACAGCACGAGCGTCTCGGGCGCCTCGGCGCTGTAGCCGTACTCGAAGCCGAGCGCAGGCGATCTCGCTCAGCGGCGAGTTGTGCAGCTCGAACGGCGCCGAGCGCGCCGGGCAGCTGCTGGATCGGGCAGTAGCGTCTGGCCGGTCTTGGCGTCGTGCAGGACGATGTGGCGCTGGCGAGAACGTGCCGCGCTCGGCGTCCTGGCCGGTGAGGCGGATCGGCGTGCCCTCGGTGAGCAGCGAGGCGAACGCCAGCGACTCGGCCTGAGCCCAGTCGATGCCGCCGTCGGCGCCGAGCGCCTCGCGGCGGCGGTCGAGCTGCTTGAGCAGCTTGGGGTGCACGGTGAAGCCGTCCGGGACGGCAGCAGCTCGCTCGTTGAGCGTCGCGCAGTCGGTCGGCGTCGACCGCCGTCTTGACCTCCGGCGAGGGCGTGCGGTCGAGCTGGTACTCGCCCGTGGCCTGCTCGACGTGTCCCGCGGCCGCCGCGGCGGCGATGCGGTCCTTGAGGTCGCGGTGCAGCTGGGTCAGGTGGTCCCAGACCGCCTGCTCCTGCTGCTCGACGTCGGCCTTGGTCAGCACGCCCGTCGGCGACCAGGCGCTCGGCCCAGAGCTCGCTGACGCGCTTGTGCTTCTTGATCGCCGCGGTACATCTCCGGCTGCGTGTAGGCCGGCTCATCGGCCTCGTTGTGGCCGAAGCGGCGGTAGCCGACGACGTCGATGAGCACGTCGTGGCCGAACTCCTGGCGGAAGGCGAAGGCCAGGCGGACGGCGCTGATGCAGGAGGCCGGGTCGTCGGCGTTGACGTGGATGATCGGCACGTCGAAGCCCTTGGCCAGGTCGGAGGCCCAGCGGGTGGAGCGGCCGTCGTCCGGGTCGGTGGTGAAGCCGACCTGGTTGTTCATGATCAGGTGGACGGTGCCGCCGACCGCGTAGCCGTCGAGCGCCTGCAGGTTGAGCGTCTCGGCCACGACGCCCTGGCCCGGGAAGGCGGCGTCGCCGTGCAGCACGACCGGCAGCGCGGCGTCGGTGTCGCGGTGGGCGTGCGGGCCCTGGCGCGAGGTCTGGGCCGCACGCGCCGCGCCGACGACGACCGGGTCGACGAACTCCAGGTGCGACGGGTTGTGCTCCAGGTTGACCAGGATCGACTCGCCGTTGGGCAGCTGGTAGGAGCCCTGGGAGCCGTGGTGGTACTTGACGTCGCCGGTCCCGCCCTGCGGGATGGTGGTGACGGCCTCCAGCGTGGAGGCGCCCTCGAACTCGGCGAAGATCGAGTCGTAGGGGCGGCCCAGGTTGTGAGCCAGCACGTTGAGGCGGCCGCGGTGGGCCATGCCGACCACGACCTCGCGCCCGCCGTGGGCGGCCGACAGCTGGATCAGCTGGTCGAGCATCGGGACCGTCATGTCCAGGCCCTCGATCGAGAACTGCTTCTGGCCCAGGTAGGCCTTGTGCATGAAGCGCTCGAACGCGTCGACCTTGATCAGCCGCCCGAGCAGCCACTTCTGCTCGTCGGTGGTCAGCGGGTTGCGGTAGGCGCCGGTCTCGATCTTCTCGCGCAGCCAGGTGCGCTGGCGGTGGCTGGCGATGTGCTCGATCTCGTAGGCGATCGTGCCCGTGTAGGTCTCGCGCAGGTGCGGCAGCGCGTCGAACAGCGTCGCGCCGGGCACGCCGATGCGCAGGATCTTGGCCGGGATGCGCCGCTGCAGGTCCTCGGTCAGCCCAAGCGGGCCCGGGTCCAGCGACGGATCGCCCTCGGGCTGGGTGCCCAGCGGGTCCAGGCGAGCGGCCAGGTGGCCGTGCGTGCGGTAGGCCTTGATGATCGCGGTGGCGGCCTGCACCGCCTGCAGCAGGGCCTCGTCGGGCTCCGCGGCGGGGGCGGGCGTCTCGGCCGGGGCGCCCTCACGCGCGACGGCGGCCGCGGCGGCCGGGGCCGGCGGTGCGGGGACGGGGCCGAGCTCGACGCCGAGGTCGGCGAAGACCGACTCGTAGAAGCCGTGCTCGCCCTGGAGGTAGGCCTCGACGACCTGCAGGAAGCGCCCCGACTCCGCGCCCTGGATGACGCGGTGGTCGTAGGTCGAGGTCATCGACATGACCTTCTCGGCGCCGATCAGCTCTCCGATCGCGCCCAGACCGACGGGGTAGGCGATCGAGCCCGTGGCCACGATCGTGCCCTGGCCGACCATCAGCCGCGGCACGCTGGCCACGGTGCCGATGCCGCCGGGGTTGGTGAGGCTGATGTTCGCGCCGGTGAGGTCGTCGGCGGTCAGCTTGTTCTCGCGGGCGCGAGCGATCAGGTCGTTGAAGGCGTCCAGGAACTGGGTGAAGGTCAGGCGCCCGGCGTCCTTGATGACCGGCACCATCAGCGTGCGGCTGCCGTCCTTCTTCTCCACGTCGACGGCGATGCCGAGGTTCACGGCGTCGTCGTCGATGCGGTACGGCTTGCCGTCGCGCTCCTCGAAGTGGTGGGCCATCACCGGCATCTCGTCGGTGGCGGCCTTGGCGGTCGCGTAGGCGATCAGGTGGGTGAAGGAGACCTTCTGGCCGCCCGCCTTGAGCTGCTTGCGGCGGCCGTCCATGACCGTGACGGTCATCGTGCGGAAGGAGGTCGCGGTCGGGATCGAGCGCGACTCGTCCATGTAGCGGGCGAGCATCGCCGCGCCGCCCTTGATGAGGTCGCCCTTGGCCTCCGCCGGCGCGGCGGCGGCGCTCTCCCCGTTGAGGACGTCGGCCTTGGTGACGCGACCGTTGGGGCCGGTGCCGGCCACCTGCGACAGGTCGACGCCGGTCGCGGCGGCCACGCGTCGGGCGACCGGGGTGGCGGCGACGTCGCCGTTGGCCGTGGCGGCGGCGGGCGTGGCCGCCGGTCCGCCGTTGGTTGACGCGGCCGGAGCGGCCGGGGCGGCCGCGGCGGGCTTGGCGCCGTTGGTCGAGGCCTGCAGACGGGCCAGCACCTGGCCGACGGTGACGGTGTCGCCGGCCTCGGCGAGAATCTCGGCGACGGTGCCCGATGCGGGCGAGGGGACCTCGGCGTCGACCTTGTCGGTCGAGATCTCCACCAGCGTCTCGTCCTGATCGATGGCGTCGCCGACGGCCTTGGCCCACTCGAGGACCGTGCCCTCGGTGACCGACTCGCCCATCGCGGGCATCGTGACGTCGATCAGCGCCCCCGGCGCGTCATCGGCGGCGGGCGGCGGCGGCGCGGCCTCGCCGTCGCCGGACTCGATCTCGCACAGCAGCGAGCCGACCGCGATCGTGTCGCCCTCGGCGGGGCCGACGGCCACGATGGTGCCGGCGGCCGGGGATGGGACCTCGGCATCCACCTTGTCGGTGGAGATCTCGACGAGGACGTCATCGACGGCGACGGTGTCGCCTTCCTTGACGTGCCATTCCAGCACGACGCCTTCGGTGACCGACTCGCCCATCTGGGGCATCGTCACCTGCACGCGAGTCTCAACTGCCATCCGAAACCTGACTGTAGCGCGCTCCGGTGTCAATCCGCCGGGATCCGCGTCGTTCCTCTCGGATGAACTCGTAGGAGCCGACGAACGGCCCGATCGCGCCGACCACCGCAACGGCCACCGCGATGCGCACGTTGATCGTCCTCGCGTGCAGCGCGAGCACCGCCAGCACGCACATGATGATCCAGCCGATGCCGTGCGCCCAGCCCAGATACAGCTTCGGGCCCTCGATCCCGGCGATCCAGCAGACGAGCAGGGCCAGGTAGATCGTCGAGTGGGTGAACGAGCACCACTTCAGCCGCTGGAAGGTGAGCCAGCGCGAGCTGTTCATCGCAGCAGCGAGGCCATCAGGCGCAGCTGCGGATGCGCCTCCTCCGGCCAGTCGGCGGGGTCGGGCGGCCACCAGGCGTAGGCGTCGTGCTCGGCGTCGGGGGTCACCTGCGCGCCCGCGGGCAGCCAGGCCATCCCGACGAACATGGCCATGCGCTGGGGGAGGGCGATCAGCAGCTCCCCGGTGACCGTCTGCGGCTGCACGCTCCACTCCTCGCCCAACTCGCGGCTGAGAGTGTCGAACGGGTTCTCGTGCGGGTCGACGGCGCCGCCCGCGCCCAGCGCCCACTCGCCCGCCCACGAGGCCAGCCACGCCGCGCGCCGCCCGGCCAGCCAACGGCCATCGCTGTCGCGCGTGACGCACAGCGCCGACAGCGAGTCGGCGCCGTCGCCGGGCACGAGCCGCAGCGCCCAGCGGGTCTCCTGGAGATCGAGCACGAGCCGCCCGTCCTCGGTGATGCGGTGGCCGGCCAGCCGCGCGGCGACCCCGTCGTGGCTGGGCGACCCGCGCTCGCGCAGCGCGCTGATCGCCGCGTCGGCCGCGGCCGCCTGGTCGGGCGTCGGCCGGTAGGGCGCGTCCTCCCACACGGCTTCGACGCAGCCCGCCGGCCACGGGCCGCGCGCCAGCAGCGCAGGGAGGACGTTCGCCATGCCATGGAGCTTAGACTCGCGCCCGTGGAGCGCAGGCGTCGCAAGCACTGGGGCTGGGGCTATGAGGACGAGGCCGTCGACCTCGCCGGGCTGACCGGGGCGATGCCGCTGGTCGCCCAGCGGCTTGGCTTCGAGGCCCAGGAGCCCGAGGAGCCGATCGCGCTGGAGGCCGCCGCGCTGCGCGATCCGCGACCGCTGCCGCCCGCCCCGGCCGGGGTCGCCTGGTCGGCGGAGAACCACGCGCGCGCGACGCACGCGTGGGGCAAGTCGTACCTCGACGTGGTGCGGGCCATGCGCGGGCGCTTCGACCACGCGCCCGACGCGGTCGCGCGACCCGCCGACGAGGCCCAGGTCGCGGCGGTCCTGGAGTGGGCCTCCGACCATGGCGTCGCGGTCGTGCCCTACGGCGGCGGCACGAGCGTCTGCGGCGGCGTCACGCCGGTCGTCGACGGCCCGGTGGTGTCGCTGGACCTCGGCGCGCTGGACCGTGTGCTGGACGTCGATCCGGTGGCCCGGGCCGCGCGCATCCAGGCCGGTGCGCTCGGCCCCGACCTGGAGCGCCAGCTGGGCGAGCACGACCTGACGCTGCGCCACTTCCCCCAGTCCTTCGAGCTGTCGACGCTGGGCGGCTGGATCGCGACGCGCGCGGGCGGCCACTTCGCCACCGGGCCGACGCACATCGACGACCTGGTCGAGTCGGTGCGGGCGGTCACGCCCAGCGGCGCGTGGGCGTCGTGGCGACTGCCGGCCAGCGGCGCCGGGCCGAGCCCCGACCGCTGGCTGATCGGCTCCGAGGGCGTCCTCGGCGTCATCACCGAGGCGTGGGTGCGCGTCCAGCCGCGGCCCGGCCACCGCGCCTCGCGCACCGTCACCTTCCCGTCCTTCGCGCTGGGCTGCGAGGCGGTGCGGGCGATCGTCCAGGCCGGCCTGCGCCCGGCCAACATGCGCCTGATCGACGCTGCCGAGGCCGCCTTCACCGGCGCCGGCGACGGCAGCGGCGCGTTGCTGGTGCTCGGCTTCGAGGCCGTCGACGTCCCGGTCGAGGCCGAGCTGGCGGCCGCGCTGGAGCTGTGCGAGCAGGCGGGCGGGACGGCCGCGCCGCCGGCCGGCGGGCGCGAGGGGGCGGCCGGGGCGTGGCGCGACGCGTTCCTGCAGGCGCCCTACCTGCGCGACGTGCTGGTGGGGCTCGGCGTGCTCAGCGAGACCTTCGAGACGGCGATCACGTGGGAGCGTCTGGACGCGCTGCACGACACGGTGCTGGAGGCCGCGCGCGCGGCGCTGGACGACGAGCGCGCCCTGGTCACCTGCCGCCTCACGCATGCCTACGTCGACGGCGCCGCCCCCTACTTCACCGTGCTCGCTCCGGCACGCCGCGGCGACGAGGAGGCGCAGTGGTGGGCGGTCAAGCGCGCGGCCAGCGAGGCGCTGGCCCAGGCGGGGGCGACCATCACCCATCACCATGCGGTCGGCCGCGACCACCGGCCCTGGTACGACCGCCAGCGCCCCGAGCCGTTCGCGCTGGCCCTCCAGGCGGCCAAGGCGGCGGTCGACCCGGCGGGGATCCTCAATCCGGGCGTGCTCGTCGACCCCTTCGATCCGCGCGACCCGGGCCTGCGCTAGCTTCGCCGCCGGCGCCGCAGCCGCGCAGGCGCGCGCGTAGGCTGCGCCTCGTATGGCGCGCGTGGCGGTGCTCGGACCCGGCGGCGTCGGCGGGTTCCTCGCCGCCGCACTGACCCACGCGGGCGTCCCCACGATCATCGTCGCCCGCGAGGAGACGGCGGCGGCCATCGCCTCCAACGGCCTGCGGCTGTCGAGCGTGCGCCTGGGCGAGATCGTGGCCGCGCCCGCGGTCACAGCGCGGCTGGACGACGACGTCGACGTGCTCGTCATCGCCACCAAGGCGAGGTCGCTGGAGGCCGCGCTGGAGCGCATCACCGGCACGCCGGGGCTCGTCGTGCCGATGCTCAACGGGATCGACCACGTCGCCTGGCTGCGCGAGCGCTTCGGCCCCCGTGCCATCGCGGCGACGATCCGGGTGACCGCCGAGCGTGCGGCGCCGGGCGTGATCGTCGAGACGGGCATGCCGGTGCGCGTCGAGCTGGCCTCCGACCATCCCGCGCCGCGGCCGCGCATGGCCGCCTTCGCCGACCTGCTGCGCTCGGCGGAGATCCCCGCCCGCCTGGGCGACACGGAGGCGCGGGTGCTGTGGTCCAAGCTCGTGCAGCTCAACGCGATGGCCTGCGCGACGACCGCCTATGACGTGCCCGCCGCCGGCGTGCGCGACCATCCCCGTCGCCGCGCCGACCTGCAGGACGCGATCGACGAGGGCGCCGCGGTGGCGGCGGCTGAGGGCGCCGCCATCGACCCCGACGTCATCCTGCGCGCGATCTGGCAGCTGGATCCCGAGCACACGACCTCCATGCAGCGCGACGTGGCCGACGGCAACCCGCCCGAGCTGGATGCCATCCCCGGCGCGGTGCTGCGCCACGCCGCCGCCCACGGGCTGGCCTGCCCGACCATCGAGCGGCTGCTGGCGATGATCGAGGCGCGCCGGTGACGGAGGCCTGGAAGGTGCTGCGCTCGAGCTACGCGCTCGACGTCCCCTGGTACCGCGTGCGCCGCGACGAGGTCGAGCTGCCCGACGGCTCGCACATCGACTACTACCTGGCCGAGCAGCGCGACGTGGCCACCGTGCTGGCGCTGACGCCGCGCGACGAGGTGCTGATGGTGCGCCAGTACAAGCACGGCTCGGGCCGCATCGAGCTGGAGCTGCCCGGTGGGCTCGTCGATCCCGGCGAGGCGCCGGTCGACGCGGCGGCGCGGGAGCTGCGCGAGGAGACGGGGTTCGCCTCGCCCAGCGCGCTCGAGCCGCTGGGCTGGCATCTGGCCGACGCGTCGAAGTCCACCACCCGCGTGTCCTCCTTCCTGGCCCGCGACGTGGTCGAGGGCGGCGGGCGCGCGCTGGACCCCAACGAGGCGGCCAGTGGCGTGCAGGTGGTGACCGTCCCGGCGGGCGAGCTGAGCGGCCTCGTCGACCGCGAGCAGCTGGTGTCGGCGGCCTCGCTGGTGACGGTGTTGCGCTGGCTGCGATCTCGGTAGCCTGGGGCGCGATGTCGGATCCGTCGAAGGTCGGCAAGAACCTGCGCGCGTTCCAGATCGCGCTCAACGCGCACGACCGCGAGAACCCGACCCACAACGCGTGGGGCATCGGGCTGTCGCACTTCGACATGGAGCGCCTGGGCTTCGACGAGGGCGAGGAGATCCTGCCCGGCATCACGATCCAGACCGACGGCGGCGTCAGCGGCAACTTCCGCGTCCTGTGCGACGGCGACCACGAGGAGTCGCGCGAGCAGGAGGAGGCCGAGGTCGTCGAGGCCGTCGGCACCGAGACCGTCTCGATCCCGGCCGGCGGCGGGTCCGACGACGACCCCGACGGGCCGGGCCGCTTCCGAGAGATCTAGACGCGCGCGGTCTCGCGGATGGCCAGCGGCCGTCCGAAGGCGCGCTTGAACAGGTCGCGCTCGCGCTCGGCCGCCCAGCGCGAGACCGGCACGTCGGCGCCGGCGTGCAGCAGCAGCGTGACGGTCGCGCCGTCGGTGCTGAAGGTCGCGTCGGTGACGATCTGGTCGCGTGCGCGCTCGATCCCCTCGGCCAGGCGCAGCAGCGTCGCACCCCGCTCGAGGATCGCCCCGTCGCCCTTGCGCACCACCGGCGCCAGCTCGCTGGAGAACGACGGCATGCCCTTGCGGTGGTAGCGCACGATCTCGGAGATCAGCACCAGCTCGCGCGGGTCGAAGCCGGGCAGGGCGCTGTTGAGGATCAGGTAGCGCGAGTGCTTGTGGTGGTCGTCATAGTCGATCGCCATCCCGACGTCGTGCAGCATCGCCGCGGCCCACATCAGCTCGCGCTCGGCCGGGTCGCCGGCGTGCAGGTCCAGCGCGGCGAGCTCGTCGTACATCTGCAGCGTGAGCCGGGCCACGTGCTCGGTGTGGGCGGGGTCGACGTGGTACTGGGCGGCCAGGTTCTGCACGCTGGCGCGCCGCACGTCGGGGAACAGCGCCGGCTCGGCCGGTGCGAGGTGTCGCTCGAAGAAGATGCCCTCGCGCAGGCCCGCCTCGGTGACGTCGAGCCCGTCGAAGCCGCCGGTCTCGATCACCGCCCGCACCACGACGGCGCCGGCCAGGATGATGTCCGAGCGGGCGGGCTTGATGCCGTCGAGCTTGCCGCGCTCGCCGGCGGGCAGCGCGGCCAGGCGCTCGATCAGGTCGTCGAGCGCGTCGGCGGTCAGGTGATAGCCCTGGACGCCGATGCTCGGCAGCTGCGCGGCGGCCGCGGCGGCGGTGGCGAGGTTGCGCACGGTGCCCCCGATGCCGACCAGCCGCTCCCCGCAGCCGCTGGCCCATGAGGTCTGCTCGATGGCCCGGGTCACGTGCTTGCGCAGTGCGGCGCTGTCGTCGCCGAAGCGCTCGGTCATCCGCACCGCGCCCAGCGGCCACGACTCGAGGCTGACCGCGCGGCGGTCGTCGACGGCGACCAGCTGCATCGAGCCGCCGCCGAGGTCGAGCACCGCGCCGTGGGCCAGCGTGGTGGAGTTGACGGCGGCCAGGTAGCCGTAGCGCGCCTCCTCCTCGCGTGACAGCACGCGCACCGGCAGCGCCGCGCGCTCGACGAACTCGGGGCCGTTGCGCGCGTCGCGGATGGCCGAGGTGGCCACCGCGATCACCTCGTCGATGCCGGTGGCACGGCAGAAGTGATCGAAGACCTCCACCACCGACCATGCGCGCTGCATCCGCTCGACGCCGAGCTCGCCGGTCTCGGCCAGCCCGGCGCCGATGCGCACGGCCTCGTAGATCTCGTCGGTGCGCTTCCACCAGCCGTCCTCGGCGGTGAAGACGACGAGGCGGAACGAGTTGGAGCCCAGGTCGGCGACGGCGGTGCGGGTCACGTGGCGCGACGATACGCAATGCCGCCAGGGGGCGAATCACCGACCGTTGTCACCTCACGGTCGGTATGCGACCGTCACACGACAACGATCGCCGCGTCGCGCGGTTGGCGACGCGGCAGCACGGCCTGGTGTCGCGCGCCCAGCTCCTGGCGATCGGCTTCACCGAGCCGGCGATCGCGCGCCGGTTGGCCCGCGGGCGGCTGGTCCGGGTGCATCCCGGCGTCTACGCCGTCGGGCACGCGGCGCTCTCCGAGCGCGGGCGCTGGCTGGCGGCGACGCGCGCGTGCGGTTCCGATGCGGTGCTCAGCCACGGCAGCGCCGCCGCGCTGTGGGAGCTGCTCAAGGGCCGTCCGCGCGTCGTGCATGTCACGCGACCGGGCACCGCGGGGCGCGGGGCGCCGAACGGGATCCGGCTGCACCGGTACCGATCCCTCGTGCCGCAGAGGGATGCCACGGTCCTCGATGCGATTCCCGTCACCACCGTTGCGCGCACCCTGTTCGATCTCGCGACGTACCTGCCGTATCGCAGGTTGCGGCGCGCGTTCGCCGAAGCGGACGTGCTGGGTCGGCTCGATACCGCCGACGTCGAGCGGCTCGTCGCGGCGCACCCGAGGCGGCCCGGAAGCGCGGCGCTGGCCGCCATCGCCCGCGACCACCGGCCCGGCGACCGCAGCAAGTCCGACTTCGAGGACCGCATGGTCGAGCTCTGCCAGGTCCACGGCCTGCCGACGCCGCGGGTGAACGCCTGGCTCGCCGGACTGGAGGTCGACCTCTCGTGGCCGGATGCGCGCGTGGTGGTCGAGGCCGACAGCTTTGCGTTCCATCGCACACGGGCGGCGTTCGAGCGCGATCGCGAGCGCGACGCGATCCTCGCGGCGGCCGGGTACGTCGTGCATCGCTTCACCGAGCGCCAGCTGGAGCGCACGCCGGAGGCGATCGTCGCGGCGATTCGCCGATCGTTGTCCGATCACGGTCGCATGGCGACCGTCAGCTGACAACGGTCAGCGGGCGGAGGGCGGGGTAGAGCTGGCGGAAGCGCTCGTGCTGCGCCGCGTAGGCCGCGACGAGCGCCGGGTCGGGCTCGAGGCGGTCGGTCACGCGCACGCAGGTGGCGACCGCGTCGGCGGCATCGGCGAACACGCCCGCGGCCACGCCGCCCAGCAGCGCGGCGCCGTAGGCGGCGCCGGCGCCGACCGCGGTGCGCTCCAGCGGCAGGTCCAGGGCGCCCGCCACGATGGCGCGCCACAGGTCCGATTCGGCGCCGCCGCCGGAGATGCGCCCGCTGGCCGGCCGGGCGCCCGTGGCGGCGATCAGGTCCAGCGAGTCGCGCAGGCCCAGCGCGACGCCCTCCAGCACCGCGCGCACGAGCGCGCCGCGGTCGTGGCGCAGCGACAGGCCGACGAAGGCGCCGCGCGCGCCGGCGTCGGCCCACGGCGTGCGCTCGCCGGCCAGATAGGGCGCGAACAGCAGTCCCTCGGCGCCCACCGGCCACGCCGCCGCCTCGTCGACCAGCGCGCTGAACGAGGCCCCGGGGTCGGTCGCGTCGCGCAGCCAGCGCAGGCCGCCCGCCGCCGACAGCATCACCCCCATCACGTGCCAGGTGGCCGGCGCGGCGTGGCAGAAGGCGTGCAGCCGCCCGTCGGGGTCGGCAGCGAACGCGTCGCGCGCGGCGAAGACCACGCCGGAGGTGCCCAGCACAACCGACGCCGCGCCGCCCTCGCGCAGCACCCCGACGCCGAGCGCGCCCGCCGCCTGGTCGCCGGCGCCCGCCGCGACCGGCACGCCGGAAGCGGTCTCGCCCGAGACCGCGCCGCTCTCCAGCACCGGCGGCAGCCAGGCCTCGTCGACGCCCAGGGCCGCGCACAGCTCGGGGCTCCACGCGCGTGCGCCCACGTCCAGCAGCAGCGTGCCCGAGGCGTCGCTCACGTCCGTAGCCGCCTCGCCGCAGAGCCGGAGCCGGACGTAGTCCTTGGGCAGCAGAACGCGACGAATGCGCGCGAAGAGGCCCGGCTCGTGCTCCGCCATCCAGCGCAGCTTCGGCGCGGTGAACCCCGCCAACGGACGGTTGCCGCTCAGAGCGACGAGCCGATCCAGCCCCATCTCCTCGATGAGCATGTCGCACTGCGGCTGGCACCGCCCGTCGTTCCACAGGATCGCGGGCCGTAGCGGCTGGTCATCGCTGTCGAGCGCGACCAGCCCGTGCATCTGGCCGCTGAGTCCGATCGCGTCGCACGCGCCGAGGTCGGCGAGGACCGCCGACGCGGCGGACCACCAGTCCTCGGGGTCCTGCTCGGCCCAGCCCGGCCGCGGCGTCGACAGCGGATACGGACGCTCCGCCGTGGCCAGGACGGTGCCGGTGGCGTCGACGAGCACCCCCTTGGTCGAGGAGGTGCCGACGTCGAGGCCGACGAGGCGCGCGCCGCTCACGCCCGCCCGGAGTGGGCGAGGTTGCGGCGCGCCAGCGAGTCCACGGTCACGGCGGCGAGCAGCACGAGGCCCGTGATGATGAACTTCGTGCCGGAGGCCAGCCCGAGCAGGCCCAGCCCGTTGTCGATCGAGGCGATCACGATCGCACCCAGCACGGCCGCCTTGATCGTGCCGCGCCCGCCGAACAGCGAGCACCCGCCGATCACCGCGGCGGCGATCGAGTACAGCAGGATCGTGCCGCCTCCGGCGCCCGTGTCGACCGAGATCAGGCGGGAGGCGAACACCACGCCGCCCAGCGTGGCCATCATCGAGCACAGCGCGAAGCAGGCGATGCGCACCCGGTCGACCGGGATGCCCGCCCGCCGGGCCGCCTCGATGTTGCCGCCGATCGCGTAGATGTGGCGGCCGAAGCGGCTGCGGTTGAGCATATAGCTCCACAGCAGGAACAGCCCGGCGAGCATCAGCACGACGTAGGGGACCCCGCGGTCCTGGTCGACCACCCACACGCCGAAGGCCAGCGCAACGGCCAGCAGGCCCAGCCGGGCGAGCGACAGCAGCGGCGGCTCGACGGGCAGGCCGGCGCGCGCCCTGCGCACCCGGCCGGCGGCCAGCAGGACCGCGTAGCCGGCGATCGCCACCGCGACGAGGATCCACGACGCCAGCTCGGAGATGAAGCCGTTGGCCAGGTTGACGATCAGGGCGCTCTGGATGACCACGGTGCCCTTGTCGCCGATGATCAGCAGCACGACGCCGTTCCAGGCCAGCAGGCCGGCCAGCGTGACGACGAACGACGGGATGCCGACCTTCGTGAACAGCAGCCCGTTCAGCGAGCCGATCAGCAGGCCGATGATCAGCACGACGATCACCGCGGGCAGGCCGGCGAACTCCCAGTTGCCGCCGGGCAGTGTCAGCAGCGCGGCGACCGCGCCGCCCACGCCCGACACGTAGCCGACCGACAGGTCGATCTCGCCCAGCAGCAGGACGAAGACCACGCCCATGGCGATGGTCATGATCCCGGCCGCCTGGATGACGAGGTTGAGGAAGTTGCCGGCGGTGAGGAAGTTCGCGTTCTGCGACTGGAAGACGATCACGATGATGATCAGCCCGACGATGATCGGCAGCGAGCCGAGCTCGCCGCTGCGCACGCCCGCCCACCAGCGCCGCATGTAGTCGCCGACCGACTGGCCGCGCGGCTCCTCGTCCAGCAGCGTCTCGTGATGGGTCGGGTCGTCGGGCGCCTGGGTGCTCGGCGTGCTCATGACAGCGCCTCCTCGTGCTGGCCGGGGACGCGCGACAGCGCGCCGGAGGTGATCGCCTGCACGACCTCCTGCTGGTTGGTCTGGGCGGTGACGAAGTCGGCCACGTCCTGGCCCAGGCGCAGCACGGTGATGCGGTCGGCCACCTCGAAGACGTCGTGCAGGTTGTGCGAGATGAGGATCACGCCGAGCCCCTGCGTGGCCAACCGGCGCACGAGGTCGAGCACCTGGCGCGTCTGGGCCACGCCGAGGGCGGCGGTCGGCTCGTCGAGCAGCACCACACGCGAGTTCCACATGACCGCCTTGGCCATGGCGACCGACTGGCGCTGGCCGCCCGACAGCCTGGCGACGGTCTGGCGCACCGAGCGGATCGTCGTCACCGCCAGCGTCGACAGCGTCTCCCGGGCGCGCTTCTCCATCACCGTCTCGTCCAGCGAGCGCAGCGGCCGGTGACCTCCTCGCGCCCGAGGAACATGTTCTGGACGACATCGAGGTTGTCGGCCAGCGCGAGGTCCTGGTAGACGACCTCGATGCCCAGTCGAGCGGCGTCCTTGGGCCCGTGGATGTGGACTCGCCGCCCTCGAAGTACATCTCGCCCTCGTCGATCGGATAGATGCCGGCGATCGCCTTGATGAGCGTCGACTTGCCGGCGCCGTTGTCGCCGACCAGGGCCAGCACCTCGCCGGCCTCGACGGACAGGTTGACGCGGTACAGCGCCTGCACGGCGCCGAATGCCTTCGAGATGCCCCGCAACGCGAGCAGCGAGGTGGGGCGCCCGTCCGGGCGCCCCGCATCGCTGGCCATGGTCAGATCCCTGCCTTCTCGCAGGCCGAGGCGAACTTGCCCGCGCACAGGTCGTCGCGCGAGACGAAGTTGTCGGCCAGCACTGTGTCCTTGATGTTGTCCTTGGTCACGGCGACGGGCGTCAGCAGCACCGACGGCACCTGCCGGGAGCCGTCGTCGGACTTGCCGTTGACCAGGCCCGCCTCGGGCTGCTCGCCCTTGGCCAGCGCGATCGCCAGCTTGGACGCCGCGTCGGCCTCGGCCTTGATCGCCTTGTAGACGGTCATGCACTGGTCGCCGACGAGGATGTTCTGCAGGCCCTGCAGCGTCGCGTCCTGGCCGGTGACCGGGACCGGGTCGAGCTTGCGCGCCTTCTCGGCCGAGATGACCGAGTTGGCCAGGCCGTCGTTGGCGGCCAGCACGCCGTCGATCTTGTTGCCCGTCTTCTGGAGCATCTGCTCGTAGATGGTCAGCGCCTGCTGGTTGTCCCAGTCCGGCACCGACTGGTTGGGCCCCTTGACGTACTCGCCGCTCTTGTAGAGCGGGTCGAGCACCGAGTTGTAGCCCTGCGCGAACAGCGTCGCGTTGTTGTCGTCAGGCGAGCCGTTGAGCTCGGCGACGACCGGCTTGGTGGCGCCCG
>CAVRPY010000002.1:0-229245 GCA_963723265.1 uncultured Solirubrobacteraceae bacterium
CTCTACAACGGGGTCATCGGCGCGGCGATCGACGCCGGCACCGAGCGCTTCGTGTACGTGTCCTCGAGCATGGTCTTCGAGCGCGCGACGCAGTACCCGACCACCGAGGAGCACGTGTGGGAGGTGGCGATGCCACGCAGCGCCTACGGCTTCAGCAAGCTGGCCGGCGAGGTGTGGGTGCGCGCCGCCCACGACGAGCATGACCTGGCCTTCACGATCTGCCGCCCGTTCAACGCCTACGGGCCTGGCTAGATGCTCCTACCGACGAGCCGGGCATCGCGCACATGGTCCCCGACGTGATCCGCAAGGCGCCGTCGGGCGCCGATCCGCTGCCGATCTTCGGCGACGGCACGCAGACGCGCACGCTGACCCATGTCGACGACATCGCCGACGGAATCGTCACCGCGATGGCCCATCCGGCCGGGCTGAACGAGGACTTCAACGTCTCCGCCGCCCAGGAGATGACCGTGGCCGAGATCGCCGCGATCATCTGGGAGGCCTGCGGCAAGGATCCCGCCGCGCTGCGCTTCGAGCACCTGCCCAGCTTCCCGGTGGACGTGGTGCGCCGCTGGCCGTCGGTGGAGAAGGCCCGCGAGCTGCTGGGCTGGGAGGCGCGCATCGGCGTGCGCGAGGGCGTGGCCCAGACGGTCGACTGGCTGCGCAGCGCGGTCTAATCGACAGCGCCGATACGCCAGAATCCCGTTCTATGGCGTTAGTGTCCTGCGCAGGACGGTAGCGCCGAGCTGTGCTCGCGCGCCGCGCGACTGGGTTTCGGCGTGGTCGATGTCGCGGTTGCCCACCGGCGCGTTGACGCATGGGATGATCGGGTAGGTCACAGGCAAGCATTCGACCCAGAGGAGGAACGCCTATGGGCCTGATCCCGGGACGCAAGCCATCCAAGAAGCAGCGCGCGACGCGCGCGGCGGGGAAGGCCGGCAAGAAGGTCACCAAGGCCAAGGTGGTGCAGAAGGCCCCCAAGACGGCGGCGACCGTGTGGGCGGGCAAGCGGAGCGGCAGGATCGTCAAGGGCGCCGCCGTGGTGATCGTCGGCATCATCACGCTCAGGGTCATCCGCTCCAAGACGAGCGGTGGATCCAGGAGGGCTCGGCTGACGCCACGCCCTTTCCGACCGCGAGCCCCGTACCCGATCCCGCGCAACCCGCGTCCGGCTCGGCGCTCAACGGCAGCGCGCCGCAGCCCGACCCCACCGCCCCGAACGCGCCATCCGTCTCGGCGACCTCCACGCCGCCCCATGGGGACGAGGGCGCGGACGTGGTGAACGAGAAGAAGGACGAAGACTGATACACACCCGTCTGGGTTTCGCGCTCACCTGCGCTACGTGCGTAGGTGAGCGCCGACCCGGCAGGCCCCGCTTCCACCACCGACAAGCTGGACCGGGGGCCTGACGCTCGTGGCCAGCGTCGTCGTGCTCGGCGCGATCATGTCGATCCTCGACACGACGGTCGTCAACGTCGCGATCAACACGCTCGCGCGCGACTTCGACACTGCGCGACGCCAGCGCGGCATCACAGGCGATGACGCAAAGCGGGCCGCCCCGCAGCAGCGAGGGTGCTGCTGCGCTCAGGTCGACGATGACGGCAGCGCCGCCGCCCGCCGCTCGGCCGTCTCGAGGTCGGCCTCCACCATCTCGCGCACCATGTCCTCAAAGGAGGTGCGCGGCTTCCAGCCCAACTCGCTCATCGCCTTGGAGGGGTCGCCGACCAGCGGCACCGGGTCGGGCGGGCGCACGAAGGCCGGGTCGACGACGACGTAGGGCTCGGGGTCCAGGTCGACGACGGCGAACGCCGCGTCGACCAGCTCCTGCACCGAACGGCTGACGCCGGTGCAGACGACGTAGTCGCCGCCCTGGTGCTGCTGGAGCATCAGCCACATCGCCTCGACCACGTCGCGGGCGTGGGCCCAGTCGCGGGTGGCGCGCAGGTCGCCCAGGCGCAGCTCGCTGGCCAGCCCGAGCTTGATCTCCGCCGCGGTGCGCGTGACCTTGCGCGTGACGAAGTCGGCCGGGCGCCGCGGCGACTCGTGGTTGTAGAGGATCCCGCTGGAGGCGTGCATGCCGTAGTGCTCGCGGTAGCTGGAGACCATCAGGTGGCCGTAGAGCTTGGCCACGCCGTAGGGCGTGTGCGGCTTGAACGGCGTCATCTCCGACTGCGGGCTCTCGGTCGTCGCGCCGAAGATCTCCGACGAGGACGCCTGGTAGAGGCGGATGTGCGGGTCGAAGATGCGGATCGCCTCGAGCATCGAGGTCACGCCGACGGCGGTGAACTGCGCGGTCATGACCGGCTGCTTCCACGACAGCGGCACGAAGGAGGTCGCGGCGAGGTTGTAGAGCTCGTGCGGGCGGGCCTGCGCGACGGCGTCCAGCAGGGTCATGTGGTCGAGCATGTCGCCCTGGACGAGGCGGATGTCGGAACGCAGGTGCTCGATGAGGGGGAAGCGCTCGTTGGTCGAGCGGCGGACCATCCCCCAGACCTCATAGCCCTTCTCCAGGAGGAGCTCGGCCAGGTACGAGCCGTCCTGCCCCGAGATGCCGGTGATGAGTGCGCGGGGCATCGGTCAAAGGATGCTATCGCCGGTCGGGGCACCGCTACGATCCGGCCGGATGACTGCAGCCAAGAAGGCGTTGATCACGGGGATCACCGGGCAGGACGGCTCCTACCTCGCCGAGCTGCTGCTGGACAAGGGCTATGAGGTTCACGGGCTGATCCGGCGCTCGTCGTCGTTCAACACCGAGCGCATCGACCACCTCTACCGCGATCCGCACGAGAGCGGTCAAGCTCATGCTGCACTACGGCGACCTGAGCGAGTCCAGCCGCCTGACCCGCCTGATCTACGAGCTGCAGCCCGACGAGGTCTACCACCTGGGCGCGCAGTCGCACGTGCGCGTCTCCTTCGACATCCCCGAGTACACCTTCGACGTGACCGGCATGGGCACCCTGCGCCTGCTCGAGGCGATCCGCGACGCCGGCGTGGCGCCGCGCTTCTACCAGGCGTCCTCCTCGGAGATGTTCGGCGCCTCGCCGCCGCCGCAGGGCGAGGACACGCCGTTTCATCCGCGCAGCCCCTACGCGGTGGCCAAGGTCGCCGCCTACTGGATCACGGTCAACTACCGCGAGGCCTACGGCATGTTCGCCTGCAACGGGATCCTCTTCAACCACGAGAGCCCGCGCCGCGGCGAGACCTTCGTCACCCGCAAGATCACCCGCGCGCTCGCGCGCATCAAGGCGGGCCTGCAGGACAAGCTGTACCTGGGCAACCTCGACGCCCAGCGCGACTGGGGCTACGCGCCGGACTACATCGACGCGATGTGGCGGATGCTGCAGGCCGACGAGCCCGACGACTACGTGGTGGCCACCGGCGAGAAGCACTCGGTGCGCGACTTCCTCGACGTCGCCGCCGGCCACCGGGCATCGACTGGCCCGAGGAGGTGGAGTTCGACCAGCGCTACTTGCGCCCGGCCGAGGTCGACTCGCTGTTCGGCGACGCGAGCAAGGCGCGCGAGCAGCTGGGCTGGACCCCGAAGGTGAGCTTCCACGAGCTGGTGCGGATCATGGTCGACGCCGACGTCCAGCGCTCGACGACCAGCTGGCCGGCCGCGGCGTACGCTGAGCGCGATGGCCGAACCCAGCAGCGCATTCTGGCAGGGCAGAAAGACCGTCGTCACCGGCGGGGCGGGCTTCCTCGGCACGTCGCCGTGCGACGGCTCGAGGCGCTGGGCGCCGAGGTGCGCGTGCCGCTCTCGCGCGAGCACGACCTGCCCGACGCCGCCGCCTGCCGCGAGGCCCTCGACGGCGCCCAGGTGGTGATCCATCTGGCCGCCAACGTCGGCGGGATCGGCTTCAACCGCCGCAACCCGGCGCCGCTGGTCTACGACAACCTCGCGATGGCCATCAACGTCTTCGAGCAGTCCCGCCAGGCGGGCGTGGAGAAGCTGGTGTCGGCCTGCACGGTGTGCGCCTACCCCAAGGTGCTGCCGGTGCCGTTCTCCGAGGACGACCTCTGGGACGGCTACCCGGAGGAGACCAACGCGCCCTACGGCCTGGCCAAGAAGATGATGCTCGTGCTGTCGGATGCCTACCGACGCCAGTACGGCTTCGACTCCGTCGTGCCGATCGTGGCCAACCTCTATGGGCCCGAGGACAACTTCGACCTCGAGGACAGCCATGTGATCGCGGCCATGATCCGCAAGTACGTCGAGGCGCGCGACTCCGGCGGCGAGCAGGTCGTTCTGTGGGGTACCGGCTCGCCCTCCCGCGAGTTCCTCTACGTCGACGACGCGGCGCGGGCGCTGCTGCTCGCCGCCGAGCACCTCAAGGTCTCCGACCCCGTCAACATCGGCACCGGCATCGAGACGCGCATCCGCGACCTGGCCGAGCTGATCGAGGAGCTGACCGGCTACGAGGGCGAGACCGTGTGGGACAGCTCCCGCCCCGACGGCCAGCCGACGCGGTTCCTGGATGTGAGCCGCGCGCGGGAGCTGATGGGCTTCGAGGCGGCCGTGGCGCTGCGTGATGGCCTGCGCGAGACGATCGCCAGCTTCAAGGCGTCGCGAAACGTCGCGTAGGCCCTGAGGAGCGCGCGCGCAGCGCGGTCGGATGTTCGAATCAGCGCCGCGTCCTGTTTGTCGGTCCGCGAGTGACCGGGTTCCCGGCGCGCGTCGGGGCGCGCCGGGAACCGGTGCCCATCCGGCTGCGAGCTCGGCCCATGGCCGCCGGATCGGCGACGGCCGCGCAGGCCGGCAGTGTGGTGCGGATGACGCCCGCCATCACATCGCTCGGGTCGTCGCTGTGGGAGTGCCCGGTCAGGTGGCCGTACTCATGCGCCACGACGCTGCAGAAGCGTGGCCACGGAAGCCACGCGTTCGCGTTGAAGACGACCGAGCACGCGAAGTTGGCGTCCGCATGACCAGAGACGCCGATGGGGTTGCTCCAGTAGGCGCGGGCGTTGACCCACGACGGATCAACCGTGGCCCATGACAGCGCCACGTCGCCGCCGCATGGATCGGCATCCCAGTAGCGCTCGGCGATCGAGACGGCCAGCGACATGCCGGCCGATCCGACCGGATAGCGCTGCGCCGGCGTCGCCGCCGATGCGCGAGCGACCGACACCGCCGACGCCACAAGCCCAGCCAGCACGATGCACACGGCGGTCCGTGCGCGCGCAATCGTCATTGATGGCCCCCGCCTTCCGGGGCCCACCGGACGCCCCGTTCGCCGCCAATCCCAGCGGGATCAGCGACGAGCGCACGGTGAGATCTGCTCGGGCGCCACGGCGCCCTCGCCTGGCCCGCCGGGGAGATCGCTTTGCCCCGTTTCCTGGACGAACGGTGTCCAGCGCAGGCGATGGCCGGCGGCGCTCAGCCGCGCTGCCACCAGCGCCGCCGCGCCGCCTCAGGCGCGGATGGGCGCTCCGGAATGGTTGCGCTGTCAAGGATCGCACCGGGCACGTCCTCGGTCAGCCAGCCGACCAGATGGCCGAAGCCCGCCTCCTCGACGTGCTCGCGCAGGCCGGGCGGGCGACGCCGGTCGTCGTGGGCATCTGAGGCCACCACGTGGATCAGCCCCGCCTGCACCATGCGCGTCGCGACGCGCTGCACGGTGCGACCGAAGCGACCGGTCAGCGATGTCGCCGTGACCTGGCACAGCACCCCCTGATCGACGAGGCGGGCCAGCGGGTCCAGGTCGCGATGAAAGGCGGGGCAACGCTCCGGATGGGCAAGGAGGATGCGGTGACCGCGCATCGCCACCGTCAGGACGGCGCTCTCGACGCCGACCTGGGCGGCCAACGGCGCCTCCAGCAGAAGCCACGGACCGCCACCGAGGCGCAACGCCGTCAGCTCGTCATCGTCCGTCTTGATCGCTCGAGTCAGGCCGACCTCGCCGCCCGCGACGACCTCCAGGCCGACGCCGGCGGCCGCCAGGGCCCTGGACAGCCGATCGACCGCGGGCAGGATCGCCTCCGAGGAGTTGGGCGCCGACCAGTCGACATGAGGCGTGCAGGCCACCCGATCGACACCGGCACCCACCTGTCCGCGAGCCAGCGCCAGCGCCGCGTCGAGCGTCTCGGGCCCGTCGTCGATGCCGGGCAGGAGATGGCAGTGCAGGTCGATCATCGGCCGCGCAGCACGCTACCGGGAGGACCGAGGAGCGGATCGCGACGACCGGGCGCTGAAGCAGGATCGGCCCCCCGCTGGAAGAAGATCGATATCGCTAGGCCGCGATCGCGTCGACGTGGACGCCTGTTCGAGGCGACCACCCCGGGGTTCATGCTGTTGGCGCCCGGGTACGACAAACCCCATGCAGTTGTCCGCTTCTGCTCGACCAGTCACCAAGGCGCAAACGCCGACGCCATCGGTCAGCCAGGCCTGGCTGGGCCTCGGTGCCGCGTTCGGCGTCGCGCTGGTCGTCGCCTACGAGGCGATCGCCCTCAGCGTCGCTCACATCGGTGTGCTGCCCGCCGTCCCGCTTGGCCTGATCACGTTCGTGGTCGTCGGGGCGGTCGCGCTCGTCGCCGCGGCCTACGCCGACGAGCGCTTCCTCAGCCGATAGGCCGTCGCCCGCGGCGCTCAGACGTACTGGATGACGCTGCGGATGCCGTCCTGGTGGTGCATGAGGTCAAAGCCCTTGTTGACCTCGTCCAGCGTGATGCGGTGGCTGACGAACGCCTCGGCGTCGATGTCGCCGTCGAGATAGCGCTGCACCAGCTCGGGCACGTTGTCGCGGCCCTTGGCACCACCGAAGCTGGAGCCGGCAACGCGCCGGCCCTGGATCAGCCAGCGGGGAATGATGTCCAGCGTCTCGCCCTTGCCGGCCACGCCGCAGACGGTGCACAGCCCCCAGGCCATGCGCGCGGTCTCCACGGCCTGCGCCATCACCCCGACCAGGCCCGTGCACTCGAACGTGTAGTCGGCCCCGTAGCCGTCGGTCATCTCGAGGATCGCCTCGGTGGCCTGCGGCCCGCCCTTCATCACGTGCGTGGCGCCATGGTGGCGGGCCAGCTCGAGGCGGTCGTCGCTCATGTCCACGCAGACGATCCGTTCAGCGCCCTGCAGGCGTGCGCCGACGACGGCGCCCAGCCCGACCATGCCGGCGCCGAACACCACCGCCGTGCTGCCCGCCTCCAGCTTGGCCGTGTACATCGCCGCACCCAGCCCGGTGGTCAGGCCGCAGGCAAACAGCGCCGCCACCTCCAGCGGCGCCTCGGGCGAGACCTTGGCCAGCGCGATCTCCGGCATCACCGTCGCCTCGGCAAACGTCGAGGTGCCCATGAAGTGGCGGATCGGCTCGCGGCGCCCTCGCGACAGGCGCGTGGTGTGATCGGGCAGGTAGCCCTGGTTCTGCTCGGCGCGGATGGCCATGCACAGGTTCGTCTTGGGCGAGACGCAGTGCACGCACTCGCCGCACTGGGGGGAGAACAGCGTCACGACGTGGTCGCCGGGCGCGACGCTGGTCACGCCCTCGCCGATCGCCTCCACCACGCCCGCACCCTCGTGGCCGAGCACACACGGCGCATAGCCCGACGGATCCGCCCCCGAGGCGGTGTACATGTCGGTGTGGCAGACCCCGCAGGCGTGCAGGCGCACCAGCACCTCGCCCGCCTTGGGCCCTTCGAGGTCCACGTCCTGGACGACGAGGGGCTGACCGAACTCCTCAAGCACTGCCGCACGGATCCGCATGGGAGGAAATCCTAAGTCAACGCCCAGCCGCGCCATCTAGTCTGCGGGCATGCGAACGTTGGTCACCGGCGGCGCCGGCTTCATCGGATCGAACCTGGTCGACGCGCTGCTGGCCGAGGGCCACGACGTGGTCGTGCTCGACGACCTGTCCTCCGGCAAGGAGGAGAACCTGCGCGAGGCACTGGCCGCCGGCGCCACGCTGCGCCGCGGCGACGTGCGCCAGGCCGACGACGTCGCCGCCGCCGTCGCCGCCGCGCAGGCCGAGGTGGTCTTCCACCTGGCCGCGCAGATCGACGTGCGCAAGTCGGTCGCCGACCCGGTGTTCGACGCGATGACGAACATCGGCGGCACGATCAACGTGCTCGACGCCGCGCGCCAGGCCGGCGCTCGCGTGATCAACGTCTCCACCGGCGGGGCGATCTACGGGGAGGCCGAGGTGATCCCCACCCCCGAGACGATCGAGCCGCTGCCCGAGGCGCCCTACGGCCAGTCGAAGTTCTGCGCCGAGCGCTACATCGGCCTCTACGAGCGCCTCTACGGCCTGTCGGGCGCAACCGTGCGCCTGGGCAACGTCTACGGCCCCCGGCAGGACCCGCTGGGGGAGGCCGGCGTGATCGCCATCTTCTGCGGCAAGCTCGAGCGCGACGAGCAGCCGACCATCTACGGCGACGGGCGCCAGACGCGCGACTACGTCTACGTCGGCGACGTGGTGGCGGCACTGCTGGCCGTGCTCGCCCACCCGCAGGCGCGCGGCGAGTACAACGTCGGCACCGGCCGCGAGAGCTCGGTGCTCGACCTCGTCGCGGCGCTGTCGCCCTACGCGCAGGGCACCTTCGAGGCCCAGTTCGCGCCCGCCCGCGCCGGCGAGATGCCGCGCAGCTGCCTGGACGTCACCCGCGCGCGGGAGGCGCTGGGCTGGGAGCCGACGATCGATCTCGCCGAGGGTCTGCGGCGCACGGTGGCGTGGGCGCAGGCCCAGACGGCGGCCTAGACCCCGCGGCCCGGCGCTGGCTGCTGGTCGTCGCGGGCGTCTGCCTGCTCGGCGTCCTCGCGCTGAACGCGTGGCTGCACCTGATCGGGCCGCTGCCCGGCGAGCGGGCGGTCACGCGCCTGTGGGAGCACTGGCGGCCCTACCGCGTCTCGGGCGACTTCAACAGCGCGCTGGAGCTGTTCGACGCGCTGGCCACGCCGTGGGTGGCGGTGGGCACCGTCGCCGCCGCAGCCTGGGTGGTGTGGGAGAACGACGGCCGGCGCTGGGCGCTGCTGGTGGCGGCCGCCAGCGGCGTCGTGGTGCTCACCGCCGTGCTCAAGCACCTGCTCGGACCCACGCCGCTGTGGGAGGAGGTCAAGGGCTTCGGGCGCAACTACCCCAGCGGCCACGTCGCCTACGCGACCGCGCTGTTCGGCGCGCTCGCCCTCGTCACCTGGCGCCACCGCCAGCAGGCCATGACCGTCGTGCTGCTCGCGCTCATTCCGCTGATGGCCATCACCCGGGTGCTGGCCGCCTCCCACCTGCCCAGCGACACCATCGGGGGCTTCCTGTGCGGCGTCGCCTGGCTGGCGGCGGTCGTCGCGCTGCTGGCCCCCGACGACGCCCTGCTGCGCCGCCGCTAGGCGGCCGGCAGCAGGGTGCGCAGCAGCAGCGCGCCGTCGCCGCGCAGCGTCGCGTCCGCCTGCGCGGGCACCAGGAACAGCTGGCCGGGGCCGAAGCGCCGCCCGCCCGCCGCCTCCACCGCGCCCTCCAGCACGACCACGATCGCGCACTCGCCCGCCGGCGCGGCGGCGCGCTCGCCGTCCAGGCGCCAGCGGTCGACCTCGAAGTCGCCGGTGTGGGTGATCGTCTCGCTGTCGCGGGCCACCAGCTGGGGCTCGACGTCGGCGAAGTCGATCGAGGCCAGCGACTCGGGCACGTGCAGCTGACGCAGCTTGCCGTCCAGGCCGGGACGGTTGAAGTCGAACACGCGGTAGGTGGTGTCGCTGTTCTGCTGGATCTCGGCGATCAGGCAGCCGGCGCCGATCGCATGCAGGCGACCGGAGGGGATGTCGATCGCGTCGCCGCGCGAGACCGGGATGCGCTGCAGCATCAGCGAGACGTCCTCGCCGGCGGTCAGCGCGGCATCGAAGGCGGCCCGGTCCACGCCGGCCCGCAGGCCGACGAGCAGGTGGGCGTCGGGCCGGGCGTCGGCCAGCACCCAACATTCGTTCTTGGGCTCGCCGCCCAGCCTGGGCGCGACCGGCGCCGGCGGATGCACCTGCACCGACAGCGCCTGCTCGGCGTCCAGCAGCTTGACCAGGATCGGGAAGCGGGTGGCCGGGCTGGCCACCCCGCGGGCGCCGAAGACCGCCTGGCGATGGTCGGTCCACAGCGCGTGCAGGCCGGTGCCGTCCTCGGCGACGCTCTCGGCCTCCTCGCGGTCCACCAGCTCCCACGACTCGCCGATCACCGCGCCCGGCGGCAGCGGCTTGCCGTAGGCCTCCTGCAGCCAGCGACCGCCCCACACGCGCTCCATGAACAGGGGCGCGAAGACGATCGGGGCGTCGAACATGGCGCACACCCTCTCATGAAAGGATGCGCGCCATGGACGCTCCCGTGGTGATCGGCTTCGACGGCTCAGACTCCTCCCAGCAGGCCGTGCGCAGCGCCCGCGCGCTGCTGACCTGCACGACCGCGCTGATCGTCACCGTGTGGGAGCCGGCGCTGGCCACGCTGCCGATCACCGGCGAGGGCGTGGTGGGCATCGACATGCCGCTGGACCCCCAGAGCGCCGAGCTGCTCGACGAGGCCTCCACCGAGCGCTCCCAGCAGGTCGCCGCCCAGGGCGTGTCGATCGCGCGCGAGGTCGGCTTCGCCGCCGAGGCGCTGGTGATGGCCGACGAGATGACCATCGCCGAGACGCTCGCCCAGCTGGCCTCCGAGCGGGACGCGGCCGCGATCGTCGTCGGCTCCCACGGCCACGGTGCGCTGCACACGCGCGTGCTGGGCACCACCTCCACCAAGCTGCTGGCCCACGCGGCCTGCCCGGTGGTCGTCGTGCCCCAGCCTCAGGCGTCGTAGATCGCCGCCAGCTGCGCGGCCACCCCGGCCGGGCCGCAGCGCTCTCGCACCCGCTCCAGCGCCGCGCGCGGATCGGGCAGCGGACCCTCCAGCGCCGCGGCCAGCGCATCCGGATCGCCGGGCGCGACGAGCGTGCCCGCGTCGCCGATCAGCTCCGGCAGCGCGCCGATGCGCGAGGCCACCACCGGCAGGCCCGCGGCCATCGCCTCGGCGGCGGCCAGGCCGAACGTCTCGGCCGAGCGCGACGGCACGAGCGCGACCGACGCCGCCGCGCGCAGCCTGGCCAGCTCGGCGGAGGAGACGCGGCCGGTGAAACGCACGTCGCAGGCCGCGGCGACGTTCTCCAGGTAGCCGCGGTCGGGGCCGTCGCCCGCCACCACCAGCGGGCGGCCGACCCGCCGGCAGGCGTCGATGGCCACGTCGATGCCCTTCTCGCGCGACAGCCGCCCGGCCACCAGCGCCGGGCCGTGCAGGTCGAAGCGCGGCTCGGCCACGGCCGGGTCGACGACGTGGGCGACGACGCTCGTGCGCGCCGGATCCAGCGGGGCGCCGAGCGCCAGCAGGCGATCGCGCGCGAACGCGCTGGGCACGACGACGTGATCGGCCAGCTCGACGGTGCGGTGCTGCCAGCGCGCCAGCGCCGCCGCGTACACGGCAGCCTCCGAGAGCGAGCCGCGGCAGCGGTGGCGCACCCCGGGGCGGGTGTCGCGCCCATGGCAGCGCGTGCAGTCCTCGCCCTCGGTGAAGCACACCCCGACCGCGCACACCAGCCGGTAGTTGTGCAGGTGCAGGACGACGCGCGCGCCGGCGCGACGAGCGGCGTCCAGGGCGCGCCAGCCCAGCGTCGGCAGCGGGTTGTGCACGTGGACGACGCGCGCGCCGCTGCGACGCACCGCCTCGCCGACCTCCTGCTCGTCCAGCCCGCCGCGCAACAGCCCGCGCGCGGCGGTCAGCCCCGAGGCGGTCGCCGGGCGCTCGAGCAGCTCCACGGGCTCGTCCAGGCGCTCGCGCACCACGCGCGCCAGCTCGCCCACGGCCTGCTCCTCACCGCCGATGACCCGGTAGCGGTTGTGCAGGAACAGGATCACCCACCAGACCCTACGGCCGGCGGGCGGCTCGGTGGGGCACGCCGTGGCGGTCCAGCTCGCCGGCCGAGGCCACCAGCACGGGGCCGAAGCGGTTGCCGACCACGGCAGCACGTGCGCGTCGCTGGACCTCCCGTCGCCAGGTCTGTGTACCGCTCTCTACGTCCTCGGTCGCCGATGTCTGACACGCCGCCGCTAGTAGCGTCCCGCGGGTGCCCGCGCCGAGCGTCTCGGTCGTCATCCCCACCCACGGCCGTCCCGCCTACCTGCGCGTGGCGCTCGATTCGGTGCTGGGCCAGGCGCGGGCGGTGGGCGCGCAGGTGCTGGTGGTGATCGACGGGCCCGACCCGGCCTCCGAGGCGGTCGCCCGCGAGCTGGGTGCCGAGGTCGTCGTCCACGACGCCCAGCAGGGCCTCAACGCCGCGCGCAACACGGCGATCGACCACACCGACGGCGAGCTGATCGCCTTCCTGGACGACGACGTGCGCGTCCACGACGGCTGGCTGGAGGCGCTGATCGCCGGCGCCGCCGCCAACCCCGACGTCGACTGCTTCGCCGGCCCGATCGTCGCGCGCATCGAGGACCACGCCTTTCCGATGTGCGGTCGCGAGGGGGCGCCGGTCACCGCGCTCGACCTGGGGGCCAGCGACGTGGAGGCGCCGCACGCGTGGGGGCGAACATGGCCATCCGCCGCAGCGCCTTGGGCCGCGTCGGGCGGCTTCGACCCCGACCACCAGCTGTACGGCGACGAGCAGGAGTGGCAGGACCGCCTGCGCGCCTCCGACCGCCCGCGCATCCGCTACCTGGCCGGGGCCGGGGTCGACCACCGCCGCGCCGGTGACGACGCGCGCCTGCGTGCGCTCATGCGCGCCGCGCGCGAACCGCGGCCGCGCCAGCCGCCGCTACGACGTCCACCAGCAGCGCGCGCCCTCGCTGGCCCGCGAGCTGCGGGTGCTGGCCGGCTGCATCGCCCACGGCCCGCTGCACCGCTGCGCCAACGGCCCCGTCATGGCCGCCCACTCGCTCGGCCGCCTGGAGATCGCGCTCGACCACCGCCCGACCCGGCCACGCCCGACTTCCTGGCCGGCCGCTCGGGCACCGTCGGCGGCCGGCGCGGACGCCTGCGCGCGCTGACCGACCGCGCGCTCGACGTGCTCGCGCTACCCGCCCGCGCGCGCCTGCGCCTGCTGGCCCGCCGCACGCCGCGCCGCCACGTGCTCGTGCTGGAGGTCGTGCGCGACCAGCGCCGGGCGATCGTCGACGCCCAGGGGCGCGAGCTGCTGCGCCAGCCGCCACCACGTCGACCGCGCCGTCGCCCCGCCCGGCGAGCGCGGCAAGTTCGAGAACCTCGACGCGCTGATGCAGACCGCGCCGCTGGACGGCGTCGACTGGCTGCTGCTCGCTCGACGACGACGTCGAGCTGCCACGCGGCTTCCTCGACCGCTTCCTGGCCGCCGCCGAGCGCTCTGGGCCTCGACGCTGGCCCAGCCCGCCCACCGCGCGCCACTCGCACGCCGCCTGGCACGGTCACCCGCCGCCGTCCGTTCAGCGCTCGGCCGCCAGACGCGGTTCGTGGAGATCGGCCCCGTGACCGCTCTCCGGCGCGACACCTTCGCCGCGCTGCTGCCCTTCCCGCCGCTGCGCATGGGCTGGGGCCTGGACGTGCACTGGTCGGCGCTCGCCCAGCGAGCACGGCTGGCGCAACGGCGTGATCGACGCCGTCCCGGTGCTGCCACAGCGCCTCCCCGGCCGCCGCCGCCTACTCGCGCGCCCAGGCCGAGGAGGAGGCGCGGGCGTTCCTGGCCGACCGGCCCTACCTGCCGCGCGAGCAGGCCAACCGCACCCTGCGCGCCGCCCGCCGGTAGCGGGCGCCGCCGGGCCGCCCGGCTCCGCGCACGCCCGGGCCGAAATGCCCGTCGATATCCTCCGCCCATGACGCGCAAGGTGATGTCGCCCGTCGACGGCCGTGATCGCGCCCGCTGACGACGAGGCGGCCGACCGCCGGTGAAGGCGCTCGTCGTCGCCGAGTTCTACCCCTCCGAGCGCGACCCGGTGCTCGGCCTGTGGGCCCACCGCCAGGCCGTCGCCGCCCGCGACGCCGGGCGCCGAGGTCGAGGTCGCCGTGCTGCACCGGCTGGTGCCGCCCCGCGCCGCGCTGCGCGACCGCCGCGCGCTGCGCGAGCTGGGCCGCGCGCGTGCGTGAGCCGCGCACCCAGGAGCGCGAAGGGCTGCGCGTCGCACTACGTCCCGTTCGTCTCCCCGCCGCGCGAGCGCTAGCTACGCGCAGTGGGGCGCCTGGGCCGCGCTGCCGCTGGGCGCCGCGCTGCGGCGCATGCGGCGCGCGCTTCCCATTCGAGCTCGTGCACGCCCACAACGGCGTGCCCGCCGGCGACACGGTGCGCCGCGCCCACGCCCACGCGCCGCTCGATCATCTCCGTGCACGGCCCCGACGTGCTGTGGGTGCACCGAGCACGCCCCCGGCGGCGAGAGCGCGGTGCGCTCGCGCGCTGGGCGCGGCGCGCATGACCCTGGCCAACTCGGCCGGGATCGCCGCGCTGGCCCGCCGCGCCGGGGCGCCCGACGTGCGCGTCGTGCACCTGGGCACCGACCTGCCCGGCGAGACGATCAAGCGCCGCGAGACGCTGGTCACCGTCGGCCACCTCGTCGCCCGCAAGCGCCACGCCGACGTGATCCGCGCGCTGTGGCTGCTGCGCGAGAAGCACCCGCGCCTGCGCTACCTGGTCATCGGCGACGGGCCCGAGCGCCCCGCCCTGGAGCAGCTGGCCCGCGAGCTGGAGGTCGACGTCGAGTTCGCCGGCCAGCTCGAGCACGAGGCCGCCCTGGACGCCGCTCGCCGCTGCGCCCTGTTCGTGATGCCCTCCGTCGACGAGGCCTTCGGCGTCGCCTACGTCGAGGCGATGGCCGGCGGCGTGCCGGCGATCGGCTGCCGATGGGCGAGCCAGGGCCCCAGGAGATCGGCGACGGGCTGGTGCTCGTCCCGCCCGGCGACATCGAGGCGCTCGCCGCCCAGATCGACGAGTTGCTCGACGAGCCGCGCTACCTGCACGAGCTCGGCCACCAGGCGCGCGACACCGTCGCGCGCCACTTCACCTGGCGAGCGCTGCGGCGCCGCGACCGTCGCCGCCTACCAGGACGCGCTCAGCGCGTGAAGCCGGTCCTGCTGGTCACCGGGCACGCCCCGCCCGATCGCATCGCGCCGTTCGCCGCGCTGCACGAGCGCGTGGGCATCGAGGTGGCGCTGTTCGGCGGGCGCGACCGCCACGGCGCCGGCGAGCGCACGGCGCTGCCCGTGCCCCACCGCGCCGTCAGCCAGCGCGGCGTGCAGGCGCTGGCCGCCTCGGAGCGCTACTCGGCGGTCGTCGCCGGACTGGGCGGCCGCATCGCCCCGCTGGCCGCCGCCGCCGGTGCGCGGCGCGCGCGCATCCCCTTCGTGCTGTGGACCGGGCTGTGGGCCCACCCGGTCAGCGCCGCCCACGCGCTCAGCTACCTGGCCACCCTCGCCCTCTACCGCAACGCCGACGCGGTCGCCACCTACGGCCCACACGTGTCGCGCTACGTCCTCGCCCGCGGGGCGCGCAACGTCCACGTCGCCCCGCAGGCCGTCGACCCCGGCTTCTGGGTCGACCCGCCGCCCACCCCGCGCCGCGAGCGCGACTTCCAGGTGCTGTTCGTCGGGCGGCCCGACCCCGAGAAGGGGCGCGCCGTCCTCCAGGCGGCCTGGCCGGACGCGCTGCTGATCGGCGATCCGCCCGTGTCCGCCGAGCAGGTGCGCAACTTCCTGGACGGCTCGGACGTCCTGGTCATACCGTCCCTGCGCACGCGGACCTTCCGCGAGCCGTGGGGGCTGATCGCCAACGAGGCCATGCACCGCACCGTCCCCGTCATCGCTTCCGACCAGGTCGGCGCCGCCGCCGGCGGGCTCGTCATGCACGAGCGCAACGGGCTCGTCGTCCCGGCGGGCGACCCCGACGCGCTGCGGGCGGCGATCAGCCGCCTGCGCGACGACCCGGCGCTGCGCGCCCGCCTGGGCGGCCAGGCCCGCGCCGACGCCGCTCCATACACCCCCGAGGCCTGGGCGGCCGGCATCGCCGCCGCGCTCGATCGCTAACGTCGATGAGCCGAATGCGACGGGTCCTTCCCCTCATCGTCGCCGTTGCGGCACTCCTGCCCGCAGCGGCCGCCCACGCCAGCGGCGCCGCCGTCATCCGCGACTGCACGCTGGACGGCAAGCTCGACAAGAGCTACTCCCAGAAGGAGCTGCGCCAGGCGCTGGCCTCGATCCCCAGCGACGTCGACGAGTACACCGACTGCCGCGACGTGATCCGCGCCGCCCAGCTGGCCGCGGCTACCGGCGGCGGCTCAAACGGCGGCTCGGGGACCAGCGGCGGCGCCGCGACGGGCTCGACCGGCGGCGGCGCGGGCGGCAGCGGCGGCACCAACGGCGGCTCCACCGCCGGCGGCACCAGCGGCGACTCCGGCACCGACTCGGCCACCCCGGCCGGCGTGTTCGGCGGCTTCCCCGGCGGCGCCCCGGCCCACTCGGCCACGCCGGACGAGCGTGCCGCGATCGCCGACGCCCGGCAGGCGATCGCCGACCAGGACCCCGTCGCGGAGGCGGGCGTCGGGCTGCCCACGCCGCTGATCGGCGCGCTGGCCGTCGGAGCCCTGGCGCTGGCGATCTTCGCCGCCCTCGACATCCGCCGACGCCTTGTCGACCGCCGCAGCGCCTAGCGGCGCCCTGGCCGCGCCGTCGCGGCCGCTGACGTTCCTGCGCCTGTCGGCCGACGCGTGGATGACCCTCGGCGTCGGCGCACTGGTCGCGCTGGTGGCCTTCGCCGCCAACGGCGGGCTGCGTCTGGGCGAGACGACCGCCGTGGAGATGGGGCTGCTGCTCGGCTGCGGCGCCGGCGGCGCCGGCGTGATCCTGGCCACCCCCGACCGCGGGCGCTGGTGGGGCGCCAGCGCGGTCGCCGTGTTCGCGCTGTACGCCGGCTGGACGCTGCTGTCGATCACCTGGTCCGTCCAGCCCGACGACTCCTGGGTGGAGGCCAATCGCACGATCACCTACGTGGCCGTGTTCGCCTTCTGCCTGTCGCTGGTGCGCTTCGCGCCGGGCCAGTGGGCGGGCGTCCTGCAGGGGCTGATCCTCGCCGCGGTGATCGTGTCGGGCTGGGCGCTGCTGACCAAGGTCTTCCCCGGCACGCTCAGCGCCGACGAGCTGTACGCGCGGCTGCGCGCGCCGTTCGGCTACTGGAACGCGACCGGCCTGTTCGCCGCCATGGGCGTGCCCGCCTGCGTGTGGCTGGGCTCACGCCGCCACCACGCCGGGCCCGCCTGCGCGCTGGCCTATCCGGCGCTGGGGATCCTCATCGTCGCCCAGCTGCTGGCCTACTCGCGCGGCACGCTGCTGGCCCTCGCGATCGGGCTGATCTTCTGGTTCGTGTTCGTACCGCTGCGCCTGCGCGGCGCCGCCGTGCTGCTGTGCGGCTTCGCCGGCGCGCTGCCCGTCGCGCTGTGGGCCTTCGCGCGCGAGGGCCTGACCACCGACCGGCTGCCGATCGAGCTGCGCACGCCCGGCGGCCACCAGCTCGGCGTGCTGCTGATCGTGATGCTGATCGCGCTGACCGTCGTCGGCGTGGCGGTCACCTACCGCGCGCTCAGCGAGCCGCCCGGGCCGGCCCAGCGGCGGCGCATCGGCACCGTCCTGCTGGTCGTGCTGGCGCTCGTGCCGATCGTCTTCGCCGGCTACCTGTTCACCACCGAGCGCGGCTTCACCGGCTCCATCTCGCACGCCTGGACGACCCTGACCGACCCCAACGCCGCGACGCCGCCCAACGACCCCAGCCGCCTGACGGCGATCGGGTCGGTGCGCTCGCGCTACTGGAACGAGGCGCTCAAGGCGTTCCGCGACCATCCGCTGCTGGGCGTCGGCGCCGAGGGCTATGCGACCGTGCGCCCCTACTACCGCCAGGACACGCTGGACGTGCGCCACGCCCATGGCTTCATCGTCCAGACGCTGGCCGACCTGGGCATCATCGGCACGCTGCTGGCGCTGGCCACGCTGGGCACCTGGGCCTACGCCGCGGCGCGCTCGACCGGGCTGCGCCGGCGCGACCGCGGGCGCCCCTACCCGCCCGAACGCATCGGGCTGCTGACGATGGCGACGATCGTCGTCGTCTACGGGGTGCACTCGTTCATCGACTGGACGTGGTTCGTGCCCGGCTGCACCGTCTTCGCCCTGCTGTGCGCCGGCTGGCTGGCCGGGCGCGGGCCGCTCGACCTGCAATCGGTCACCCCGGCGCCGCTGCGCCACCCGCGCGCCTGGCTGCGCGCCGACGGCGCCATGGCCGGCGCGCTGCTGAGCGTCGCCGCCGCGCTGATCATCGCCTACGCCGTGTGGCAGCCGCTGCGCTCGCTGAACGCCTCCAACGAGGCGCTGGCGCGCCTGGAGTCGGGCGATATCAAGGGCGCCATCGACGAGGCCTATGCCGCACGCGACCGCGACCCGCTGTCGCTGGAGCCGTTGTCGGTGCTGGCCGTCGCCCAGGTGCGCTCCGACGACATCGACGGCGCCCAGGCGACGCTCGAGCACGAGGTCGCCCTCCAGCCGGCCAATCCCGAGCCGTGGGTGCGCCTGGCCGACTTCCAGCTCAACCAGCTCAAGCAGCCGCGCGCGGCGCTGGCCTCGCTCCAGCGGGCGGTCGGCCTGGATCCGCGCAACACCGAGACCGTCGCCGCCTACCTGGCGGTGCGCCGGCAGGTGACCGGCGCCTAGAAGCGCGCGCGAACGGCCTGGGCGAACAGCGTCTGGCCGTCGCCGGCGACCTCGATCGCCTCGAAGCCGAGATCGTCGAGCAGCGCGTGCAGGCTGGCGGCGTTGAAGAAGCGCAGGTGGTCGGCGCGCGGGCTGAAGTGCGCGGCGAACGCGACGGGGTCGTCGGCCAGGGCGTGCAGCAGGGCGGGCGGATGGTCGGGCGTGGTCAGCAGCAGGCGCCCGCCCGAGGGCAGCACGCGGCGCACGTCCGACAGCCAGCCGACCACGTCGACGACGTGCTCGACCAGCTCGCCGGCCCACACGACGTCGAAGGCGCCGTCGTCGAGCGCCAGCGGCCCGTCGGGGGCGCCCTGGGCGAAGTCGAGCCGGGGGTGGCGGGCGCGGGCGCGGCGCAGGGGCTCGGCCACCACGTCGATGCCGAGCGGGTGGGCGCCATGGGCGGCCAGCGCCGCGGTGAACTCGCCCGCGCCGCAGCCGAGATCCAGAACGCGCTCGCCCGGCTGCACGCGCGCCAGCAGCCAGTCGCGGCGCAGCGCGAAGCGCTCGGGCTCGGCGTCGGGGGCGACCGCCTCCCACACCGCCTCCAGCAGCTCCGCATGGCTCACGAAAGCTGACCCTAGCGTCGCAATCTTGCTCAGAACCCCATGAGCATGAACGGCGAAGTACAGTCGCCGGTCGTGAAGGTGGCCTTCGACGCCCGCCCCGTCGCCGACGGGGGCGGCACTGGGCGCTACGCGCGATGCCTGCTGGACGGGCTGCTGTCGACGGCCCCGGCCGACAGCGAGGTCGTCTCCACCCATCGCCCGCGCCGCGTCGACCTGTTCCACGCGCCGTGGATGGACGGCGCTCCGCTGCGACCCACCTGCCCGACGGTGGTCACGATCCACAACCTGCACCACCTCAAGCGCCGCGGCGAGGCGATGCGCTCGGGCATGCGCTACAGGCTGCGCCGCCTGGCCGTCGAGCGCGCCGCCCGCGTGATCGTCCCCACCGAGGCGGTCGCCGTCGACGCCATCGAGCACCTGCGCCTGCCCGCCGAGCGCATCATCGTGATCCCCGAGGCGGCGGCCGGCACGTTGACCATGCGCCCGCCCGACGTCGTCGCCCAGACGCGCCGGCGGTACGGGCTGCCCGACGACTACCTGCTGTGGGTGGGCGGCATGGAGCACCCCGAGCCGCGCAAGCGCGTCGCCGACCTGGCCAGCGCGCCGCGCACCCTGCCGCTGGTGCTGGTCGGCTCGACCAGCCGCTGGGCCGAGGAGCTGCCCGGCGTGACGCTCACCGGCCACGTGCCCGACGAGGACCTCGCCGCGATCTACACCGGCGCCCGCGCGCTGGTGTTCCCCTCCGACGACGAGGGCTTCGGCCTGCCCGCCGTCGAGGCGCTGGCGTGCGGCACCCCGGTCGTCGCCTGCGACGTGCCCGCCCTGCGCGAGGTCCTCGCCGAACGCGCCACGTTCGTCGCGCTGCACGACGTGGCCGGCCTGCTGGCCGCCGCCGAGCGCGCCCAGCGGCCCGCACCGCCGCCGCTGACCTGGACCTGGGAGGACGCCGCCCGGGCCACCTGGAGCGTGTACGACGACGCGCTCGCGGGCAGCTGAAACCGCTCCTGGACGAATGTCGCAGGAAAGACAGCGCCGCGTCGCGGCGTCTAACGCTCAGGCGGGCGGTGTGTAGGGACGCCGCCCGCCTGTGAGCTTCTACCGGACGCGCGTCAGCTCCCACAGCGCACAGGAACGCGCGAGTATGCCTGCGGACCGGCGCGTATGGTCCTCGGGGGGGACATCGTCGCGGAGACCGAGCGCATCCCGCCGGCCGACATCGAGCAGGCCTGGGAGCGCCAGGCCGCCCACCCCCACCACAAGCTCGTCGTCGTCCCCGCCTGACGCCAACCGCGGGCATCGCCAACGCCGTGATGGGTAACACCTCTAGCAGTGTTCGCCATCGCGTCGCTGCTGGCCGTCATCGCCGTGTCGCTCGTCGTCACGCGCGTGGCGACGGTGATCCTCGTCGCCACCGGGATGTCGCGCCAGAGCGCGCGCTTCCAGGCCCGCTCGGCGTTCACCGGCGCCGGCTTCACCACCACCGAGTCCGAGGAGGTCGTCTCCCACCCGCTGCGCCGGCGCGTGGTGATGATGCTGATGCTGCTGGGCAACGCCGGCCTCGTCGCCGCCGCCAGCACCATGATCCTCGGCTTCAGCCGCGGCGGCGCGGGACGCGACTGGATGCGGGTCATCGAGCTCGTCGCCGGCGTGCTGCTGCTGGTGTTCCTGTCGCGCAACCGTCACGTCGACCGGCGCCTGACCGAGTGGATCCGCGTGCTGCTGCGCCGCTTCACCGACTTGGGGGTGCCCGAGCGCGACTCGCTGGTGGAGCTGCCCGACGACCGCGTCGTGGCCGAGGTGCGCGTCGGCGAGGACGACTGGGCCGCCGGACGGTCCCTGCGCGAGCTTGACCTGCCCGGCCGCGGCGTGCGCGTGCTGGCCCGCCAGACCGAGCACGACGAGTACCTGGACGACCTCGACGGCGACAGCGTGGTGTGCCCCGGCGACGCGCTGGTCGTCTACGGCCCCGCCGAGGCGCTGGACACGGTCACGCGACCGCCCTCCGCCGCGCCCTCGGCGCGCTGAGCGCCGGTACGCGGCGAGACCAGGCGGAGTGTCCGATCGCGTGGACCGGTGAGCCCGAGGAGATGACCTCCAACGAGCAGGAGCTCACCCGCGACGACCTGTACGCGCTGGCCGCCGAGCGCGAGATCGCCGGCCGGTCGTCGATGAGCAAGGCCGAGCTCGGCGCCGCCCTGTCCGAGCGCGACGGAGCCGATGCGCAGCGCCACCCGGTCTCCCGCGTCGACGACTTCCGCCGCCTCGCGGCCGCCAACGCCCGCGGCGAGTTCACCATGCTGCCGCGCATGCTGACCGGCGAGGACCGCCGGCGCCACGTGCGCCAGACCGTGCGCGAGGACCACCAGACGCGCATCGAGATCGGGCGACGAGGACGCCGGCGCGAAGTTCGACAAGCTCGCCGGATCGGTGTTCTCGTTCTTCCGCGGGACCGCGCTGCTGTTCTACCGCGACATGGCCGGTGAGGACCCGTGGATGCCCACCGTGCTCGCCCTGGCGACGTGCATCCCGAGAACTTCGGGGTCGATGCCCAACGCCGACAACGTCCCGATCTTCGCCGTCAACGACTTCGACGAGGCGACCTACGCCCCGTTCACGTGGGATCTCAAGCGCGGCGCGACGGGCTTCATGCTCGCTGCCGGGGAGATCGCCGGCTACGGCCGCAAGCGCCAGTGCAAGATCGCGCGACGCTTCGCCGGCGGCTACGTGGACGCGATGCGCGGCTTCGCCGCCGACGGGGGCGAGCAGGAGCGCGAGCTGCGCCTCGACAACGCGCCGCCCTTGGTGCACGACCTGATCGCCGACGCACTGGACGAGACCCGCGCCAGCTGGCTGTCGGACTACCTCAACGATCGCCGCACCGGCTTTCGTCCCAAGGACGACCTGGTGCCCGTCAGCGGGCGCCGCGACGAGTTCCAGCAGGCGCTGGAGCGCCTCGTCGACAGCAACGACATCGAGGTTCCACCGCGCGCGGGCCAGCTGCGCCTCAAGGACGTGGCCATCCGCCGCGGGGCGGGCACCGCGTCGCTGGGGCTGGACCGCTACTACCTGCTGATCGAGGGGCCCGCCGCCGACGGCACCGACGACCTGATCATCGAGTTCAAGCAGGCGCGCACCTCGGCCCTCGACGGGCTGGTGCCCTCCAGCGAGTACCGGGTCGACCCGCGGGCCGGGCGCATCGCGCACGCCCAGCGCGTGCAGCTGGTGCGCGGCGACCGCTTCTACGGCAGCGTCGAGTTCGACGGCCTGAGCTTCATGACGCGCGAGCGGGCGCCGTTTCGCGACGACCTCGACCTCGAGGACCTGTCCAAGAGCGAGTGGAAGGACTACGCCGACACCTGCGGGCGCATCCTGGCCCAGGCGCATGCGCTGTCAGACGAGATCGGCCAGCTGCGCCACGACGTCGAGCCGATGATCGTCGAGGCGATGGACCCCGTCGAGCTGTTCGTCGACGACGTGGTGCGCTTCGCCGGGGAGGCCGCCGCGCGGGTGCGCCGCGACCACGAGCTGTTCGGCGCCGACCATCGGCTCGGAGCCTTCACGTCGATCGACGTGGCCTACGACTGAGCGGACGTCCGCCCGACCGGCGCTGGAACGGCGGGCCCACCCTCATGAGCCTCCGCCCTCGCCGCTGCCGGTCGGGCGGCGTCCGAGCGTTACGCCTGCGCGAGCATGAACCCGACGCGACCTTCCTGCACCTGCGCGTCGAGCACCTTGTCCGAAAGCTCGTCGGCGACGTCGGAGTCGACGAACACCGGAACCGACGGACTGTCGATCACCTGGTCGCCCGGCTCGGGCGCGGTGGCGAGATCCAGGCGGAAACCCGCCTGCCCGTCCTCGCTTGCACTGGGCGAGATGCGTAGACCCGACGTCTCCGGTGCGTCGGGAACCGAGGAGACGATGGTGTCGAGCGCCTCGGCAGCGGTCTGGGTGATCGTGAGCACGAGCTCACTCCCTTCCTGATCGGGACCGAGGTCGCACCGTAGCAACGGCCTCGCGTCGCGAGCAGGAGACGATGTCCGTGCGCGAACCTCAGCCGTCGTCGGCGGTGAGCGCCTTGGCCAGCAGCGCGCGCAGCTGCGCGCGCTCGCCGTCGTCCAGCGCGGCCAGGATCTCCTCCTCGGCCTCCTCGACGCCCGCCTCGGCGCGGCGCAGGGCGCGCCGGCCCTCGTCGGTCAGCTCGACGATGTGGCGCCGTCGGTCCTTGGGGTCGCGCACGCGCCGCGCGAAGCCTGCGTCCTCGGCCTCGTTGAGCAGCAGCACGAGCGTGTTGGCGTCGATACCCAGCCCGTCGCCGAGCAGCGACTGGGAGATGGCGCCCCCGGCGTCGCGCACGCCGTTGAGCGTCGCGAAGACCTTCATGCGCATGCCGAGGCGGTCGTCGGTGGCCACGCGGTACACGCGACGCGACAGGCGGGTGAGCAGAACGGCGGCTCCGGGGTGCGGATCAGGACCCATGATCGAAGCAGGAGTATACCACATATAAGATAATCATGATTCCATGATGATCGTAGTACGGTGATCTTATGGCTTCACTGACTGACGACCGGCGGCGCTGGCTGATGCTCGGCGTCGTCCTGCTCGCGTACGCCATGACCGTGCTCGACGCGACGGTGGTCAACGTCGCGCTCCCGGCCATCCAGAGCGACCTCCACTTCAGCCCCTCCGGGCTCACGTGGGTGATCAACGCGTACCTGATCACCTTCGGCGCCTTCCTCCTCGTCGCCGGCCGCCTGGGCGACCTGATCGGCCGCCGGCGCGCCTTCCTCTACGGCGTCGCCGGCTTCGCCGCCGCCTCCGCGCTGTGCGGGCTGGCCAGCTCGCCCGGCGTGCTCGTCGCCGCCCGCCTGCTGCAGGGCGTCGGCGGCGCGCTGTCGGCCGCCACCGTGCTGGCCATCATCGTCGCCGACTTCTCCGAGCCGGCCGAGCGCGCCCGCGCCATGAGCATGTACGTGCTCGTGGCCGTCAGCGGCGGCTCGCTCGGGCTGCTCGTCGGCGGCGTGGTCGCCGACGCGCTGTCGTGGCACTGGATCTTCTTCATCAACATCCCGATCGCCGTCGCGGCGCTGGCGCTCGGGCGCGTCCTGCTGTCGCGCGACCGTGGCCTCGGCCTCGCCAACGGCGTCGACGCGCGCGGCGCCGCGCTCATCACCGCCGCGCTGATGGTCGGCGTCTATGCCATCGTCGGCGCCGCCGACCACGGCTGGACGGCGCCGCGCACCCTCGCCCTGCTCGGCCTGGCCGCGGCCATGATCGCCGGCTTCCTGGCCTGGGAGGCGCACGTCGAGCAGCCGATCCTGCCCCTGCGCCTCCTGCGCCTGCGCTCGCTCATCGACGCCAGCGTCGTGCGCTCGTTCGTGGCCATCGGCATGTACACCGCGTTCTTCTTCGGCACGCTCTACCTGCAGAACGTCCTGGGCTTCGGGCCGGTCGCCACCGGCTTTGCCTTCCTGCCCATGACGCTCACGGTGGCCGCCCTCTCCAGCGGCGTGGTCGCCGCGCTCGTGCGGCGGCTCGGCCCGCTGCCGGTGCTGTTCGCGGGCCTGGGCGCGATGATCGCCGGCCTGCTGCTGCTCGCCTCCCAGGGCGCGGGCGCCGGCTACGCGCCCGTGGCGCTGATCGCGTTCCTGCTCATGGGGCTGGGCGCCGGCAGCTCGATGATCCCGCTGCTGACGCTGGCCATGGCCGAGGTCCCGCGCGCCGACGCCGGCATCGCCTCGGGCATCGTCAACGTGACCATGCAGGTCGCCGCCGCGCTCGGCCTGGCCGTCTTCGGCACGATCTCCGCCGATCACGCGCGCGGGCTCCGCGACGGCGGCCACAGCGCCAGCGAGGCGCTGCTGTCCGGCTATCACCTGGCCATCTACGGCGCCGCCGGCGTCGTGGCCGTCGGCCTTCTGCTGGCGATCGTCGCGCTGCGCCCGCGCGGCGCGCCGGCCGTCGCCACGCTCGAGAAGGAGGCGATCGCTGAACGCTGACCCGGCGCGTCGATCGCACCCCGCTTGCCGGACGGGAGCAGCCGCTCCTCGTCCGGCCACGGACACCGGACCGCAGCGCAGGGCGGGTCAGATGGTTTCGGGGGTCACATGTCCCGTATTGCTCTCCTTTTCAGTCTTCTGCTGCTGCTCGTCCTCCCCGCCACCGCCGCCGCGCGCTACGACGTGCGCGTCGGCGTCGGCGATCAGAACATCGAGATGTTCGACCAGCAGCTGTTCCAGGACGCGAAGATCAAGCGCGTGCGCTACTTCGTCCCCTGGGACATCGTCCGTCATCGCTCCGAGCTCAAGCGGGCCGAGGCCTTCGTCGAGCGCGCGCAGGAGGACGGCATCGACGTCGTCGTGCACATCTCCACCAACAACCTGGAGATCAAGCGCGGGCACCTGCCCTCCAAGAAGGGCTACAAGCGCCTGATCAAGAAGCTCGTCAGGGACCTGCGCCCGCTCGGGGTCGACGAATGGGGCGTCTGGAACGAGGCCAACCACCCGTCCCAGCCGACCTGGAACCATCCCAAGCGCGCCGCGCAGTACTACAAGATGATGCGCAAGGTCTGCCGCGGCTGCACGATCGTCGCGCTCGACGTGCTCGACCAGCGCGGCGTCGAGAAGTACATCGACCGCTTCTACCGCGCCCTGCCGCACTGGATGCGCCGTCAGGCCCGCATCGTCGGCATCCACAACTACGGCGACGTCAACCGCAAGAAGTCCAGCGGCACCCGCTCGATCATGCACCAGGTGCGCAAGCACGTGCACTCGCCGCGCTACTGGCTGACCGAGACCGGCGGCATCGTCAAGCTCGGCCGCACGTTCCGCTGCAGCGAGCGCCGTGCCGCCCATCGCCTGAACTACCTGTTCCGGCTGCTCAAGAAGTACCGCCACCAGATCGATCGCGCCTACGTCTACAACTGGTTCGGCGCGGACTGCGAGACGCGGATGGACACCGGCATCGTCGACGCCGACGGCAGCAAGCGCCCCAGCTACACCGCGCTGCGCCGCGGCCTGACGCACTTCCGCCGCTAGCCGACCGACGCCGCACCGAGTGGGACCACGGGGAGACCGCCGCCAACGCGGCGGTCTTCCCGTGTCAGCCGGGGTAGGCGAACCCATGGCCACCACCAAGCAACGCGAGGCCGCCAAGCGCAACGTCAAGAAGGCGCAGGCGGGCGCTCGCTCCAAGCGGACGCTCAAGCACATGAGCAAGTCGACGCGCAGGGCGCTGGGCGAGGAGGCCAACGCGGTCCGCCGCGGCGACTCACCCACGCGCGCCGAGCTCAACGACGAGGCCCGCAAGCGCGACATCCGCGGGCGTTCGAAGATGGGCAAGGACGAGCTCAAGCAGGCCGTCGCCGACGCCAGGCGCGCGCGCTGAGCGCCTCAGCCGGGTAGGCGTAGGACGGATGTCCTGCGCCTGCCCGATGATTCACGCGTGAGCGCCCGCGCCCTCACGTCCAACGAGCGGCGGACGCTCGCCATCCTCGGCCTGCCCACGGCCGCACTGGCGCTCGCCATCACGGTGGTGACGACCTACGTCCCCGTCGCCGCCAACGACTTCCTCGACTCGTCGGTGGTGATCGGCGGGCTGATCGCCATCGAGGGCGTGCTGGCGCTGTGGCTGCCGCTCGTCGTCGGCAGCTGGTCGGACCGCCTGAGAACCCCCTACGGCGGCCGCCTGCCGTTCCTGATCGCGGGAACCCCGGTCGCGATCGTCGCGCTCGTGCTGATGGGCGTCGCCAGCACGCTGTGGGTGATGTTCGTCGTGGTGACGGTCTTCTTCCTGGCCTACTTCGTCGCCTACGAGCCCTACCGCGCGCTGTACCCGGACCTGATCCGCGACGAGATCGCCGCCCGCGCCCAGTCCACGCAGGCGATCTGGCGCGGGGCCGGCACCGGGCTGGCGCTCGTCGGCGGTGGCCTGCTGATCGCCTGGGGCGTGCTGGCGCCCTTCATCGGCGCCGCGCTGCTGTTCGCCGCGGCGATGGCCCTGTTCCTGTGGGTCGCGCTGCCGCGCGCCCGCGCCGCCGGAGAGCAGCGGCGCACGTCGGAGGCCGAGGGCGTGCTCGAGGAGGCCGTCGACCTCGGCTCGGTCCTGCGCGGGCACCCGGAGCTGCGCGCCTACCTGGTCGCCAACGCGCTGTGGGAGGCCTCGCTGGGGGCGCTCAAGACCTTCGTCTTCCTCTACATCACCGTCGGCCTGGGCGAGAGCAGCGCCGCCTCGGCGGGCATCGTCGGCGGCGTCGCGCTGCTCGCGCTGCCCGCCGCCGTGGTCAGCGGCAAGCTCGCCGACCGCTACGGGCGGCTGCGCGCGATGACCTGGGTGCTGCCGCTGTACGGGGTCGGGATGCTGGTCCCCGCCTTCACGCAGTCGGTGGCGATCCTCGTGCCGGTGATGCTGATCGCCGGCTTCGGCGGCGGGCTGGTCATGACGCTGCCCTACGCGCTGCTGCAGCCGCTCATGCCCGACGGCCGCCACGGCGTGCTGACCGGCTTCTACAGCCTCAGCCGCGGCATCGGCACCGCGCTGGGGCCGCTGCTGGCCGGCATCGCCATCCAGGTGCTGGAGGGGCCGTTCTCCTCCACCGACGGCTACGGCGCCATGTGGCTGGTGTGCGGCGGGGCGATCCTGCTCAGCGTGCCCGCGCTCAAGCGCCTGCGCGAGCTGGCCGAGGACCGCATCGACCCCGAGGTCGCCGGCCCCACCCGGCCCGCCGAGGGATGACCCCGCGGCCCCGCACCTGACGCCAACCTGAACGTCGCCCGGTCGCTGGTCAGTGTGCGGACCGAGCCGGATGCTGATGGCGCCCAGCGGGTAAGCGCGCGAGCGCCGCCGGGCTGACGCACGGTCCGGCTGCGCCTGATGCGATGCGCCTGCGCCCCACCATCACCGCGTTCAGCCTGCTGCTCACGGGCGTGCTGCTCGTGGGTTGCGGCGGCGACCAGTCCACGCTGTCGCCGCGCAGCCAGGCGTCCAGCGACATCGCGACGCTGTGGTGGGTCATGCTCGGCATCGCGGCCGTCGTCTTCGCCGGCGCGCTGGGCATGCTCGTGCTGTCCTGGCGGCGCCGGGCCCAGAAGGGCATGCCGCTGCTGGGCACCAACGAGCGCGCCGCCACCACGCTGGTCGTCGTCGTTCGGGATCGCCATCCCGATCGTCGTGCTCAGCGGCCTGTTCGGCGTGGGGAACCTGTCGGTGATGGGCAACACGGACGCCCCGGCGCCGTCCTCGACGAAGATGACCATCCAGATCGTCGGCCACCAGTGGTTCTGGGAGGTGCGCTACGGCGACAGCCAGGCCGTCACCGCCAACGAGGTGCACATCCCCACCGGGACGCGGATCGACGTCGTGGCCACCACCGCCGACGTCATCCACAGCCTGTGGGTGCCCCAGCTGAACCGCAAGATCGACACGATCCCCGGCCAGCGCAACCGCGTGCTGTGGTACGCCGACCGCGCCGGCAGCTACCGCGGGCAGTGCGCCGAGTTCTGCGGCATGCAGCACGCGCACATGTCGATGAAGGTGATCGCCCAGCCGCCCCAGCAGTTTGAGGACTGGCTGCGCCACCAGGCCCAGCCCGCCGCCGCACCGACCGGCGCCCAGGCCCAGCAGGGCAAGCAGGTGTTCCTGGCCAACGCCTGCGCCGCCTGCCACACGATCCGGGGCACCAGCGCCCGCGGGCGCATCGGCCCCGACCTCACGCACGTGGCCAGCCGCTCCACCCTCGCCGCCCTGACGATCCCCAACACGCCGGCCGAGCTGCAGCGCTGGATCCGCGACCCGCAGAGCATCAAGCCCGGGGCCAAGATGCCCGGCCTCCACCTCAGCGACGACGACTTCCGCGCCCTGAGCGCCTACCTGGAGGAGCTGCGCTGATGGCCACCGTCGCCGGCCGCCTGGACCGCCTGGAGCGCACGTGGGCCGACCGCCCCGGGGTGCTCGGCTGGCTGACCACCACCGACCACAAGCAGATCGGGCTGCTGTACCTGTTCGCCGCGCTGCTGTTCTTCCTGGCCGGCGGCGTCGAGGCGCTGCTGGTGCGCACGCAGCTGATCGTCCCCGACAACGGCCTCGTCGGCCCCGGCACCTACAACGCAGCGTTCACGATGCACGGGGTGACGATGATCTTCCTGTTCGTCATCCCGATCTCCACCGGCGCGTTCGGCAACTACCTGCGTGCCGCTGATGATCGGCGCGCGCGACATGGCCTTCCCGCGCCTGAACGCGCTGTCGTTCTGGATCTTCGCCGCCTCGGGCATCTTCATCTACATCGGCGTCTTCTCCGGCAACGCGCCCAACGCCGGCTGGTTCGACTACGTGCCGCTCGCCGGCAAGCCGTTCAGCCCCGGCCAGGGCATCGACTTCTACGCGCTGGGGCTGATCTTCAACGGCATCTCGTCGACCGCGGCGGCGATCAACTTCATCGTGACGATCTTCCGGATGCGCGCGCCCGGCATGTCGCTGAACCGCATGCCGCTGTTCTGCTTCGCCTTCCTGGCCGTCTCCTTCGCGCTGCTGTTCGCGCTGCCGGTGCTGACGCTGGCGCTGGTGCTCCTCGAGCTCGACCGCCAGCTCGGGTTCCACTTCTACGACGTGGCGCTCGGCGGGCGTCCGCTGCTGTGGCAGCACCTGTTCTGGATCTTCGGCCACCCCGAGGTCTACATCATCATCCTGCCCGCCTTCGGGATCGCCACCTCGATCATCCCGACGTTCGTGCACCGGCGGATGGTCGCGTACCCGCTCGTCGCGCTGGCCGAGATCCTCGTCGCCTTCATCGGCTTCGGCGTGTGGGCGCACCACATGTTCGCCGTCGGCCTGTCGGCGGCGACCGGCGATCTACTTCGCCGCGCGCCAGCCTGATCATCGTCATCCCCAGCGCGATCCAGCTGTTCGCGTGGCTGACCACGATCTGGCCACCGGCACGCCGCAGCTTCCAGACGCCGCTGCTGTGGATCGTCGGCTTCATCGTGCTGTTCATCGTCGGCGGGCTGTCGGGCGTCATGCTTCGCGGCGATCCCGTTCGACCAGCAGGTGACCGACACCTACTTCGTCGTCGCCCACTTCCACTACGTGATCTTCGGCGCCGCCGTGTTCCCGCTGCTGCGGCGGGCTCTACTACTGGTTCCCGAAGGTCACCGGCCGGATGTACAACGAGCGCTGGGGCAAGGCGAGCTTCTGGCTGACCTTCGCCGGCACGTGAATCACCTTCTTCCCGATGCACATCGTCGGGCTGCTGGGCATGCCGCGGCGCGACTACACCTACGCGCCCGGCCTGGGCTGGAGCTCGCTGAACCTCATCGAGACGCTCGGCAGCTACCTGCTGGCCACCGGCCTGCTGATCATCGTCGCCAACCTGGCCATCAGCCTGCGCCGCGGCGAGCGCGTCGGCAACGACCCGTTCGGCGGCGCCACGCTGGAGTGGTCGGTCAGCTCGCCGCCGCCGCCCTACAACTTCGGCGCCATCCCGGCGGTCAGCTCGCCCTACCCGCTGTGGGACGAGGAGGACCGCAAGCGCAGCGAGCGGCGCCTGGAGGAGGGCGAGCTGGTGCTCGAGGGCGGCCATCGCACCCCGGCCAGCACGCTGCTGGACGGCGACCAGACCTCCGTGCTGGACATGCCGTCCAACTCGCCCTGGCCGATCACGCTGGCCGCCGTGCTCGGCGTGGTCTTCGCCATGCTGCTGCTCGGCCAGCCGATCGCCGCCGGCGCGTTCATCGGCGTCGCCGCGGCCGTGCTGGTGATCTGGCACGCCAAGGAGTCCGGGGTGGAGGGCCGCGAGCTGTGAGCGTCCGCGCCGCCAACCTGTCGCGCCGCGCGCGCGAGCTGCCCGCCGGCTGGTGGGGCATGCTGCTGCTGCTGGCCACCGAGGCGACCGTGTTCGGGTCGCTGGTGGCCACCTACTTCTTCCTGCGCGTACAGGCGACGCAGTGGCCGATGGGCGACATCAAGGCGCCCGCCGTGGTCGAGCCGATCGTGCTGACCGCGGTGCTGGTGGCCACCAGCGTGCCGATGGCGGCGGCCGCCTCCGCCGCGCTGCGGCGCCGCACCCGCCTGGTCTGGTGGCTGGTCCTCGTCGTCGTCTCGGTGCAGTGCGCCTACATCACCCTGCAGCTGCTGTCGTTCGTGCACGACATCGAGCACACCGTGCCGCCGACCGCCAACGCGTACGCGTCGGCCTACACGACGCTGCTGGGCGTCCACCACGCCCACGTCCTCGTCGGCATCGCCCTGTGCCTGTGGCTGCTGCTGCGCCTGGCCATCGGCGGCCTGACGCGCTACCGGATCGACGCGGTGCGCAACGTCACGATGTACGTGCACTTCGTCAACGTGATGGCGATCGTCGTCCTGCTCACGGAGATCAGCCCGAGCCTATGACCGAGACGCGTCCCAGCCTGCGTCTGTCGACGCTCATGTGGCTCGGCGTGACCGCGGCGCCGATCGCGGTGGCCGTCGAGATGGTCAGCGGCGTGATCTTCACCGACGCCGGCTGCTCACCGGCCGGACGCGGCGTGGCCATCACCACCTGGACGGCGATCATCGGCGGCGTCTGCGCCCTGATCGCGCTCGGCGGCCTGCTGTCCGCGTTCGCCACCGTGCGGGCCACGCGCGACTGCGGCGAGGCGCCGCCCTTCGGCCGCGTCCACTTCCTCGGCGTGATCGGCCTGGTGGTCAGCCTGCTGCCGCTGGCGATCATCGTCATGAGCACGATCGGGACCATCGTCCTGCCGGAGTGCGTGCAGTCATGAGGCGCCTGCTGATCGCCGCCGCCCTCGCCGCGCTGGCGTGCATCGGGGCCGGCGTCGCCGCCGCCGCCACGCCCGGCGGCGTCGTGCGGCCCAGCAACGAGGCCGGCCTGTCGCAGACGGAGCTGGGCCGGCAGCTGTTCGCCGGCAACTGCTCGTCCTGCCACGGCTCGCAGGGCGAGGGGGTGGCCCCCGGCGGCGGCGACAAGGGGGTCCCGTCGCTGAACGGCGCCGGGCCGTCGCTGCGCGGGGTGGGCGCGCAGGCCGCCGACTTCTACCTGCGCAACGGCTACATGCCGCTGTCGTCGCCCAACGACCAGCCCGAGCGCAGCCGCCCGGTGTTCGACGACCGCGAGATCCGGGCGCTGGTCAAGTACGTGGCCTCGCTCGGCGACGGGCCCGCCATCCCCACGCCCCACCCGCAGGCCTCGCAGGTGTCCGACGGCATGAAGCTGTTCACCGAGCACTGCGCGGGCTGCCACCAGGTCGTCGCCGAGGGCGGGGTGGTGACCGGCGCGCGCGTGCCCTCGCTCAAGGGCCTGACCGACACGCAGATCGCCGAAGCCGTCCGCGTCGGGCCCTATGTGATGCCGAAGTTCTCCCACTCGGCCATCAGCGACAAGGAGCTCAACGCGATCATCGCCTACGTACAGGCCTCCGACCCGCCCAACGACCGCGGCGGCTGGGGCATCGGCCACCTCGGCCCGTTCCCCGAGGGGGCCGTCGCCTGGTTCATCGCGGCCGTCGTGCTGATCGGCGTGTGCATGATCCTCGGAAAGCGGGTGCGCGGATGACGTTCCTGCGGTGGCTGGTCTTCGCCCTGGCCGCGCTGGCCGGCTGGCGCCACAGGCGCCACGAGGAGGACGGCGAGCCCAGGCGCATCGTCCCCGAGGGCTCGCCCAACCCGCGCGCCGAGGCGGCCGCGATCGTGCTGCTGCTGGGCGCCGGCCTGTGCGCCGCCGGCGTTCATCGCGCTGTACGCGATCGAGCCGCCCAACCAGACCCAGTGGATGGGCGTGGCCATGGCCGCCGCGCTGGCGCTGCTGGCCGCCGCGCTGATCGTCATCGGCCTGGGGCTCGTGGTCACCGAGGAGATCGAGGAGGACTATCCCGGCGTCCACGAGGAGGCCGAGGAGGAGGTCGCCCAGGTCGTGCGCGAGAGCGGCAGCCGGCTCACCCGCAAGCGGCTGCTGGGAGCCGCGGCCGGCAGCGCGGCCGGCGCGATGGGCGCCGCGCTGCTGGTGCCGATCGCCTCGATGGGCCCCGTGCTCGACACCGAGTCGCTGTACGACTCGCCCTGGCGGCGCGGGCGCCGGCTGGTCGACGAGGAGGGCAAGCCGCTGCTGGCCGACGACATCGACGCACAGGCCTTCTACACCGCCTACCCCGAGGGCGCCGCCAAGGACGAGCTCGCCTCGCCGCTGGTGCTCGTGCGGCTGGACCCCGACGCCCTGCAGCTGCCCGCCGACCGGCGCGGCTGGGCCCCCCAGGGGATCCTCGCCTACTCGAAGATCTGCACCCACGCCGGCTGCGCGATCGCCCTGTACCGCAGCCCGAAGTTCGACCCCGTCGAGCCGGCGCCCGCGCTCGTCTGCCCCTGCCACTACTCGACCTTCAACCCGGCCACGGGCGGCACCGTCGAGTTCGGGCCCGCCGGGCGCAAGCTGCCCCAGCTGCCGCTGATGATCGACCGCCGCGGGCGGCTGCGCGCCGCCGGCGACTTCTCCGGCCCCGTCGGCCCCAGCTGGCTGGGCGTGCGCCGCAAGGGGCGCATGTGAAGCGCCTGGAGGACCCCATCCGCTTCGTCGAGGAGCGCACGGCGGGCACGCCGTTCGCGCTCAAGGCGATGCGCTACGCCTTCCCCGACCACTGGTCGTTCCTGCTCGGCGAGGTGGCGATGTACGCGTTCATCGCGCTGGTCGCCAGCGGCATCTACCTGACGCTGTTCTTCGAGCCCAGCCTGGCCAAGACCACCTACCACGGCAGCTACGCCCCGCTGCAGGGCCAGGAGGTCAGCAAGGCCTACGCGTCGGTCATCCACATCAGCTTCAACGTCAAGGCGGGCCTGCTCATCCGCCAGGTGCACCACTGGGCCGCCGACGTGTTCGTCGTGGCGATCGTGCTGCACCTGATGCGGATCATCTTCACCGGCGCGTTCCGCCACCCGCGCCAGATCACCTACCTGCTCGGCCTGACCATGCTGATCCTGGCGCTGCTGGAGGGCTACGCCGGCTACTCGCTGGTCGACGACCTGCTGTCGGGCATGGGGCTGGCCATCGGCTACGCCGTCGCGCTGTCGATCCCGGTGATCGGCGCCAACATCGCCCTGCTCATCTGGGGCGGTCCGTTCCCGGGCGCCGACGCGTTCGAGTCGCGGCTGTTCATCGCCCACGTGCTGCTGCTGCCGGTGGCGATCGGCATCCTGCTCACGCTGCACCTGGCGCTGGTCGCCGCGCGCCACCACACGCAGTTCAAGCGCAAGCCGCGCCAGACGAACAAGCGGCTGCTCGGCGTGCCGATGTTCCCGGGCCAGGCGCCGCGCTCGCTGGGGCTGATGTTCGCCGTGTTCGCCGCGCTGTTCGCGCTGGGCGGGCTGGTGCAGATCAATCCGGTATGGCTGTGGGGCCCGTTCGAGCTGGCCCAGGGCACCAACGGCGCCCAACCCGACTGGTACCTGGGCTGGCTGATCGGCGGGCTGCGCCTGATGCCGGGCTTCGACGTGGTCATCGGCGACACGACGATCATCCCGGGCCCGTTCTGGGGCGGCGTGCTGTTCCCTGGCATCGTATTCGGCGTGCTCTTCCTGTGGCCGTGGCTGGAGCGGCGCCTGACCGGCGACCGCCGACAGCACAACGTGCTCGACCGCCCGCGCGACGCGCCGACGCGCACCGCGCTGGCCATGGCGCTGCTGGTCTGGGTCGGCCTGATCTTCGTGGCCGGCGCCGCCGACCGCTTCACCGTGCAGTTCGGCATCCCCTACGTCACCGAGGTGTGGTTCTTCCGCGTGGCCGTGTGGGTCGCGCCGGTGATCGCCTTCTTCATCACGCGCGCGGCGTGCCGCGGCCTGCAGCGCATCGAGCGCGTCGAGGCCACCCGCGAGGAGGCCGAGCACGAGTCCCAGGAGCTGGCCGTGCGAGGCCCCGGGCCGTGACCGCGCGGCCGCGACTGCTGCTCGGCCTGATGGTCGGAGCCTGCGCCGTCGCCACGCTGGCGGCCGTGGCCATCGCCGCCGGCGGTCGCAGCGGGCGGGCCGTCGCGACCGCCCCCGGCTTCGCCGGCGCCACGATCGCCGCCAACGCGGTCGCGCCCGAGATCCGCCTGCGCGACCAGGACGGCCGCGCCTTCGACCTGCACGACGAGCGCGGCCACGTCGTCGTCCTGACCTTCCTGTACTCGACCTGCCAGGACACCTGCCCGATCATCGCCCAGCAGATCCGCGGCGCGATGGACCAGCTGGGCCACGACGTGCCCGCCGTGGCCGTCAGCGTCGACCCCGCCGGAGACACGCCGTTTCACGCCAGGCGCTTCCTGCTGGAGCAGCACCTGACCGGGCGCATGCGCTTCCTGCTGGGCACGCGCGCGCAGCTGGCGCCGATCTGGCACGCCTACGGCATTCTCCCCCAGCAGCGCGACTCCGACCACACGGTGCACGTGCTGCTGATCGACGCCACCGGGCATCTGCGCGTCGGCTTCCCGGCCGATCACCTGACCCCCGAGGCGCTGCGCCACGACATCGCCGTCCTGGAGCGAGAGGAGACCACCGATGGGCACTGAGCTGGGAGCGGTCGCGCTGACGTCGCTGTCGCACGGCGCGGGCTGCGGCTGCAAGCTGCCCGTCGCGGGGCTGCGCCCGATCCTGGCGGGCCTGCCGCGCTCCGACGACCCGCGCCTGCTGGTCGGCAGCGAGACCTCCGACGACGCGGGCGTCGTGCTGATCGCCCCGGGGCTCGCGCTCGTGCAGACCGTCGACTTCTTCACGCCGATCGTCGACGACCCCTACGACTTCGGGCGCATCGCGGCGGCCAACGCGCTGTCGGACGTCTACGCGATGGGCGGCACGCCGCTGAGCGCGCTGAACCTCGTCGCCTACCCGCTGGAGCGCCTCGGGCCCGACGTGCTCGGCGAGATCCTGCGCGGCGGCCACGACATGCTCGCCGAGGCGGGCGCGATGCTCGTCGGCGGCCACTCGATCGACGACCCCGAGCCGAAGTACGGGCTGGCCGTGACCGGCACCGTCGACCCGGCCCGCGTGCTGACCAACGCGAGCGGGCGCCCCGGCGACGCGCTCGTGCTGACCAAGCCGCTGGGCGTGGGCGCGATCTCGACCGCGCTCAAGCGCGGCGCGGCCGGCCCCGACGAGCTCGCCGCCGCCGTGGCGGCGATGACCACGCTCAACGCCGCGGCCGCCGACGCGGCGCGCGTCGCCGGTGCGCACGCGGCGACCGACGTCACCGGCTTCGGGCTGCTCGTGCACCTGCACGAGCTGGCGCTGGCCAGCGGCGTGGCCGCCGTCGTCGACGCGGGCGCCGTCCCGGCCCTGCCCGGCGTGGAGGCGCTGCTGAAGGGCGACGACGCGGTGTCGGGCGGCAGTTGGCGCAACCGCAAGCACGCCGAGGGCTTCTCCGCGTTCGCCGCCGGCGTGCCCGAGTGGCGCCGGCGCCTGGTGTGCGACGCGACCACGTCCGGCGGGCTGCTGATCGCCGTGGCCCCCGACCGCCTCGACGCGCTGCCCGGGGCGGTCGTCGGCGAGCTGATCGACGGTCCCCCGGGGACGATCCGGGTACGGTGAGCGACCGCCTGGAGCGGCATGGGCCCGGTGGCCCGACCGGTCTTCAAAACCGGGAGGCCGCGGCAGCCCCGCGGTTGGGAGGTTCGACTCCTTCGCCGCTCCGCTGCCGGGAGCGCCGGTCGTGAACGAGGACCTGCGCTCGCTGCCGTCGGTCGACCGGCTGGCCACCGCGGTGGCCCGGGCCGAGCTGGCCGACCGGCGTGCCGCGATCCTCGCCGGCGCGCCCGCCCCCGACGAGGCCGAGCTCGTCGCCGGCGCCCGCGCACGGCTGCAGCCGTCGCTGCGCCGCGTGCTGAACGCCACCGGCGTCGTGGTGCACACGAACCTCGGCCGCGCCCCGCTGGCCGCCGCGGCCCGCGAGGCGGTGGCGCGCGTGGCCGCCGGCTACAGCAACCTCGAGCTCGACCTGCGCGACGGCCGGCGCGGCTCGCGCCAGGACCACGTGGCGCGCCTGCTGTGCGAGCTGACCGGAGCCGAGGCGGCGCTGGCGGTCAACAACGGCGCCGCGGCGGTCCTGCTCGCCGTCGCCGCCCTCCTGCCGCCGAGTGGCGATCTGATCCCGCCGGGCGGGATCAGATCGCCACTCGGCGGGGTGGGGCGGGACGCGGCGGATGTCGTGGTCTCGCGCGGGCAGCTGGTGGAGATCGGCGGCGCCTTCCGCGTGCCCGAGGTGGTGGCCCAGGCGGGCGCGCGGCTCGTCGAGGTGGGCACGACCAACCGCACGCGCCTGGACGACTACCGCGCCGCGCTGGGCGAGCAGACCGCGGCGATCCTGCGCGCGCACCCGTCCAACTTCCGCACCGTCGGCTTCGTCGAGGAGGTGGAGATCGAGGCGCTGTGCGCGCTCGGCGTGCCCGTCGTCGACGACGTCGGCTCGGGCGTGCTGGCCGACGACCTGCCGCTGGCCGAGGGCGAGCCGCGCGTGCGGCGCTCGGTGCGCGCGGGCGCGACGCTGGTCAGCTTCTCGGGCGACAAGCTGCTGGGCGGGCCGCAGGCGGGGATCCTCGTCGGCCGCCGCGAGGCGATCGCCGCGTGCGCGCGCCACCCGCTGGCCCGCGCGCTGCGGCTGGACAAGCTGTCGCTGGCCGCCCTGGAGGCCACGCTGGCGCTGTACCGCGACCCGCAGCTGGCCCGCCGCGAGATCCCCGTGCTGGCCATGCTGGAGGCCGACCCGGCGGCTCTCGACGCCCGCGCCGCCCGCCTGGCGGCCGCCACCGGCGGCGAGGTGGTGCAGGCGGTCGCGCGGGTCGGCGGCGGGGCGCTGCCGCTGCTGGAGCTGCCCGGGCCGGCCGTCGCGCTGGCGGGCGAGCCGGGGGCGCTGGCCGAGGCGCTGCGCTCCGGCGACCCGCCGCTGATCGGACGCATCCACGCCGGGCGGCTGCTGCTGGACCCGCGCACGCTCGGCGACGACGAGGTCGACGCGGCCGCGGCCGCCGTCGCCGCCGCCCGGACATGAGCGGCGCGCCGCCCCTGACGCTGGGCACGGCCGGCCACATCGACCACGGCAAGACGGCGCTCGTGCGCGCGCTGACCGGGCACGACACCGACCGCCTGGCCGCCGAGCGCGAGCGCGGCATCTCGATCGAGCTCGGCTACGCGCCACTGCACCTGGCCGGCGGGCGCACGCTCTCGGTCGTCGACGTGCCCGGCCACGAGCGCTTCGTGCGCACGATGGTCGCCGGGGCCACCGGGATCGACCTGTTCCTGCTCGTCGTCGCCGCCGACGACGGCGTGATGCCCCAGACGCGCGAGCACTGGACGGTGCTGGAGGCCCTCGGCGTACGCCACGGCATGGTGGCGATCACCAAGGCCGACGCCGCCGACCCCGCCGCGGCGGCCGGGCAGGCGCGCGAGCTGGTCGGCACCGGGCCGGCGATCGTCGCCTGCTCGTCGCTGACCGGCGCCGGCCTGGACGCCGTCCGCGCGGCGCTGGTCGACGCCACGGCCGCGCTGCCCGGCCGCGCGGCGGCTGGCGGCGAGCCGCTGCTGCACGTCGACCGCTCGTTCACCATCCGCGGCGCCGGCACCGTGGTCACCGGGACGCTGTGGGCCGGAACGCTGGCCGTCGGCCAGGAGCTGCGCCTGCTGCCCGCCGACCGCCCGGTGCGCGTGCGCGCCCTCCAGGTCCACGACGCCGCCGTGGAGCGCGCCCCGGCCGGCCAGCGCGTGGCGGTCAACCTCGCCCGCGTGGCGCGCGACGAGGTCGCCCGGGGCGACGTGCTGGCCGGTGCGGACGCCGCCCCACGGCCCGCGTGGATCCTGGACGCGCGGCTGGCGCTGCGGGCGGCCCCCGCCGGTCACGTGCACGTCCATCACGGCACGCGCGAATCGCCCGCGCGGCTGGTCGAGCTCGACGACGGCGTCTGGCAGGTGCGCGCTCGCGAGCCGCTGCTGGCGCGCCCCGGCGACCGGCTCGTGGTGCGCTCCAGCGCCCCACCCGACACGCTGGGCGGTGGCGTGGTGCTGACCGCGCCCGCCCGCCGCAGCCGGACGCCACGCCGCCAGCCCCCCAGCGAGCCGGGCCCCGGCGCGCCCCCTCCCATGCCGCTGGACGAGGCCGCGCTCGCGCTCGAGCAGCGGCTGCGCGACGCCGGCCACGAGCCGCCGCCCAACAGCACGCTGGACGAGGCGGCGCTGACGGCGCTGCGCGACCACGGGCGCGCGGTGCGCCTCGGTCGCGACCTGCACATCCACGTCGACGCGCTGGCCGCGGTGCGCGACCGCGTCGCCGCGCTCATCGAGGCCGACGGCGCCGTCACGCTGGCCGGGCTGCGCGACGACCTGAGCACCTCGCGCCGCTACGCCCAAGCGCTGCTGGAGCGCCTGGACGCCGACCACGTGACGCGCCGGCTGCCCGACGACCGCCGCGTGCTGCGCCGCCGGCGCTGACCCGTCGCGCCCCGGACGCCGCCCGTCCGGCCGCGGACGAGGCGTGCTTGACACCCGCAACACCGGCGAGGCCGTCGCCTTGCGACCCCTGAGACCCCAACGGAGGAGGAACGACATGCGAGACGCGATCCGGCGCCACGCGCGCGCCGCCTGGGTGGTCGGCGGACTGGTCCTCGTCGGTGCGATCGCCACGCCGCTGGCCTTCGCCGCCGGCGGCGGCCCGATCAAGGCCGAGCAGCGCAACCCGCGCCACGGCACCTACTACCGCCAGACGGAGATCATCGCCAACAACAGCACGTACGCCACCCGCCAGTCCAACAAGGGCACCGGCGGCGGCGCGGTCTACGGCTGTCGCACCACGCCCGGCAACGAGCCGTGCGTGCGCGCCTCCAACCTGCGCAGCGGCCTGGCCTTCCGCTTCGAGACGGACGGCAACACCGGCGGCCAGATCGAGGTCCAGCATGGCGGCGACGGCGCCAAGCCGTTCACGACCAACGCGACCGGCGTGGCCACCGGGCTGAACGCCGACCGCGTCGACGGCCTCAACGCCGCCCAGATCATCGCTCAGGCCGCGGCCAAGGGCGCCGGCGGCGCAGCCTGCCCGGCCGGGACCGCCGCCTTCGCCGGCTCGTGCTTCGAGAAGGCCCCGCGCGGCGTGCTGGACTTCGCAGCCGCGTCGGCCACCTGCGGCGCATCCGGTCGCCGTCTGGCCACCACGAGCGAGCTGCTCGGCCTGCGCGCCGTGCAGGGCATCACGCTCAGCGGCGCGGAGATGAGCTCCGACGTCGTCAGCAACGACGGGGCGGCCGCCTACGTGACCGTCACCCAGCAGGGCGCGCTGGGCAGCCAGTCGCCCGGCACCGGCAGCGCCTTCCGCTGCGTCGCGCCCGCCGTGGCGCCGACCGGCTGACGGACGGTCCCCGCTCGTGCGGCGCGGCGCCTCAGAAGGCGCCGCGCCGCATGAACACGGCCGGCAGCGTCTTGATGAGGATGGTCAGGTCCAGGAAGACCGACCAGCGCTCGAGGTAGAGGAAGTCGAGGCGCACGAGGTCGTCGAAGTCCAGCTCCGAGCGGCCCGAGACCTGCCACAGGCCGGTCATGCCCGGCAGCACGAGGTAGCGCTTCTTGTGCCAGTCCTCGAGGCGCTCGAAGTCGCGCTCGGGCAGCGGGCGCGGGCCGACGAGCGACATCTCGCCGCGCAGGACGTTCATCAGCTGCGGCAGCTCGTCCAGCGAGTAGCGGCGCAGGAAGCGCCCGATCGGCGTGACGCGCGGGTCGTGGCGGATCTTGAAGATCGCGCCGCCCGCCTCGTTGAGCGCCTCCAGCTCGGCCTGCTGGAGGTCGGCGCCGTGGTACATCGTGCGGAACTTGAAGCACGCGAACGGCACGCCGCCCAGGCCGGGGCGGATCGAGTGGTACAGCACCGGGCCGCGCGAGCTGAGGCGCACGAGCAGCGACGACACCAGCAGCACCGGGCTGAAGGCGATCAGCAGCAGCGTCGCGCCGACCACGTCGAACGTGCGCTTGAGCAGGTAGTCGAAGCCCTCGAAGACCGGCGGCTTGAGCTCGAACAGCGGCACCGACTCGCCGGGCACGAACTCGGCGCGGTGCACGAGGATCTCCATCGTCGACGGCGCGATGCGCACGCGCACGCCCTTGGCGTGGCACTTGTCGACGAGATCCACCGCCTTGTCCTGCGGGAAGTCCGGGTCGGCGATGATCACCTCGTCGATGCGGTGCTCGCGCAGCACCTCGTCGATGCGCTCCAGGCGCCCCAGCGAGACGAGCCCGTTGTCGGGGCGCGGCGTCAGCGACACGAAGCCGATCACGTTGATCGGCGAGTGCGGATCGTCGGCCAGCGCGTGGCCGACGTCCTCGATGTGGTCGCCGCTGCCGACCAGGACGGTGCGGCGCTGGTAGCCGGCGGCCCGCAGCAGCGCGCCGCTGACCGCCTCGTAGACGTAGCGGAAGCCGGCCACGTAGAGCACGGCGAAGAACAGCGTGCCGTAGAAGATGTAGTAGCTGGAGAACTGCTCGCCGTTGACGATCGCGAAGATCAGCGCGACGACCGTCACCTGGAACAGGCTGGCCACGATGCGCGTCAGCCCGGGCCGCTCGCCGCGGTTGGCGTACAGCCCCGAGCGGGCGAACAGCAGCACGGTCAGCAGGAAGGCGAACGAGACGAACTGCTTGCTCTGCGCGTAGGTGGCGTGCACGTCGAGCGTGTCGCGCACCGCGGCCTTGAGGGCCAGCGCGGTGAAGATGGCCAGGAAGACGCCGGCGAGGTCCAGCGCCATGAGCGTCACGACGCGGGCCGTGCGCCGCGCCGTGTCCAGGCGCAGCAGGAAGGACAGCGCGGGCGGGCGCTTGCGCCGCATGTCGAAGCCGGACGGCGCGTAGGTCGGCATCCGCACGTACGGAATCTCCCCGTCGCCGCCGCGGGCCTCATTCGCTCTCGATCGGGCTGTCTCTTGGGGCATTGGTCCAATTCGCTGCAACGGCGCAGCGACAAGGAAGTTGTGCGCTTGCTCAGGGCAGGCCGGTACCGACGAGGGCGTCGACGCCCGCCTCGTCGATCGTGCGGCGCAGCCCGTCGCTCAGGCTCACCTCCGGCTCCCACCCGAGGATCTGCTGGGCACGGGTGGTGTCCGGCTGGCGCACCTGCGGATCATCGGTCGGCAGCGCCTCGAAGACGATCTCCGACTCCGACCCGGTCACCTCGATCACCGTCTCGGCCAGTTGCAGCAACGAGTACTCATCCGGGTTGCCGATGTTCACCGGCAGGTGATAGCCCGACTCGGCCAGCGCGATGATCCCCCGGATCAGGTCGGCCACGAAGCAGAAAGAGCGCGTCTGCGATCCATCCCCGAACACCGTCAGCGGCCGCGACTGCAGCGCCTGGCGCAGGAAGGTCGGGATCGCGCGCCCATCATGCGGACGCATCCGCGGCGCCGTAGGTGTTGAAGATCCGCACGATCGCCGTGTCCACGCCCTGCTGGCGGTGATAGGCCATCGTCAGCGCCTCCGCATAGCGCTTGGCCTCGTCATAGACCCCGCGCGGGCCGATCGGGTTCACATGCCCCCAGTAGGACTCCGGCTGCGGATGCACCTGCGGATCGCCGTACACCTCGCTGGTGGACGGCGTCAGGAACCGCGCCCGATGCAGCTTGGCCAGCCCCAGCGTGTGATGGGTCCCGTACGAGCCGACCTTCAACGTGTGCAGCGGCAGGCGCAGATAGTCGATCGGCGATGCCGGCGAGGCGAAGTGATACACGAAGTCCACCGGCTCGTCGACGAAGTACGGCTGCGTGATGTCGACGTTCAGATGCGCGAACTGCGGCCCACGGATGTGCTCGATGTTGCGCAGCGAGCCCGTCTCCAGGTTGTCCACGCAGATCACGCGATTGCCGCGCGCCAGCAGCTCGTCGCACAGATGCGAGCCCAGAAACCCAGCGCCACCGGTGACGAGGCACGTCGCCATAGCGGCCACAGGCTATCTGCTCAGCGCCCGCGCGCCACGTCCGGCGCCTATCGCGCCCGCGGGACGCTCCCCGGTACCCAGGTGCCCTCCTCGCGCTTCCAGACCGGCAGCTGGGCCTTGATCTCGTCGATCAGGGCTCGCGCGCCCAGGAAGGCGGCGGGGCGGTGGGGCGCCGAGGCGGCGACGATCACCGACGCCTCGCCGAGCGCGACGCGTCCGGTGCGGTGCTCGGCGGCGGCCGCGCACAGCTCGTGCTCGGCGGCGACGGCGCGCACGATGCGCTCCAGCTCGGCCTCGGCCATCTCGGCGTAGGCCTCGTAGTCGAGGTGGGTGACGTCGCGGGTGGTGCCGCTGAAGGTCACCACGGCACCGGCGCGGGGATCGGCGACGCGGGCGGCCAACGCGTCCAGCGACAGCGGCTGGTCGGTGATGCGCCAGTGCAGCGCGGGCTCCAGCGCCGCGCCGCCCCCCGACACCGGCGGCACGAGGGCCAGCTCGTCGGAGGCGTGCAACGGCACGTCGGCGTCGGCGTACTCGCGGTTGACCGCCATCACCAGCGGCAGCCCCTCGGCCAGCTCGCCGACGGCGGCCAGCGCGTCGCCCACGCGTGCCCCGTCGGGCAGGTCGAGCTCGAGCACCGGCTGGCCGGCGCGCTCGCGCAGCTGGGCGAAGAGGCGGACGCGGACGAGCATCGTCCCCTTCAGGCTACGCGCTCGGGCGCGGTCCGCTCAGCTGTGGCGCTGGGCGCGACACCTCGAGCCGGAGCCTGGGTAGCCTGCGACACATGGCCACGACGCCCGAACGGCTGACTGTCGCTCCCATCGTGGGGCCGGACGACCCGCGTCGGTTCACCGACTCGGGCATCGAGATCAAGCCGCTGTATGACGAGTCCGACGTCCCCGAGCAGCTCGACCTGGGCGAGCCGGGGGACTTCCCCTACACGCGCGGCATGCATCGCGAGATGTACCGCGGGCAGCTGTGGACGATGCGCCAGTACGCGGGCTTCGCGACGGCGCGAGGAGTCGAACGAGCGCTACCGCTACCTGCTCGCGCAGGGCGTCGACCGGCCTGTCGTGGCGTTCGACCTGCCCACGCAGATGGGCTACGACTCCGACGACCCGCGCTGCCTGGGCGAGGTGGGCAGGACCGGCGTGGCGATCGACTCGATCGACGACATGCGGACGCTGTTCGACGGCATCCCGCTCGACCGGGTGTCGACGTCGATGACGATCAACGCGCCGGCGTCATCCTGCTGCCGCTCTACGAGCCGGTCGGCGAGGAGCAGGGCGTCGCGCCGCGAGCAAGCTGCGCGGCACGATGCAGAACGACATCCTCAAGGAGTACATCGCGCGCGGCACCTACATCTACCCGCCGCAGCCCTCCATGCGCGCTGGCGACCGACATCTTCGCGTACTGCCGCGAGAGCGTGCCCCAGTGGAACACGATCTCGATCAGCGGCTACCACATCCGCGAGGCGGGCTGCGACGGCGGTGCAGGAGGTGGCGTTCACGCTGGCCAACGCCATCGCCTACGTGCAGGCGGCGGTCGACGCCGGGCTCGACGTCGACGACTTCGCGCCGCGGCTGTCGTTCTTCTTCAACGCCCACAACGACTTCTTCGAGGAGATCGCGAAGTTCCGCGCCGCCCGGCGGCTGTGGGCGCGGCTCATGCGCGACCGCTTCGGCGCGACAGACCCGCAGGCGCAGAAGCTGCGCTTCCACACGCAGACCGGCGGGCTGCACGCTCACCGCCCAGCAGCCCGACAACAACGTCGTCCGCGTGGCGCTGCAGGCCCTGGCGGCCGTGCTCGGCGGCACGCAGTCGCTGCACACCAACGGCCGCGACGAGGCGCTGGCGCTGCCCACCGAGGCCGCGGCGCGCCTCGCGCTGCGGACGCAGCAGGTCATCGCCTACGAGACCGGCGTGGCCAACACCGTCGACCCGGTCGCCGGCGCCTACTGCGTCGAGCGCTGCACCGACGAGATCGAGCGCCGGCGCGCGCGAGATCATCGACCGCATCGACGCCGCCGGCGGCACGCTGAAGGCCATCGACGGGTTCATCCAGCGCGAGATCGAGGAGTCGGCTGGGGCTACCAGCGAGCGCAGGCCATCGAGCAGGACAGGTGGTCGTCGGCGTCAACCGGTTCGTCGAGGACGACATCGAGATCGAGGACCTGCTCAAGGTCGACCCGGCCACCGAGCAAGGCCAGGTGCAGCGCCTCAAGGCGTTCAAGGCCGACCGCGACCAGGAGCTGGCCGCCAAGCGCCTGGAGGACATCCGCCAGGCCGCCCGTGGGACCGACAACCTGCTGCCCTACCTCAAGGACGCGCTGCGCGACCGCTGCTCGATGGGCGAGGTGTGCGGGGCCATGCGCGACGTCTTCGGTGAGTACCAGCCCAGCGACTGAGCCGCCCGACGAGGGCACGCCGCCCACCGCGCCGCCGCCATCGGTCATGGACGCGGTCGGCGGGCCGCTGGGCATCGCCGAGACGGTCACCCCGGCGCTGGTCTTCGTGATCGTCTACACGGCGGCCGGCAACGACATCACGACCTCGGGCATCGCCGCCGTGGCCGTCGCGCTCGTGCTCGGACTGGCGCGCGTCGTCCGCCGCCAGACGCCGATCTACGCGATGTCGGGCGTGGTCGGGGTCGCCATCTCCGGCTACATCGCCCACCGCACCGGCAAGGCCGAGAACTTCTTCCTGCTCGGCTTCTTGCTGAACATCGGCTACGCGTCGGTGTTCCTGATCTCGCTGGCCGTGCGCTGGCCGCTGATCGGCGTGCTCGTCTCCGCGCTGTCCAAGAACGACTACTCGTGGCGGCGCAACCCGACGCTGATGAAGGCCTACGACCGCACGACCGCCCTGTGGGCACTGCTGTTCGTCCTGCGCCTGGTCGTCCAGCTGCCGCTCTACTTCGCCGACGCGCTCGTGGCACTGGGCGCGGCACGAATCGGGATGGGCGTCCCGCTGTTCATCGTCGGCGTCTGGTTCTCGTGGCTGCTGCTGCGCAACACGCCGGGCGGCGTGCCGTGGAGCCGCGCCGTCGGGGCCGCCGAGCGCTGAGCCGGCACGCCCGCCGCTGCGGCCGTCTTGCATACTGGCCCCATGCCGCTGACCGTGGCGCGCCGCTCGGGTCCCGCGACGATAATCGCGCTCGTCGTCGGGCTCGCGACCCTGTGGATCATCGCCCGGCCGTCAGGCGTCGGCGCCGGCAGCTACGTGGGCCAGCTGGTGGGCGCCGAGGCGATCCTGCTGCTGGCCATCGCGCTCGTGCTGATCAGCACGCTGCCGTTCGTCGAGGCGTGGTTCGACGGCATCGACCGCGCGGCCATCTGGCATCGGCGCGTCGCCATCTCCGGCGTCTTCCTGCTGCTCCCGCACATCCTGCTGGCCCAGAACCCGCGCAGCAGCTCCCTCGGCCCACCGCTGGCCGTCATCGGCCTGCTCGGGCTGCTCGCCCTGGTGCTGTGGGCGATGCTGCCGCGCTGGCGGTTCGTCGTGCCCCGACCCCTACGCGGCAGCATCGTGGCGCTGCGCGACGCGCCGGTCATCCGCGACGTGCGCCGGCTGTTCGGCGGCTACGAGCGCTGGCGCGCGCTGCACCGCACCGTCGGCCTGTTCGTGGCGGCCGGGTTCGTGCACGGCCTGCTCGACGGCACCCCCTTCGACGGCGCCCCGGTGCTGCGCTGGAGCTACGTGGCCATCGGCGGCATCGGCCTGGCCTTCTACCTCGAGCGCGAGCTGCTGGCGCGCTGGATCACGCCGCTGCATGACTACATGGTCGACCGCGTCCAGCCCCTCGGCGACGGGCTCGTGGAGATCGCGCTGCATCCGCTCGGCCGGCGGCTGGAGTTCGTGCCGGGCCAGTGGGCGATGCTGTACCTGGAGGGCAAGGACGGCTGGCATCGCCACCCGTTCACGATCGCCAGCGCCCCGCACGAGCAGGGCATCCGCGTCACGATCAAGGCGCTGGGGGACGCGACGTCGGGCGCCCATCTGATCGAGCCGGGCATGCCGGCGGTGCTCGGCGGCCCGCACGGGCGCTTCGACCACCGCCGCGGCGGTCGCCGGCAGGTGTGGATCGCCGGCGGCGTCGGGTTCACGCCGTTCCTCAGCTGGCTGCGCGCCGCGGACGTCCATCCGCTGCCCGAGCGCGTCGACTTCTTCTACACCGGCCGCGGCACACCGCCCTTCGCCGACGAGGTGCGCGCGATCGCCGCCGCGCACGAGGGACTGTGGGTGCACCTCGTCGACACCAGCGCCCAGCCCCGGCTGACCGCCGAGCGCGTGCTGACCGCGGCCCGGGCCGATCCGCGCGAGGTGTCCGTCTTCCTGTGCGGCCCCACCGGGATGCTGCGGGCCATGCAGCAGCAGCTGGGGCGCGCCGGCATTCCCGGGCGCCATCTGCACCGCGAGTACTTCGACTGGCGCTGACACGGCCTTCTACGGAGGCCGCCGGCCGGCGGCCGCGGAATGCTGGAGGGTGATGACCTGGATCGCCGACAACCGCGCGCGGCTGCTCGCCACCGGAGCGCTCGCCGCGATCATCTGCGGGGGTGTGCTGCACCTGGCGGGCGCCGGCCACGCCGGCGACCTCGTGTGGGCCAGCGCGGTGGCCGTGCTGGCCGCCGACCTGGCCTGGGAGGTGGCCCGCTCGGTCGTCGTCGAGCACAGCCTCGGCGTCGACACGATCGCCCTGGTGGCGATGGTCGGCGCGCTGGCCCTGGGCGAGGAGCTGGCCGGTGCGGTCGTCGGCCTGATGTTCACCGGCGGCGCGGCGCTGGAGGCGGCGGCCGGTCGCCGCGCGCGACGCGAGCTGACGACGCTGGTCAGCCGGGCTCCGCGGGTCGCCCAGCTGCGCCTGGACGGCGAGCTGCGCGAGGTGCCCGTCGAGCAGGTCCAGCCCGGCGACGTCGTGGTCGTGCGCACCGGCGAGGTGGTCGGCGTCGACGGCGTCGTGGCCAGCGAGGAGGCGGTCGTCGACACCAGCACGCTGACCGGTGAGCCGCTGCCGGTGACGCTCGCCCGGGGCGCCGGCGTCCTGAGCGGCAGCGCCAACGCGGGCGCGCCGTTCGACGTGCGCGCCCGCCGCCCGGCGGCCGAGAGCGCGTACGCCGCGCTGGTGCGGCTCGTCGAGCAGGCCGAGCGTCAGCGCGCCCCGCTGGTGCGCATGGCCGACCGCTACGCCGGCATCTTCCTGCCCGTCACGCTCGTCACCGCCGGGCTGGCCTGGGCGCTCAGCGGCGACCCGGTGCGAGCGCTCGCCGTCGTCGTGGTGGCGACCCCCTGCCCGCTGATCCTGGCCGTCCCGATCGCCCTCGTCTCGGGTTTGTCGCGCGCCGCCAAGGCCGGCGTGATCGTCAAGGGCGGCGGGCGCGATCGAGACGCTGGGCCAGGCCCGCACCGTCCTGTTCGACAAGACCGGCACGCTGACCGTCGGCACGCCCGACGTGCGGGAGGTGCTGCCCCTCAACGGGATGAACCGCGGCGAGCTGCTGCGCCTGGCCGCCTCGGTGGACGCCATCTCGACCCACGTGCTGGGCGAGGCGCTGGTGCGCGCGGCCGGCGACGCCGGGCTCCCGCTGACCGCTCCCGAGGCGGTCCAGGAGGAGCCGGGCCAGGGGATCACCGGCATCGTCGACGGGCACCGGCTGGCCGTCGGCAGCCGCGCGTTCCTCGTCGCCCAGGGCTTCGACCGCGACCTGGTGGCCGGCAGCGCGCTGGCCGCCGGCCGCGGCTCGGGCGAGGCGCACGTGCTCGTCGGCGTCGACGGCGAGCTGGCCGGCGTGATCGTGATGGCCGACGAGCTGCGCCCCGACGCCGACCGCATCGTCGAGCGGCTGCGCGCCGAGGGCGTGCGTCACGTGGCGATGGTCTCCGGCGACCGCCGATCGGTGGCCGAGCGCGTCGGCGGCGCGCTCGGCGTCGACCGCGTCTACGCCGAGCAGTCGCCCGAGGACAAGCTCGAGGTCGTCCGCCGCCTGCAGGCCGACCCCGCGCTGGCCCCGGTGATGATGGTCGGCGACGGCGTCAACGACGCGCCCGCGCTGGCGCTCGCCGACCTCGGGCGTGGCGATGGGCGCGGCGGGCGCCACCGTCTCCTCGGAGACCGCCGACGCGGTCATCGCCGTCGACCGCGTCGACCGGGTCGCCGACGCCATCCACGCCGGGCGGCGGGCGCTGCACATCGCCCGCCAGAGCGTGCTCGCGGGCATGGGGCTGAGCATCGTGGCGATGGGCGTGGCGGCCTTCGGCTACCTGCCGCCGGTCGCGGGCGCGCTGCTGCAGGAGGGGATCGACCTGGCCGTGATCCTCAACGCGCTGCGGGCGCTGCGCGGCTGAGCGGCGCTCACGTCACCGCGCGGCCGACCGTCGAGACGACGACGGCCGCGACGAACACGGCCATCTCGACCGCGATCACCCAGCGCAGCACGCGCAGCGCGCGCGAGCCGCCCGTGCGCCAGCTGCGCGGCGGGCCGATCGCCACCTCGGAATGCAGGTGCGGGACGCCGGCGCGCCGCAGCCCCGGGGTCAGCGCGGCGATCATCGGATCGGGCCCCGACAGCGCGGTCGCGCGCTCGGCCAGGTCGGGGACCTCGGCGCGCAGCCCCTCGACCGTCGGCAGCCCGCGCTGCGCGCGGTCCCACACGACCACCCGCAGCGCCCCGCCCGACCGCGCCTCGTGCTCGCGCAGGCGCTCCAGGAAGAAGGCGTCCTCCAGGCGGTCCACGCCGACGACCAGCACGACGTCGTGGCCGCGCGGATCGTCGGCCAGCGCCTCGGCCAGCCCGAGGAACGGCGTCACCCCGATGCCCCCGGCCAGCCACAGCCGCTTGCGCGGGCCGTCCTCGCCGAACCACAGCCGCCCGTAGGCGCCGTGCACGAGCGCGCGTGCCTCGTCGTCGGCGACGATCCCCTGGATCGTGCGCGTCGTCGCGCCCTGGGCCTGGACGATCACCCGCAGCTGCGCGCCGCCCGGGGCGCTGGAGATCGAGTACGGGTGCGCGCCGAAGCCGCGCTTGGCCTGGACGCGATCGTCGATCAGGTCGACGTAGGTGAACTGGCCGGGCCGGTGGGCCAGGGCGCGCCCGACCGGCTCCAGGCGCAGCTCGACCACCCCCGCGCCGGGATGGTGCTCGGCGGCGACGACGCGGTACTCGAGCTTGGGCTCGACCACGCGCCGCAGCACGATCATGTAGACGACGGCGGCGATCCCGGCGAGGAACAGGATCATCAGGTAGATCCGCAGCGCCGGGATCTGGAAGGTGTCGAACGTCTGGCTGCTGATCGTGAGGCTGATCCAGGTGACGACGAGCGCGATGCCCAGGAACCAGTGCGTGTAGCGCCACAGGTCGAAGGGCAGGCGCACGAACAGCGTCGGCAGCAGCGCCAGCGCGATCGTGATCCAGGAGATCCAGTCGAGCACGACGAGCGCGAAGGGCACGATGATCCCGGCCGCCTCGCGGGTGTCGGGCAGCGCGCCGACGACGTACAGCAGCGGATGCAGCGTGACCAGGCCGAACATCGTCAGCCCGACGACGCCGTGCGCGACATAGACCTTCGTCATGTCCCCGAACAGCCACTCCAGGGGCGCGACGCGCACGGCGAGGATCGCCGTCAGCGCCAGCAGGATCGCGGCGATGATGCCGAGCACCTCGCCCACGACCGTCGAGGTGCTGCGCGCGCTCAGCCCGCTGGCGCCGACGGCGTAGATCACCACCCCGACGACCAGCAGCACAACGATCAGCGCGTAGCCGCGCAGCGCGGGGCGATCCTCCACGTGGCGGCCGACGTAGCCGCGTCGGTCCAGCGTCAGCCCCGTCGCCATCGGCGGCGGACCATAGTGGCGCGCGCCGACGGCCCGGCGCGCCGCGGTCCGCCGGTGAACGGGGGCCGCCCCGTTCACGCCGGTCGCGTGGCGGGCTTCCCCGCCATGCGCGGGGAAATCCGCCACGTGCGCCGAGGGTGGCGTTGCAGGACGGCGATCGGGGGGAGGAGAAGGTCATGCCCTGGGGAAGCTGGCACGCGATGGAGGTCCAACGCACCCTGGTGAAGTCGCCGCCCGAGCTGTGGGCGGAGGTGTCGGACGTCGAGGCGCTCACGCGCCACCTGGCGGCGTTCGGCGACATCACGATCACCCGCGTGGAGCCGGAGTCGACGGTCGCCTGGGAGGGCGAGCATGCCAGCGGCACCGTCGAACTCTCGGCCTCCGGCTTCGGGACGAAGGTGACGCTCAGCGCGCAGCCGGCCGCGATCGACGCGCCGCCGGACCCGTTCGCACCAGGCCGCCGGCGCTGGCGCTTCTGGTCGCGCGCGGAGATCCCCACGCCGCCCGCACCCACGCCCGATCCGGCCCCGCCGAGCCCCACGCCGAATCCGTCCCCACCCACCCCGCCACCCCCGCCGAACCCCAACCCCCCGCAGATCTCCTTCGATCCCGACGACACCGAGGCGCTGCTGACCAAGGTCCTCGACGACCTCGGCCAGGCCCACCACCGCCCCTTCCAGCGCTGACGCCCGCAACGCGGGCACCGCCGCCGGGTCAATACGATCCGGCGCTCCATGACCCAGCGCCAGAAGAACCCGGAGACCTTCGACGAGAAGCTCGAGCAGCTGCAGGAGCTGCGCCAGGCCGCAGCGCACTCGTCGCCGGAGGCCGAGCAGAAGCAGCACGACCGCGGCAAGTACACGGCGCGCGAGCGCATCGAGAAGCTGCTGGACCCCGGCTCCTTCCAGGAGATGGACACCTACGTCCGTCACCGCACGATCGACTTCGACATGCAGCGCAACCGGCCGTGGGGCGACGCGGTGGTCATCGGCCACGGCACGATCGAGGGCCGGCGCGTGTGCGTCTTCAGCCAGGACTTCACCGTCTTCGGCGGCTCGCTGGGCGAGGTCATGGCCGAGAAGATGTGCAAGATCATGGACCTGGCGGCCAAGATCGGCTGCCCGGTGATCGGCATCAACGACTCCGGCGGCGCGCGCATCCAGGAGGGGGTCGTCTCGCTGGGCGCCTACGGCGACGTGTTCCTGCGCAACGTGCGCTGCAGCGGCGTGATCCCCCAGATCAGCCTGATCATGGGCCCGTGCGCGGGCGGCGCGGTCTACTCGCCGGCGATCACCGACTTCATCTTCATGGTGAAGGAGACGTCGCACATGTTCATCACCGGCCCCGACGTGATCAGGACGGTCACCGGCGAGGAGGTCGGCTTCGAGGAGCTGGGCGGCGCGATGTCGCACAACACGCAGATCGGGCGTCGCGCACTTCGCCGCCGACGACGAGGACGCAGTGCCTGGAGGACGCGCGCTACCTGCTGTCGTTCCTGCCCCAGAACAACCTCGAGATCCCGCCGCGGGTGCAGCCCACCGACGACCCGATGCGCATGGACCCCGAGCTCAACTCGGTCGTGCCCTGCCGACCCGTCCAAGCCCTATGACATGCGCGACGTGATCCGCCTGGTCGTCGACGACGGCGAGTTCTTCGAGGTCCAGGAGCACTTCGCCCAGAACATCGTCGTCGGCTACGCGCGCCTGAACGGCTATGCGATCGGCATCGTCGGCAACAACCCGCGCGCGCTGGCCGGCGTGCTGGACATCGAGGCCTCCGAGAAGGCCGCTCGCTTCGTGCGCGCCTGCGACGCGTTCAACGTCCCGCTGCTGACGCTGTGCGACGTGCCCGGCTTCCTGCCCGGCACCAACCAGGAGTGGAACGGGATCATCCGCCACGGCGCCAAGCTGCTGTACGCGTTCGCCGAGGCCACCGTCCCGAAGATCACGGTCATCACTCGCAAGGCCTACGGCGGCGCCTACGACGTCATGTCCTCCAAGCACCTGGGCGCCGACTTCAACTTCGCCTGGCCGACGGCCGAGGTCGCGGTGATGGGGCCCGAGGGCGCGGTGAACATCATCTACCGCCGCGACATCGCCGCCTCGCCGACCCCCGACGATCGCCGCCAGAAGCTGATGGACGACTACAAGGCGCGCTTCGCCAACCCGTACACGGCGGCCGAGCGCGGCTACATCGACGACGTGATCGCCCCGCTGGAGACGCGCCCCAAGCTGATCACCGCGCTGGAGACGCTGCAGACCAAGCGCGAGCCGGGACCCAAGCGCAAGCACGGCAACATCCCGCTGTAGTCAGGGCGCGTCGACGGCGCGCATCTGGATCTCGAAGGCGGCGGGCGACCGGCGCACGAGCACGAGCCGGCCCCGGTTGGCCTCGACCAGCGCGCGCGCCAGGTGCAGGCCGATGCCGGTGCCCCCGGCCAGCGAGCCGCCGCGCGCGAAGATCTCGGCCTCGGCGCCCTCCGGGATGCCGACGCCCTCGTCCTCGACGCGCAGGCAGCCGTGGCCGTCGCGGCGGCGGACGCTGAGGGTGATGCGCCCGCCGCCGTGCACGAGCGCGTTCTCCAGCAGCACGTCGAGCGCCTGACCGACCGCGCCGGCCGTCCCCAGGACCCGGATCGGATCGCTGGGGCGGACGGCCAGCGGGCGCCCCGCGCGCGCACACACCGGGCGCAGCCGCTCCGCGTGGCGACGCGCGATGTCGTTGAGCTCGACCTCGGCGCCGGCCTGCCCGTCGGTGCCCCGGGCGGCGGCCAGCAGCTCGGCGATCATCCGCTCCAGCCGATCGGCCTCGTCCAGCGCACCGGCCGCCTCGGCGCGGGCCAGCTGCGGCTCGTCCATGACCGACAGCTCCTCCAGGCGCAGCCGCAGCGCGGTCAGCGGGGTGCGCAGCTGGTGGGAGACGTTGGCGGAGAACTCGCGCTCGCGCCCGAGCAGATGGGCGATCCGCACCGCCGTCGAGTCCAGCGCGGCGCCGACCTCGTCGATCTCGGGGATGCCGGCCCGGCCCGCGCGCGCCGAGAAGTCGCCGGTGCCCAGCTGCGTGGAGGTCCGCGCCAGCCGCTCCAGCGGGCGGGCCAGCCGCCGCGCCTGGACGCTGGCCAGCAGCGCGGCGGCCATCACGCCGGCCAGCGCCAGCAGGCCGACGAGCAGCCAGATGTGGCGCACCCGCTCGTCCAGCTCGTGCGACGGCGCGTGCGCGACGACGCGCGCGTCGCGGGTCAGCCCGGAGGCGACGGCCAGGCCGCCGTCCGGCTCGGCCGGGCCGATCGTCTTCCGGCCGGCGCCGGGCTGATCGACCGTCACCCAGTGCCCGTCCGGCACCAGCCCGGCCAGCGCGGCCGTGTCGATCGCCCGCCCCGCCTCGACGCGCTCGTCGATCGCCGCGGCGACCGCGTCGGCCTCCCGCTCCAGGCGGGCGGTGGCCTCCGATCGCGCCCGCTGCGCCTCGACGATGCCCAGCGGAACGCCGAGCACCAGGACGGCGGCCAGTGCGATCAGCGCGGTGGAGGCGATCAGCCGCCGCCGCATCGTCACGGGGCGCTCTCGAAGCGCAACCCGACGCCGCGCACCGTGGTCAGCAGCCGCGGTGAGCCGGCATCGTCGCCGAGCTTGCGCCGCAGCCACGACACGTGCATGTCGAGCGTCTTGGTGGAGCCGAACCAGTTCTCGTCCCAGACCTCGCGCATGATCCGATCGCGGCCCACGACGTGCCCCGCCTCGCGCACCAGCAGCGCCAGCAGGTCGAACTCCTTGGGCGTCAGCTCCAGCTCACGGCCCTCATGCCACGCGCGCCGCGACGCCGGGACGATGCGCACGCCGCTGGCCTCGACCTCCGCGAGCGGGTCGGAGCCGCCGCGGCGCAGCAGCGCCCGCACGCGGGCCAGCAGCTCGGCCAGGCGAAACGGCTTGGTGACGTAGTCGTCAGCCCCGGCGTCGAGGCCCTCGACCAGGTCGATCTCGTCGACCTGCGCGGTGAGGATCAGGATCGGCAGCGTCGGCAGCACCTGGCGTACCCGGCGGCAGACCTCCAGGCCGTCGAGCCCCGGCAGGCCGATGTCGAGGATCACCAGGTCGTGCTCCTCCGACAGCGCCCGGCGCACGGCCGTCGGGCCGTCCTCGACCGCCTCGACGTCGTAGCCCTCGCGCGCCAGCGCGCGACCCAACGGCTCGCGGATCCCCGCATCGTCCTCGGCGATCAGCAGGCGCCGCACGAGGCCATGCTAGGCCGGGGCCGGGCGAGCTTTGCCGAACCTTTGCCAAGGCGTGGCGTGCGGGTGACCGCCCCGGTCGCAGACTGCCTGACGTGACCCCACGCCGACGCACCCACGACCCGATCCGCGCCCGCGACCGAGCGCTGCGCGTCGCTCGGGGGACGACGCGCGTCGCCGCCACCGGCGCGCTCGCGCTCACCGGCGCGCTGTCGCTGGTGGCGGCGCATGCGGTCCGCGGTCACGCCGCCACCCCGGCGCCGGCGACCACGCCGGCGCATCAGGGCGTGACCGTGGCACCGCCCCAGCAGGTGCCGACCATCGACGGCGCCCCGCCCGCTCCCCAGCCGCCCGCGCAGGCGCCGAGAGTCGACGCCGCAGACGTCGACGCCGCAGACGTCGACGCCGCAGACCTCCGTGCCGCAGACCTCGGCGCCCGCCCCCGCGCCGGCGCCCGCCCCCGCCCCCGTCGTCTCCGGCGGCTCGTGATCGCCGCTGCCCGCTGGTGCGCGCTCGGCACCACCGCCGAGATCCGCTGCCCTGACTGGGCGCTGGAGCAGGCGCGCGGCGTGGTGGAGGACGAGCTGGCCGCGATCGACGCCGCCGCCAGCCGCTTCCGTGACGACAGCGAGCTGACCGCGGTCAACTGCGCCGGCGGACGCCTCGTGACCGTCGGCCCGCTGCTGGCCGAGGCGATCGAGGCGGCGCTGTGGACGGCCGCGGCGACGGGCGGCACGGTCGACCCGACGATCGGGCGTGCGCTCGTGCTGGCCGGCTACGACCGCGACAGCAGCCTGCTGCGCCCGTCGAGCACCCCGCTGCGCGCCCAGGTCGTCACCGGCTGGCGCGCCGTGTCCTTCGATCGCCGGGCGGCGACCGTCCGCCTGCCCGCAGGCGTGATGCTCGATCTCGGCGCCAGCGCCAAGGCGCTGGCCGCCGACCGCGCGGCCCGGTTCGCGGCCGAGCAGACCGGCGCCGGGGTGCTGGTCAACCTCGGCGGGGACGTGTCGGTCGCCGGGCCGGTCCCCGACGGCGGCTGGTCGATCCGCGCCTGCGAGGACCACCGCAGCACCCCCGACGCACCCGGCCAGACCGTGACCATCGCCAGCGGCGGGCTGGCCACGTCGAGCACGACGACGCGTCGCTGGCGGCGCGGGCAGACCGACGCCCATCACATCATCGATCCCGCCCGCGGCCTGCCGGCCGAGGTCGTCTGGCGCACGGTGACGGTGGCCGCCATCTCCTGCGTGCACGCCAACGCGGCCAGCACCGCAGCGATCGTGCTCGGCGACGACGCCCTCGACTGGCTCACGCGCGCCGGGCTGCCCGCGCGCCTGGTGGCCGCCGACGGGCGCGTGCGCACGGTCGGTGACTGGCCCGCAGCGGACGCCATCGAGAGCGCAGCGGCGTGATCGCGGCGGCCGGCCCCTCCGCTCTGTGGTACCTGACCCGCGGCTCGGGCGCGGTGACCCTGCTGCTGCTGACCGCCAGCGTCGTGCTCGGCATCGCCCACGTCCGGCGCGCCCGCCCGGCCGGCTCGCCGCGCCTGGTCGTGGAGTCGGCCCACCGGACGCTCTCGCTGCTGGTGCTGGTCGTCCTGGCGGTGCACGTCGCCACCGCGGTGCTCGACCCGTTCGCGCCGATCCGGCTGGTCGACGCCGTCGTGCCCTTCACCTCCGCCTACCGGCCGCTCTGGCTCGGCTTCGGTGCCCTGGCCCTCGACCTGCTCGTCGCGCTGGCGGTGACCAGCCTGCTGCGCGCCCGCCTGGGCTTCCGCGCCTGGCGGGCGGTCCACTGGCTGGCCTACGCCTGCTGGCCGGTGGCCGTCGTCCACGGGCTCGGCACCGGCAGCGACGCGCGCACCACGTGGCTGCTGGTGCTGACGCTCGGCTGCGTCGCGGCGGTGCTGCTGGCCGCCGGCGTGCGGCTGGCCTCCAGCGGCCCCGGCCACCGCGTGGCCCGGGGCGGCGGCGCCGCGGCGCTCGTGGCCGCGCTGATCGCGCTGGCCGTGTGGCTGCCGCAGGGGCCGCTGGCGCCCGGCTGGGCGCGCCGCTCAGGGACGCCCGCTTCGCTGCTGGCCAGCGCCCGCCCGGCGACCCCACGCCCGGTGGCCGCGACCCCCGCCACGCGTCCGTTCTCGGTCGCCGTCCACGGCGCCGAGCACGACGGGCTGGCCTCCAGCGGCCTGGCCGTCGTCGACCTGGCGCTCAAGCTCCCGCGCAACGGGGAGCGCCTGCGGGTGCGCCTCGGCGGGCTGCCGCTGGAGAACGGCGGGGTGCAGCTGAGCCGCAGCGCGGTCACGCTGCACCGGCGCGGCACGGTGTGGACCGGGCGGATCGCGCAGCTCAACGGCAACGTCGTGCGCGCCGACGTCGGCGCGGCCGACGGGCGCGCGATGCGACTGCAGCTGAACCTGGACCTGAGCGGCCCGGTCGTCAAGGGCCGGCTGAGCGGCCACCCCCTGACCGCGGGAGCGAACGGATGAGCGCCGCCGACGGACTGCCCCGGCTGACCGCCGGCATGGCGCGACAGGGCCGCCTGTCGCTGGCGGCGCACCACGCCCTGCACGGGCCGCTGCCCGCCGACGTCCGCGGCCTGATCGACGACGTGCGCGCGGCGGACCTGCGCGGCCGCGGTGGCGCGGCCTTCCCCACCGCGCGCAAGCTGCAGGCGGTCGCGGAGCGGCGGGGGCGCAAGGTCGTCGTCGTCAACGGGTCCGAGGGCGAGCCGATGAACCGCAAGGACCGGGTGCTGTTCGAGCGTGCTCCGCATCTTGTGCTCGACGGCGCGCTGTGCGCCGCGGACGCGGTCGGGGCGGGCGAGGTGATCGTCGCCGTGCCCGCCGACGCGGCCCGCGCGCAGGCGTCGCTGTCCCAGGCGCTGGGCGAGCGCCCCGATGCCTCGGGGGTGCGCGTCGTCGCCGTCCCCCGCCGCTACCTGGCCGGCGAGGAGAGCGCGCTCGTGCGGTTCCTGTCGGGGGGCGGGCTCACGCCGACCCTGACCCCGCCGCGTCCCGACCAGCGGGGCGTGTCGCGGCGCCCGACGCTCGTCCAGAACGCCGAGACCCTCTCCCACCTGGCGCTCATCGCCCGCCACGGCCCCGACTGGTTTCGCGCCATCGGCACCCCGGACCGGCCCGGCTCGGCGCTGGCCACGCTGAGCGGCGCCGTGACCCGCCCGGGCGTGTACGAGATCGCGATCGGCACGCCCCTGCGCACGCTGCTGGAGCTGGCCGGCGGTCCCGCCGAGCCGGCGCGGGCGGTGCTCGTCGGCGGCTACTTCGGCGCCTGGTACGGCTGGGAGCAGGCCGGGGCGCTGAGCCTCGGCGCCGCGCTCGGGTCGGGCGTCGTGTGCGTGCTCGGCGTCTCGGCCTGCCCCGCCGCCGAGCTGGCCCGCGCGACCACGTGGCTGGCCGGCGAGAGCGCCGGGCAGTGCGGCCCGTGCGTCCATGGGCTGGCGAGCATCGCCGACGCCGTCCGGCGCACGGCCGAGGGCCGCGCCGACCGGCACGTCGCCGCGATGCTGAGGCGCTGGTGCGGCCAGGTGGAGGGCCGCGGCGCCTGCCACCACCCCAATGGCGTGGTGCGCTTCGTGCGCAGCGGGCTGGAGGTGTTCGCCGAGGAGCTGGAGGACCACCGCCTCCACGGGGTGTGCGGAGCGTGCGACCGTCCGCCGACGCTCGGCGTGTTCGCCGCGCCGGGGGCCCGCAGCAAGGAGCTGGCGGCATGAGCGAGCGCCTGCACGTCGACCCGATCGCCTGCGCCGCCCACGGCCTGTGCGCCGAGCTGTTCCCGGAGGGCATCGAGCTCGACGACTGGGGCTATCCCATCGTGGTGCGCGAGGACGTCCCGCGCCAGTGGCGGTCCCACGCCCGCCGCGCGGCGGCGGCGTGCCCCACGCTCGCCCTGCACCTGCGCCGGCGCGCGGAGGCCGACCGATGAGCGTGCGCACCGAACGCTCGACGCGCGGGCGCGGCGCGCTCGCACGCGGGGTCCGCAGCCGGGCCGGGATCGCCGGCAACGAGCGGCTCACCGCGCTGGTGGCGATCGTGCTGGTCGCGCTGCTCGCCGTCGAGGGGGTCACGATCCTGTTCATCGGGCCGCTGCTGCCCGTCCACCTGTTCGTCGGCGTCCTGTTGATCGGGCCGATCGCGCTCAAGATGGGCAGCACCAGCTGGCGCTTCGCCCGCTACTACCTGGGCGCGCACGCCTACCGCGCCAAGGGGCCGCCACATCCGATCCTGCGCGCGCTGGCGCCGCTGGTCGTGCTCAGCACGATCGCGGTGCTGGCCACCGGCGTGTGGCTGCTGCTCGCCGGGCCCACCGCGCGCAACACCGTGCTGCCGCTGCACCAGGCCAGCTTCGTCGTGTGGCTGGTGGTCACCGGCCTGCACGTGCTCGGGCACGTGCTGGAGCTGCCGGGCGCCATGCGCCGCGAAACCGGCCTGCCCGGGCGCAGCGCCCGGGGGCTGTCGCTGGCCACCGCGCTGGCGGCGGGCCTGGTGCTCGCGATCCTGGCGCTGCCGCACTTCGCGGCCTGGTCGGGCATCGGCGGGGGCTAGCGTCGTGCGGGCATGTCCGCCCGCACGACGATCCGCAACTGGCTCGCCGTGGCGGCGGCGACGGTGCTCGTCGCGCTGGGGTTCTCGGCGATCGGGTTCCCCAGCGCGACCCTGTTCGCGGCGCTGCTGGTCGGCATCGGCTACGCGCTCACGCTGGCCGGACGCGAGCCGCTGACCATCCCGTCGCAGGGGACGATCGGCGCCCAGGCGCTGATCGGCGTGTCGCTCGGCGTCGCCGTCGACGCCGACACGCTCAAGGCCGTCGGCCAGGACTGGGCGCCGGTGCTGCTGGTCACCGCCGGCACGCTGGGCGTCTCGCTGGGCGCCGGGCTGGTGATGTCGCACGTCACCCGGCTGGACCGGCCGACCGCCTGCCTGGGGCTGATCGCCGGCGGCGCCAGCGGCATCGTCGCGATGGCCGACGAGCTGGGCGCCGACGGGCGCATGGTCGCCTTCATGCAGTACCTGCGCGTGCTCGTGGTGGTCATCACCGCCCCGCTGCTGGCCCATCTGGTCGTGCAGGACGGCGGCCACGGCGGCGTGCTGGGCGCGGCCGGCGGGGCGGGGCTGGGCGCCAACCTCGCCTTCACCGCGGTGTGCGCGATCGGCGGTGTCGCGCTGGGCCGCGTACTGCGCTTCACCGCCAGCGCGCTGCTGCTGCCGCTGCTGCTGGCCGCCGCCGGCTCGATCAGCGGCCTGTCGGGCGACGCGCACCTGCCCGGCCTGCTGGGCCAGCTGGCCTTCGCCACGATCGGCCTGCAAGTCGGCCTGCGCTTCACGGTGGCCAGCCTGCGCGAGGTCGGGCGGCTGCTGGTGCCCACGCTGCTGTCGATCGCCGCGCTGATCATCGCCTGCGCCGGGCTCGCGCTTGTGCTGCTGCCGCTGACCACCGAGGTGACGTTCGGCGACGCGTACCTGGCCACCACGCCCGGCGGCCTGTACGCGATCCTCGCCGCCGCCGCGAGCCTGGGCGGCAACACGACGTTCGTCGTGGCCGTGCAGGCGCTGCGCGTGTTCGCGATGGTGCTGGCCGCGCCGCCGCTCGTGCGGCTGCTCGTGCGCGGGCGCCCGCGCCAGCAGGCGAGCTAGCGCGTTCACACCCCGACCACAGCGCGGTCACGGGCCGAGCGGTACGTTCGTCGCCGTGTCCACCACCCGTCGGCAGTTCCTCATCGCCGGTGGCGCCACCGCGGCCACCGTCCTCGTCCCGTCGGCGCTGGCCGCCGGCGCACGCAAGGCGCCGCCGCTGCGCGGCGGGAAGTTCGCCGACGGCGTCGCCTCCGGTGATCCGACGCCGCACTCGATCACGCTGTGGACGCGCGTCGAGGACGCCGCCCGGCGCGGCACCGTCGAGCTCGAGGTGGCCGCCGACAAGGCCTTCGACAAGGTCGTCGCGCACCGCCGGATCACGACCTCCTCGGCCAGCGACGGGGCGGTCAAGGCGCTGGTCAGGGGCCTGCGGCCCCACGAGCAGTACTGGTATCGCTTCGCCACCAAGACGGTCGACTCGCCGGTGGGCCGCTTTCGCACGGCGCCGCCGGCGGGCTCCAACCAGCCCGTGACGTTCGCCTACTTCTCCTGCCAGGACTACACCCACGGCTGGTACAACGCCCTGGCCAGGATGGCCGACGAGGACGTCGACTTCGTCGTCTGCCTGGGCGACTACATCTACGACGAGGCCTACCACTCGATCGCCGATGGCACCGGCGTGCGCGACGACAGGATCGGGGAGGTGCCCCGCGGCTACGACCTGCTGTCGGCCGTGACGCTGAGCCAGTACCGCCAGAAGTACTCGCTGTACCGCTCCGACCGGGCGCTGCGCGACGTGCACGCGAACTTCCCGATGGTCGTCATCTGGGACGACCACGAGGTGCAGGACAACTACGCCGGCGCGGACCCCAACGGCGGGCTGCCGCCCAGCCACGCCTACTCGCGCAAGCGCCGGCAGGCCGCCTACCGGGCCTGGTGGGAGGCGATGCCGACCTTCGCCAACCCGATCTACCGGCGCATGCAGTTCGGCAGGACCGTCGACCTGATCATGCTCGACGAGCGCCGCTACCGCGCCGACCAGCCCTGCGACGACGCCGTCGCGCCCGCCTGCGCCGACTGGGACCAGCCGCGCGCCTTCCTGGGCGCCAAGCAGATGCGCTGGGCCAAGGACGCGCTGTCGGCCTCCACGGCGTCCTGGAAGGTGATCGGCAACGAGGTGATGATCATGCCGACCAAGGTGCTCGGCGGCTCCTACTTCACCTTCGACTCGTGGCAGGGCTACCCGCAGGAGCGCGAGGAGCTGCTGACCCACATCGCCGACAAGGGCATCCAGGATGTCGTCTTCGTCACCGGCGACATCCACACGTTCATCGCCGGCGACGTGCGCACCCAGATGGGCGCCGGCCAGAACGTCGCGCTGGAGTTCGTCGGCGGGTCGATCACCTCGGCGGGCCTGGGCGAGACCGACCTGGACGCGGGCGGCGGGACGATCATCAAGGGCAACGATGCCAACCCGTCGACCGCGCCGGCGCTGATCGAGGCGCTGCGCGGCATCAACCCGTGGGTGCAGGGCGCCGACTTCGACCATCACGGCTACGGCCTGGTGCGCGCCACGCAGGACGACCTCGACGTGCGCTTCGTGCGCATGCAGACGATCAAGCGCAAGACGAGGGCGACCGAGGCGATCGATCCGTTCCACTGGACGGTCAAGCGCGGTCAGACGTCGATCGTCAACCCCGCCTAGGGATGCTGATCTACTCGATGAGCGTCTCGGTGGACGGCTTCATCGCCGACCGCGAGGGCGGGTTCGGGGCTGTCCCCGGGCGACGAGCAGTTCCGCTTCCACCTCGACGAGGTGCGTCAAGCTCGACGCCCACCTGTGCGGGCGCCATCTGTACGAGACGATGCTGCCCTGGGAGATGGACCCCTCGCTGCGCGCCGACGAGGCCGGTGCCCTGTTCGCCGATGCCTGGTGCGCGATCCCGAAGATCGTCTTCAGCCGCACGCTCGACCACGTGCAGGGCAACGCCCGGCTCGCCCGCGGATCCGTGGCCGAGGAGGTCGCCGCGGCCCTGTCCGCGCCCGGCAGGGACGTCGGGATCGGCGGTGCCGGCCTGGCCGCAGCCGCGATCGAGGCGGGCCTCGTCGACGAGCTGCGCATGTTCCGCAATCCGATCGTCGTCGGCGGCGGCACGCCGTTCCTTCCGCCGGTCGCCGATCACCTCCGGCTCGACCTGCTCGAGACCAGGACGTTCGCCTCGCGCGTGGTCCTCGAGCGCTACCGGCGTGTGCAGGATGCGCCGGAGTGACGCCGCCGCCTGAGGCGCTCGCCCGTCCGGCGGCGCGGGTACCGTCCCGCGCGCGTGAACGCCACACCGAAGCAGACCGCGCGCACGGTGCTTACCGTGGCGGCCGTCGTCGGGCTGCTGTACGTCCTGTACCTGGTCCGCGACGTCGTCCTGCTGGGCGTGCTGGCGATCTTCGTGGCCGCCGCGCTCAGCGCGCCCGTCGCCGTTGTTCAGCGGCTGACCAACGCGCCGCGGGCGCTGTCCATCCTGATCGTCTACCTGCTGGTCATCGGGCTGATCGTCGTCATCGGCCTGATCGTCGTGCCGCCGCTGGTCGACGAGATCGGCCAGTTCGTGCGCCACGTCCCGCGCTACATCGACGAGATCAAGAACGACTCGGTGCTGCAGCACTGGGACGAGCAGTACGGGATCGTGGCCAAGCTCGAGGGCGAGGCCAACAAGCTGCCCTCGCTGCTCAGCAAGGCCGCGGCCGACCTGGAGACGGTGACGATCGGCGCGGCCGAGAGCCTGGCCAAGACGATCGCCGTGCTGGCCATCGCCTTCCTGCTGCTGCTGGACTCGCCGCGCCTGTTCGAGCTGGTCTACTCGCGGATGCCGCCCGCGCGCGCCGAGCAGGCGCGCCGCCTGTCCCGGCAGGCGGCCAGCGCGATCGGCGGCTACGTGGCCGGCGCGTTCGCCGTCGCCGCGCTGGCCGGCCTGGCCGCCTTCGTGGCGATGGTGGTCCTGGGCATCCCCTTCGCCGTGCCGCTGGCCGTGGTGATGGCCTTCTTCGCGCTGATCCCGCTGGTCGGCTCGGCGATCGGCGCGGTCATCATCGCGATCGTCGCGCTGTTCGAGGGGCCCGGCACGGCGATCGCCTTCGTCGTGTACTTCATCGTCTACCAGCAGATCGAGACCCACGTGCTGGGCCCGTTCGTCTACAAGCGCACCGTCCAGATGCGACCCATCATCGTGATCCTGTCGGTGTTCGCCGGCGCCTCGCTGCTGGGGATCCTCGGCGCGCTGCTGGCCATCCCGGCCGCCGCGACGATCCAGATCGCCCTGCAGGAGTGGTGGCGCGTGACGCACCCCAACCCACCCGCCGACCCGGGCCTGCCGCCGGCCCCGGCCGCGCCGCCACCGGAGCCCGGCCCCGCGGCGTAGGCTGCCGCGCATGCTCCTCGCCACCGCACTGGCCGTGATCGCCGCCGTCGGGCCGACGCCGCAGATCCAGGCGCATCGCGGCGGCTCGTTCGTCGACGGCCGCGCCACCTACCCGGAGGCGACCCTGCCCGCCTTCCGCGCCTCGGCCAAGGCGGGCTTCGTGCTCGAGTTCGACATCCAGATGACGCGGGACGGCGTGCCGATCGTCATGCACGACGACACGCTGGACCGCACGACCGTCTGCGCCGGGTCCATCGCCGAGCGCACCGCGCGCGACATCGTCAGGCACTGCCCGACCGACCGGCTCGGCTCGCCCGGCAGCGCGCTGGGCTCGCGGCGCACGCGCAAGCGCATTCGCGTGCCGACGCTGGCCCAGGTGCTGGCACTGGTCCGGCGCAGCGGGGCGAGCGCGTCGATCGAGCTCAAGCAGTACGACCCAACCGGCGCGTCAGCGCGGGCGCTGGCCGCCGCGCTGGACCACGCGAGCGTCCCGCTGTCGCGGATCATCGTGCAGTCGTTCTTCCCGCCGAACCTGACCGCGGCCCATGCGGCGATGCCCGGCGTGGCCACCGCGACGCTGACGCTCAAGCAGGCCGAGGCCACCTCGATCCAGGCCGCCGTCGACGCCGGGAGCGCGTGGGTCTCGCCGCAGTTCCCCGTCGACGCGGCCTACGTGCAGGCGGCGCACGACGCCGGCGTCAAGGTCGTGCCCTACACGCTGGACCGCGCCGAGGAGGTCCGCGCCGCCGCGGCCGCCGGGGTCGACGCGCTCATCACCGACGACCCGGCGATGGCGCGGCGCGTCCTCACAGGCTGACCGTCTGGGCCGTCACGCGCCCGGCCTCCAGCGCGCCCAGCGCAGCGACGGCGATGGCCAGGTCCTGGATGGCCAGGCCGGTGGAGTCGAACAGGGTGACGCTGGCCGGCCCCGGCCGGCCGGGCTCCTCGCCGGCCAGCACCGCGCCCAGGTCGGTCACGTCGTCGCGCGCGACCAGGCCGGCCTCGACCGCGCCGGTCAGCTCGCCGCCGTGGCTGGCCTGCTCCCACTCGTCGCAGAACAGCGCGCACGAGCGCACCGCGCCGATCGTCGCCTCGGCCTTGCCCGGGCCATCGGCGCCGAGCATGTTCAGGTGCAGGCCCGGGCGCAGGTCCTTGGCGTCGACGACGACGGCGTGGCCGGGCGTGACGCAGTTGACGACGTCGGCGGCCAGGGCGTCGGCCCGGGTGCCGGTGGCCCAGCCCAGCTCGCCTGCCAGCGCACGGGCCGCCGCCTCGCGCGGGTCGAAGCACACGCCCGGCCCGTAGCCGGCGGCGGCCAGGCAGCGGGCGGTCCAGGCGCCGTGCAGCCCGCAGCCGACGATGCCCACGGTGGCCGCGTCGGGCCGGGCCAGGGCCCGTGCCGCGACGGCGGCCACGGCGCCGGTGCGCAGCGCGGTGACCGCGGCGGCGTCCAGCAGGGCCAGCGGCTGCGCGGTGCGCGCGTCGCTGACGCACACCATCCCCATGACGGCGGGCAGGCCGTGCTCGCGCGGGTTGGACGGGAACGAGCAGATCCACTTGAGCATCGCCAGGCCGCCGCCGCGTGCGGGCATGGCGCGGAAGTCGCCGTGAGGCGGGCTGTCCAGGTAGACCTTGGCGGGCATCACCCACTCGCCCCGGCGGTGGTGCAGGAAGGCGTCGCGGACGTGCTCGATCGCGTCGGCGGCGCTGACGGCGGCGAGGACCGCGTCGTGGTTGAGGACGTGCAGGTCGGGCATCAGCCGGTAGCTTTCCCGATCGTGCCCAATCGCCGCCCCCAGCTCGAGATCGTCGCCCCCGGCGCCAGCCCCCACGAGGCGGCCGCGGTGGTCGCCGCGTTGGAGCAGTTCCTGCGCGACCTCACCCCGTCGCCCGCGCCGCCGCGCGCGCGACGCGATCCGTGGCAGCGCACGGCGCTGCTGGAGGGCGTCATGCGCGACAGCGACGCGCTGACGGCGTGGGGCGACGGCATGCCCTGGGGCGCGTAGCCGCCGCGCGCCTGGCTAGCGGCCGATGATCGACGCGTCGCCCTTGACGGCGATGGCGCCGATCGAGTCGAACTCGGCGGCCAGCGTGCCCGCGAGCGTGCCGGTGGCCCCGGGCCCCTCGGCGGTGAACGAGTCGCTGCCGCCCAGGAACGGCCGGATGCCGGCGGCGCCCACGTAGCCGCCCGAGCGCAGGTCCAGGCCCTTGCCGCGGTCGCGCGCGGAGATCATGTGCATGATCTGCGCCGGTGCGGTGCTCGACGCGTCGTCCATGCGCATCGCGCTCTGCTGGTCCTTGGTGGCGGTGAACGTGAACATCCCGCCGGGGGTCTGCTGCGACAGCGACAGCGTCAGGCCGCCGCCGGCGCCGCCGGGCATCGAGCCGGTGCCGCCGCTGCAGCGCAGCGACCCACCCTTGGTGGACAGCCCGGCCAGCGAGCGGGCGCCGACGGTGCCGAAGTACGTCGTGTCGGCGACCAGGCGGAAGGAGCCGGTCAGCGTGCCCCTGCGGGTCCTGCCGGGCTTGCCGGTGCAGCCGGCGGGCACCGAGCCGCGCCCGCTGTGGGCGCCGGCGAGCTTGAGGTCGATGCCGCCGAAGCGGCCCAGCGACCCCTTGATCGACGTCGGCGTGACGGTGACGCCGCGGTCGAACGAGTACATGTGCTGCTGGCTGGAGGCACCGCTGGTGCGCGAGAACAGGACGGTCAGCGAGTCCTTGGCGCCGCCGCCGTTGCCGACGACGGTCATCTCGTAGTCCTTCACCTTCAGGGGACCGCCGACGACGCTGGTCTGCGCGTGGGCGGCGGTGGGGAGGGCGAGCGCGGTGACCAGCGCCGCGCCCGCGAGGAGTCGAGTGTTCATGGCCGCGCAGCCTGCGCGGCGCCTCTTGCCACGCCCTTGCCGGCCGTCCGCGGGGGCCAGGGCAAGCGAGCGGCAAGCGAAATACCTCAAACACAATCGGGAATTGATAGTTTGCGGGCATGGAGCCGACGAGCATGCAGTCGAGGGGCCGCGCGGGCTCGCTCGCCAACCCCGAGGTCCACGAGAACGTCCCCGGCCACGTGATCCCGATCCTCGTCGACGAGTTCGACGACTTCGACAACGAGGCCGAGAAGTTCCTGGCCGGTGACACGCCCGAGCCGGAGTTCATCGGCTTCCGCCTCAAGCAGGGCGTCTACGGCCAGCGCCAGCCCGACGTGCAGATGATCCGGGCCAAGGTGCCGATGGGCGGTATCACGCCCGAGCAGATGGACTGCTACGCCGACGTGATCGAGAAGTACGCCCCGCTGAACAAGGGCCACATCACCACCCGGCAGAACATCCAGATCCACCACATGCCGCTGCGCGACACGGCGGCCGCCATCCGCGAGCTGTCCGACGCCGGCATCTCCAGCCGCGAGGGCTGCGGCAACACCGTGCGCAACGTCACCGGCGACCCGTGGGCCGGCGTCACCGACGAGGAGCCCTTCGACCCCACGCCCTACGCGGGCGCCTACGTGCGCTACTTCGTGCGCCACCCGACGACCCAGCTGATGCCGCGCAAGGTCAAGACCGCATTCAACGGCGCGCCCGCCGACCGCGCGCTGACCGGCATCCACGACATCGCGTTCATCGCCAAGGTCAACGAGGCGGGCGTCAAGGGCTTCGAGATCCGCGTCGGCGGCGGGACGTCGATCATGCCGCGCGTCGCGCCCACGCTCTTCGAGTTCGCCGGCGCCGACGACGGCGAGTACCTGCGCATCGCCGAGGCGGTCTTTCGCATCTTCGACCGTCAGGACTGGCTGCGCGTCAACCGCGCCCGCGCCCGCCTGAAGGTGTTCGTCGACAAGTTCGGCATCGACGAGCTGCGCCGCCAGGTCGAGGAGGAGCTCCAGGGCGACTGGGTCGCCGAGCGCGACTTCTCGGTCGCCCCGCGGCTGTTCCTCGACGACGAGGAGGCCAACGCGCCGGCCGTCCCCACCAGCCCCGGCAGCCCCAACGGCGACCTGTCGGAGTTCCAGCGCTTCGCGGCATCGTCGATCCAGGCCCAGAAGCAGCCGGGCTTCGTGACCGTCCACGTGCACGTGCCGCGCGGCGACCTGACGCCCGAGCAGTTCCGCGGGCTGGCCCAGATCATGCGCGACTTCAGCGGCGGCTACGCGCGCACCACCGTGCACCAGAACTTCCTGCTGCGGTGGGTGCGCGAGGAGTCGGCCTACGACGTCTTCAAGGCGCTGGGCGAGCTGGGCCTGGACCGCCCGGGCGCCGACCAGATCGAGGACGTCGTGTCCTGCCCGGGCACCGACTCCTGCAAGCTGGGGATCACCTCGTCGATGGGGCTCAACGCCGCGGTGCGCGAGCGCCTGGAGGCGATGCAGATCAGCGACCCGCTGACCAAGCAGCTGCACGTGAAGATGTCGGGCTGCCCCAACGGCTGCAGCCAGCACCACATCGCCAACATCGGCTTCTACGGCGCGTCGATCAAGGTCGGCGAGCACACGATCCCGGCCTACATCCCACATGTCGGCGGCCAGTACGGCGCGCCGGAGGGCGAGATCGTCTACGGCGCGCGCCTCAAGCTGCGCCTGCCGGCGAAGCGCGTGCCCGAGGCCGTCGAGCGCTGGATCCGCCTCTACGAGGCCCAGCGCGAAGAGGGCGAGGTCTTCAACGCGTTCGCCCAGCGCGTGGGGACGACCGCCTTCGAGGACGAGGTGCGCGATCTGGCCATGCCGGTCGAGTTCTCGCTGGAGACGATGAGCATGTTCATCGACTGGTCGAAGAACGCGCCGTTCGTGGTGCAGCGCGGCGAGGGGGAGTGCGCGGTCTGATGACCGCCGTCGAGCCCACGGCCGACGACCTCGAGCACCTCTCCGCCCAGGAGCTGATCGCCGAGGCGGTCGCACGCTTCCACCCGGGGCTGGTGGTCGCCACCTCCTTTCAGAAGGAGGCCTCGGTGATCCTCGACCTGGTCATGCGCGCCGATCCCAGCGTGCCCGTGTTCACCCTGGACACCGGCGCGCTGTTTCCCGAGACGCGCGCGACGTGGGCGGCGCTGGAGGCGCGCTACGACATCCGCATCGAGGGCGTCCGTGGCCTGCGCGTGGAGCGTCACTGGGAGCAGTCCACCGACCGCTGCTGCGACCTGCGCAAGGTGCGCCCGCTGCGCGATCACCTGGCCGGCCAGCGCGCCTGGGTGGCCGGGCTGCGCCGCGAGCACTCCAGCGATCGCGCCGACACGGCCAAGCTCGACTGGGACCGCAAGCACGGCCTGTGGAAGGTCAACCCGCTGGCCGACTGGACCGAGCGCGACGTGTGGCGTTACATCGCGGCCCACGACATCCCGTACCACCCGCTGCACGATCGCGGCTACGACTCGATCGGCTGCTGGCCGTGCACCGATCCCGGCGCCGGGGCGCGACGGGCGCTGGGCAGGCTCCGAGCGCGGCGAATGCGGCATCCACGTCGCCTGATCCGGACATTCCCTACCGATCTAGTAGATTGGTCGGCAAGCCATGGATCCGCTCATCATCCTCTTCGGCCTCGGCGTCGGCATCCTCATCGGGATGACCGGCGTCGGAGGCGGGTCGCTCATGACCCCGCTGCTGATCCTCGTCTTCGGCACCAAGCCGGTGGTCGCGATCGGCACCGACCTCGCCTACGGCGCGATCACCAAGACGCTGGGCGGCTGGCGCCACCTGCGCAAGGGCACCGTCGACCTGGGCCTGACGCTGTGGATGTCGGCCGGCTCGTGGCCCGGAGCGATCTGCGGGGTGCTGGCCATCGAGTACATCCAGGACCACTACGGCGACAGCTTCGAGTCCTTCATGCTCACCTCGCTGGGCGTCGCGCTGTTCCTCGTCGGGACCGCGCTGCTCGTGCGGGCGCTGTTCCTCAAGCGCCTCATCTCCCAGGAGCGCGACAGCGTGCAGATGACCCGCTCGGTCAAGCTCACCACCATTCCGCTCGGCTTCGTGCTCGGCGCGATCCTCGGGCTCACCTCGGTCGGCTCGGGCGCGCTCATCGGCCTGGCCCTGATCCTCGTCTACAAGCTCACGCCCCAGCGCGTCGTCGGCACCGACGTCTTCCACGCCGCCGGCCTGCTGTGGGTCGCGGGCATCATGCACATGCTGTTTGGCAACATCGACTACGGCCTGATGCTCAACATCCTCGTCGGCTCGCTGCCCGGCGTGTGGCTGGGCACGAACCTCATGAGCCGCATCCCCACCGCCGGCCTGCGCATCGGCCTGGCTATCGTGCTGTTCGCCTCCGCCTTCGGCATCCTGCAGAAGGCCGGTGCTGACTATGGCCTGGGCGTGGTGATCGGAGTGCCGATCGCGATGGGCTTCGGCTCCTACTTCATCTACCGCGCACTCAACCGCACACCCGACATCCAGACCAGCTGATGAGCTACGAGATCTCCCACCTCGACGCGCTCGAGTCCGAGGCCATCCACGTCATCCGCGAGGTCGCCGCGGAGCTGGAGAAGCCGGTGCTGCTGTTCAGCGGTGGCAAGGACTCGATCGTGCTGCTGCGCCTGGCCGAGAAGGCCTTCCGCCCCGGCGCGCTTCCCGTTCCCGCTGATGCACGTCGACACCGGCCACAACTTCCCCGAGGTGATCGAGTTCCGCGACCGCCGCGTGGCCGAGCTGGGCGAGCGGCTGATCGTCGCCTCCGTGCAGGAGTCGATCGACAAGGGCCGCGTCGTCGAGGAGACCGGCCCGCGCGCATCGCGCAACCGCCTGCAGACCGTGACGCTGCTGGACGCGATCGCCGAGCACGGCTTCGACGCGGCCTTCGGCGGCGCGCGCCGCGACGAGGAGCGCGCCCGGGCCAAGGAGCGCATCTTCAGCTTCCGCGACGAGTTCGGCCAGTGGGACCCCAAGAACCAGCGCCCGGAGCTGTGGAACCTCTACAACGGGCGCATCCGCCAGGGCGAGAACGTGCGCGTGTTCCCGATCTCCAACTGGACCGAGCTGGACGTGTGGCAGTACATCGCCCGCGAGGGGCTGGAGCTGCCCCGATCTACTTCGCCCACGAGCGCGAGGTGTTCCGCGCGCGACGGGATGCTGTACGCGACGTCGCCGTTCACCGAGCTGATCGACGGCGAGGTGCCGTTCCGCGAGACGGTGCGCTATCGCACCGTGGGCGACATGAGCTGCACCGGCGCCGTCGCCTCCGGCGCGCGCACGCTGGAGACGGTCGTGGCCGAGATCAGCGCCACGCGCATCACCGAGCGCGGCGAGACGCGCGCCGACGACCGCGCGTCGGAGGCGGCCATGGAGGACCGCAAGAAGGAGGGCTACTTCTAGATGCCGTCCGCCGCCACCAACGGCGCGATCGACGCGCTGCAGACGTCGGCCAGCAGCGGCCTGCTGCGCCTGGCCACCGCCGGCTCGGTCGACGACGGCAAGTCGACGCTGATCGGCCGGCTGCTGTACGACTCCAAGGCGCTGTTCGAGGACCAGCTGCAGCAGGTCGCCGAGGCCTCGCGCCGCCGCCACGGCGACAGCGGCGTGGTCGACCTGGCGCTGCTGACCGACGGCCTGCGCGCCGAGCGCGAGCAGGGCATCACGATCGACGTCGCCTACCGCTACTTCGCCACGCCGCGGCGCACGTTCATCATCGCCGACACCCCCGGCCACGTGCACTACACGCGCAACATGGTCACCGGCGCCTCCACCGCCGACCTGGCCATCGTCCTCATCGACGCGCGCAACGGCGTGGTGCAGCAGTCGCGCCGCCACGCCTTCATCAGCTCGCTGCTGCGCATCCCCCACCTCGTGGTGGCGGTCAACAAGATGGACCTCGTCGACTACGACGAGGACCGTCTTCAACGCGATCGTCAGCGACTTCACGCAACTTCGCGGCCAAGCTCGAGATCACCGACATCACGTTCATCCCGATCAGCGCGCTGAACGGCGACAACGTCGTGGACCGCAGCGACAACATGCCGTGGTACGAGCGGCCCGCCGCTGCTCTACCACCTCGAGCACGTCCACATCGCCTCCGATCGCAACCTGATCGACCCGCGCTTCCCGGTGCAGTGGGTCGTGCGCCCGGCGACGCCGCAGGGCGAGCAGCACGACTACCGCGGCTACGGCGGCCAGGTGGCAGGCGGCGTCCTGCGCGCCGGCGACGACGTCGTGATCCTGCCCTCGGGCGCGACCTCGCGGATCGCCTCCATCGACACCTTCGACGGACCGGTGCCCGAGGCGTTCCCGCCGATGAGCGTGACGCTGCGCCTCGAGCGACGACATCGACATCAGCCGCGGCGACCTGATCGCCCGCCCGCACAACCACCCGATCGTCAGCCGCGAGCTGGACGCCACGATCTGCTGGATGAGCGAGACGCCGCTGCAGCAGGGCGGGCGCTACCTGCTCAAGCACACGACCAAGACCGTGCGTGTCGTGGCCGACGAGCTGCTGCACCGCATCGACGTCGACACGCTGCACCGCGACAACGACGCGACCGGCCTGGAGCTCAACGAGATCGGCCGGGCGCGACTGCGCACCAGCTCGCCGCTGACCTTCGACGCCTACCGGCGCAACCGCGCCACCGGCGGCTTCATCCTCATCGACGAGGCCACCAACGAGACGCTCGCCGCCGGCATGCTGCTGGATCCCGACGAGCCGGTCTCCGACGAGGAGGCGCACGCCGTCGAGGCCGCGCAGGCGCGGTCGGCCAACGTCGTGTGGGAGCACAGCCGGGTCACGCGCGAGGCGCGCTGGCAGGCGCTGGGCCACCGCGGTGCGACCGTGTGGATGACCGGCCTGCCCTCCTCGGGCAAGTCGACGATCGCCGGAGCGCTGGAGGCCCACCTGGTCAGCGAGGGCGTGCCCGCCTACCGCCTGGACGGCGACAACCTGCGCCACGGGCTCAACGGCAACCTCGGATTCAGCCCCGAGGACCGCGCCGAGAACGTGCGTCGCACCGCCCAGGCCGCCAAGCTGCTGGCCGACTCGGGCACGATCGCCATCGTCTCGCTCGTCTCGCCCTACGAGGCCGACCGCGCCCAGGCCCGCGCCACCCACGCCGAGGACGACCTGCCGTTCGTGGAGGTCCACGTCGACACGCCGCTGGCCGAGTGCGAGCGCCGCGACCCCAAGGGCCTGTACGCCAAGGCGCGAGCCGGCGAGATCACCGGCTTCACCGGCATCGACGCGCCCTACGAGCCGCCGGCCGCCGCCGACGTCACGCTCGGCCCCGGCGACGTCGAGGCCGCCGTGGCCGAGCTGGTCAAGGCGCTGCGCGACGCCGGCGTGCTGCCGCCCGCGTAGCGCTACGGCGTGCCGCGGCGCAGCAGCTCCATCGCGTCGACGATCGGCAGCGCCGGCGCGAACGCGTAGCCCTGGGCGCGGGGCACGCGGAAGGCCACCAGCATCGCCGCCTGCGCGGCGCTCTCGACGCCCTCGGCGATGATCTCCAGGCCCATCCCGGTGGCGATCGTGGCCACGCCGGAGACGATCGAGCGGTCGATCTCGGAGGCCTCGAGCGTGGCCACGAACGAGCGGTCGATCTTCACGCCGTCGATCGCATAGCGCTGCAGATGCGTCAGCGACGAGAAGCCGGTGCCGAAGTCGTCGAGGAGGACCCGGACGCCCATCCGGCGCGTCTCGTCCAGGACGCGATGGGTCGCCTCGGTCTCGGTCAGCAGCAGCGTCTCGGTCACCTCGATGGCCAGCATCGACGGCCGCACCCCGGGGCGTGCGAGCAGCTCGCGCAGCTGGCCGACGACCGCCGCGCCCGCCAGCTGGCGCGGGGACAGGTTGACCGAGACCCGCACGTCGGGATCGATCGTCGCCAATTGCACGCAGTCGGTGCCGACGGCGGACAGGACGAACTCCCCGACCTGGAGGATCAGGTCGGTCTCCTCGGCCACGGGGATGAACTCCGATGGCAGCACGGTGCCGCGCTCGGGATGGTCCCAGCGCACCAGCGCCTCGAAGCCGACGACGCGCCGGTCGGCGAGGGTGACCACCGGCTGGTAGCCGACCCACAGCTCCTGGCGATCGAGCGCGTGCACGATCGCCCGCTCGATCCCCCGCCGAGCCCGCGTGCGCCGGTGCATGTCCTCGTCGTAGACCTGCACCAGCCCGCGCCCGCGCGCCTTGGCCGCCACCAGCGCGGCGTCGCTGCGGGCCAGCAGCTCGTCGAGCCCGTCATGCCCGTTGCCGCGCGAGACGGCGACGCCGATGCTGGCGCCCAGCCGGTAGCTGGCGCTGGCGATGTCGAACGGCTCGCTGGACACCGCGTCGCCGATCGACGAGGCCAGCTGCGCGGGCGCGGCGGAGCCCGGACCGGTCGGGCCGACGACGACGAACTCGTCGCCGCCAATGCGACAGACCACGTCCGCCGGCGACGCAGCGGCGGTCAGCCGCTCGCCGACGGCCCGCAGCAGGTCGTCACCGACGCGGTGGCCCACGAGGTCGTTGACCGACTTGAACCCGTCGAGGTCCACGAACAGCATCGCCATCGGCGGCTCGCGGCCCACCTCCTCCCATTCGGCGAATCGCTCGGCCAGCAGCAGCCGGTTGCCCAGCCCCGTCAGCGGGTCGTGCAGCGCCTGGAAGCGAATCTCCTGCTCTGCGCTCCAGCGGCTGACCGCGTCGGCGAGGACGTTGGCGACCGCGCGCAGGAAGGCGCGGTCGGCCTCGTCGAAGTGGCGGGGCTCGCGCGTGTGCGCGCCGAGGACGCCGAACTCGTCGGGGCCGAGATGGACCGGCGCCAGCAGCGTGCCGCGCACCTCGTGCTCCAGCAGCAACGGGGCGAACTGGTAGCGGTGCTCCTCCATCAGGTCGTCGACGGAGATCACCCCTCCCTGGCGCGCCGCCTCGCCGGCGGCCGTCCCCTGCAGGCTGACGGTGGCGTGGCCCACCGTGCCCTCGCGCCAGCCCAGGCCGGCGCGCAGGACCAGGTCCCCGGCGTCGCGGCGGAGCTCCAGCAGCTTGACCAGCGGCACCCCGAGCAGCTCGTGGATGGTGGCCAGCGCCTGCTCGATCAGCGTCTCGGGCAGCTGCACCGCGCAGCGCCGCCTCGCCCAGCTCGGCCACCGCCGCCTGGCGGGCCACCATGTGCTGCATCTGCCGCTCCCGCGTCAGCCGCTCGGACGCGTCCACCACCTCGACGGCGATCATCGGCCCGTCACGAATGAGGATCGGCGTCAGCGAGACGTCGACCGGCAGCTCGCTGCCGTCGGCGCAGCGAGCGCGCGTGTGGCGACCGCCGCCCAGGTGCCTGGCTCCCGCTCCGCCCAGCAGCCGCTGGCGCAGGTCGGGATCGTGCAGCATGTCCTCGTCGGGCAGCAGGTCGCCGACGCCGCGGGCCTCGAGATCGGAACGCTCGCGCTGGAACAGCCGGCTCGCGGCGCGGTTGGCCAGGCGCACACGGCCGTCGGCATCGATCCAGATCGACGGCGTCGGAGCGTCATCGACGAGTCGCTCGATTGCCTCGAGACCGATCTCCGACCCGTCGGCGGCGTCCATCGGAGCCGTTCTAGCTCTCCACCGACCGTTCGGCAAGCGCCAACCGTCCGTCACCTGACGCGCGCCACGTTGACCCGCGAGTCAACAGACTCGCGACGGCGATAGGATCGCCGGCATGTTCGAGAAGGTGCTCGTCGCCAATCGAGGCGAGATCGCGGTCCGGGTGATCCGGGCGTTGGAGGAGCTTGGGGTCGCGTCGGTTGCGGTGTACTCGGAGATCGATCGCGACGCGTTGCATGTCCAGCGGGCCGATGAAGCGTATCTGCTGGGTGGGGCGGCGGCTTCGGAGAGCTATCTGAACGTGGAGCGGATGTTGGAGGTGTGTCGCGAGTCGGGCGCCGAGGCGGTGCATCCGGGCTATGGGTTCTTGGCCGAGAACGCGCCGTTCGCGCGGGCGTGTGAGGAGGCCGGGTTCGTCTTCATCGGGCCGCCGGCGTCGGCGATTGATGCGATGGGCTCCAAGACGCGGGCCAGGGAGATCATGCAGGCGGCGGGCGTGCCGATCGTGCCGGGCACGACGCAGCCGGTGGCGAGCGTGGAGGACGCGTGGGAGATCATCGCCTCAGAGATCGGATTTCCGGTGGCCGTCAAGGCGGCCGGGGGTGGGGGCGGCAAGGGCTTTCGGGTGGCCCTGTCAGAGGATGAGCTGGAGAAGGCCTTTGAGGGCGCGGCGCGGGAGGGCGAGAAGTTCTTCTCGGATTCCACGGTGTATCTGGAGCGCTATCTGCCCGACCCCAGGCATGTGGAGGTGCAGGTGCTGGCCGACGCGCATGGCAACGTGATCCATCTGGGTGAGCGTGACTGCAGCATCCAGCGTCGTCATCAGAAGCTGATCGAGGAGGCCCCCGGTCCCTTGGTGGATGAGGCGTTGCGGGCGCGGATCGGGGAGATCGCCACCGATGCGGCGCGGGCGGTCGACTACCGGGGTGCGGGCACGATCGAGGGGCTGTTGCAGGACGGCGAGTACTTCTTTCTGGAGATGAACACGCGGGTGCAGGTCGAGCACTGCGTGACCGAGATGGTCAGCGGTGTGGACATCGTCAAGGAGGGCATCCGCGCCGCCGCCGGCGAGCCGTTGAGCGTCGCTCAGGAGGATGTGGTGCTGCGGGGGCATGCGATCGAGTGCCGCATCAACGCCGAGGACGCCGCCAAGAACTTCGCCCCTGCCCCGGGCAGCATCGGCGCCTACAAGGAGCCCTCCGGGCCCGGCGTCCGAGTCGACAGTGGTGTGGGGGAGGGCGGTGAGGTCTCCCCGATGTATGACCCGATGGTGGCCAAGCTGATCGTGTGGGACGCCGACCGCGAGCAGGCCACCCAACGGATGCTCAGAGCGCTGGGCGAGTATCAGATCGAGGGGCTGACCACCCTGATCCCCTTCCACCAGGCGATCATGGCCAGCCAGCAGTGGCACAGGGCCGAGACCTGCCGCGACCTCATCGAAGACCGCGAGTGGCTCAAGACGCTGGCCGTCGAGAAGGCCGCGCCCATCGACGACGACGCCCAGGAGAAGGTCGAGCAGACCTACACCGTCGAGGTGTCGGGCAAGCGCTTCGACGTCAGGGTGATCGGCGACCCTCCGGCCTACGCCGCTGGGCCGGCCGCCGCCAACGGCACCGCCGCGGCCAGGAAGCCCGCCCGCTCCGCCCGCTCCGCCGGCGCCAACGCCGCCGGCGGCGACACCCTGGCCTCCCCCATGCAGGGCAACATCTTCAAGATCCTCGTCGAGGCGGGCCAGACCGTCCAAGAAGGCGCCCTGATCACCATCATCGAAGCGATGAAGATGGAAAACGAGATCACCGCCCACAAGACCGGCGTCATCGCCGAACTGCCCATCACCGTCGGCGACCCCGTCACCTCAGGCGCCACCCTGGCCGTCATCAAAGACGCCGAGTAGCACCGCGGAGCAGCCGCCACACCGCCTTTGACGCGCGATCTGCGTCCAGGACGGGTAGTGCTTGCCTATCCCGTTGGCCGACATCACGCCGCTTGACGACTTCTCCCACTGGATCCGCGGAAGCGGCCTGGAGATCGTGCTGCTTGCGGTCGGCGCGACGCTCCTTGGGCGGTTCGTGCCCTGGCTGCGCGATCGCATCCTCGCGCACATCGATGCCGAGGACGTCGACCTGCTCGTTCGCTCGGAGCACAGCAAGCACCAGAAGGCCGTCGTGCAGATCGTCGCGTGGCTCGCCGTGGTGGTGCTGTGGACGATCACCGCGGTCCTCATCCTGATCCGCCTCGGTGTCCCCATGGCCAGCCTCGTCGCGCCGCTCGCCGCCGGCGGTGTCGCCCTCGGCCTCGGCGCGCAGCGGCTTGTCGGCGACCTCATCGGCGGCAGCTTCATCATCGCCGAGCGCCAGTACGGGCTCGGTGACCTCATCGAGATCGCGGCCACACCGCAGACCGACGGCGCAACGGGAACCGTGGAGGAGCTGACCCTGCGGGTGACCCGGCTGCGCAACGCCACCGGCGAGCGCGTCGTGATCCCCAACGGCCAGATCGTGCAGGTGACCAACCTCTCGAGCGACTGGGCCCGGGCGGTTGTCGATGTGCCCCTCCCGCTGGGGTCGGACGTCGCGCAGGCGTCGGAGATGCTGCGGCGGGCGGGCGAGTCCGCCTACGAGGACGAGGACCTGCGCCCGCTGCTGCTCGACCCCCCGACGGTGATGGGCGTTGAGAGCTTCCAGAACGGCCAGGTCCAGCTGCGCGTCGTCGCACGATCGCTGCCGGGCCGTCAGTTCGATGTCGCCCGCGCGCTACGGGCGCACATCGCCGAGACGTTCCGAGGCGCAGGGATCACAACCGAGGCCGGCGTCGCCGCGGCGCCGCCGGCCTCAGAGACATGAGCGGCCACCGCGGCCCTCGGATGATCTTCGGCGGGCGCGCGCGCCTCTCGACGCTGGTGCTCGCGCTGATCTTCATCGCCGCGCTCGGGACGTACATCGTGGTCCGCCCGCCGCCGGCGACCGGGCCGAGCAGCCGCGCCGCGCAGGAGCAGCGCAAGCGTGAGGAGCGCCGGCGCACGACCGACGAGACCCCGACGCAGACAACGCCGACGACGACCAGGCCGGCCCGGACCACAACCACCAGGACGGTTCCGACGACGCCGACGAGCCCCACGTCGACGGCCACGGTGGAGGGGCAGCCGCCGGACTCCGCAGCGACGACCACCACACCGGCCCAGGCTGCCCCGGACGCCTCGTCGACCACGCCGTGAGCCGACCTGGTGGCGGGGACGCAGCTCGCGGGAACGGTTCCGTCGTGGTCGGCTAGCGTGGCCGTCCATGAGCGCACGCGTGTGGGTCGCCGAGCCCGACGACGCCGAGACGGTCGGCGCGCTGTTGATCGCCTTCCGCGACCACAACGGCTACGACCGCCCGACCGACAACGCCATGCTGGCCATGGTCGACCGGCTCATCGAGGATCCCCAGACCGAGTACCTGCTCGCCGCGACCGGTGACGACGCGCCGCCCAGCGGGGTCTGCCAGCTGCGCTTCCGGCCCAGCGTGTGGACCTCTGCCGACGACTGCTGGCTGGAGGACCTCTACGTCCGCTCCGAGGCGCGCCGCGCGGGCGTCGGGCAGGCGCTGATCGAGCTGGCCATCGAACGTGCGACCGCGCGCGGCTGCCGGCGCATCGAGCTCGACACCAACGAGGACAACACGCCCGCGCTGGCGCTCTACCACCGCAACGGGTTCAGCGAGCACGCCAAGACGGCGGCCCCCTCCCGCGACCTGTTCCTGGGCCGCAGGCTGGAGCCGCCGGGCGCGTAGCGCCTAGGTGTGCAGCGCGCCGGTCTTGATCGCCGTCAGCTGGACGTTGCCGACCAGCGGGAAGCCCAGGAAGCCCTGGCACGTCAGCCGCACGGTGCCGCCGGGCGTCACCAGCGGTGCGGTCAGGAAGAGGTTGGCCACCTCCGGCTGCGTCGCCGGATCGCCGTCGGCCGCCCCACCGTCCTCCTTGAAGGAGTCGTTGAGCGACGTGTCCGACGCGGCCACCTGGGTGCTGGACTGATCGCGCAGGCGACAGCGCACGAAGAACTGGCCGATCTGCGAGGACGAGAGCGCGTTGGCCTGACCCATGAGCAGGTACTGGCCCGCGGGCAGGGTGAGCGACGCGCGCGTCTGCTCGGAGCTGTCGGTGAGGCCAGCGCTGCCGGTCGTCGTGTAGATGTCGCTCGGGCCCGCCGCACCCTGCGCGCCGGTCGCACCAGTGAGGCCCTGGGGACCCGCCGGGCCGGCAGGACCGGTGGCGCCGGCCGGGCCCTGCGCACCCTGCGCGCCGGTGGCGCCCTGGGGGCCCTGGGCGCCGGTCAGGCCCTGCGGGCCGGGCACGCCGACGACGTTGTCACCGGAGCCCGAGGCGGCGCTGTTGGTGGCGTAGCGCTGGTATCTGCGCCAGCTCATGCGCCGCTCGTTGCGGCGGCAGCGCTCCGTGATGCGCACGACGCGAGCGCGCTTGGTCTTCTTGACGACGCAGATCCGCGTCTTGGTGACCACCTTGCCGGAAGCGGTCGGAGCGGACTTCTGTGCGGACGCCGCTCCGGCCACTGCCAGCGTCGCCACCGGCACGAGAGCGGCTGCGGACAGCCGGGAGAACAGGGACATGGGACCTCCTATCGGCAGGAGGCCGAAAGTCCTTCAACGCTCTCAGCCGCGGGGCGGGAACTGCATGACCTCCACCACATGGCCGGCCGGGCTGTAGGCGAACGCGCGTGGCGAGCCCCACACGTTGTCGTGGTCCTCGACGCGGTGGCCGGCCGCGCGCAGAGCGGCCAGCGTCTCCTCGTAGTCCGGGCAGGCCACGGCGACGTGCCCATGGGGCGGGATCACCGGGTCCTCCGCGTAGAGCAGTGTGGATCTGCAGGTCGCCCGACTGCACCCAGACCGCGACGTCGTCGAGCGCGGGTGGATGGGGGACCTTCTCGAAGCCGAGCAGGACGAAGAAGTCGCGACAGGCCTCCGCGTCGGGACGACGGACCTCGAGCGAGACGTGATGCAGGCCGCGTTCGATCACAGGCGCTGCAGATTCTCCACATGAATGGCCTTCTGCGCCACCGTGCGGCGCGCGAGCGGCAGCGGGGTGTCCCCCGGCGTGCCCAGCCCCTCCAGGTAGGCGCGGTCCTCGCGCAGGATCGCCAGCGCCCGGTCGCGCTCGAGCACCTCGCCGTGGCCGGGCACGATCCACGTCGGCCTGCGCGACCAGCGGCTCCAGCCGCGTCAGCGTCGCCAGGTAGGCGCTGCGCGATCCGCCGGGCGACAGCATCGGGATCTCCACCGGCGACAGGTAGTCGCCGACCACCAGCAGCCCCGTCGACGGCATCCAGATCGCCATGCCGTCCTCGGTGTGGCCGTCGGCGGGGTGCAGCTCCAGCTCGGCCTCCCCCAGCTCCAGGCGACCGGGGACGGGCAGCGCCTCGATCTGGCCCAGGGCCAGCGGCTGCTCGCGCACCAGGTAGTGCTCGTCGTCGAAGTGGCGCAGGTCGCGCTGCGGGCGCCCGGGCGCCCGGTCAGCCGCGCCGCCGTCGTCTCCGCGCAGCCCAGCGCGGCGCCCGCGAAGACGGTGCGGGCGAGCAGGTGGTCCCAGTCACCGTGGGTGGCCAGCAGGCCCGACAGCGGAAACGACGACTGCTCGAGGATCGCGGGCAGGACCTCGAGCTCGTCGGGCAGCACGGGCGAGTCGATGACGAAGCCCTCCTCGCCCGAGCGGACCACCGTGCAGGTCGTCTGCCAGATGCGGCTGGTGGCGACGAGGACGTCGCGGTGAAGCGCCCGGACCCGCAACGGGGATGGGTCAGGCGTTGAGAAGCTTGAAGGCGTCGGCCAGGCTCTTGACCTCGGCCGTGGGCTTCTTCGGCGCCGGACTCGAGCGTCTCCTTGCGCCGGTTGACCCAGATCACCGGGATCTTCTCCTTCACGCACGGCTCGACATCGTGGTAGTAGCGACGAGGCGACGTGGACCCAGCCCTTCTTGCCGCCGACGCGCCGCGCGCACTCCTTGAAATGCGCCGGGTCGGGCTTGTAGGAGCGCACCTGCTGGGCGGTGACGACCAGGTCGAAGTCCGCGGGATGTGGCGACGCGTCTGCCCGAGCAGCTTGTCGTCGATGTTGGAGATCAGGCCCGAGCTCGAACTTCTTGAGCTTCTGCAGCTGGGCGTTGGTCTCCTTGAACGGCCGCCAGCGCGGGACCGAGTCGGGCAGGAAGCCGGAGCGCGACGGCTCCAGCTCCCAGCCGATGCGCTTGGCGATCTCGACCGCGGTGCGACGCAGGACCTCCGCGTACAGCTCGTAGGAGCCCGCCTCGATCTCCCGTGAGACCTCGTGGAACAGGGCGATGAGCTCGTCGCGATCGATGCGTGAAGCCCGTCCCGCGCGGCCTCCTTGCTCGAAGGCGTCATATGACGCCGGTCTCCCAATCGATCAGGGTGCCGTAGACGTCGAAGGTGACAAGGTGACGTTCGTTGGGAGCGGCATCGACCGCGCGCATTGAGGCCGTCGCGCCACTTCGAACGTCGCCACGCCCAGCCGAGCGCTAATGGTCTAGAGTCCGGCGCCCATGGATCTTCTCGAGTATCAAGGCAAGCAACTGTTCGCCCGCCACGGGCGTGACGTGCCCGCCGGCGACCGCGCAGCGACGGTCGATGAGGCGGTGCCGCCGCCGAAGACGTCGGCTATCCCGTCGTCGTGAAGGCGCAGGTGCTGATCGGCGGACGCGGCAAGGCGGGCGGCATCAAGGTCGCCCAGAACCGCGCAGGAGGTCGCGCGAGCACGCCGAGCGCGATCCTCGGCATGGACATCCGCGGCCACACCGTCCACGAGCTGTGGATCGAGGACGGCCTCGCGACATCGCCTCCGAGTACTACGCGTCGTTCGTCTTCGACCGCTCCGCCAAGCGCCGCTGGTCATGCTGTCCACCGCAGGGCGGCATGGACATCGAGGCAGATCGCCGAGCGAGAGCCCCGAGGCGATCGCCCGCCTGCACGTCGACCCGCTGCTGGGCTTCCAGGCTACCACGCGCGCCGCCTCGTGCTTCGAGGCCGGCGTCGACGCCGACGTCGTGCGCCCGATCGCCGCGCTGCTGGCGCGCGCTGTACGAGGCGTGCGAGCAGGAGGACGCGATGCTCGTCGAGGTCAACCCGCTGATCATCACGCCCGACCGCTAGGTGACGGCGCTGGACGCGAAGGTGACGCTCGACGGCAACGCCCTGTTCCGCCACGCCGACAACGCCGAGCTGCGCGACGTCGGCGACCGAGGACCCGCAGGAGCGGATGGCCAAGGAGCGCGGGCTGACCTACGTCAAGCTCGACGGCGACATCGGCATCCTCGGCAACGGCGCCGGGCTGGTCATGTCGCACGCTCGACGTCGTCGCCCAGGCGGGCGGCAAGCCGGCCAACTTCCTGGACGCGGGCGGCGGCTCCAAGGCCGAGCGGTCGACCAGCGCGGTCGAGGTGATCCTCTCCGACGCCAAGGTCAAGGCCGTCCTGTTCAACATCTTCGGCGGCATCACCCGCTGCGACGAGGTGGCCAAGGGCCTGATCGCCGCCTTCGAGCAGATCAAGCCGGAGGTTCCCTTCGTCGTGCGCCTCGACGGCACCAACGACGTGGAGGGACGCAAGCTGCTCGGCCGACGCGAACCTGCCCAACGTGCACACGGCCACGACGATGGACGAGGCGGCCGCGAAGGTCGTGGAGCTCGCGGGCACCACCCACGCGGACGCCGCGAGTACCAAGACCGATGCGGGGGTGGTCGAATGAGCATCCTGGTCGACAAGGACACCAAGCTGGTCGTCTCGGGCATCACCGGCCGCGAGGGCACGTTCCACGCGCTCAACAACAAGCGCTACGGCACGAACGTCGTCGCGGGCGTGACGCCGGGCAAGGAGCGGCCAGGACGTCGAGGGCATCCCGGTCTTCGACACGTTCGCCGAAGGCGGTGGCCGAGACCGGCGCCAACACGGCGATGATCTTCGTCCCGCCGCGCTTCGCGGCCGACTCGATCCTCGAGGCCGCCGACGCCGGCATCGAGCTGATCATCGCGATCACCGAGGGCATCCCCGCCCACGACGAGCTGCGCGTCTACAACGCAGCTGAAGCGCGACGGCCGACGTGCGCCTGGTCGGCCCGAACTGCCCGGGCATCCTGTCGCCCGGCAAGGCGAGCGTCGGCATCATCCCCGCGTCCTTCTTCAAGGAGGGCAACGTCGGCGTGGTGTCGCGCTCGGGCACGCTGACCTACCAGATCGGCAACGAGCTCGCCCAGCGCGGCTTCGGCAACTCGCACGATCGTCGGCATCGGCGGCGACCCGGTCCCCGGGCTCGTCGTTCATCGACATCATCGCGCTGTTCCAGGAGGACCCGCAGACCGAGCTGATCGTGCATGGCAGGCGAGATCGGCGGCTCGGCCGAGGAGGAGGCGGCGGACTTCATCGCCGACGAACGTGACCAAGCCGGTCGTCGCGCTACATCGCCGGCTTCACCGCCCCCCCTGGCAAGACAGATGGGCCACGCCGGCGCGATCGTGTCCGGCTCCGCCGGGCACCGCGGCGGCAAAGGCCGAGGCGCTCGAGGCCAAGGGCGTGCGCGTCGGGCGCACCCCGACCGAGGTCGCCGAGATCGCCGTCGAGATCCTCGGCGGCTAGGCAGTTCGTCCAGCTGACCGTGCCGGCGCTCAGGGCGCCGGCACGGTCGGCCAGACGAGGCGACGGTCGGTTCCGGCGGCAGCCCCCTCCGCCCGCGCATGCGCGTCCCAGCAGCGCTCGTCGTTGTGTCGATCCGTGAGAAATTGACGCGGCGTATGCAGGAAGAACAGGCCTGTTGGACGAAGTGCCAGCATGCACGACTGGTAGGCTCGCGAATCAATCCCACGACCGGGCGGGAGCCCGCGGGAACGTAGGTCTGGTGACGGCACGGACTCCATATCAGGCTGGGGGCGGAGACGTCTCCTCGACGCTCGGCGAGCTTGAGCGCAAGCTGCGTGAGCTCGAGCAGGAGCTCAACGCCACCGCGCGGCCGGCCAACGGCCGCGTGCCGGCCGAGCCGCGCGACCCCGAGCCGCCGCCCGCCGCGCCCGCTGCGAGCACGCCGGCACCGACACCGGCCACCGGACGCGACGCCGATGCGCTGATCGCCCAGGCCCGCGCCCGGCTGGGCACGCTCGACGGCCAGGTCGACGAGCTGCTGCGCTTCCGCGAGCAGCTGCACCGCACCGCCCGCGAGCTGGAGGAGGAGTACAGCCGCGTGCTGGCCCGCCTCGGCGCGCCGACCGACACGCCGCCGACCCCCCGGCCCCCGCTCCGCCGGCGGCCCACGACCCGGCCAGCAGCCAGCCGGCCCCGCAGCAGGGTGGCGCCGTGCGCGCACCGATCGCCGCCGGCCAGTACGACGCCGCCGTGCTGCCGCATCACCCCGCGTTCGTCCAGCCCGACCAGACGCTGCCCACCCCGGCCGTCGAGCCGCCGCCCGGCGGCACGCCCGCGCCCGCGCCGTACGTCACGCCGCCGCTCGCGGTCGACGCGCCCGTGCCGCCCATGGCCGCGGAGCCGTCGGCTCCCGCTGCCCCGCCGGCCCCCGCCGGCGCCCAGCACGACGACGCGACCTTCGAGGGCGCGATCGTGATCGACGTCGGCCCGTTCACCGACATCGCGGCGCTGAGCTCGTTCGAGCAGGGCCTCGCGCGCGTGCCCGGCGCCGAGGACGTCTACGTGTCGGGCTTCGAGGGCAACCGCGCGCTGATCGAGCTGCGCCTCGCCCAGCCGGTCGCGCTCGTGGGCGAGATGCGCCGCGCGCTGCCGGCCTCCTTCACCGTCACCGATGCCGCGGCCGGCCGCCTGCGGCTCGACATCATCGCGATCACTCCCGGGAGCTGAGCCCCATGGACTCCGAGCAGCAGCAGGAGCGCTACCAGCCGCTCGCCCTGATCGGCGTGACCCTGATCGCGCTGCTCGGCTTCGCGGTCTTCTTCCTGTCCTTCCTCGTCGCGCCACTGGCGATCCTCCTGATCTTCTACGTCGGCTTCGCCGCCTCGGACCGCTCCAAGCGCAACGCCAACGCCAACGGCAAGGGCAAGGCCCCCGCCGACGAGGACGAGCAGGTCGTCGTCGTCAAGAGCGAGGCCCGCAGCCGAGACGCTGGCCCGCGAGGCCCAGTACCGCCGCCAGGCGCTCGATCGCGCCGCGATGGAGCAGGCCCGCGACGCGACGGAGCCGCGACGATGAACAACGAGGCGCGCGAGGCACTCGCCACGGCGCTGGAGGAGGGCATCGGCTACACCGGACTGCGGGACTTCGTCCCCGATCCGAAGCTGTGCCACTACCTGCCCGCGGCGCTGGCCGCGCGCGAGCGCGTCGTGCCGGTGATCCTCGTCGGCGACACGCTGAAGGTGGCCAGCGCGCGCCCGGACCCGGACCTCAGCGTGGTCCGTTCGCGTTTTCCGTACTTGGCCGTAGATATCGTCCTCGCGCCCGCGGCAGAGATCGACCTCGCGCTCCAGCGCCTGCCGGGGACCAACTGAATGCAGACGACGACCGCCCCCGAGCCGAGCCGGTCCTTCTACCGGCGTCTGGCCCAGCATGCTGGGCTGGAGTTCGTGACGCTCGATCCGGCCCGCGTCGACGACCCGGCCTTCCACGAGATCAACCCACTGGCCGCACGGCTGCTCAGCGAGCAGATCTGCCGCTACCACCGCATGCTCCCGGTCTCCTACGCCAACGGCGTGGTGACGATCGCCACGCCCGAGCCGTTCGACCAGGTCGCCCGCGAGGTGGCCACCGCGCTGACCGGGCGCTCGGTGCGCTTCGTCGTCACGCCCGACGAGGACATCGACGGCGCGATCGACCGCACCTTCGAGGCGATCCCGGGCGAGCACGCCGGCGACCGCGTCACCGAGCCCAACTACCCCACCCGCGTGGGCGACCTGCTGGTCGCGCGCGGGCTGGCCACCGACGACGAGGTGCGCGACGCGCTCGCCGAGCAGGAGCGCACCGGCAGCCGCGTCGGCGACATCCTCGTGCACGCCGGCATCGTCCGCGAGGCCGAGCTGGTGGCGATCCTCGCCGAGCAGTTCCAGCTGCCGCTGGTCGACCTGTCGGAGTACGAGCCCGACCCGGCCGCGCTGGAGCTGGTCCCCGAGCCGCTGGCTCGCCACCTGCGCGTGGTGCCGATCGCCGTCGACGACACGACGCTGTACCTGGCCATCGCCGACGTCCTCGACGACGACACCGTCGCGGCGCTGCGCGAGCACACCCACCTGGAGCTGCGCGGCTTCCTGGCCGCGCGCAACTCGATCGACGAGCTGCTGCAGCGGGTCCACGGCGGCGACTACGTGACGGTCGCGCGGTCGGAGCTGCTGCGGCGCTTCCCGGATGAGTCGGCCAACCGCGTGATCGACCAGGGGCAGAAGGTCTTCTTCGTCGCGGTCCTGCTGATCTGGCTGTTCTGCCTGGTGCTGTGGCCCAAGACGACGCTGATCGTGACGATGGGCCTGGCCTCGATCTTCTACCTGACGACGTCGGTCTACAAGTTCAAGCTGACCTACGACGCGCTCGGCCACCAGTACGAGGTCGCGGTCAGCGACGCCGAGCTCGCCGCGCTGGACGAGCGCGACCTGCCGATGTACACGATCCTCATCCCCTTGTACCGCGAGGCGGCGGTCGTGCCCCGGCTGGTGGCCGGCATCGGCGGCCTGGACTACCCCAAGACGAAGCTCGACGTGCGCCTGCTGTGCGAGGAGGACGACGACGAGACGATCCCGGCGATCCAGGCGATGGACCTGCCGCCGCACTTCAAGATCGTCGTCGTCCCCGACGCGCAGCCCAAGACCAAGCCCAAGGCGTGCAACTACGGGCTGCTGCAGGCCGACGGCAAGTACGTCGTCATCTTCGACGCCGAGGACCGCCCCGACCCCGATCAGCTCAAGAAGATCGTCATCGCATTCAGCAAGGTCGACCCGTCGGTCACCTGCATCCAGGCCAAGCTGAACTACTTCAACTCCGACCAGAACCTGCTCACGCGCTGGTTCGCGACGGAGTACTCGATGCACTTCGACCTGCTGCTGCCGGGCCTGGACGCGCAGGACGTGCCGATCCCGCTGGGCGGCACCAGCAACCACTTCATCACCGACCGCCTGATCGACCTGGCGGCCTGGGATCCGTTCAACGTCACCGAGGACGCCGACCTGGGGATCCGCCTGCACAAGGCGGGCTACAAGACGGCGATGATCGACTCGACGACGCTCGAGGAGGCCAACTCCGAGCTGAACAACTGGATCCGCCAGCGCTCACGCTGGATCAAGGGCTACATCCAGACCTGGCTGGTGCACATGCGCCACCCGTTCAAGCTCCTGCGCCAGATCGGCTTCAAGAGCTGGCTCAGCTTCCAACTGGTCGTCGGCGGGACGTTCATCTTCCTGCTCAACCCGATCTTCTGGGGCCTGACGACGATCTTCTTCTTCACGGAGTCGGGCTTCATCCGTGAGCTGTTCCCGTCGTTCATCTTCTACGCGGCGGCCTTCCAGCTGTTCATCGGCAACTTCGTCTTCATGTACCTGAGCGTCGCCGGCTCGGTGCAGCGCGGCTACTTCGACCTGGCCAAGTACGCGCTGCTGTCGCCGCTGTACTGGGGCCTGATGTCGATCGCCGCGTGGAAGGGCTTCCTGCAGCTGTTCTACGCGCCCTTCTACTGGGAGAAGACGGTGCACGGACTGGACGCCGGCCACACCAGCCAGACGGGCTCGGGCTGATGGCCGTCAGCGCCCCGCCACGCGATTCGACGGTCCATCGCGCGCACACCGCGGGCACCCCGCTCGACGACCGGCCCTACCAGCCCGAGGTCCAGATCCCGAGCAGCCGCGCCGGCCTGCTGATCTTCGTCGTCGCCGCCGCCTTCTACTTCTTCGTCGGCTACCGCGTGACGATCGACGGCCACGTCGTCGTCTTCGACGCGCTCAACCGCCTCACGGACGCCTACCTGGTGTGGTGGAACGACCCGCCCAAGCTGGCGGCGATCGGCTTCCTGTTCCCGCCGCTGACCACGCTGGCCTTCCTGCCGCTGACCGTGGTCAAGCCGGTGGCCACGTCGCTGATCGCGCTGCCCCTGCTGACCTCGCTGTGCGCCGGCGCGGCGCTGGTGTGGATCGACCGCACGCTGGCCCGCTGCGAGATGCCGCTGCTGTTCCGCCTGCCGGTGCTCGTCCTGTTCGGGGTCAACCCGATGTGGCTGTTCTACGCGGGCAACGGCATGAGCGAAGCGGTCTACCTGGCCATGCTCGCCTTCGCGCTGTACGGCTTCGTCAGCTGGTACGAGACGACCGAGCCGCGCTTCCTGATCGCCGCCGGCTTCGGCATCGCCGTGCTGATCATGACGCGCTACATGTTCATCATCTGGGCCGTCCTGGTGGCCCTGCTGATCGGCGTCGCGCTCGTGCGCCGGCGCGCGTCGCGCGTGGAGGTCGAGGGATCGGTGGTCGCCTTCGCGGCGCCCGTCGTCTACTCGCTGGCCCTGTGGATCCTCTTCAACGCGCTGATCGTCGGCGACCCGTTCGGCTGGATCACCGACACCACCTCGACGCAGGCGGTCAATGCCACCGGCATCGACACCAGCGGCTCGCTGGGCTTCGACCAGGTCTCCTCGCGGCTGCTGCAGCTCAACGTCGCCGTCTTCCCGCTGGCCTTCGCCGCCGTTCCCGCGCTGGTGATCGCCTTCGTCACGCAACGCAACGACATGGCGCTGTGGCTGGCGTCGTTCGTCGTGCTGGGCATCGTGATCATCGGCGTGCACGCCTACATGGCCCAGAACGAGGGCCTGCTGACGCTGCGCGACGCGATGCCGATGGCACTGACCTCGCTGATCGGCGCGGCCTGGATCTACCGAAGTTTCGCCGGCTTTCGATTGGTCATCTGGGGCGTCACCGTGGTGCTCCTCGTGGTCGGCCTGTTCACCGCCTGGCGCGGCATGAAGGACTACCCGTTCCAGTCGCTGGAGCAGGCGTTCACGCGCACGCTGTTCACCGGTGACAGCCAGGAGGGCACCTCCTCGCGCGGCGGCTACACGGTCGGCATCGACCCCGAGGCGCAGATGGCCCAGTACGTCAAGGAGCGCATCCACACCAACAACGCGGTGCTGACCGACAACGCCCAGACCTACGGCGTGATCCTGCTCAACGGCCAGCCGCAGGTGTTCTACGACCGCATCGCCAAGGGCGACGCCAAGTGGAACAGCGTGCTCGACGACCCCTGGGGCAAGGTGCGCTACATGCTCGTCGCCTACAACCCGCGCTCGGGCGACCTGATCGAGCGCCACTACCCGCGCATCAACTCCGGCCAGGTGCCCGGGATGACGCCCGTCTTCCGCACCGATCGCTACGTGCTCGTGCGCGTCGCGCAGCGCAATCCGGCGGCGCCCGCGCCCGCCCCCTCCTCGTCGAAGGCCGGCGGCTGAAACCGCCGGACCCGCTGGTAGCGTGGCGACGATTATGGCGGGTGACCTGACGGCGTCCGTCGGCGCGCGCGTCGAGGAGATCATGGCCTCGGCTCGCCAGGCCGCCGACGCGCTGCAACGCGAGGTGGAGGAAGCCGCGGCTCGGCGAGCCGCGGAGGTTCGCCTCGCCGCCGAGCAGGACGCGCGCCAGGTCCTGGCCTCCGCCCAGGAACAGGCGCAGCAGCACCTCGAGGAGTCGCGCCGCCGTGTGCAGGCCTTCGCCGACGCGCGCGTGCGCCGAATCGCCGAGTTGACCGACGCGCTCACCGCGGCCGCCGACGGCCTGCCCGAGAAGCTCGCCGAGGCCGCCCAGGTGCGTCGCCAGGTCGACGAGCTGATCGTCGCGCTCGGCGCGGCCGCCGAGCAGGCCGCCCGCGAGGCGGCCCGGCCCGCCATCAAGCTGCCCGAGATCGGGACCGGCGAGCCGCACGCGCAGCGGCCCGCGCCGCCGGCGCCCCCCAGCCGCGGCGAGGACCCTGCCGCCGCCATCGCCCGCGTGCGCGCGTCGCTGCCCCCGCGTCCCGCCGAGGACGCATGACGACGCCCCGCGCGGCGCTGACCGCCGCCGTCGCCGCGGCAGCACTGGTGCTCGGGTTCGGGCTGGCGGCGTGCGGCGGGACCGGCGGCCAGGAGACGACGCAGACGGTCGTGCGCACCCAGACGGTCGTGCGCACCACGCCGACGACGACCACGCCGACGTCGGCCGGCGCCGGGACCGAGGGCACGCCGGGCGCAGCCTCGTCGGACAGCGCGGGCGGGACGTTCAGCAGCGGCTCGATCTTCCGTCCGTTCGCCACCGACAGCCCGTGGAACACGACGGTCACCGGACAGGCCGCCGACCAGAGCTCCGACCGCATGATCCGCCAGGCGCAGGAGCGGATCGGCGTCACCGAGCGCGGGAACACGATCACCACCCAGCGCCGCCAGATCGACGCCCCCGTCTACATCAACACCAAGGCGTGGACGGTGCCGGTGGTCGACGAGGAGAACGGCGTCGAGACGCGCATGGTCTGCCGTCAGATCCCGCCCGACTGCGGCGACGGGCGCAACGTCGAGAGCCTGCTCGTGCCGCCCAACGTCTCGCCCCAGCCGCAGTACGACGGCTGGTTCACCATCCTGGACCGCCGCGAGGGCGTCGGCTATGACCTGTGGCGCGCGCGCCGCGGCGGCGCCAACGGCGACGTCATCTCCTATCAGTTCATGCGCAAGTGGACGCTCAACGGCCCCGGCTTCCAGCAGCCCAACTCCGTCAGCGCGCGCGGATCGGGCCTGCCGCTGTTCGCGGGGCTGATCGTCCCCGAGGAGATCCGGGCCGGGCGCATCGAGCACGCCCTGGCGATGTCGGTCCCCGGCCCCGCCCAGCGCGTGTACGTCCAGCCGGCGTCGGCCACCGACGGCAACGGCCGCTCGACCTCTCTGCCCGAGGGTGCCCGCATCCGGCTGCGCGCCGACCGCTACGACGAGCTCATGCACCTGCCGGTCTGCGGACCGGGACGCAGCAAGGACGCCGAGGGCAAGATCCGCACGGACTGCATCGCGCCGCGCACCAACCGCAAGGCCGCCCACGCGATCCTGACCGCGCTGCGCCAGTACGGCGCGATCATCGTCGACCGCTCGCGCACGCCGACGCTGTACGCCAAGCAGAACGCCAACTGGAACGAGCCGCTGCAGTCGGCCGACGGGCGCTACCTGGCCGCCGACGCGCGCACGCCGCTGGCCAAGCGACTGCAGAAGCGCGCGCAGGCGACGCCGCTGCTGCGCGGCAACGAGGTCCAGAACCTGCGCCTGTCGGACTTCGAGGTGCTGTCGCTGGGCCAGCAGTACCGCTTCCCGCCGCTGAGCAGCACGCAGGCCGCCCAGCAGACCTTCACGCCGGTGGTGCCATGAACGTCCGTGCCGTCATCGCCGCCGGCGCCGCCGGCGTCGGGGCCGCGGTGCTCGTCGCCTGCGGGATCAACACCAGCGACTCCGGCCGCCCCACGACGCCGAACCCGGGCGGCTCGACGACCGCCACCGCCAGCCGCACGACGACCGTCCCACTGCCCGCCGCCCCCGAGGGCACCGTGCGCATCGACGGCCTGCGCGGCGGGCTGACCTCCACGTTCGCCGAGCGCTACGTGCGCACCAGCGGCGGACAGGTCGCGCTGATCCGCACCTCGGCCGACCAGGGCTTCGACGACCTGTGCGCCGGGCGCGTGGACATCGCCGAGGTCTCGCGCCTGCCCACTGACGCCGAGGTGCAGGCCTGCCGGCGCCGCGGGGTCGACCTGTCCGAGCCGCTGCAGATCGCCGCCGACGCCGAAGTGCTGGCCACCAAGAACGAGGCCGACGTCGGGGGCGACTGCATCACCGTCCAGCAGGCGCGCGACATCTTCCGTGCCGGCTCGCCCTACAGCTCGTGGTCGCAGCTGGGCTTCTTCGACCTGCCGATCACCGGCACCGGCCGCGAGCCCGGCTCCTCGGCCTTCATCTTCTTCGGCCAGGTCGTGCTCGGCGTGACCGACCCGTCGCTGGCCGACGTGCGTGCCGACTACGTGCCCCACTCGACCGACCTGGCCGAGCGCCAGGACGTGATCGGCACCGGGCGCGTCAAGCGGGCCGATCGCGACATCGCCGCCTACCGCCAGAAGCTGCGCGACCGCTACGCGGCCCAGCGCCAGAAGGACATCGACGAGGCCGTGGCCAAGGCCGACCGCGAGGTGCTGCGCGAGATCGAGAAGGAGAACAAGGCGCGCCAGCAGGCCGGCACGACGCTCAGCGCCGCCGAGGCCGCGCGCATCGTCGCCCGCAACCGCATCCGCGACCAGCGCGCCAAGAACCGGGCGGCCGCCGAGGTCAACGCCCGCTACACGAAGCTCATCAACGACCGCGTGCGCCGCTACCGGCGCGGGGTGGTGGCCGAGGCCGAGGCCCCGGGCGTCGTCGGCGGCTTCCGCTTCACCTACTACGAGCTGTTCGAGGACCAGCTGCGCCCGATGGAGATCGACTACGGGGTGCCGGTCACCGCCAGCGGCCAGCCGGTCACCCTCGACGACCTGTCGGAGGCCGACCAGCGCCGCATCCGCGCGCTGACGACGGCGACCACGCAGACGATCCCCGACGTCGACGTGCAGCCCACGCAGACGGTCAACGGCGAGATCACCACCGTCCCGACCGCCCGGGCGATCCCCGATCTGCCGGCCAGCCAGCTGCCCGACAAGACCAAGGACGGCGAGGCGATCTACCCGGGCCCCAACTGCGTGTTCCCGTCGCAGGTCACGATCACCTCGGGCGCCTATCCGCTCTCGCGGCGCATCTACCTGTTCAGCTACTCGCAGGCGATCAAGCGCGACGTCGTCAAGGCCTATCTGACCGCCGCGCTCAACCGCGCCCAGAGCGACGCCAGCAACAGCCGCCTGGTGCCGATCACCGACCAGCAGCTGGCCCAGGAGCTGGCCATCGTCAACAACAACGGGCGCGAGGTCGTGCAGAAGCCGGCCACGACGCGGCCGACCGTCACCACGCGCACCGTGACGACCCCCGCAGGCACGACCACCGTGCGGACGGTGACCGTGCCGACGCCGGCCACGGCCACGACCACGACCACGACGACGCCCACGACGCCGCAGAGCAGCGGGATCCCGGGCGTCTCGTCACGCGGCGGCTGAGCCGCTTGACGTACCCTGGGCAGCGATGCCCGCTTCCGACACCATCTCCTTCGCCCGGGGCGCTCCGTCGCTCGACATCGTCGACGTCGACGGGCTGCGCCAGGCCGCCGACCGCGCCTTCGAGAACGACCCCGGCGGCGTGACCGCCTACGGCACGGCGATCGGCTACCCGAAGCTGCGCAAGTGGATCGCCGACAAGCATGGTGTCGACGTCGCCAACGTGATCGTCACCAACGGCTCGATGCAGGCCGACGCGTTCCTGTTCGAGCTGCTCGTGCAGGAGGGCGACACGGTCGTCGTCGAGAAGCCGACCTACGACCGCACGCTCAAGACGCTCGGGCGCTACCGCCACGCCAACGTCGAGATGATCGACCTGGAGCCCGACGGCATCGACGTCGAGCAGCTGCGCGCGCGCCTGCGCGACGGCCTGCGCCCCAAGCTGGCGCACATCATCCCCAACTTCCAGAACCCCGCCGGCTACTCGCTGTCGGAGCAGAAGCGCTCCGAGCTGCTGGCCCTGGCGCAGGAGTACGACTTCTACCTCTTCGAGGACGACCCGTACGTCGAGCTGCGCTTCAGCGGGGCGCCGCTGCCGACGATGCTGTCGCGGGACACCCACGACCGCGTGATCTACGCGTCGTCGTTCTCCAAGACCGTCTGCCCCGGGGTGCGCGTCGGCTACCTGGTCGGCCCGGCCGACCTCATCAAGCAGATCGTCACCTGGGCCACCGACACGTACATCTCGCCGTCGATGCTGTCGCAGGCGACCGTCTACGAGTTCGCCGCCAGCGGCGCGATCGACCGCTCGATCGAGACGGTCAAGGCCGCGCTGGCCGAGCGCGTGCGCGTGCTGGCCGCCGCGCTGGAGCGTGAGCTGCCCGAGGCCCGCTTCGTCGCGCCCGAGGGCGGCTACTTCATGTGGGTCGAGCTGCCCGAGGGCACGGTCGTCGACCAGCTGTTCGACGCGGCCGCGGAGCGCGGCGTGGCGATCGTCAAGGGCACCGACTTCCTGCTCGACGGTGGGGAGAACACGCTGCGCCTGGCGTACTCCGGCGTCACAGCCGACCAGATCGACGAGGGCGTGCGCCGGCTGGCCGAGGCCTACCGCGCGGTGGCCCCCGCCACGGCGTAGTCGTCCGCGGGCGGACGCAATTCGTCCACCAGGCCTGTCGGACCTCGCCGGTCGCGCCGATTGGATCGACCGGTGAGCTCTGCACTGCATGCGCTCGGACGGCTGTGCGTCCGCCGTCGCTGGATCGTCGTCGCCGTCTTCGTCGCCTTCCTGGTCGCCGTGTCGGTGCTGGCCGGCTCGCTGGGCACGCGCACGACGGACAACTTCTCGCTTCCGGGCACCGGCAGCCAGAAGGCGGCCGACGTCCTGTCGGAGGACTTCCCGCAGCTGAACAACCTGACCAGCCCGGTCGTCTTCGAGTCGCGCGACGGCCGGCGGCTGGACGACGCGCACCGCCAGGCGATCGAGTCGATCGTCGCGCGGCTCAAGCGCTTCGGCGACATCTCGTCGGTGCCCGATCCGCTCTCGGCCACAACGCTGTCGCCCAACGGGCGCATCGCCTACACGACGCTGACCTTCGACCTGGCGCCCCAGGACCTGACCCGCGGCGTCGCCGACGACATCGTCGCCGCGACCCGGGGCGACCACGATGGCGTACGCGTGGCCGTGGGCGGCATCGTGGGCCAGCAGGCCGCGGCGCAGACCGGCGACGCCGGAGAGGCCATCGGCCTGCTCGTCGCGCTCGTGGTGCTGCTGTTCACGTTCGGCACCGTGGTCGCCGCGGGCATGCCGATCCTCACCGCGCTGATCGGCCTGGGCGCCGGCCTGTCGCTGGTGACGGTGCTCAGCAACGTCATCACCGTCCCCACGATCGGCCCGACCCTGGGCACGATGATCGGCCTCGGGGTGGGCATCGACTACGCGCTGTTCTTGATCACGCGCCACCGCCAGCACCTGGCCGAGGGCATGAGCGTGGCCGAGTCGATCCCGCTGACGGTGGCCACGTCGGGCAACGCGGTCGTGTTCGCCGGAGGCACCGTGGTGATCGCGCTGTGCTCGCTCGCGCTGGCCGACATCCCGATCGTCGCCTCGCTGGGCTACTCGGCGGCGATCGTGGTGGTGATCGCCGTGCTGACCTCGATCACGCTGCTGCCCGCGCTGCTGGCGATCCTGGGCTCCAAGCTGAACGCGCTGCGGATCCCGGCCCTGCACCGGCGCGCCTCCAGGCCCGGCGCGCATGGCTGGCAGCGCTGGGCGGAGATGATCGCCCGCCGGCCCTGGCCGTGGATGCTGCTCGGCGTCGCGGTGCTGCTGGCGCTCACCGTCCCGCTGCTGTCCCTGCGCCTGGGCCAGGACGACAACAGCACGGCCGCGCCCGGCTCGGGACCGCGAGTGGCCTTCGACCTGCTGGCCAAGGGCTTCGGCCCCGGCTTCAACGGCCCGCTGCTCGTCGTCGTCCCCGGCGCGCCCGACCAGCAGGCTCTGGCCAGGCTCGACGCCGCGCTCAAGCAGGCGCCCGGGATCGCCGCGGTCACGCCGCCGGCGCCCGCGCCCAACGGCCGTGCGGCGGTGATCACCGCGACGCCGACGACCGCACCCGGCGCGCTGGAGACCGAGACGCTCGTCTCCAAGCTGCGCGACGACGTGATCCCGCCGACCGGCGTGAACGCCTTCGTCGGCGGCCAGACCGCCTACGGCGTCGACCTGGCCGACAAGATCTCCGCACGCCTGCCCCAGGTGATCCTCACCGTCATCGGCCTGAGCTTCCTGCTGCTGCTGCTGGCCTTCCGCTCGATCCTGCTGCCGATCAAGGCGGCGGTGATGAACCTGCTGTCGATCGGCGCCGCCTACGGCGTGGTGACGCTCGTCTTCCAGGAGGGCTTCGCCAACGAGGCGATCGGACTGGGCGGCGTGCACATCCCGATCGAGAGCTTCGTGCCGCTGATGATGTTCGCGATCCTGTTCGGGCTGAGCATGGACTACGAGGTGTTCCTGCTGTCGGCCTGCCACGAGCACTGGCAGCGCACCGGCGATGCCCGCCGCGCGGTGATCGACGGCATCTCGTCGACGGGGCGCGTGATCACCTCGGCGGCGCTGATCATGGTCAGCGTGTTCGCGGCGTTCATCGCCAACGACAACGTCACGGTCAAGCAGTTCGGCCTGGGCATGGCCGTCGCCGTCGCCATCGACGCGACCGTCGTGCGCTGCCTGCTGGTGCCCGCGGTGATGGTGCTGCTGGACAGGCACGCCTGGTGGCTGCCCAGCTGGCTGGACCGCTGGCTGCCGCACGTGTCGGTCGAGGGCGACCCGGGCCGGTTCTCCAGCGCGACCGAGGAGCGCGTGGTCGAGCACGTCGCGTAGGGTCCCGGTCATGGAGATCGGGTCCGGGACGCGGGCGCTGGTGACCGGCGCCTCCAGCGGCATCGGTCGAGCGGTGGCGCAGGCGCTGGCCGCTCGCGGTGCGACGGTCGGGCTGCTGGCCCGCCGCCACGCCGAGCTGGCGGCCACCGCCCAGGCGCTGCCGGGGTCCGGCCACGTCGTGCTGCCCTGCGACGTGTCGGACCGATCGGCCGTCGACGCCGCGGTGGCCGAGTTCGTCGCCCAGGCGGGCGGGCTGGACCTGGTGGTGGCCAATGCGGGCGTCACGAACTACGGCCCGTTCAACGCCCAGCCGGCCGAGCACGTCGTGCGCATGACCGAGATCAACTGGTACGGGACGGTGTGGACGGTCCAGGCGGCGCTGGGCGTGCTGCTGGACCGCGCCCACGGCCACGTGGTGATCGTCTCCTCGGGCGGGGCGCTGCGCTCGTTTCCGTGGTCGGCGGTCTACAACGCCACCAAGGCGGCGCAGCGCGCGTTCGGCGAGGCGCTCCGCCACGAGCTATCGGGCACCGGCGTGTCGCTGACGATGGTCTACCCGGGCGAGATCGCCACGGCCCTGCACGACCACGAGGCGGACACGATGCCCGACTGGTATCGGGGCGGGCCGGGCGCCGCCTCGCCGGACGCGCTGGCCGAGAAGATCGTCGCCGGCGTGCGCGACGACGCGCGCGCCGTCTACTACCCGCCGATCGTGCGGCTGCTGGGCGCGCTGCACAACGTCTCGCCCAAGGCCAGCGACGCGCTGCTGCGCCGCCTACGCGGCGGTGCCGCCGCGCCCCGGCGCGACTAGCGCCGGCGCGTCACCACAGACGTGGTCGACGTCGTGCATGGTGGGCGCACCTCAGGTCGATCACGTCGGCGGTCTGACCGCTCAGGCCTCCGGGGCGCGGGTCGCCGCAGCTGATGGGCGGTGCCGGGGCGATCGCCGCGGTCGTGCTCGTCACCGTCCGGGTAGGGTCCGCCCAGCGTGTCGCTGCCCCTGTCCCCGCCGCTGCTGCCCCAACTGGCCCTGTCGCGGAAGGCGCTGCCTGACGGCCCGGGCTGGTCGTACGAGCCCAAGTGGGACGGCTTCCGCGCGATCGTCTTCGTCGACGGGGACGAAGCCGAGATCCAGTCGCGCAACGGCAAGCCGCTGACGCGCTACTTCCCCGAGCTGGCCTTCCCGCCCGGCCGCTACGTGCTCGACGGCGAGATCGTCATCCTCAACGAGCGCGGCGGCCAGGAGTTCGACCTGCTCGGCCAGCGCATCCACCCGGCGGCCAGCCGCGTCGCCATGCTGGCTGAGAAGACGCCCAGCCGCTTCGTCGCCTTCGACCTGCTCAGCCTCGACGACGAGGTCCTGCTGTCGCTGCCCCAGCACGAGCGGCGCGCGCGCCTGGAGCGCTTCGTCGCCGACCGCGTGACCGACGAGACCAGCGTCGACCTCACCCCGAGCGTGACCGATGCCGCCCAGGCCGAGCCGTGGCTGCACGGCGCCGAGGGCGTCATCGCCAAGCAGCTGGACAGCCCCTATCGCTCCAACGAGCGCAAGGGCATGGTCAAGATCAAGCGCGTGCGCACGATCGACGCGGTCGTGGCCGGCTGGCGCCCGGGCAAGGAGGAGGGCACCGTCGGCTCGCTCATCCTCGGCCTCTACGACGACGCCGGCCAGCTGCGCGGGGTCGGTCACACCTCCGGCTTCAGCGCCAAGGAGAAGCGCGAGCTCCCGGCCCGCCTGCGGCCCTACGAGACGGGCGAACGCGGCAGCGCCGACCCGTCGCGGTGGGCCGCCGACCGCGAGCTGGAGTGGATCGCCCTGCGCCCCGAGCTCGTGGTCGAGGTGACCTTCGACCACGTCTCCGGCGGACGGATCCGTCACGGGGCCAAGGTGCAGCGCTGGCGCACCGACAAGGACCCTGCCAGCTGCACCGTCGATCAGCTCGACAGCTGAGCCGCGGTCGCCGCGTCGGCGGGGAAGAACGCCTCGATCGACAGCTCGCTCGCCGTGATGTCGATCGCGGTGCCGAACGTCGTGATGGTCGAGATGAACGCCAGCTCGCCGCCCGCGTGACGCAGGCGCAGCGGCACGGCGATGGCGCCGCCGCGCGGGACCGTGCGCTCGAACGGCGGCGCCGGATAGGCGCACAGCTCCTCGTGCAGGGAGCGCAGCTGCGGGTCGCCGGTCAGCTCGACCTGCCGGGTGAGACGCTCGAGCAGGTGCGCGCGCCACTCGGCCAGGTTGGCGATGCGCGACGCCATCCCATCGGGGTGCAGGGCGATGCGCAGGACGTTGGCCGGCGGCGCCAGCAGCTCCGGCGCCACCCCCGCGGTCAGCAGCGCCACGCCGCGGTTGCCGGCCAGCAGCTCCCAGCGACGATCGACGACGACGGCCGGGTGCGGCTCGATGCCGGCCAGCACCTGCTCGACGGCGACGCGGACGGGCTCCATGCCGGGATCCTCCAGGGTGCGCTGCTCGTAGACCGGGGCGTGGCCGGCGGCCAGCAGCAGCTGGTTGCGCTCGCGCAGCGGCACCTCGAGCCGCTCGGCCAGCTGCAGCACCATCTCGGCGCTGGGCCGCGAGCGGCCGGTCTCGACGAAGCTCAGATGGCGGGCGGAGACGCCCGCCTCCAGGGCGAGGTCCATCTGGCTCAGGCGCCGCCGGCGCCGCCAGTCGCGCAGCAGCGGTCCGACGCGGGGGCGTGCGGTCGTGTCGGTCATGGGCCGACGGTATCCCCGGCCGCTCGGACGCTCCATTACCTGGCAGGGAATCGCACGGGCGCAACCATCGCGGCAGCCTGCCGGCCATGACCACCACACCCATCACCAGCGTCGTCGAGGGCTACATCGCGGCCTGGAACGCAACCGACCCCGACGATCGCCGCGCGCTCATCAGCCAGGTGTTCGCCGACGACACCACCTACGTGGACCCGCTCATGTCGGGCGCCGGCCACGACGGCATCGACGCGCTGATCGCCGGCGCGCAGGGCCACTACCCGGCGCACCGCTTCGAGCTGCTGGGCGACGCCGACCACCACAACGACCGCGTGCGCTTCAGCTGGACGCTGGTCGGGCCCGACGGGCCGGTGGCGGTCGGGCGCGACTTCGCGACGCTCGCCGGCGACGGGCGGCTGCGCGACATCACCGGCTTCCTGGAGGCGCCCGGCGCATAAGCACCCGCAGCGACGGTCCCCGGAGCGGTGTTCGGGGTACCCACACCCTGATGACCGTGATCGGGATCGTGCTGCTGATGACAGGGGTCTCCCTGCTCGTCGCCGAGGCCCATGTGACCTCCGGGGTGCTCGGCGGCGTGGGCGCGATCGCCGCGGTCGCGGGCGTCGTGCTCGCCGTGACGGGCGCCGGGGGCGGCATCGCCCTGGCGCTCGTGCTGGCCGTCGTCGTCGGCGCAGCCGCCGCGGGCTACCTGCTGGCGGCGGCCCGCGCCGTGGGGCGCAGCACGCGCGGACGCGTGCGCACCGGCCGCGAGGCGCTGATCGGCGTCAGCGGAGAGGCGCGCAGCGCCCTGGGCGAGCTGCCCGGACGCGTGTTCGTGGACGGCGCCCTGTGGCGCGCCCGCGCGTCCAATCCCGATGAGCACATCGAACCCGGAGAGCCGGTGGTCGTCGAGCGCGTCGACGGCCTCACGCTGACCGTCCGACGCGCCGAATCCTGGGAGTTGCTGCCATGACCGCCATCCTCGTCATCGTCGTCGTCCTCGCCGCCCTGCTCGTGCTCGCCGCGGGCACGTCGATACGGGTGCTGCGCGAGTACGAGCGCGGGGTGATCTTCCGGCTGGGCCGGCTGATCGACATGAAGGGGCCCGGGCTGATCCTGCTGGTGCCGATCGTCGACCGGATGGTCCGCGTCGGGCTGCGCACCGTGACGCTGAACATCCCGCCGCAGGACATCATCACCCGCGACAACGTCACCGCCCGCGTCAACGCGGTCGCCTACTTCCGCGTCGTCGACGCCAACCGCGCCGTCGTCGAGGTCGAGAACTTCCTGCAGGCGACCTCGCAGATCTCCCAGACGACGCTGCGCTCGGTGCTGGGCAAGGCCGACCTGGACACGCTGCTGGCCGAGCGCGAGCGGCTCAACGACGACCTGCAGACGATCATCGACCAGCAGACCGAGCCGTGGGGCGTGAAGGTGACCACGGTGGAGATCAAGGACGTCGAGATCCCGGGCACGATGCAGCAGGCGATGGCGCGCCAGGCCGAGGCCGAGCGCAACCGGCGCGCGAAGGTGATCGACGCCGAGGGCGAGGCGCAGGCCGCCGACCGCCTCGCCGACGCCGCCGACATCATCGCCCGCAACCCCACGACGATCCAGCTGCGCTACCTGCAGACGCTGCGCGACGTCGGCCAGAACCCGAGCTCGACGATCGCCTTCCCGCTGCCGCTGGATCTGCTGCGCGGGCTGCTGGGCGGCGCCGAGGAGGCCCAGCGCCGGATCGAGCCCGCCCCCGAGCAGATGCGCCTCGACGGCGCCGAGCGCGAGCGCGAGGAGTCGCCCACTGCGCAATGATGGCGCGCGCATGCGCCTGCTGCTCGCCCTGGACGGACTCGACGCGGCCGCGCTGGCGCGCGGGCTGGTCGCCGGCGGGCTGCCCGAACCCGACGTGCACGACCTGGCCGACGGCCTGGATGCGACCTTCGACGTCCGCCTGCGGGCGGCGTTCGCTGTCGTCGTCGGCGAGCCGCGCCTGGACCGCAGCATGCTGCACCCCGCCGCGCCGCTGTTCGAGATCGCCACGCGCGCCCGCCAGGCGGGCGTGCCCTGCCATGCCGTCGTCGGTCGGGACGCGCTGGACCCCTTCGCCAAGCGCATCCTCGACCTCCAGCACGTGCTCCAGGCCGAGGGTCCGGCGCAGCTGCAGGCGGCCGGCGGGCGGCTGGCCGCGCAGCTCATGACGGATGTCATGCCCAACTGAGGACGCGCCCCACTACCGCCTCGGCCGGTGCGCTGCGACCGTGAAGGCCTATGGAGCTCGCCATCGATGCCCGCCACCTGCGCAAGTCCTACGGCGCGACCGAGGCCGTGCGCGACGTCTCGCTGAGCGTCGCGCCCGGCGAGGTCCTCTGCCTGCTGGGCCCCAACGGCGCGGGCAAGACCACCACCGTCGAGATGCTCGAGGGCCACCGCGACCCCAGCGCCGGCAGCGTCGAGGTGCTCGGCCAGGATCCGGCCCGGCGGGCGCGCTCGCTGCGCGACCGCATCGGCGTCGTTCTCCAGGACACCGCGCTGGGCGCCGACCTGACCGTCGGCGAGATGCTCGACATGAGCGGCCGCTGGTACTCGCGCCCGCGCGGCGTCGACGAGCTGATCGAGCTCGTCGAGCTGGACGCCAAGCGCGACACCCGCACCGAGGCGCTGTCGGGTGGCCAGCGCCGCCGGCTGGACCTTGCGCTGGGCCTGGTCGGCTCGCCCGACGTGCTGTTCCTCGACGAGCCGACGACCGGCTTCGACCCGCACGCGCGCCGCGCCGCCTGGTCGACGATCCGCCGGCTGTGCGCGGACGCGGGGATGACCGTCGTGCTGACCACCCACTACATGGACGAGGCCCAGGTCCTCGCCGACCGCGTCGCGGTGATGGTCGACGGGCGCATCGTCGACTGCGGCACGCCCGACGAGATCGGTGGCCGCGACCGCGCGCCGGCCGAGATCCGCTTCGGGCTGCCGGCGCCGTGGACGACCGCCGACCTGCCGTCGCTGCCCGGCGCCGCGATCTCCGCCGACGGCGCGCGCGTGTTGGTGACCACCGACGACGGCGTCGGCGCCACCCACCTGCTGACCGGCTGGGCGCTGGAGCGCGACGTCGAGCTGCAGCGCTTCACCGTCACCCAGCCGACGCTGGAAGACGTCTACCTGGCCCTCACCGAGACCGCAGGAGCCCGATGACCACCGCCGCCCTCACCGCCTGGCAGGTCCGCTACGAGCAGCGCTCGTTCTGGCGCACCCGCCGGGCCGCCTTCTTCGCCGTCGCCTTCCCGCTCATGTACCTGCTCGTGTTCGGGACGCTCACGCACGGAGCGACGCTGGACGTGCGCGACCACCTGTCGATGATCGACTTCTACGTCCCGGGGATCATCGCCTACGCGATCGTGCTGATCGGCTTCAACTCGACCGCGATGACGTTCGCCGCGCGGCGCACCAACGGGGTGTTCAAGCGCATCCGCACCACGCCGCTGCCGTGGGCCGCCTACGTCGGCGGGATGCTCGGCTCCACCGTGCTGGTGGTGACGCTGTCGGTGACGATCATGCTGCTCGTCGGCACGCTGCTGTTCGACGCGAGCTTCCGCGTGGCGACGCTGCCCGGCCTGCTGGCCGCGCTCGTGCTGGGCACCGCGTGCTTCACCACGCTGGGCGTCGCCGCGTCGCGGCTGGTGGCCAGGCCGGAGAACGGGATCGGGATCCTGATGGTGATCACCCTCCCGCTGACCTTCATCTCCAACGTGTGGTTCCCGATCGACGGGGCGCCGCAGTGGGTGCAGGACCTGGCCGGCGCCTTTCCGCTCAAGCCCCTGGCCGACGGGGTCGCCACCGCGTTCGATCCGTCGACCGGCGGCCCGGGCTTCGCCGGGGGCGACCTGCTGGTGCTGGCGCTGTGGACGATCGCCGGCTGCGCGATGATGGCCACCACGATGCGATCGCTGTCCCGCCGTGCCTGACGAGTGCGACTACGGAGCACGTCCCGGTGTGGGGCGCGGGCGCGAGCCGCTCTTCTCGCCCGGGATCCGGCCGGCCACCCCGGCCGGACGGGCCCGCAAGGCGTTCGGCATCACGCTGTCGATGGCGTGGATCCTGTGGCCGATCCTCGAGCTGGCCACCTCCGGCGCATCGGCGGGGCACATGCTTGCCGCCTACGCCACCGCCGGGGTGTGGGTCGCGATCTACATGGGCTGGATCCTGGCCCGCATCCAGGAGCCGACCGACGCGCAGAACATCGCGCTGCTGTCGGTCCTGCTGGCCATCGCCGTCGCGCTCACGATCGCCGACCTGCCCTCGTGGTCGGTCCTGATCGTCTACTGCGCGAGCGGCGGCGGCATCTCGATCAGCAACGACCGCTGGGCCGCGCGCTGGATCATCGTCTGCACCGCCGTCTGCGGCGATCGTCCTGTTCGGGGTGCTGGGCGATCCTGACGGCATCGGCATCTCGCTGACCGCGACCACGCTGGCGATCGGCTTCCTGCTGTTCTCCTTCGGCCGCCTGATCCGCGCCAACGCGGCACTGCGCAGCGCGCAGGACGAGATCGCGGTGCGGCGCGTCGACGAGGAGCGCCTGCGGTTCGCCCGCGACCTGCACGACCTGCTCGGGCCACGACCTGTCGGTCATCTCGCTCAAGGCGCAGCTGGCCGCGGCGGCTGATGCGGCGCGATCCGCCGACGGGCCGCGCGCGAGCTGGCCGACGTCGAGACGGTCGCGCGGCACGGCGCTGGCGCGACGTGCGCGAGGCGGTGTCGCGGCTACCGCCAGCCGGCGCTGGCCTCCGAGCTGGCCGGCGCGCGGAGCGCCCTGGTCGCGGCCGGCATCGAGCTGCACGGTCGAGCACGCCGACGTGTCGCTGCCGACCCAGCCGCGAGGCGGTGCTGGCCTGGGGCGTGCGCGAGGCGACGACCAACGTCATCCGCCACAGCGCGGCGCGCCACTGCGCGATCCGCATCGCCGGTGGCCGGCGGCGAGGCGACGCTGGAGGTGACCGACGACGGCTGCGCGGAGCTCGACGGCGGCGACCCCGACGGGTCCGGGCTGCGCGGGCTGGCCGAGCGCGCCGTGGCGGCCGGCGGGCGCATGGACGCCGGACCGCGGCCGCAGGGCGGCTACGGCCTGCAGCTGCGGGTGCCGCTCGGCGCGCCGGCATGATCCGCGTGCTGATCGCCGAGGACCAGTCGATGGTGCGCGGGGCGCTGGCCGCGCTGCTGGCGCTGGAGCCCGACATCGAGGTCGTCGCCCAGGTCGCGCGCGGCGACGAGGTGGTCGCGCGCGGCCCGGGCGCGACGAGGCCGACGTGGCCCTGCTGGACATCGAGATGCCCGGCGCGCGACGGGCTGGAGGCCGCGGCCGCGCTGGCCCGCGAGCTGCCGGCGGTGCGCGCGCTGGTGCTGACCACGTTCGGCCGCCCCGGCTACCTGCGCCGGGCGATGGAGGAGGGCGCCGCCGGCTTCCTGCTCAAGACGGCTCCGGTCGAGCAGCTGGCGGTGGCGATCCGCGCGCGTGCCGCCGGGGAGCGCGTGGTCGACCCCGACCTGGCGGTCGCCGCCCTCAGCGAGGGCGACAGCCCGCTGACCGATCGCGAGCGGGAGGTGCTGCGGCGCCGCGCGCGGAGGCGACACCGTCGCCGCGCTGGCCCAGCGGCTGCACCTCTCGCCGGGGACGGTGCGCAACTACCTGTCGTCGGCGATGGGCAAGCTCGGGCGCGCACACGCGCGCCGAGGCGGTGCGCGTGGCCGAGGACAAGGGCTGGCTGTAGGCCAGCCCGAGCGCGGCCAGCACGTCGCGGACCATCGGCAGCTGCGCCTCGTCGGCCAGGACGCCGACCACGCGCGTGGACCGTCCCTCGGGTGTGTCGTGCGCCGCCATAAACTTTGTGTGACCCTAACATTGTTGCGGGCCTAGCATCAAGTCGTGGCCAGCGAGGGTCTGCGAGAGCGCAAGAAGCGCGAGCGTCGCAAGGCGATCTCCGACGTCGCGATGCAGCTGTTCGAGCAGCGCGGCTACGACGCGGTCACCGTCGCCGAGATCGCGCGCGCCGCCGACGTCTCCGAGCAGACCGTGTTCAACTACTTCCCGGCCAAGGAGGACCTCGTCTTCGACGAGGCCGACGAGGTGCGCGCCGGGTTGGTCGCCGCCGTCCGCGACCGCCCCGACGGGGCGACGCTCGTCGACGGCTTCCGGCGCATCCCCGAGTCGATGCTGACGCGGCTGGAGCGCTACGACGGCACGCCGCTGGTGGGCATGGCCGCGCTGATCGCCGGCAGTCCCGCGCTGCGCCGCCGCGCGCGCGAGATCGTCGTCGAGAACGCCGACGCGCTGGCCGCGGCGATCAGCGAGTCGGCCGGCGTGCCGCCCAACTCACCGCGCGCGTGGTCGATCGCCGGCGCGCTGCTCGGGCTCCAGTTCGGCCTGCTGCGCACGATCGTGGCCCGCCTGCGCGCCGGCGAGCAGCGGGACGCCGTCCTGGCCGACGCGCGCGTCGAGGTCGAACGCGCGCTGGAGCTGCTCGAGCGCGGCCTCGGCGCCTAGCCACCGACGGCGTAGAGCGCGCTGCCGGCCCGGAAGCCGTCGGCCCCGCCCCGCTGCGCCAGCAGCACGTCGACCTGGCGCACGGTCAGCGGGCGCGCGAACAGGTAGCCCTGGCCGTACCCGCACGACATCGAGCGCAGCTTGCTCAGCTGGGCGCCCAGCTCGATCCCCTCGGCCACGATGGCCAGCTCCAGCGACGCGCCGAGGTCGATGATCGTCCGCGCCAGCGCCGCGCTCTGCTCGCCCTGATCGACGCCGTCGACGAACGGCTTGGCCATCTTGAGCAGGTCGATCGGGAAGCGGCTCAGATAGCGCAGCGAGCTGTAGCCGGTCCCGAAGTCGTCGACGGCCAGGCGCACGCCCAGCTCCTTGAGCGCGGCCAGGCGATCGATCGTCGCCTCGGTGTCGTGCATCAGCACCGTCTCGGTGATCTCCAGCACCAGGCGCTCAGGCGCGAGCCCGCTGCTGCGCAGCGCCGCGGCGACGTGCTCGACGAGCGCGGGATGCTCGAGCTCCAGGCCCGACAGGTTCACCGTGATCCAGCGCGGCGGGCTGCCCGGCGGCGAGGGGCAGGCGCGATCCCAGTGCGCGGCCTGCGGCACAGGCCGTGTTGAGCACCCAGCGGCCCAGCGCGTGGATCAGGCCGCTCTCCTCGGCCACCGGGATGAACGCGGCGGGCGGCACGATCCCGCGCTGCGGATGGCGCCAGCGGATCAGCGCCTCGAAGCCGGCCAGCGACCCGTCGGCCAGCGACGACCAGCGGCTGGTAGTGGACCTCCAGCTGGCCGCGCTCCTCGGCCCTGCGCAGGTCGGCCTCCAGCTCGCAGGCGCTCGATCACCTCGGCGCGCATGGACGGCTCGAACACGGCCCAGTCGTGGCCGTCGGCCTTGGCGCGGTACATCGCCACGTCGGCGTTGCGCAGCAGCTCGTCGCCGCCGCCGTCGGCCGCGCGCGATGCCGATCGAGCAGCCGCAGAAGACCTCGTGCGCCGTCGAGCGGGAAGGCGGCGCGAAACGCCCCGGCGATGCGCTCGGCGACCGCGATCGCGTCGCCGACGTCCACGACGTCCTCCAGCAGCACGGCGAACTCGTCCCCGCCCAGGCGGGCCGCGGTGTCGCCCCGCGCAGGCAGCGTCCAATGCGATCGGCGACCGCGTCGCAGCAGCGCATCGCCGGCCGCGTGGCCGAGCGTGTCGTTGACCGCCTTGAAGCGGTCCAGGTCGATGAACAGCACCGCGACCTCGGCGCCGCGACGCGTCAGCGCGTGGCGCAGCCGATCGACGAACAGCGCCCGGTTGGGCAGGCCGGTGAGCGTGTCGTGCAGCGCCTGGTGGACCATCGCGCCGACGGTCTTGGCGTCGGTGAGCGCAAGGCTGGCGTTCTCGGCCAGGGCCAGCAGGATCTCCTGCTCGGCCCGGGAGTAGGTGCGCTCGAGCACGCGCGAGCGCACGCACAGCGCGCCGACCACGTCACCCTGCTCGTGCACCGGCGCGGCCATCGCCGCCTCGGCCCCCTCGACCATGTGCAGGCGGTTGTGGGCCACGGCGCGGGCGCTCACGCCGGCGTCGGGCGGGTGCTCGCCGCCGACCAGGCGCAGCGAGGCGTCCGGGTCGTCCAGCAGCTCGGCGGCGATGGCGACGATCGCGTCGAGGATCGTCTGCAGCGGCGCGCGGTGGGAGATCGCACGCTGGATCGAGCCCAGCGCCTCCAGCAGCCGCTGGCGCTCGCGCAGATCGCGCAGCAGCCGCGTGTTCTCGACCGCCTGCTGCTCGGAGCGCACGCGCAGCGCGCGCTCGTTCTCGACCACGCCCAGCAGCCGCAGCGACTGGTCCATCGCGCGCGCCAGGCCGCGCAGCAGCGTCGTCTCCGCCGCGGCGAACGGCTCGCCCCGCCGGGCGACGACAAGCGTTCCCTCTCGGCGGTCATCGAGGGCGACCACCAGCGCGGGGCACGCCGGGCCGCCCGGCACCGGCAGCGCGCCGGCCCGCGCCTGGGCCACCTCCAGCAGCTCGCGCTCGGGGACGACGATCCGCGGCCAGCCGTAGGAGGCGACGATCGCCCCGCTGCGCACCAGCGCCGCCACCTCAGCGTCGAGCGCCTCGGCCACGCGCTCCACGCCCCGCTCGGCCACCAGCTCCGCCGAGCCGAAGCGGCTCAGCGCGACGACGAACTCCGTCAGCCGCTCGGTCTCCCAGCTCATGCGATCGCCAGCGCCGACAGCGTGCCGTTGTGGAACGCGCTGGCCCCACGGATGCGGGCGATCTCGCCGGCCCCCGACAGGCCCGCCAGCGGGGCGGGAGGCGGGTCGGCGCGCTCCAGGGCGCCGAGCTCGCCGAACGCCAGCAGGGTCAGCGGCGGCAGCCCGCCGAGTCCGACGACCGCAGCGTCGCACGCCGCCTGCGCCGCACGGGCGACCGCGTGGCCGTCGCGCACCATCAACCAGGCCAGCCCGCCCTGGGGCAGCTCGGCGGCGGTGCGCAGGCTGCGGCGCCCCGGGTCGGCGCCGAGCACTAGGCGGACGTGCTCCTCGTCGGCGCGCAGCCGCATGCCCAGCGGGTGGGCGTCGGCGAAGCGGGCGAAGCCGGCGGCGTCGGCGTCCAGGCCCGAGGGCGCCGAGGTGCGCTCCAGGTAGACGTCCAGCGCCGGGCGCCCGTCGAGCATGAGCAGGTCGGCCCCATCGGTGCGCGTCACCTGCAGCGGCTGGCCGATCGCCTGCCAGCCGTGGGCGGCGCCGACCCCGAACGGCGCATCGGAGCCGATCGCGGCGGCCACCACCGCGCCGCTCAGCGCGCGGCGGTCGTGCAGCTGGACGCCCGGCGCGCGCGTCGTGGCCCCGATCAGCGAGACGCCGGCACCGGCGATCGAGTAGGCGCCGCGCACCAGCTCCTGCTGGTCGCCCAGGCCCGCGTCGGCCAGCAGCAGCAGCGCGTGGTGGCTGCGATCGGCCACGTCGCCCAGCGCGGCCGCCGCCTCCACGCCCGCGTCCCGCAGGTCGTCGGCGGCGTTCTCGATGACCGCGGTGGAGACGACGAAGCCCGGCCCGCCGAGCGCGACGACGGCGAGGTCGGCGCCGGCCGGGGCCAGTGGACGGGTGCGTCGTGGCGCCGACGATCGCCACGCCGGGAGCCGCATCGGCCAGCGTCGCCGCCAGGGTGGGCAGCGCCTGCGCGGCGCTGGCCAGGACGATCAGCAGGGCGGGATCGGGCCCGTCGGCCAACGCCTGGGCGACGGCGTCGTGGGCCGCGGCGACCGGGTCGCCGTGGTCGGTGGCCTGCCCGAGGCCGGCCCAGCGCGCGCGCACCGCGGCGGCCGATGGGTGGGGATCCGTCCCCATGGACGGGTGGATCGGCCGTCGTGGCCGGGAATTGAATCTTCTAGGCTCGACGCGCGCGTGGCCGATCGCTCGCTCCCATCGTTCAGCCTCAGCCTGCCGGGCACGCGCCGGGCCGTCGTCGTGGGCGCCGGCTCCTTCGGGACCGCGGTCGCCGTGCTGCTGGTGCGCGCGGGGCTGCGCACCACGCTGCAGGCGCGCACCGCCGAGCAGGCCGACCAGCTGCGCGCCGATCGCGAGAACCGCGTCTACCTGCCGGGCGTCGAGCTGCCCGCCGGGCTGCGCATCGACACCGTCGCGGCCGGCCTGGCCCGCGCCGAGCTCGTCTTCCTGGGCGTCCCGTCCCGCGGCCTGGACGAGGTGATCGCCTCGCTGGGGCAGGCCGGGCTGCCGCCGCGCGCCGCCGTCGTGTCATTGGCCAAGGGGCTGGTGCCGCCCGACGGCGTCGCGCCGACGATCCTGCTGCGCGACCGCTTCGGCGAGGACCGGGTGGCGTGCATCGGCGGACCCGCGCACGCGCGAGAGATGGTCAGCGAGGGCGCGGGGCTGGTCGCCGCGTCGGCCTCCGAGGAGCTGGCGGCCACGCTGGCCGACGTGTTCAAGCGCGCGGGCGTGGTGTGCGAGGAGGTCGACGATCCGGTCGGCGTCGAGCTGGCGGGCGCCGCGAAGAACGCGGCGGCGCTGGCCGCGGGGGCCACCGAGGGCCAGGGACTCAACGCCGCGGGCGCCGCGGCCGGTCACATCTTCGCCGAGGTGTGGCGCTACGCCGAGGCGCAGGGCGCCCGGCCGGAGTCGTTCATCGGCCTGGCCGGCACCGGCGACCTGGTGGCCACGGCGCTGGCCGCCCAGAGCCGCAACCGGCGCGCGGGCGAGCTGCTGGCCGAGGGCGTCCCGACCGCGCAGATCCCGGCACGCATCGGCCAGGCCGTGGAGTCGCTGGACCTGGTGCCGCTGCTGGCGGTCGCGCTGCGACGGGCGGGCGTGGAGGCACCGGTGACCGGCGGACTGTCGCGGCTGATCGCCGGCGAGCTGCCCCTCGACGGCTGGGTGGGGCTGGTGCGCACCACGGTGCCGACGCCGGCGCGGCGGCGCCGGCGCCACCGGGGTGAGCGGGCCTCGTTCTGGGCCAGGCTGCTCAGGCGCCGCGGCTGAGCGCCAGCGTCTCCATCACCGCCTCGTAGACGCCCGCCCCGTGTCCGTCCTGCGCGACGCGCACGTTGCCGGCACGCGCCACCGCCGCGCTGATCGTCGGATCGTTGGCCACCGCGTTGGCCACCAGCCAGAACGTCCCCACGACGTCATGCAGCTGCAGGTCCTCGCGCGAGTCGCCCACGCCGATCGTCTCCTCGCGGCGGTAGCCGCGCATGCGCATGTGCCGCGCGACGGCGACGCTCTTGGACGCCGGCGCGGGGATCAGGTGGTAGGCCCGCACCTGCTGCAGGCCGGCGAGCGCCTGCGAGCGCCGGTGCACGCCGCCGTTGTCGACCAGGCGCAGGTCGTCGTGGCCGTGGGCGTGCAGCAGCTCGTCGGCCTCGAAGGCGTCGACGTGGCCGCGGAACAGGTGGCTGACGTCGCGGTCCAGGTGCCACGGCTCGTGGTACTCCAGTCGCCCGGCGTAGTGCTCCAGCAGCAGCGCGGGCGCGCCCGACTCGGTGATCTGCTCGTGGATCGTGCGCCCGTCGCGCGGCACCAGGTCGCCGGTGTTCCAGTACAGGTCGCCGTCGACGACCATGCCGGCCCCGGCCTCGAAGATGAACGCGGGCTGGCCGAGCAGGCGCGCGTCCTCGTGCAGCTGCTGGGAGCGACGGCCCGAGACGAGCACGATCTCCACCTCGGCGCGCAGGCACGCCTCGATCGCGCGGGCGCCGGCCATCGACGGGCGGCCCTCGCCGTCGTGGAACAGCGAGGCGCCGCGCCCCAGCAGGGTGCCGTCGAGATCGATGTACGCGCAGCGCAGCACGGCGAGCACGGTAGCTTCCCCGGGATGGTTGGACCCGCGACGCGCAGCTTCCTGACCCCGCACGGCCGCGTCGAGATCGGCCCGACGCCGCTGGTCATGGGCATCGTCAACGCGACGCCGAACTCCTTCTCCGACGGCGGCGAGCTGCGCACGCTGGCCGACCGCGTCGAGCGCGCCGAGCAGCTGATGGCCGACGGCGCGGACCTGATCGACGTCGGCGGCCAGTCGGGCGTCACCAACGAGGCCGAGATCCCCGCCGAGCTGGAGGCCGAGCGCGTCGTGCCGCTGGTGCAGGCGCTGGCCGCGCGCGGCATCCTCGTCTCCGTCGACACGTACCGCCCGCTGGTCGTCCGCGCCGCGATCGAGGCCGGCGCCGGGATCATCAACGACGTCAGCGGGCTGCGCTACCCGGAGGTCGCCGAGCTGTGCGCACGGGCGGGCGCGGCGCTCGTCGTGATGCACACGCGCACGCCGCCCAAGACGCGCCTGGACGATGCCGACCGCTACCCCGACGTCACCGACGACGTCGTCGCGTTCCTGCACGAGCGCATCGCCGTGGCCGCCGAGCAGGGGCTGGGCGGCAACCGCATCATCGTCGACCCCGGCCCGGACTTCTCCAAGACCCCCGCGCAGACGGTGCAGGTGCTGCGGGAGCTGGACCGCATCGAGGCGCTCGGTCACCCGCTGCTGCTGGCGCTGTCGCGCAAGGACTTCGTCGGCGCGATCACCCGGCGACGGCCGAAGGAGCGCCTGGCCGGCACGCTGGGCGCGATCGCCGCCGTTGTCACCCCCGACCACCCCCGCCCGGGCCAGCTGCTGCGCGTGCACGACGTCGCCGCCGTGCGCGACTTCCTGTCGGTGCTCGAGGCGCTGCGCGGCGACGCCGAGGTCGATCGCGACCTGGTGCTGGCCGAGGAGCTGCGGCGCGAGCCGCCCGGCGCCTGATGGCCACCGCGACCGAGCCGTGGGCCGACCTGCTGGCCGCCGGGCGCGCGGACGGGCGGCTGGTGCGCGAGGAGTACGAGGGCGCTCGCCGGCCCGTCCTCGTCGACCCGCCGCCGCTGCATCCGCTGCTGGTCGACCAGCTGCCGGCCGACGGCCTGTACGCCCACCAGGCGCACGCCGCGACGGCCGCCATGGAGCGCCCGTTCATCGTCACCACGGGCACCGCCTCGGGCAAGTCGCTGTGCTTCAACCTGCCCACGCTCAACCAGCTGCTGAGCGTGCCCACCAGCCGCGCGCTGTACCTGTACCCGACGAAGGCGCTGGCCCAGGACCAGGCGCGCGCCCTGAACGCGTTCGGGCTGGGCAACCGCGTGCGCCCGGCCATCTACGACGGCGACACGCCGCGCGAGGCGCGGCGGGCGATCCGCCAGAACGCCAACATCGTGCTCACCAACCCCGACATGCTGCACCTCGGGATCCTGCCCAACCACGGCGCCTGGGCGGACTTCCTCACGCGCCTGGACGCGGTGGTCGTCGACGAGGCGCACGTCTACCGCGGCGTGTTCGGCTCGCACGTGGCCAACGTGCTGCGCCGGCTGCGGCGCATCGCCGCCGCCTACGGCTCGGACCCGCGGATCATGCTGGCCAGCGCCACGGTGGCCAACCCGCTGGACCTGGCCGAGCGGCTGACGGGCCTGGAGGACATCGAGCTGGTCGACGACGACGGGTCGCCCTCGGCCCCGCGGCGGATCGCCATGTGGAACCCGCCGATCGTCGACGAGGCGACGGCGCAGCGGGCCAGCCCGATCGGCGAAGCGGCCTCGCTGCTGCGCGACCTGGTGCTGGCCGGCTCGCGCACGATCTGCTTCATCAAGTCGCGCAAGGGCGTCGAGCTGGTGTCGCGGCTGGTGACCGGCATGGTCGCCTCCGAGGACCCGTCGCTGGCCGACGCGGTCGAGCCCTACCGCGCCGGCTACACCGCCCACCAGCGGCGCGAGATCGAGGGGCGCCTGATGCGCGGCGAGCTGCGCTGCGTGGTGACGACCGACGCCCTGGAGCTGGGCATCGACATCGGGGCGCTGGACGCGTGCGTCGTCGTGACCTTCCCGGGGACGGTCGCCTCGCTGCGCCAGATGTGGGGCCGCGCCGGGCGCCGCCGCGACGGGCTGGCCGTCTACGTGGCCGGCGAGGACGCGCTGGACCAGTTCTTCTGCCGCCACCCCGACGAGTTCCTCGCGCGACCGGTCGAGGCGGCGATCCTCGACCACGAGAGCGAGGAGATCCACCGTGCCCACCTGCTGTGCGCCGCCCACGAGGGCCCGCTGTCGGCGCTGGACGCCGACGTGCTCGGCCCGCACTGGCGCGAGCACGCGCAGGCGCTCGTCTCCCAGGGGCTGCTGGTGCAGCGACGCGGGACGTTCGCCCCCCGCCGGCCGGAGGAGTTCCCGGCCGCGCGCGTGTCGCTGCGCTCGGCCTCGCCGGACTCCTTCGCCGTCGTCGACGTCTCCTCGGGCGAGCTGCTGGGCACCGTCGAGGCCTCGCGCGCGTACTCGACGACCCATCAGGGCGCGATCTACCTGCATCAGGCGCGCTCCTACGAGGTGCTGGAGCTGGAGCTCGACAGCCGCCGCGCGCTGGTGGAGCCGTTCGACGGCGACTGGTACACCCAGCCCAAGCGCGAGACGCAGACGGAGATCCTGCGGCTTGGCGGACCGCCGCGACACGCTGGGGGCGATCCTGTCCTACGGCGAGGTGCGCGTGACCGAGACCGTGGTCGCCTACCAGCGCAAGCACCTGCCCGACCACGAGGTCATCGACCTGCAGGCGCTCGACCTGCCGCAGACCGAGTTCACGACGCGCGCGCTGTGGTACGAGCTGCCCGGCGTGCTGACGAGCGCCGTGCCCCTGGACGTGCTGATGGGCGCGCTGCACGCCGCCGAGCACAGCCAGATCGCCGTGCTGCCGCTGCTGGCGATGTGCGACCGCTGGGACATCGGGGGCCTGTCGACGAACATCCACCCCCAGACCGGCGGGCCGACGATCTTCATCTACGACGGCCACCCGGGCGGCATCGGGATCGCGCGGCGCGGCTTCGAGGCGTTCGAGACGCTGGTGGCCGACGCGCACCGGCTGATCGCCGACTGCCCGTGCGAGTCGGGCTGCCCGTCGTGCGTGCAGTCGCCCAAGTGCGGCAACCTCAACGATCCGCTGTCGAAGGCGGGCGCGCTGGAGCTGATGGCGCAGATGCTGCACCGATCCTGACGCTTGGCTGCGCAAAGCTGCGCAAGGCTGCGTGGCCGTGCGAATCGCGCGCGCCAGCGACGAGTTTGGGTGGGCATGTCCATCGCCCGCGTGTGCCTCGCCGCCGTCGTGCTCGCGCTGCTGTTCGCCGTGCTGGCGTCGGTGGCGCCGGCCGCGACGCCGGGCGGTGCGGCATTCGACCCGGTCACCCGGCCCAACGGCGGCGCCGGCTACGGCAGCGCGACGGGATCGATCGACATCCGCCCGATCGCCGCGTCGCTGACGGTTGCGCCACACCGGTTGCGCGTCGGGACGCTGCCGCGGGTGGCGTTTCGCATCCGCCAGCGCGGCGTGACGGCAGTCGACGTGCGGCTGCGCGTGTACCGGGCGGCGACCCGCTCGCGGGGGCGGCGCCTGACCACGAACGTCCACGTCGGAGAGGTCCCGATCGGACACGAGATCGCCCTGCGCTGGCCGCGGCGCACCAGGCTTGCGCCCGGCCGCTATGTCGTGTCGCTGCACGCGACCGACCCGACCGGCCGCACGCTGGCACGCACCACGCAGTGGCCGGGCCAGACCGTCGTGACCGTGCTGCCCAAGCCCAGGCCGAAGCCTGCGGCGACGCCCGCCCCCGCCCCGGCCGCGCCCACCACCCCGGCGACCCCGGTGAATCCCGCGACGCCCCTCACTCCTGGGGTGTTCCCGGTCGCTGGCCTGTACACGTTCGGCGGCGAGGACGCACGCTTCGGCGCGGGGCGCAAGGGTCACATCCACCAGGGCCAGGACGTCACCGCCGCGCTGGGCACGCCGGTGGTCAGCCCGACCGCGGGCGTGGTGACCGCGGTGGCCTTCCAGCGCGCAGGCGCCGGCTACTACGTCGTCGTCCACGCCGCCGACGGCCGCGACTTCTTCTTCTGCCACTTCCAGCGGGGCTCGACCGTCGTGGCCGTCGGTCAGGCGGTCGCCGCGGGCCAGCGACTCGGCGCCGTGGGCCGCACCGGCGACGCGACCGGCCCGCACCTGCACTTCGAGATCTGGGAGGGCGGCTGGCAGCAGGGCCGGCCGATCGACCCGCTCGCCCAGCTGAAGCGATGGGCGGGACTGGCGTGAAGCCACCGCCGCGCAGGCCCCGGCGACCCGCACGCCGCCCGGCGCCCAAGCCGTGCCCCTCCTGCGCGACTGCCTGCGTCTCTCCCGTCGAGCGCCCGGCGGCGCCCGACTGCCGCACAGCCCGCGCGCAGCGGCCCAAGCGTCGGCGCTACCCTACGTGACCCACTACGGCGAGATAGCTCAGTTGGTAGAGCACACGACTGAAAATCGTGGTGTCCCCGGTTCGAGTCCGGGTCTCGCCATCATCGGAAGAGTGCCTGTAGTGCCTCGTCCCGACGACCGGCGTTTCCAGGCCATCCAGGCTCGCGTGGAGCAAGCGCGGTCACGGACAGGCTGTCTGCCGCCCCTTGCCGAACATGCGTGCGCCAGCAGGTCGCTGGCGAGACAGGCCCCGACGTGTCAAGGCAGCCGAGCGGGCGCGCATCGAGAGGATCCGCCGCTCGAGTTGCTTGCCAGTGCCCTCGCCAATGCGCTCACGTAGCGCGATCGGCGCGGTCGCGTTGAGCGCTTGGAGTTGGTTCAGGACGCGGGTGCGCTCGGTGACGGCGGAGCGTCGCGCGATCAACAACGCCCGGATGGCGGTGAGAATCCCGCGGCCACGGGGGGTCGAGACGTTCTCTCCGCTGAGGACGCTCTTGGCGGCGGTGAGCGCATCGATCCGGTCTGACTTTCCAGCTCGCCGGTCCTTGCGGCGAGGACGTTCCGCCTCGAAGACCGAGTAGCCGGCGTGCTGAAGGTGCTGGCACAGGCCTGAGCCCCAACTGCCGGTGCCCTCAAGCCCGAAGACGAGCCCCTCCCCGTCGACGAGTCGCTCGGCCCAGAGCTGCAGTTCGGTGTAGCCCGCTGCGCTCGCTGGGAATGAGAGCTCGGCGAGCAGCTGCCCGAGGTGATCAAGCGCGACGGCATAGTGGCGCTCCTTGTGGGTGTCGACCCCGACTGCGATCATCGCCTTCTCCTCATCGTTGGTGATGTGGAGGCCGTCGGACAGAGCTGTGTTGAGTGATGTCCAGGCTTCTATGAAGTCACGACGGCATCCGTGGACGACGGCGGGAGACAGATCCTTGAGAGGGCACTGACCGGCCAGCCGGTTGGTGAGTCATCCCGCCGCCGTCCACACCCTCAAGGGGCCCTCGGACACCGCGCCCGGCCGCCACGTCGCTGTGCCCTTCGGGCTTCACTCCGCGGCGGCCGGCTTGCCAGACCCATGCGGCCCAGCAGGCGAATCGAAATTACACAGCCGGTCGAATTCTGGGCCGATAGCGCCGGACGAAAAGTGGACCACCTCGGCGTCGGAGATGCGGACGTCGGCGCCGGTTGAAATCTGACCCCGTGGGTTCGCGGCGGGCGGCGCGGAGGCGAGCCCGGAGGGCGAGCCGGAGCGCCGCGCGCCGCGCGCGTCAGTCGGTGGGGGCCTGCGGGCGGGCGAGGTCTCGGTCTTTGAGGCGGTAGCTGTCGCCTTTGAGGGCGAGGATCTCGGCGTGGGTGAACGAGGCGGTCGATCATGGCGGCGGCGACGACGTCGTCGCCGAAGATCTCGCCCCAGGCGCTGAACGGCTTGTTGGACGTGACGATCAGCGAGGCGCGCTCGTAGCGGCGCGAGACCAACATGAACATCAGGTTGGCGGCCTGCGGATCGAACGGGATGTAGCCGAGCATGCGCCGCGCCGGCGGGTCACAACGGACGCAACGGGTCAAGGCCAGCAGGCTGGCTCGCCACCTCCGGCCGGAGCGCGACGTGGACCCGCCCCCGCCGCCGGCGCGCCCGGGGAAGCAGGTCGAGCGCGCCCAGGACGGCACGATCGCCGGCGGGATCGACGACCGCCTCGGGCCCCTCGATCCTCAATCTCGCCCGCGACACTGACCGACAGGGCGGACGGCTTCGCACGCGCACGCTCTCCCAACGGGTGGACCGAGCGCACGCCCGCCCGGCGGATCGCCTGCACCGCTCACGGTGCCGCCCCCCGTCCCGGGCCCCGAGTCGCCGAGCAGACCGCCATCCGCCGCCGGGCTCCGCCAGATCGACGCCGCCTGCAGCGATGACGCGGCGTGGCCTCGGGCGCGCTCGGCGTTCGGGCACGCAGCCGTCGCCACTGCGGAAGTTCGGATCGAGGTCGTTGCCGGAGGCAGGCGGCATCCGCGCATCCATGGTGGCGCAGTCGTCATCATCATCCGTGTGAGCACCGCCGCAACCACCCGCCCGGTTCCGCGGGTCTTCACCTCGCGGTGGGAGGCCCTGCGAGACCTCGCGGGCGTGCTCCGACGGGCCAAGCCGCTCGTCGACGTGTACGCCCGCGGGGGTCTGGACGACGCGCTGCGCGAGCGCGTGATGGTCGCTGTGAGCCAGGTGAATGCGTGCCGGGGCTGCACCTTCGTGCACACTCGCTGGGCGCTGCGCAGCGGCGTCACGCCCGACGAGCTCGACGCAATCGGGCTCGCCGACCTGGGCCGCCTGGACCGCCGAAGCCGCGCCGCGGTCGTCTACGCCACGGCACTCGCGGAAGCTCGCTTCAGGACCTCTCCGCCGCCGGACGTCATCGCAGCGGTCGCCGCAGAGCTCACACCGACCGAGATCGAGGCGGTCGAAGCCGTCGCACGGTCGATGTCGCTCGCCAACTTGACGGCGAGCACGGCGGAAGCGCTGCTCGGCCGCAGGCGCGCGCCGCACGGCTGACATACCCGGCTCTGCGGCTTCATGCCGCCGGGTCGCAACTCTCGGCGGCGTCCTCGCCCCGGTTCCGAGCACTCGCTCGTCGCGTGAAGGGGGATCCCGGTCGGGCTGCTCGTCGGCCACCCGGTCGCGAGCGCGTTCGCCGCTTTCTGTATCAGGACAGCTGTGCTGTGAAGATGTCGGCACGATGCTCGCCCTCTGCGCAGCGGCGGTCCTGATCGTCGCGCCACTCTCCCGCGCCACGGTGCGCGCGCTGCGTCGACCGGAGAGCGCTGAAGGCGTGCGCGAGCGGTCGCGATGAACGGGGCCGGTGGTCAACGAGGCCACGGGCGGCCGGGTGCGCGCCTGCCGTCGGCTGCCGGGCGCGACGTGGCGGATGGGCGCAGCGAGCCCGATCGCCGCAGCGACGAGCGACTCGGCCTGGACGGGGGCTTGAGCGGCGAGGAGGCGGCCGCGCGGTTGGAGCGCTATGGCCCGAACGCGCTCGTCGAACAGGGGCGCAGCGTCGTGCTGGAGTTCCTGTCGCATTTCTGGGCTCCGATCCCGTGGATGATCGAGGTCGCTGTGGTCCTCACCGCGCTGACCGGGCGATGGGCGGACTTCGGGATCATTCTCGCGTTGTTGCTGCTCAACGGGGCCGTCGGCTTCTGGGAGGAGCACCAGGCGGCCAGCGCGATCGAGGCGCTGAAGCATCGGTGCTCGATCCGAGGACGTCATCAGCGGACTGCCCGCGCCTCTTGTGGCGAACTACGCGACGACACGCAGCACCGGTCGCGCATGACCTGGCCTGGTTCGGCTGCCGCGATCGGCTCCGCCATGCATCATCTGCACCACTATGGACGCCGAGCGGTTCGCCTTCGCCTTCGCCTTCGACCCCACCTACCGGCGCCTGAGCCGGCCGTTCGGAGTGACGCCACAATCGTCCTGGGTGGAGATCGGCGGCGGGCTGCTCAAGGCGCGCTTCGGCCCCTGGCGCGTCACGACCCCGCTGAACAACATCAAGGGGGCGGAGGTCACCGGACCGTACGCCCTCATCAAGACCGCGGGGCCGGCGCGCCTGGCGATCACCGACCGCGGGATCACGTTCGCCACGAACGGGCGTCGCGGCGTGCGCATCGACTTCCGCACACCGGTGCCCGGGATCGACCCATTGCGGCTGATCAAGCACCCGGAACTCACAGTGACCGTCGAGAACTGCGAGCGGCTTGCGACGCTGCTGACTCCCGGCACTCGCTGACGGTCGCAGCCGTCGCGCCCGTCGAAGGTCCGACGCGCGGCCGTGGCGGAGCGTTCACGGCCGCCAGCGGCCACCCGGCCTGATGAGCGGATGCCACGCGCGGCCTTCCCATGGCGTCACGCGTCCGCCGCCGCCCCCACGATCCCGTCGGCGCGGAGGCTAAGACCACCGCTCGGCGGGTCGAGGATCAGGTCCACGACGAGCGCCGTCCAGCCGGTCTGGTGGGTGGCGCCGAGGCCGGCGCCGTTGTCGCCGTGGAAGTACTCGTTGAAGAACAGGTTGTCCTTCCAGGCCGGGTCGGTCTGCAGTCGTTCCGTCCCTCCGTACAGCGGGCGGCGGCCATCGGGGCCTGGCAGCCAGATCGAGATGATCCGGTCGGCGAGGTCCTGGGCGATCTGCCCGAGGGTGCGCTCCTGCCCCGAGCCGGTCGGGTATTCGACCGTGAAGTCGTCGCCGAAGAAATGCTGGTAGATCGTGAACTGGCGGATGGCGAGGTAGTTGAGCGGCATCCAGATCGGCCCCCGCCAGTTGGAGTTGCCGCCGAACATGGACGTGGTCGACTCGGCCGGCTCGTAGTCGATCCAGGCGCCGGGGACGCCGTCGAGGGTGTACGGGTTTCCCTCATAGCGCTTGGAGACGGCGCGCAGCCCGTGCGGCGAGAGGAACTCCGCTTCGTCGAAGAACGCGGCGAGGCTCTTGCGCAGCTCGTCCGGGTCGATCACCGACAGCAGCAGCGCCCGGCCGCCGCCGTCCTCACGGATGCGTCCGACGCCGAGCCTTCCGCCGGTCTCCGCCCAGCCGGCGCGCAGGCGCGCAAACCGCTTTCCGAGCCGCTCGGCGGCCTGGACGACCTGGGCCGACAGGGGCACGGCGGGCAGCACCGGAAGCAGGCTGGCGATCGTCTTGACGTTCACCTCGGCCGTCTGCCCTGAGGGGAAGGCCAGGCGGTCGTAGAAGAACGCGTCCTCGGCGTTGTAGAGGCCCTGCCGCTCCAGCGCCCTGGCGACGAGCACGAACTGCTCCAGGAACTTGATCACCATGTCCCAGTAGACGTCGTTCTCCTCCGCGAGCCCGAGCGCGATGACGAGCATCGAGAGCGAGTAGAAGGCCATCCACGCCGTCCCGTCGGCCTGCTGGAGCGCCACGCCCTCGGGCAGGTTGGAGCGGTCGATCGGGCTGATGTTGTCCAGACCGAGAAAGCCGCCCCCGAAGACGTTGTTGCCGTCGGGGTCCTCGCGGTTGAGCCACCAGGTGTAGTTGATCAGCAGCTTCTGGAAGATGCGCTCGAGAAACTCGCGGTCCGTGTGCCCGTCGATGACGAACACGCGCATCGCCGCCAGCACGTGCACCGGCGGGTTGACGTCGTCGAAGTTCCACTCGTATGCGGGCAGGGCGCCGTTGGGGTGCAGGAACCACTCGCGCAGCAGCACGATCAGCTGGTACTTCGCGAACGCCGGGTCGAGGTGGGCCCAGGGGACGCAGTGGAAGCCGAGGTCCCAGGCCGCGAACCACGGGTACTCCCACGGATCGGGCATGGCGAGCACGTCGAAGGAGTCCAGGTGCCGCCAGCCGCTGTTGCGGCCGTGGCGGTGCGCCTCGGGCGGAGGCATCACGCCGGGGTCGCCGTCGAGCCAGCGAGCGACGTCGTAGGGGTAGATCTGCTTGCTCCAGATCAGCCCGGCGCTCGCCTGCCGCAGCGATCGGCAGCTGCTCGGGCGGCGTGCCCGCCGGCGCGAGCGCGGCGTAGAACTCGTCGGCGTCGGCCGCGCGCGCGGCCACGACCTCGTCGAACGCCGCGCCGGCCCAGGCGGCGGCAGGCTCGGGAGCCGTCGCGGGCTGGTGCAGCCTGAGCCGCATCTCCGGCGCTTGCCGCCGGCGGGCACCGTCACGCCGGTAGCGCAGCGCCGCCTTCGTGCCGAAGCCCGCCGGGTTGACCGTGGCCGCGCCGGAGACGACGTGGTCGTTGATGCCGTCCTTCGGGTACGGGGTCGTGGCGTCGGCGCCGAACACGCGCGGCGCGTTGGTCTCGTTCTCGCAGAAGAGCGCCTCCGGCGGCGCGCCGTCGGGGCCGGGCGCGGCCTCCAGCCGGTAGCCGGCGAGGCGGTGGTCGGCGACCGCGAGCCCCGTGCCGTCGCCCTCGATACGAGGTCGCGGGACGCCGTCGCCCCGGACGACCAGGTGTTGCGGAACCAGAGCGTCGGCAGCACGTGCAGCGTCGCCTCGTCCGGACCGTGGTTCTCGAGCTCGATCCGCAGCAGCACCTCGGTCGGCGTCGCCTTGGCGTAGGTGACCTCGACCGACCAGTAGCGGTCGTCGTCGAAGATGCCGGTGTCGAGCAGCTCCAGCTCCGGGTCGTTCAGCCCACGGCCGTGGTTGACCAGCTGCCCGTAGGGGAACGCACCCTGCGGATAGTGGTAGCGCCACCTCAGCAGCGCATGGCTGGGCAGCCCGTCCAGGTACCACCAGTACTCCTTGCTGTCCTCGCCGTGGTTTCCCTCCGGCCCGGTGAGCCCGAACATCCGCTCCTTGAGGATCGGGTCATTGCCGTTCCAGAGCGCCAGCGCGAGACACAGCTCGTGGCGGATGTCGGAGATGCCGGCCATGCCGTCCTCGTTCCAGCGGTACGCCCGCGAGCGGGCGTGCTCGTGCGGGAACGAGCTCCAGGCATCCCCGCTCTGCCGAGTAGTCCTCGCGCACCGTGCCCCAGGCACGCTCGCTCAGGTAGGGCCCCCACTCGTACCACGGGTTGGCGGAGAACAGGTCGTCCTCGGCGCGGCCGGTCGCCTCCGCGAGGCGGGCATGCTCGACTGTGTGCAATGTCGCCATGGAGTCAGTCCTCCGGGTTCACGGGTGCGAGGTCGAAGATGTTGCTGGCCCACGGGTCCAGCGCCACGTACAGGCCGTCGCGCAGGTCGTCGCCGCTGCGCTCGTAGACCTCACCCGAGGAGGCGTCCTCGAGATGCCAGCCCGTCGCCCGCAGGTCGTCCCACGCCAGCGCCACGTGGCCGGCGGCCGGCACGTCGCCGAGGTTCACGACGACGAGCTTGCGCGGACTGTCGTCGCGCCAGCCCCAGCAGATGAGGTTCTGCCACGCGTCGTTGCCCTCCCAGCCGCGGCGCTCGCCCAGCTGCCAGTCGCCGGTGCGGAAGACGGGATCGGCCAGCGCGGCGAAGAGGCGCTCGTAGAAGGCGCGCAGATCGGCGTCGGGCGCCTCTTCGGGCCGGCGGGCGAGGAAGACCGGCACGTGGACCCGGCGCCCGTCGAGCTGGCCCTCGTGCACCAGCCGGGCGCCCGTCTGGCTGAGCGTCGTGACCGCCGCGGCCTGCGCCTTCCCGGGCGGGAACGTCGTCGCCGCCCGCGGCTCGTCGTGGTTCTCCAGAAAGCGGACGCAGCTTGCGCTGGTAGCCGGTGTCGGCCGCTCAGGTGGCCGTGCACCGCGTCGGGCCGTCGTGCTCGAGCCGGTCGTAGAGCCGCTTGTCGTAGCAGTAGTCGAAACCCTGCTGCTGCAGCGCCCACTCCAGGTCCCAGTAGGCCTCGGCGACGAAGAGGAAGCCGGGGTGCCGCGCGCTTGACCGGCCGGACCACCGTCGGCCCAGAAGTCGCTCGGCCGGGCGCGGCGCCGGCGCGCGCCGCCCCAGGTCCGCTCGAAGACGTCGTCGAGCACGAGCATGGCCATGTCGCAGCGGACGCCGTCGCACTGGTCGGCGATCGCGTCGAGCGTGTCGATCACCGCGCGGCGCAGGCCGGGCGAGAACGCGTTGAGCTGCACCACGTCGGTCCACGGCGGGAAGAACGGGTCGCGGCCGTTGGCCAGAACCGCGCCGCCGGCACGCGGAAGAACGACGCCGGGTCGCGCTCGAGATCGTCGTCGCCGCCCTGCACGAAGTACTCGGGATGCGCCGCCGATCCACGGGTGGTCGGGCGCGACGTGGTTGGGCACGAAGTCGAGGATCAGCTTCAGGCCCTGGTCTGCCAGTGCCTTGCGCGCCGACCTGAGGCCGTCGGCTCCGCCCAGGTGCTCGGCGACCGTGTAGTCGCTGACGCAGTACGGCGAGCCGACGACGTCCGCGGTCGTGTAGCCGGGCAGCGCGCTCTCGAAGCTCTCCAGCAGGCTCTCGTTCTCCAGCGCGATCGCGATCCCGGCGGGGCTGCGCTGCCACACGCCCATGAGCCAGACCGCATCGAAGTTGCGTGCCGCGATGGCCTCCCACTCGGCCGCAGGCACGCCGTCGAGTCCGATCTCCCTGCCCAGCCGGGCGCGCAGCTCGTCCAGCCAGACCCACGTGTTGATCTCGTAGATGAAGGGATGCTCGACCAACACAGCTCCTCTTGCCGAGGGTCAGACCACCACCTCACCAGGCGTGGCCGGAACAGAACGGGAGTGCCTGGCGGATGTGGCCCCGCCGATGATGGCCACGCAGCGCTGGGGCCGCATCGTCCCGATCGGATGATGTGCTCGAGCCGGCACCGAGGGACGCTGTGAGCCCACGTGAGCCAGGACCGGACACCCAAGCGCAGCTCGCGGGCGGCACGCCCGTTCGCCGCGATGGGCAGTCTTGCCGCCGCCCCGCTGAAGCCGCTGCGCGCCGGCGCGACGGAGGCGATGCTCGACAGCCAGTTGTTCCAGACCCTGCTCGCGGACGCGCTGGACAGCGAGCAGGTTCAGATGGCGCTCAGGAACGCGCTCGAGACCGAAGGCGCCGAGCATCTAATGGAGACGCTCTTCGTGAGCGGCTTGGTCGACGAGTTCGTCGACCGCCTCGTCGCGGAGGGCACTGCCTGGAGGCTGATCGATGCGCTGCTGGCCAGCGACGACAGCGGCCGGCTGATCGGCAACGCCACGCTCTGGGCGCTCATCGACCGGGCGCTGCAGAGCGACGGCGCCGAAGCGCTCGTCGCCAGCCCGGCGCTCTGGAACCTGATCGACAAGGCGCTTGAGAGCGAACACGCCGAACAGGTCGTCGCGAAGATCTTCGCCAGCGGACTGGCCGACCAGTTCGTCGACCACCTGCTCAGCAGCGATGCGGTGTGGCGCCTCATCGACGTGATCGCGGCCAGTCCAGCGGTCACCGCCGCGGTGACCCAGCAGGGTCTCGGCTTCGCCGACCAGGTGGGTGGTGAGCTGCGCGTCCGCGCGCGCCAGGCGGACGACTGGATCGCGCAGAAGGCTCGTCGCGCCGGCGACGAGCCGCCGGCCGTCGTCGCTGTGCCGCCGGACGGCGGGGACACGCTCGTGCAGCCGGCGCCGCCGCCGACGGGCGGCGCCTCCATCCCCGCCGTCCCGGTGACGGCGGCTGAAGCCGTCATCGCAACGCCGCGCTACATCGGAGTGGTCGCGCGGACCCTCGCCTTCACGGTCGACGCGATGCTGATCGGCGTGTCGGCGCTCATCGTGGCGGTCGCCGCCGCGCTGATCGTCACCGTGGCTCACCTGCCGAGCGGTCTCAGGGACGCGATGGCGGTGGTGGGTGCGATCCTGTTCGCCCTCTGGGCGATGGTCTACTTCGTCGCGTTCTGGACGACGACCGGTCAGACGCCGGGCGCTCGGCTCATGCAGTTCCGGGTCGTGCCCAGCAACGGCGACAGCCTCAAGCCCTGGCCGGCGATCGTCCGCTCGGTCGGGCTCGTGCTGGCCGCCATACCGTTGTTCGCGGGGTATCTGCCGATCGTCCTCGGGCGCAAGCGCCGAGGCCTGCAGGACTACCTCGCCCGGACGGTGGTCGTCGACGCGCCGCAGCAATCGGTGGCCGATGTCCGGCGCCTCGCCGCGCAAGCCGTGCGAACCCGTCCGCTGACCCTGCCCGATGACGGGATCGCCACCTCCGATGGGCACGCGCCCCATGACGCCGGCCGGATTGCGCTCGACCCGGTGCTCCGGGACGGTGAGCCGGGCGAGCCCCGTTAGGACGCCGCGTGGGTCGCCCAGACGGGCCACGCGGAACTTCCGTGCCGGTGACCCTCTTCGACCTGGTCGTCCATGCCGGCTACCCGCTGCGCTGGTGGGTGCGCCTGGAGGTCCACGGCCGCGAGGTGCTGCCGGCTCGGGGACCCGTCCTCGTGGTGGCCAACCACGACAGCATGATCGACCCGCTCGCGGTCGCCGCCGCCTGCCATCCGCTGCGCGAGGTGCGGTTCCTGACGATGGCCGAGTTGTGGAACAGCCGCGTGCTGGGCTTCATGCTCGACCGGCTGGGGCAGATCCCCGTCAAGCGCCGAGGCGGCGGCGAGGAGGCGCTCGGCCGGGCCTTCGCCGCGCTGCAGCGCGGCGAAGCGGTCGGCATCTTCCCCGAGGGAAGGCTCTCCAACGGCCGGGCCGTCCGGGCGCGCCGCGGACTGGCACAGCTCGCCGCCGCCTGTCCTGAGGCGCCGATCGTGCTCGCGGCGGTGACCGGGACCGGTGACGTCGCGCGTTTCCCCAAGCGTCCGCGAGCGCGGGTGCTGCTCCTATCGCCGGCAGCGGATGCGCAAGCCGCCGTCCGCGGGGATCCGCAGCGCCTCCTCGACGAGATCCGCGCGCTGGCCCCGCCCGCCGCGGCCGGCCGCCGCGGACGACTCGCCACGCGCCTGCGCGAGCGGCGGCGGCGGCTGCGGCGTCTGCGCTCTGAGAGGGTCGTGCGGTAGACCGCAGGCTGCCAGCACAGGTCGATCGGCGCGCTGAGCATCGCCGCCTGGCGGCTGTAGACGAGGTGACGCGCTCGCAACAGCTTGTGGAGTGCCGGATCGGAGCGCCGGGTGGACGACTCACCGATCGCGACCATCCCCGGCTGGCGATAGCCCGCGGGGCGAGAGCGCAGGACAGCACGTGCGCCGCACCCTCCGTACAGCGCGGACTCGAACGGAATCGGCTCCACCAGCGCGCCGTCGGCCATCCGCTCACCGCGAAACGCGCCGGGCGCCGCACTGAGGCGTGGCAGGAACATGCTGGCACGCACCGCCCCGACGAGCTCTGCCATGTTCGCGAAGCCCGACAGCAACTTCGGAGCCTGACGATGCGGACCCATGGTCGCCGGCTGGCCTGGCTTCGACGATCACCCCATGCGGGCGATGACAGGCCCCGGGCCTGCCGGGATGGTCGAGGGCGACCGGCACGCAGACCGGAGGGACCAGCATGACCGACGGATCGCCTGGCGAGACGCCCGTTGTCGGGTTCACCGCCATGACCGCCGAATCGCTCAACCCGCAGCCAGATATGGCGCGGTCGGAAGTCGTGCGGGTCCATGGGTGACCGCTGGGGCACCGGTCGGCTTGAGGCGTTCAGCGACGGCGTCTTCGCCATCGCCATCACGCTGCTGGTCCTGGAGATCAGCGTGCCCGCCAGCGCGTTCGAGGACCTGTGGAAGGGCATCGCCGACCAGTGGCCGTCCTACCTGGCCTACGCGACGAGCTTCATCACGATCGGCGGCATCTGGCTGGCGCATCACGGCATCTTCCGCCGCCTGGCCAGCGCCGACGGGATGGTCATGCGCCTCAACCTCCTTTTGCTGATGCTCGCCTCGTTCCTGCCCTTCCCGACCAAGCTCGTCGCCGAGGCGATCGACAAGTCGACCGGCGCCGAGCGCGCGGCCGTCATCTTCTACGGCCTCGTGCTGCTGGCGATCTCGGTGACCACGAGCGGCCTGTGGCGCTACATCGCCGCACACCGCGACCTGCTCGAACGCGACGTGACCGACCGACAGGTCAGGGCCATCACCCTGGCGACGACCCCGAGCATCGGCTTCTACGCCGCCGTCGTCCTGCTGGCGCTGCTCGCCCCGCAGGTCGCCGCCTTCGGCTACCTGCTCATCGCCGTCATCGGCGTCTTCCGCCAGCGCGGCGACCGCGCGCCGACGCCCTCCGCCCACTGACGCCCTGCCGTTCGACCGCCTACGAGCCGCGGCCGATCTCGTCGATGGCGACGGTCAGCGCGAGGGACAGCGCTTCGTCCTCGATCCAGGCGTCATCGCCGATCGAGCTTCTCGTGCATCTGGAAGCGCCGGCCGGCGGGTCGTCGCGGTGGCGAAGCAGCCCCATGTTCGCGTCCCCTTCCGTGGTGTCAGGTCGTCGGTCGGTGGGTGGCTCAAGCGGCGGGGTCGGGGTGAGGCGGCGCGCGCGGCGGCGCGTTCGGTCTTGCCTCGGCGCCCGGCTGGACGGTGGGAATGCCGCGTGTGAAGAGCAGCGCGAGGAGGCTGATGAGCGCGAGCAACGCGAGCGCGGAGCGCAGCCCCGCGATGCGAGCCTGGGCGTTCTCGTCGACCACGGCGGCGGCGGTGTTGCCCGGAACATGCGCGTCATCCAGCGCCTGCTGCAAGTCCTTGTCGGAGACGAATGGCACGCCGGTTGCCAGCTGGGTCTGGGCGTTGGCAGCCAGGTCGCCGGAGATCGCCGGGTTGCCCTGGATGCCGCTGAAGAACGACGCCGTGAGCGCCGCGATGAGGATCGCGCCGGCCAGCGCGGTGCCGATCGACGCGCCGAGCTGCGTCCCCGTGTTCTGCACGCCCCCGACCTCGCCGCTCTGCTCGTCGGGCACGGCGGAGACCGTCACGCTGCCCAGCTGCGAGGCCATCGCGCCCAGTCCCGATCCGATGAGCAGCAGCGGCCAGGTGACGACCTCCGGCCCGGTGCCGACATCCAGCAGCGCGACAAGGAGCGCCAGCCCCGCGAACAGCAGCAGGAACCCGACGTTGACGACCCGCCGCGGGTTGGCGTCGGGTCGCAGCTTGGGGACGCCGGCAGCGAACAACAGCAGCGTCAGCGACAGCGGCAGCAGCCGGACCCCGGTCTCCATCGCCGAGAGCCCCAGCGCCACCGACAGGTACAGCGGCACCACGAAGAACGTGCCGGCCTGCACGAGGAACATGAACAGGAACGAGACCACCCCCGAGCGCATCTGCACGTTGCCCAGCAGCTTGGGGTTCAGCAGCGCGCCCTGCCCGCGGCGAATGCGCCGCGCCTCCCAGCGCAGGAACAGCGCGAGGCCGACGCCGCCACCCAGCAGCAGCCAGATCACCGGCGACAGCCCCAGCCACTGCGGAGCCTCCGGCTTGGGCTGCACGACGCCCCACGTCCCGGACTTCAGGATGCCGAAGACGATCAGCCCGAGACCGAGCGCCGACAGCGCGGTGCCGACGAGGTCGAGCTTGACCCCCTTTTCCGGAGGCGTGTCGTTCACGCGGCGCGCGAACACCACGATCACCGCGACCATCAGCACCTCGCCGGCGAAGACCCACCGCCACGAGGCGTACGTCGTGAAGAACCCGCCGATCAGCGGGCCCAGCGCCGCGGCGATCGCACCCGCCGCGGCGACCAGCCCGTAGGCGCGAGGGCGCGCGGGCTTGCCGAAGTTCGACGCCACCAGAGCGACGATCGCGGGCATGATCAGCACCGCACCCAGGCCCTCGAGCCCCGACCAGCCGATCATCAGCACCGTCAGGTTCGGTGCCAGCGCCGTCGTCAGCGACCCGGACGCGTAGACGACGCACCCGATCATGAACGCCCGCTTGCGCCCGACGATCTCCCCGACCTTGCCGCCGGTGATCATCAGCGACGCCATCACCAGCGTGTACATGGTGATCGCCGTCTGGATCCCGGTGACCGTCGTGCCGAGGTCCTGGGCGACGGTGGCGATCGCCGTGTTCATCACGGTCGTGTCCAGCGCCATCACGAACTGGCCCGCCGCCAGGGTCAGCAGCACGACGCCGGCAGCGCGGGCGCCCGAGCCCGTCGAATCGCTCACGGCTGCGATCTCGGGCTTGGCGAGTCCCGTCATCGCGCCAGCATCCACCGTCGGGCGCGGGCACGCAACCGGACAAGGCCGCGACCTGCGATCGAACCATGCAGCGGTCCGGCCAAGCCCACGTCACGTTCGCGGATCATGCGTACGCGTGGCCGGTCAGCTCGGCGAGCACCCGGGTCATCCCGGCGCAGACGTCGGCGTTCCGTCGCTGTCGCCGCTGGCGAACGTGCGCTGGCCGACCGTTACGCGCGGGCGGGTCACCTCCGTGGGAGCGCTCTCCATCGGCGGCCTCTGGTCGCGGGGGTGTTGCTCGTACCAGCGGGCGTAGCGGCCGGCGAGCGGCGCGGCCGTCAGGCCGTGGGCGAGCACCGAGAGCCCCACGGTGAGGTAGATGGCCAGCACGATCAGGTGCTCGTGCGGCAGGTTGGACTCCTCGATGACGATGACCGCGAAGACGATCGAGGCCAGGCCGCGGGGGCCGAACCAGCCCAGGAAGCCGAGCGTGGGGCGACGGGCGCGCGAGCCCCACATCGCGATGACGACCGGGAGCATCCGCACAACCGTGAGGCTCAGGACCGCATACAGCGCCAGCTGCCAGTTCAGCTCGGCCAGCGCCGGCCCGAGCAGGATCGCCCCGAACAGCACGAAGGTGACGCCGTTGAGCACCGAGCCCACCTCCTCGGTGAGGCGGTTGAGCTCCTCGGGGTCGCGACCGAGCGCCCGGCGAAAGACCACGCCCGCCACGAACGCCGCGATGAAGCCCGACCCGTCGAGCGCGCTGGCGATCCCGTAGGCGAGCGCCGCGCCGGCCCCCGGGATCACCTGCCGCCACGCCGGGGCGATCAGGTCGCGCCGTCCGGCCAGGGTGACGATCGCGGCGATCAGCAGCCCGGCGACCACCCCGCCGAGCATGCCGTAGCCGATCTCCTCCAGCAGCAGCGTGCCGGGGCTGCGACCGCCCGAGATCTCCGACTCGACATCGGCGATGGCGACGGCCGCGAACAGCAGCGGCACGCAGATGCCGTCGTTGAGGCCGCTCTCGACGTTCAGTCCCTGGCGGATGCGCTGCGGCACGCGCGGCTCGGTGACAACCGCCTGCCCGAGCGCCGCGTCGGTCGGCGCCAGCACGACGGCAAGGATGACCGCCTCCCAGACGCTCAGCTGGCCGAACACCGCGCCGCCGCCACGGCGCCCAGCAGGATCGTCAACGGCAGCCCGATCCCGAGCAGCCGCACCGGCACCACGACGGTCCGCCGCAGCGCCCCCAGATCGATCCGCGATGCGTCGGAGAACAGCACCAGCGCGAGCGTCGCCTCCGCCAGCGTGCGCACGGCCCCGCCCGAGCTGGAAGGATCGAGGCCGTCGAGCACCTCGGGACCGACCAGCAACCCGAACGCGACGAACACCATCGCCGGCGTGATCGGCGTCCCCGACAGCCGCCGCGAGACCGCGGCCACGCCCAGCAGCGCGAGCGCCACCAGCGCAAGGGCCCACTCCATCTCAACCCCTCATGCGCGGAGCCGCAACAGCATCGTGGTCAGCCGGAAGGAGCGGTGGACGGGCGCTGTCATCGCCGAGCTGCTCGGGCTGGCTAGCCGAGCCGGGTGCCTTCGACCTCGAGTCCGCCACCGGCGGGCAGCTTGGTCCAGCTGCGGCGCTCCCACTCCTCCTTGAGCACCTCGGTCGCGGCCTGCTCGAGGAACTCCGGGCGCGCCCACTCGTCCACGTCGAAGTCGTTCTTGAGGTAGCCGTGACTGAACATGAAGTCCTTGCCGATCTTGATGCACTCCATGTTCTGGGCGCTCAGGCTCGGGACCATGTCGACGTCCTTGATGCCCTGATAGGTGTCCTCGGCGTCGCGGTAGAACGTCTGACGGTTGAGGATCGCCCCCGCGGCGCGCTTGTTGTCGTTGGCCCAGCGCCCGACCTTGATCATCGCCTTCATGTAGGCGATGACGAGCTCGGGGTGCTCGTCGGCCATCACGTCGGTGCAGGTGATGACGGCCGGGGTGTTGGCCACCTGGATCGTCCAGTCCGGGTAGCGAGACAGGTCCTCGATCATCTTGAGCTTGCCGGTGGCCTCCTGCAGGTGCTGAAAGACCTTGCTCTGGGTGTAGATCGCGTCGACCTTGCCGGCCAGCAGCGCCGTCTCCAGCGGGCGGAAGGCGAGGTCGTGCTTGTGATCGCGACGCATCCACAGCTCGGACGGGTTGTTCATCTGGACCTGGAGCATCTCCGGCTTGTCGTACCAGTCGTCCGGATACGGGAAGTCGACGAGCTCGACGTCGTCCATGGACATGCCGTTGAGCCGGAGCATGTTTTCGATGCCCATGTGCTCCTGGATGCGCCACCAGTCGTTCTTGATGGTGTTCAGGCTCTTCGAGATGCCGATCTTCTTGCCCTTGAGCTCCTGCACTTGGAAGATGTCGTCACGGGCGCGCACCACCATGCAGCCGCCCTCGTAGACCCAGGTGGACCCGAGCAGCACCGTGCGGCGCAGATCGGCGTGGACGTGGATGGGCGGATACAGACCGCCGAAGCGGATCAGGTTGTCGAGGTTGTGGATGTAGTGCGGATACCAGTTGTTCTCAGGCGCGTGGCGGAAGTAGGCGTACTCGACGCCGATCTTCTTGAACTCCTCACGGCACCACCCCAGCTCCTGGTCGACGTTGTTCGCCGAGACCATGGGGCAGTTGGTGAACCACACCTCCTGCCAGTCCAGCGGCACCGTGGTCGCCACTCGGGGCTGTTCGGTCGTGGCCATGCCGTGTCTCCGTTCGCTCGTCGTCGTCGAATCAATCCGCGCCGCCGGCGTCCTCGATCGCCCGTGCCTCGAGCAGGGTGAGTCCCAGGTCGGTCGTGCGCTGAAGCAGTCCCTGGAGTTCGGCCTGGTCACGCACTGCGCCGGCCAGCACCGTGCTGCCCGCAGCTCGCGTGAGCGCCATGCCGGGGAATGCGAGCGCAAGCTCATCGCCCAGCTCTCCCTCGACGATCAGTCGATAGGTCCGCCTCATGGCTCCGACGTTCGCACCAGCGACCGAGGCACGCGAGAACTGGCGGGCCGGTCACCCGGGTGATTGGGTTCGCTCGATCAAGCCGAGCGCGTCAGCGCGCGCGATCGCGTCGGTCTGGGAATGCACGCCGAGCTTGCGGTAGAGCGCGCGCCGGTGCGAGCGGATCGTGTTCGCGGAGAGGACGAGGCGCTCGGCGATCTCCCGATTGGACAGATCGCAGGCCAGCAGACGCAGCACGCCGAGCTCGGCGGCGCTCGGCGGCTCGAGCATCTCCCCGCTCGACGAGCGGCCCTTCGCAGCCTCGAGCTCTCGCTCCACCTGGTCGGCCAGCACGGCCGTCGGCCCGGCGTCGACGAGCTCGTCGAGCGCCTGCCGCGCGAGGCGCAGCGCCTCCTCCGCCGCGCCCAGACGGCCGCGGCGGAGGCGCACACGGGCGAGGACGACGAGCAGCCACGTGTGGGGCACGGTCGCCACCTCGTCAGCGAAGAAGCGCTCCGCAGAGGTGAGATGCCGCTCGGCCTCGACGAGGCTTCCCTCGGCGGCCAGCACCGAGCCGACGGCGACCGAGGCGTTGGCGCCGAGCCAGCTCCGGCTCGTGCCGATCCGGCCCACCGCGGCCTTCGCCTTCTCCGCGTGACTGCGCGCGGCCTCGAGCCGTCCGCGCTCGAGCGCGACCAGCGCGAGCGTCGCGCGTGCGAGCACGAGGCTCGGGACGTGCCGCTCGATCGCCGGATGCTCGAGCGCCGCCACCGCGACCGCCTGCGCCTCATCGAGCTCACCGGCGAAGAAGAGGGCGCGCGCGCAAGCCGACCGACATCCCGTGAGGATCTCGTCCGCGTCGGCCTCCGCAACGGCGACCGCCCGCCGCCCGTCGAGCACCGCCTGCCCGGCTCCGCCGTCGATCGTGGCCGCGCGGACGAGTCGTGCGGCGGCGTCGACGTAGGCCGCTCGTTCCGGTCGCTCCACCACGGCTCCGCCGGCGAGCTGCAGCCATCGGCGCCGCTCGATCGCGCTCCCGCCGACCAGCATCGTGGCCGTCGCCGCTGCAACCGCCAGCTCCGGATGCTCGGCGATCCGGTCCTCCGGCAGCGTCCGAACCCTCCGCAGCAACGTCCGGCTGGCACCGGCCCTGATCAGCGGCAGGTGATACTCGAGCAGGATCTGCGCGACCAGCTCGTGGTCGCCGGCGGCCGCCGCATGGTCGACCGCCTCGACGGGCGCGACTCGCGCTCTGAACCACTCCGCGGCGCGTCGATGAATGCGCGCCGGCGCGCCCGGGTCGAGCGCGACGAGCTGCGCCCTCGCGTACTCGGCGAACAGCGGGTGGATGCGAAACCAGCCGCCGCGCTCCAGCCTCGAGACCAAGAGATTCGCGTGATCGATGTCCGCGAGCCGAGCCGCCGAATCGGTCCGGTCGAGCACCGCGTCGCAGAGCTCTGCGGTGAACGCGCCGAGGACCGCCACGCCGCGCAGGAACGCAAGCTCGTCGTCCTCGAGCGTCGCGAAGACCTCGCTGGTGAGGTAGTCGGCCACGAAGCGGTGGTCGCCGCGAAACGCCCGCACCGCCCGCGCCGGATCGTCGACGGTCCGCAACCACAGCCACGCGAGCACGAGCGCTGCGGGCCAGCCGTCGGTCCGCTTGACGAGCACGTCGATCTGCTCCGCGGCGAGCTCGAGATGACCGAGCCCCACGAGCAGCTCGCGCGCCTCGGCGGGCGTGAACGCCAGATCGGCCTGACGCACCTCGATGAGCGCACCACCTGCACGCAGACGGGCAAGCCGCAGCGCCGGATCGACCCGTGTGACGAGGACCAGGTGCAGGTTCGCGGGAAGGTGCTCCAGGGCGTGGTCGATCGATGCCAGGCACTCCTGGCTGGTCACGGCATGCAGATCGTCGAGCACGATGACCAACTCGCGCTGCAGTGCGGCGGCGTCGTTGAGGAGCTCGTCGACCGCAACCTCGACGGGGCCGCCCGCCACACCGAGCCGCCGCAGTGCGCCGCGGCCGAGCCCCGGCCGCAGCCGATCGACCGCCGTCGCAACGTACCGCCACAGCAGAACCGGATCGTTGTCGCCGGCGTCCAGCACGACCCACGCCGGCGCTGTCCCCAGCTTCGCGCACCAGTCGCGTACCGCGGTCGTCTTGCCATAGCCGGCAGGAGCTGCGACGAGTGTCAGCGACGCGTCGCCTCCGCCGTCGAACGCCCGGCGAACCCGCGGCCGGTCGACCGTACGGTGATTCACGCTCGGCACCGCGAGCTTGGCCTCGACGAGCGGGGGAAGCGTGTCCGGATCGGCCTGGTGCCTGGGGTCTGCTGCCATGCAACGTTCCTCCTGCGACTCTCGCGCGCGGACTGGACCGTGTCGTCGTCCGCATCGGGTGATGTCGCGCCGCCCTCTCGGATCCAGCGTGCGCTTCCCGGCAGCCAGTCCCGGATGGCCGACGACATGCTCGGCACCTACGTGCACCAGCTCGCGGAGACGCATGCCGGTGCGCCACTGTGGAGGTGGCGCGGCGACGGCTGAGGCGTCAGCGCTCGCGGCGGGTCGCGCTGTGGACCATGGGCTCCCAGCAGAGGTCGATCGGCTCGCTGAGGATCGCCGAGCCCATCGCCCTTGCGCCGGCCGCAGCGCCTCGGCCACGGGGCCGGCATGCCGCCGGCCCTGTGTGGTCACTGCGGAGCCACGTGGATGCCCCACGCGCAGGTGCATGACGCGCCGGGTGCGAGGGTCAGGAGCCCGTCGCCGCTGCGGAACGCGTCGGGTGCGCAGGTCATCGCCTCGACCGCGAGCGAGCGCCGCCGGCGTTCGGGCTGCGCCAGCGTATCGCCGGTGAAGAGCATGAGGTAGCGGTGGTGCTCGTCGAGCCAGAGGTCGACGCCGGCGCCGTCCGGTGCCCGCAGGCGAACGGTGGCGCGCCCGTGCTCGTCGCGGGCGAGATCGGCGAACGCCGTGTCGAGCCGCGTCGCGCCGATCGGGTGCGGCGTCGCGAAGTCGTAGGCCGTCCCGGCCACCGGCGTGCGTTCACCGGTCGGGATCCCGCGCTCGTCGGCGATCAGTCGCGTGGCGGCCGGCACCTGCAGGACCGTGTCGTCGATCCGCGGCGTGCCGACGGTCAGGTAGGGATGGAAGCCGGCGCCGAAGGGCAGCTCGGCGCCGCCGATGTTGCGTGCGGTGATGCGCACGGTCAACCCGGCGCTGTCGAGGACGTGCTCGACGTCGACCTCGAGCGCGAACGGATAGCCGGGCTGCGGCGGCACGAACAACGACAGCCGGGCGCGGTCGGCCGCCACCTCGGCGATCTCCCACGGCACGAAGCGCGCGAGGCCGTGAATCGCGTTGCCGTGCTCGGGCTCGGTCAACGGCAGCTGCAGTTCGCGGCCGGCGAACGTGTAGCGGCCGTCGCGCACCCGGTTGGGCCAGGGCACCAGCGCCTGGCCCTGTCCACCGAGCTCGGGCTCCCCGGGCCCCACGCCGTCGAGGACGTCACGACCCGCAAGTCGCAGGACGCGGATCGAGGCACCGACCTCGGTAACCACCGCGCTCGCGCCGTCGGCGCGGAGCTCGATCTGCCGGCCCGTGGCGAGAACCGGGCCCTCGCGGCCGCTCATGCCGGACCGGGGGGCGCGGTCCCGGCGGCGTATTCCTGCATCAGGACGTCACCGGCCGACCATGCCGCCATCACGGGGTCGATGATGCGCCAGGCCTCCTCGGCCTCGTCGCCGCGGATGAACAGCATCGGGTCACCGCGGAGCATCTCCTGGATCAGGTGCGCGTAGGCCTCGAACCGGGGCGGGGTGGCGTGCGCTTCGAGCTCTCGGGTCTCCGCGGTGCGCTCCGGGCCATTGAGCGTCGTGACCAGCTGCACGGTCGGCTCCATGAGGCCGATCCGAAGCACGTTGGGCGCGACGCCGGGCCACTGGTCGGTCAGGTATCGGGGCAGCGCCCGGAAGTGGATGGCGATCTGGGCGGCGGTCGTCTCCAGCGCCTTGCCGGAGCGCAGGGTGAACGGGACACCGTCCCAACGAGGGCTGTTGAGGCCGAGGGTCAGAGACGCGTAGGTCTCGGTGTTGCGGCTGGGGTCGACGCCGGGCTCGTCGACGTAGGAGGGAACCTGCCGGGACCCGATCGTGCCTGCGGTGTAGCGGGCGCGGACCGTGTCCGTGCGCATCCGCTCCGCCGTCGGTGTGCCGACCGTCCGCAGCGCCTCGACGCGGACCGATCGGTGCGAGGCGGCGTCCTGCCTGGCCGGCTGCTCCATGAGGATCAGCGCCATGGCCTCCATGAGATGGTTCTGGATCATGTCCTTCATGGCGCCCGCGCGGTCGTAGTAGGAGGCGCGGCCCTCGAGCGTGAGGCTCTCGAGCCAACTGATGTCGACGCGCTCGACGTGCACGGCGTTGAGGACGGGCTCGAACACGCGGTTGAGGAACCGCAACGTCAGGACCCGACGGATCAGCTCGCTGGAGAGGAAGTGGTCGATGCGGAAGATCGTCGGCGCGGGCAGCTGGATCCGCAGGATCTCGTTGAGCTCGTGCGCAGAGGCCAGGTCGGTGCCGAACGGCTTCTCGATCGCCACGGCGTCCGCGGGGCCCAGCGTCGTCGTCGCCAGCGCGGGAAGCACCCGCGTCAGCAGGCTCGGCGGCAGCGCGAGGTAGACAAGCGTGTCCGGGTGGTCGCCCCCGATCACATCATCGACGTCCTCGGGCTGTGTGACGTCACCGGGCTGGAAGTCGAGCATCCGCACCACGGCGTCGCGTGTCGAGGCCGCGACGGGCGCGTGCTCGGCAAGCTTGCCGGCGATGTGGTCGCGGAAGTCGTCGGCCGACCAGTCGGTGAGGTCGGACCCCACGATGGTCAACCCAGGTGGCAGCAGCTCGGCCTCGGCGAGCTGGGCGATCGCGGGCAGCAGCAGGCGGCTGGTCAGGTCGCCGGAGGCTCCGAACAGGACGATGCGCTCGATCATGTCGTGACCGCTTTCTCGGCTCGACGTGGCAGGCAGTCGCAGCGCGGTGACGGGCGGCCCGTCACCCCGGGACGACACCGGAAGATCGCCCCGGCCAGCGGCTCGTCGGCGCGCTGCTCGCAGTCGACCCACGAGGTGGTGATGTAGAGGTCGCCGCCGTCGCGGCCGCCAAAGGCGACGGAGGTGGGGTTCGACGTCGGCAGCGCGATGGCACCGTCGAGCGTGCCGCCGGCGCTGTACCGGCGGACGGCGGCGGCCCGTCCGAGCGCGACCCAGAGGCCACCCTCGTCGTCGACGGTCATGCCATCCGGCCAGATCTGCTCATCGCTCAGGTCGAGGAAGCGCCGGCGACCGGACAGCTCTCCGGTCGCCGGGTCCATGTCGAACACATCGACGACGTACAGCGCGGTGTCGGCGAGGTAGAGGCGCCCGCGCGCGGCGTCGAACGCGGGCCCGTTGGAGATCGTCAGGTCCTCGACCACACGGGTCGCCCTGTTCCCGTCGACCCGATACAGCGCGGCGTTGCGCGGCCGCTTGTCGTAGGCCATCGTTCCGACCCAGGCCCGCCCGCGATCGTCGACCTTGACGTCGTTGCCGCGATTCTCCGGCCGATCCCGCTCGATCGGAACGCAAAGCTCCAGCCTGCCCGTGCCGCAATCGAGCACCGCCAGGCCCTCCGGGCTCGCCACCACCGGCTCCCCGGCCGCGCTCAGGATCACACCCCCCGGCTGGCCGTCGGTCCCCCAGGAGTCGACGGCGCCCGTCGCCGGGTCCAGGCAGTGCACCCGCTCTCCGGTGATGTCGACCCACCAGAGGCGGGCCGTCTCCGCCTCCCACAGCGGGCCCTCCGCGTGCCCCGCCCGCGCGGCCACGGCGACCTCGACGGTGGCGTCAGACATGCGCGAGCGCACCCGGCACGCTGGGCCAGTTCGTCCTCGGCGTGGGCCACGACCGGCATGCCGCCCTTGCCGACCTCCAGCGGGCGTGCGGTGGAAGCCGTGGAAGGTCATGACATGCCGCCGGTGAGGAAGGCCGCGTCGTCGAAGCCGTTCTGCTTGAGCACGCAGTACGCGATGTAGCTGCGGAAGCCCGAGCGGCAGTACGTGTAGACCGGCCTGTCGCGCGGCAGCTCGTCGAGCCGGTCGCGCAGCTCGGTGTAGGGGATGAGCACGGCCTCGGGGACGTGCCACGCGTCGTACTCGGCCTGCGTGCGCGTGTCGAGGATGGTCACGCGCTCCGCGCACTCCGGGTAGTCCTCGGGGTACCAGAGGTCGATGTCGCCGCGCAGCAGATTCGCAGCCGATGAAGCCGACCATGTTGACCGGGTCCTTGGCCGAGCCGTAGGGCGGGGCGTAGGCGAGCTCGAGGTGCTCGAGGTCGTAGACCGTCATGCCGGCGCGCAGCGCGACCGCGAAGACGTCGATGCGCTTGTCGACACCGTCCCAGCCCAGCACCTGGGCCCCCAGCAGGCGACCCTCGGCCGGCTCGAACAGCACCTTGACGAACAGCGGCGCGGTGCCCGGGTAGTACGCCGCGTGCCCGTTGTGGTTGTCGTAGACCTTGCGGTAGTCGATGCCGGCGGCACGCAGCTCGGTCTCGGTCATGCCGGTGCCGCCCGCGGTCATGTCGAAGACCTGGACCACGGCGGTGCCCTGGGTCCCGCGGTAGGCGCTGTCGCGGCCGGCGATGGTGTCCGCGGCGATCCGGCCCTCCCGGTTGGCGGGGCCGGCCAGCATCGAGAGCACCGGCTCGCCGGTCAGCAGGTGCGCCGTCTCGACGGCGTCGCCGGCGGCGAGGATGTCGGGGTCCGACGTGCGCATCTGCGCGTCGACCTTGATGCCGCCACGCGGCCCGATCTCCAGGCCGGCGTCCGCGCGCGAGCTCGACGTTGGGACGCGCCCCGGCGGCCATCACCACCACATCGGCCTCGACCGACGAGCCGTCCGAGAGGTCGAGCACGAGCCGGTCCCCGTCGCCGTGGCGCACCGCCGTGGCCGACGTGCCGAGCCGCAGGTCCACATCGTGGGTGGCGACGTGGTAGTCGAGGATCCGCGTCATCTCCGGGTCCAGCCACGGCATCAGCCGCTCGGTCCGCTCGACGACGGTCGTCTGCAGCCCGCGCGCCCGGAAGGCCTCGGTGAGCTCCAGCCCGATGTAGCTGCCGCCGACGACGACCGCGCTCGTGGCACTGCTTGTCGAGCCGCGCGATGATGCGATCCATGTCGGGGATGTTGCGCAGCACGTCCACCCGCGGGTCGTCGGCACCCGGGATCGGCGGCCGGATCGGCTCGGCACCCGGGCAGAGCACGAGCTTGTCGTAGGACTCGCGGTACGTCCGGTCCTCCCCAAGGTCGCGCACCTCGACCGCCTTGGCGTCCCGGTCGATGCGCAACACGTCCTGCCCGGTCCGCACGTCCAGTGCCAGGCTCTTGCCGAGGCTCTCGGGCGTCTGCAGCAGCAGGCTCTGACGGTCCGGGATCGCCCCGCCGATGTGGTACGGCAGGCCGCAGTTCGCGAACGACACGTAGTGGTCGCGCTCGAGCACGACGATCTCGGCCGACTCGTCGAGCCGCCTCAGGCGCGCACCCGTCGAGGCGCCCGCCGCGACACCGCCAACGATCACGGTCTTCATCGTGCTACCTCCATCTGTCGTGCCGCAGGCGCGGCCGAGTCGGTGTCGCCCTCGGCGGCCGCGAGCGCATAGGCCGCCCCGACGAGGGTCAGGTGGCTGAACGCCTGCGGGAAGTTGCCGACCTGCCGGCGCCGCTGTACGTCGTACTCCTCGGCCAGCAGGCCGAGGTCGTTGCTGAGGGCGAGCAGGCGCTCGAACAGGGCACGCGCGTCGTCGACGCGGCCGTTGAGCGCCAGCGCGTGGACCAGCCAGAACGAGCAGGCCAAGAACTGCCCTTCGCCGCCGGGCAGTCCGTCGTCGGTCTCCGCCGTCGAGTAGCGCGCGACGAAGCCGTCGCGTCCCAGCTCGCGCGAGACCGCGTCGATCGTTGCCGGTGACCCGCTCGTCGGATCCGGGCAGGAACCCGACGAGCGGGATGTTCAGCACGCTCGCATCGAGCTCACGCGACCCGTAGTACTGCGTGAACGTGCGCCGGTCGGCGTCATATCCCCGCTCGCACACCTCGCGGTGGATCTCGTCGCGCACCTGCTTCCAGCGCTCGACGGGCGCGTCCAGCGCGAATCGTTCGACGAGCCGCACGGCGCGGTCGAACACCACCCACGCCATGACCTTGGAGTAGGTGTAGTGGCGGCGGGGCCCGCGCGACTCCCAGATCCCGTCGTCGGGCTCGCGCCAGATCGACTCGACGTACTCGATGATCGTGCGCCACCGCGGCCACAGCCGCTCGTCGACGCCGCCGCGCAGGTCGGCGGCGCGGTACGCCACGCCGATCACCTCGCCATAGACGTCGAGCTGGAACTGCTCGGAGGCCGCATTGCCGACCCGGACCGGCTTGGAAGCCTCGTAGCCGGGCAGCTCGTGGAGCTCGAACTCGCTCAGCCGCCGCTCGCCGCCGATCCCGTACATGATCTGGATCTTGGCCGGATCGCCCGTGCCCGCCCGCGCCATGAAGTCACGGAAGCCGAGCGCCTCGTCGAGGTAGCCGCCCGCGAGCAGCGCCTCGAGCGCGAGCACCGAGTCGCGCAGCCAGCAGTAGCGGTAGTCCCAGTTGCGCACGCCGCCGAGGTCCTCCGGCAGGGACGTCGTCGGCGCCGCGACGATCGCACCGGTCCGCTCCGACGTCATCGCCTTCAGCGCCCGCAGCGAGACCAGCACCGCGTCCCGGTACGGCCCGTCGTACGTGCAACGGCCGCTCCACGACCGCCACCATGCCTCCGTCCGAGCCAGCGCCGAATCGGCGTCCTCGACCGGCGGCGTCTCCTCGAACGAGGCATGCCAGGTGAGCGTGAGCCGCTCGCGCGAACCCTCGGCGACGACGAACTCGGCGCTCACCATGCCGTCGCGGATCTCCAGCGCCAGCGGCGTGCTGAGCCGGAACGCGTCGGGGCCCGCGGTGGCGATCGCCCCGTCGGACGCCGGCTCGACCCACGGGGTGATCGACCCGTAGTCCGGCCGCAGCGCAAGCTCCATCTGCATCGACACGCGACCGCGCAGGCCCTCGACAATGCGCATGAACCGCGGTGGACCATCAGCGCGACGCGGCATGAAGTCGATCACGCGCACCGCGCCCTCGGCCGTCTCGAAGTCCGTCTCGAGGACCAGCGTCCCCGGCCGGTAGCGACGAGCGGCCGCGGTGACCTCGCCCGCGGGCGCCAGCCGCCAGCGGCCGTGGCGCTCGTCGCCCACGAGCGCGGCCAGGCACGACGCGGAGTCATAGCGCGGAAGGCACAGCCAGTCGACCCCGCCGTCACGGCCGACGAGCGCGCCGGTCTGGGTGTCACCGACGAAGCCGTAGTCCTCGATGCGCACGAAGTTCTCCTCTCTGGTGAAAGCGATCTCAGTACGCGAGCGCCTTGGCCCTGATCGCCTCGAGCTCGACGACCCAGGCGAAGAAGATCATCCTGGTCCACGGGCGAACGTCCCGGTCAGCCATACCTCCGAGCCTGGCACCGCTGGGCGACCGGTCGCCAGCATTTCGGGATCGATCATCCGGGTGATTCGGTTTGCTCGATCAGACTCAGCGCGCCGGTTTGAGTCCGGGTCTCGCCATCGCCCGCCGAAGTCTCCCGTCACCGCGAGATCTGCGCTTCGGCAGCGCCGATCCCGGTGCGTCTTGTCCAACCCCTCATGCGCGGAGCGCCAACAACACCATCGTGGTGGAACGCCGCGCCGTGGCTACCTTCGCAAGCCGCGATCGTCCCGCCGGTCACGGCGATCGTCACGGCGATCCTCACGCCGGCCGTGCCGGTGACCGACGACAGCGGCGGTCCCCACAACCGCCGTCGTCCGCACCACCGGCCCGCCGATCACGCCGCGCCGGCCCGCACGTCCTCTGGCCAGTGGCATGTCAGGCTCCTTCCTCGTTGTTGAGCTCATCCGCCCCGACCGCGGCCAGCAGCGCCTGCGTCGGGATGCGGCCGTTGGCGACCAACTGGCCGCCCGCCCGGCGGATCGAGGACGCGAACGGCCCGGCCCAGCTGTTCTCATAGACGAGCACCGCCGCGAAACTGCCCGGCTCCAACGCAGCGCCGATGCTCTCGACGTCCTCCTCGGCCAGGATCATGGCCAGGTCGGCCTCCAGCGCCAGCAGCGCACCCACGTCCCCCTCCGGCGCGTCGGTCAGCTCGGCGGCCTCCACCGACCCGTCGGCGTCCTTGCTCAGCAGCAGCAGATCCAGCACACGCACGAGCCCGCGCTCGACCAGAGCGGTCAGCTCCCTCGCCATCTCACCGGAGAAGTTGGCCCTGTCGCCCGGGAACTCGACCACCAGGAAGTCGACCGGTCCCAGCACATCAAGCTCACTGGCTTCCATCGTTGGTTCCTTTCGTTGCGTCGTGACGACGCTGAGTCTGGACCGGCGATCGCCGCCTGTCGTCCCCCGGATGGGGTGACGTCACGACGTCTGGTCGCGACGGCGCTCCTGCCATTCGCGGTCGGCCTCGTCCTCCATCCGCTTCAGCCGTGTGTAGTAGTCGGGGAACTCGTTGAGGTGCGCGAGCGCGATCTTGCCCGTGAGGATGGGGTCGTCGCCCGTCACGTCAGTCGCCGGGTCTCGGGCTCCGTGCTCGAACTCGACCTCCATCCCGGCGCGGAACTGCTCCACGTCGAAGGCCGAGGACGCCCAGTCGATGCCGATCCGTTCTCCGACGCTCGTCGCCTCCTGGATGCTGACTCGGCCGTGGCTGGTCACGGGGACTCCGTCGCACGTCGGGTGAGCAGCTCGAGCGCTTCGAGCTCCATGACGGTCAATCCGCGCTCGAGCGGCTCATCGCAGCGGGTTCGCTGGCCGGTGTGCGCCGCCCTTGCAGGAGAGCTAGCCGTGCTGGCGTCCATCCGGATTCACCCCTTCTCAGTCGCCTTTCGCCTGCTGACGCGACCCTATGGGCGTCAAAGGCGTGCCGTCATCATCCGGTTGGGATGAGGCAGAGCGACCGGTTCGACGCCGGCCGCGTCCGTCGGTCGCACTTCGCGCCCGGCTCGCCCGGTCACCCGGTGTGGGTGAAGACGCACGCCCGCATCGGCCCGAGCATGTCGGTCACACATCGATTCCCCAGGATCGCCAAGAACGCCGACGGCAAGATCGACATCGTCAAAAAGCACGAGGAGCCGACCCGCCATGGCGCCGCGCACGGCCTCGGCTGGGGCCTGGCCGCCGGCGCGGTCGTCGCCCTCTTCCCCGCGGTCGGCATCGTCGGAGCGCTGGCCGCCGGCGGCGGCGCGGGAGCCGCCATCGGCGCGGTGGCCGGCCATGTCAGCGGCGGCATGAACCGCGACGACCTCAAGCAGCTCGGGGAGGTGCTTGACGACGGCCAAGCGGGGCTGATCGTCGTCTACGCCGCCAACATGGCCGACCAGGTCGCCGCCAACATCAAGGCCGCCAACCGGCTCGCCGCCGCCGAGACAGACATGGCCGCCGACGAGCTGGCCCGTGAGATCAAGGCCGCCCAAGCCGCCTGAACGGGAGGCGTCATGCGATCACATCGGATCGTGACGAGCGCGGAATGGAGGCCGGCGCTCGTCGCCGCGGTCGCCGTCACCGCGCTGGCCGGGTGCGGAAGCAGCAAGCCGCAGTACTGCTCGGATCGCAGCAGCCTGGAGCAGTCGGTCAACGGCCTCGGCAACGTGAAGCTGCTCACCAGCGGCGGTGCGCAGGCGCTGAAGTCGCAGCTCGCGACGCTCCAGAGCGACGCCAAGGCGCTCGCGGCTTCGGCCAAGAGCGACTTCCCGTCGGAGTCCAGCGCCGTCCGATCGTCGGTGACCAAGCTCCAGAGCGACCTCCAGGCGCTGCCGTCCTCCCCGACGCCACAGCAGCTCAAGCCCATCATCGCCGGGGTGAGCGCGACCGTCACGGCCTTCGACGACTTCAAGACGGCGACGAGCTCCGCGTGCTCGTGAGCGCGGCCGCACCTGAGGCCGTCCGCTAGCGTCCATCCAAGCAGGCGCGCCGACCGAGGCGCCCGGCCCGAAGAGAGCACCGTCATGGCGTCACACACGACCGCAGGGCTCGCGCCGTATGAGCAGTGGCACGCGACGTGCGACACGCTGCACGCGCACACGCAGGTGCTCGGCAAGCTCGCAGTGGCGCTGGCGCCCCAGGAGCCACAGCTGCAGCACGCCGCGCTGCGGCTGACCGCGCGCGGCTGGGAGACCGCGCCGCTGCCGGCGCCCGACGGCTCCGGGGCGATCGTCGCCGCCCTCGATCTGCGCCATCACGAGGCGCTCGTGGAGCACAGCGACGGCCGCTCGCGATCCGTCGCGCTGATGCCCGACCGCGCGGTCGGCGCCGTCACGCGCGAACTGGTCGCGGCGGTCGGCGATCTCGGCGGCCCGATGCAGATCAACCCGACGCCGCAGGAGGTGTCGTGGACCGTCGCGCTCGACGAGGACGATGAGCACGCCAGCTACGACGCCGACCAGGTGCGCCGCCGGCTCCAGCGCGGCGTCGGCGAGGCCCGGCGGGGCGGGGTGGGCGTAGGCGTAGTAGGCGGCGCGGCCGTAGCGCGCGTCGCCCGGCCACCAGCCGACGGCGACCTCCTCGGCGTCCATCGCGTTGCGCATGATGAAATCCTCGGCGGGCGGCGCGGCCGGCGTCCCGGAGAACAGGTTGACGGCCAGGTCGAACGACCCCCACCAGGCGTTGACGGGCGTCGAGCGGCCGCGGTAGGGAGCCCGGAAGGCGGCGAGCACCAGCGCCGCCTCGGTGGCCGCCGCGAAGTAGGCTGGGAGCCGGAGCTCGGCGAGTTCGTGCTCGACCACCGCGAGCATGCGGCCCACCGCGTATGAGCTACGAGCAGACGGTCTCGGACGTCGTCAAGGTGGTCGAGGCCGCCGGCGCGGGGATCATGGTCGTCGGCGGCCTCGGCGCATTCGCCGTGTTCGTGTCGCGAGCGCTGCGCGACGACGCGACCGAGGCCTATGCCGAGCTGCGCCGCAACCTGGGGCGCTGCATCCTCCTGGGCCTGGAGGTGCTCATCATCGCCGACATCGTCCGCACGATCGTCGTCGATCCGGCCTTTGAGAGCGTCACGGTGCTCGGCATCATCGTCGTCATCCGCATCCTGCTCAGCTTCTCGCTCGAGGTGGAGATCGAGGGCGTCTGGCCGTGGCAGCGATGGCGGATCGACGCGCGCGCCGCACGGAAGCGGTCGCCGGACGAGTAGCCGACAGCGCGAACGACCGCCGGCGTCAGGCCGACGCCGCCTGGGCCTCCTGCGCGTCGCGCTCGATCGCCTCGGTGTCGGCCTTGAGCTGCTTCTGCTCGATCTTGGCGGCGCCTTCTTCATGGCCCGCTCGACCTTGGCTCTCATGTCGGAGACGGCCGACCACGACGAGGCCGGCGGCGCCCGCGTCGAGCTGCTCGCCGAGCTCCTTGAGGTCGTTGCGGCTCATGCCCGCCGACGCGTGGCCGCTGACGGCGCCGAGGACGGCGCCGCCGGCGGTGGTGCCGGGCAGCAGCCCGCCGCCGATCGCGGCGAACGGGAACAGCGCGACGACCAGACCGGTGGCCAGGCCGACGCCGCCGCCCATCACGCCGCCGACGCGCGTCGGGCGTCTCGTGCTTCTTGACGATCTTGACCTTGCCGTCGTCGCGCTTGGCGATGACGGCGGCGTCGTAGGCGTCGATGAGGCCTGGCCTCGGTGTGCAGGTCCTTGACCAGCTCGTAGTCGGCCTCGGCGTCCTCGACGCTGTCGTAGACGCCGACGAATGCGAAGAAGCGTGTCGATCGCCATGGCAACCTCCCTTGTGGACGGGTCGCCGCCGACGCTAACCCATCCCGCCCTCCGCGCGCCAGCGCGCTCAGCGGGCGGCGCCGGCGGGTAGCGTTGGGTCATGGCCCGTGAGACGTTCGTGATCGTGGGCGCCAGCCTGACCGGCGCCAAGGCGGCGGAGACGCTGCGCGAGGAAGGCTTCGACGGGAGCATCCTGCTCGTCGGCGCCGAGCCCGACCGGCCCTACGAGCGGCCGCCGCTCTCCAAGGACTACCTGCAGGGCAAGCGCAACCAGCGGCCGTACGTGCACGACGAGGCGTTCTACGCCCAACACGACATCGAGCTGCGCACCGCCACCGAGGTCACCGCGATCGACGCGGCGGGCTCGACGGTCACGCTGGGCGACGAGGAGACGGTCGCCTACGACCGGCTGTTGATCGCCACCGGTGCCGAGCCCCGCACGCTCGACGTGCCGGGCGTGCTCACGCTGCGCACCGCCGAGGACTCAGACGTCCTGCGCGAGCGGCTCGTGGAGGGCGCACGGCTGGTGGTGATCGGCGCCGGCTGGATCGGCGCCGAGGTGGCGGCCTCGGCGCGCGAGCGCGGATGCGAGGTGACGCTCGTGGAGCGCGCCGAGCTGCCGCTCGCGCACGTGCTCGGCCCGGAGCTGGGCGCGATCTACCGCGACGTCCACCTCGACCACGGCGTGCAGTTCGTGGGGGGCGCGAGCATCTACGCCGTCGCCGCCGACGGCGTTCGGCTGGCCGACGGGCGCCACCTTCCCGCCGACGTCGTCGTCGCGGGCGTCGGCGTGCAGCCGCGCGTCGCCCTCGCCCGGGCGGCCGGGCTGGAGGTCGACAACGGGATCCTCACCGACGAGCACCTGCGCACCAGCGTGCCCAGCATCTACGCCGCCGGCGACGTGGCCAACGCGATGCACCCCTTCTACGGCTCGCGCGTGCGCGTCGAGCACTGGGACAACGCCATGCACCAGGGCCCGGCGGCCGCCCGCAACATGCTCGGCCACGATGCGCCCTACGAGCGCATCCCCTACTTCTTCTCCGACCAGTACGACGTCGGCATGGAGTACTCCGGCGATCCGACCGCCTGGGACGAGGTGGTCTTCCGCGGCGACGTCGCCGGGCGCAAGTTCGTCGCCTACTGGATCAGCGACGGCGTCGTGGTGGCCGGGATGAACGTCAACGTGTGGGACGTGCACGACGACATCCGCGCGTTGATCGAGCGCCGCGCGCCGGTGGGCGACCTGCCGTCCTGAGCGTCAGGCCGGGCGCGCCACGCCGAGGATCCGCGGCGCGGCGGGGTAGGCGCGCGCGTCGTGCGGGAAGCCGAAGCCGCGGCAGCGCTCGATGGCGAAGCCGGCGACCTTGATCGCGGCCAGCGTCTGGCGATTGGGCTGGCAGCCGCCGAACAGGCCGCGGCCACACGTGCGCGGCGGCGTCCTGGTAGCGGGCGAAGCGAGCGCACGTGCTCGCAGAAGCGCAGCCGCACGCCGGGCCGCAGGACACGGCGGAACTCGGCCAGCGCGGCGAGCTGGTCGGCCACCGAGCACAGCACCCCGGCGACCACGACCGCGTCGGCGCTGGCGTCGTCGAGCGGCAGCTCGTCCGCCGTCCTGTCCACCGCGCGCGCGTCGACGGCCACCGTCGCGGCGCGCTCCTGCGCGCGGTCGCGGAAGCACGGCTCGGGCTCGACGGCGATCGGCTCGCCCACCGTCTCGGGATCGTGCTCGAAGCTGATCCCGTTGCCCGGGCCGGCCTCGACGACCGTCCCGGCCAGGCCCGCGAGCAGCTCGCGGTGCAGCTCGTCCTCAGATCGTCCGGCTGGTGCGGCGGCCGGCCGCCCATCACCCGCGTGCACCATCTCCGCGGTCGTCCGCTAGCGTCCGTCCAAGGAGGCGCGCCAACCCAGAGGAGAGCACCGTCATGGCGTCACACACGACCGCAGGGCTCGCGCCGTATGAGCAGTGGCACGCGACGTGCGACACGCTGCACGCGCACACGCAGGTGCTCGGCAAGCTCGCAGTGGCGCTGGCGCCCCCGGAGCCACAGCTGCAGCACGCGGCACTGCGGCTGACCGCGCGCGGCTGGGAGACCGCGCCGCTGCCGGCGCCCGATGGCTCCGGGGCGATCGTCGCCGCCCTCGATCTGCGCCGTCACGAGGCGCTCGTGGAGCACAGCGACGGCCGCTCGCGATCCGTCGCGCTGATGCCCGACCGCGCGGTCGGCGCCGTCACGCGCGAACTGGTCGCGGCGGTCGGCGATCTCGGCGGCCCGATGCAGATCAACCCGACGCCGCAGGAGGTGTCGTGGACCGTCACGCTCGACGAGGACGATGAGCACGCCAGCTACGACGCCGACCAGGTGCGCGCCTACTTCGCGGCGGCGACCGAGGCGGCGCTGGTGCTCGCCGCCTTCCGGGCTCCCTACCGCGGCCGCTCGACGCCCGTCAACGCCTGGTGGGGGTCGTTCGACCTGGCCGTCAACCTGTTCTCCGGGACGCCGGCCGCGCCGCCCGCCGAGGATTTCATCATGCGCAACGCGATGGACGCCGAGGAGGTCGCCGTCGGCTGGTGGCCGGGCGACGCGCGCTACGGCCGCGCCGCCTACTACGCCTACGCCCACCCCGCCCCGCCGGGCCTCGCCGACGCCGCGCTGGAACCGGCGGCGGCCCGCTGGGAGCCGGAGCTCGGCGAGTTCGTGCTCGACCACGACGCGGCTGCGGCGAGCGGCGACCCGCGCGGCGCGGCGCTGGCCTTCGCGCGGTCGGCGATGCAGCACGCCTGCACGGTGTGTGGATGGGACCCGGCACTGCCAGCGAGCGCGGCGGGAACGCCGCCGCCGGTCGCATGAGGGCGGGCCGAAGGACGCAGCCGTGACGACACCGCCATCCGCTCGCTCCGAGCGATCCTCGCCCCGCAGCGGACGGCCGGCCCGGGCGCTCGAGCCACGTGTGGAGACGGCCGTCCTGCACGGGCACCGCGTGAGCTACCGCACCGCCGGTGAGGGGCCGGTCGTCCTGCTGATCCACGGCATCACCGGCGACTCGCGCCAGTGGAACGAGACGATCCCGCAACTGGCCGACCGCTACACGGTTGTCGCGCCCGATCTCCTGGGACATGGTCAGTCGGCCAAGCCACGCGGCGACTACTCCCTGGGCGCGTACGCGGCCAGCCTCCGTGACCTGCTGATCGTCCTCGGCCACCGCGGGGCGACCGTGGTGGGCCATTCGCTGGGTGGCGGCATCGCCATGCAGTTCTCCTACGAGTACCCCGTCTTCTGCGAGCGCCTGGTGCTCGTCGACAGCGGCGGGCTGGGCAAGGAGGTCCACCCGCTGCTCCGGGCGGCAGCGCTGCCCGGCGCGGAGCTGGCGCTGCCCCTGCTGGCCCATTCGCGCGTGCTGCGCGTCGGAGAGGCGATCGGGCAGGCGCTCGACCGCCTGGGACTGGAGCTCGGCCACGACATGGCCGAGATGACGCGCGGCTATGCCTCTCTGGGCGACGCCGAGGCGCGGCGGGCCTTCCTGCACACGGTGCGCGCGGTCATCGACCTCGACGGACAGCGCGTGGACGCCACCGACCGGCTCTATCTCGCGCAGATGATCCCCACGCTGATCCTGTGGGGCCGTCGCGATCCGCTCATCCCCGTGGAGCATGCCGCGGTCGCCCACCGGGGCATCCCCGGAAGCCGCCTGGAGATCTTCGACGACGCCGGCCACTTCCCCCACGTCGAGGAGCCCGTGCGCTTCGCCCGCCTGATCATCGACTTCATCGAGAGCACCGAGCCTGCCGAGTTCGACTTCTCCGACGACGACCTCGGCCTGCTGCGCGAGCGGATGCTGGCGCGAGCGAAGCGATCTCGCTGACCGCGCCGCCTGGCGGGCCTCAGCCGATCACCGGGAACGCCCGCTCCTCGGCGAGCCGTTCCAGAGCGTCCTGCATCCGCCCCGTGACAAGCTCGTACGCCGCGTCGGCGCCGGCATCGGCTCCGAGCTCGGCCGCGAGGTCGATCGCCGGCAGGACCGCGACGGTGATCTTCGCCGGCAGCGGCACGCGGCCCGGGAGGTCGAGCACGGTGACTCCCCACGGCGGCGCGATCTGGACCGGCGCGACATCGAGGCGCAGAAGCCGGTGCAGGTGCAGGAGCCGCGCGATGCGCTCGCCCTGACCGAGGAAGAGCGCCGTCTCCTGGCCGCCGATCGCCACCACCGGGACGATCGGGACGCCGAGCTCCAGAGCGAGCCGCACGAACCCCGTGCGGTGGGCGAAGTCGATGTCCGCGGAATGCCACGTCGGCCGGTAGGTCTCGTGATCACCCCCTGGGTAGACGAGCAGCGCGGCGTCGCGCGCAAGCGCCCGTCGCATGTTCTGCGGCGAGGCCGGCACCGTCCCGTACGGCGCGAGCACGGCCCGCAGCCCGGGGATCTTGAAGACGAGGTCGTGTGCGAGCTGGTGGAACGCACGGTCGGCACCGAAGTGGGCGTAGAACGCCTGCGCGAACACGAACGTGTCGGCGATCAGCGTGCCACCCGAGTGGTTGCCGACGAGCAGCACCGGTCCGCACGCGGGGATGTTCTCCATCCCGCGCACCTCCGCCCGGAAGTAGACGTCGGCCATCGCACGCAGCGCGGGCAGCGTCCGGCGGATGTACTCCGGGTCGCGCAGGTCCAGAGGATCGATCGACCGCTGCCGGTCGCCCAGGCGACGAGGGTCCATCGTCTGCGCGACGTCGGCCGATGCGGCGGCCAGCGCCCAGGCCGCGCCCGCGGCCGACCGGGTCGCAGCCCCGACGATGTGCGCGATCGTCGAGCGGCCCATCGCCGGAGCCTACCCGTCGGCGGCACCGCCATCCGCTCGGCTCAGCGGCGCCTCCCACGGGCCCCGCGCAGCCGCGCCGCGAGCGCATGTGAGCGAATTGTCGCCACGCCCCGTACACAGGCACAGGAAGAGACCGATGGCGCACTACACCGCAAGCATCGAAACGCCGCGTCCCCCGGCGGAGACCTTCGCCTACCTGAGCGACTTCTCCACGACCCGGGAGTGGGACCCCGGCGTCGTGGAGGCGGAGCGGATCGGCGACGGCCCGGTCGGGGACGGAACCGAGTTCCGGCTCGTCGCCGAGTTCCTGGGCCGCAAGACCGCGCTCACCTACCGGATCGTCGAGTTCGCACCGGGCGAGGCCGTGACGCTGCGGGGCGAGAACGCGACCGTGGTCTCGCTCGACCGGATCACCTTCGCGCCGTCCGGCGGGGGTACGCGGGTCACCTACGACGCCGATCTGGCCCTGAGGGGACCGCTGCGGATCGCCGACCCGCTGCTCGGACTTGCCTTCGAGCGGGTCGGGAACCGCGCGCTGGAAGGCCTGCGGCGCACGCTCGGGGCCGGTCCGCCCGGGCGGCTGCCGCGTCTGTCGGGGCGGAGCCTCGACGGCCGCCACTACCAGCTGCCCGACGACCTCGCCGGGGAGCGCACGTTCATCGTCGCCGCGTTCCGGCGCGAGCAGCAGGCGCTCGTCGACGGATGGCTCCCGTGGCTGATCGACCTGGAGGAGCGCCGGCCGGACGTCGCCGTCAACGAGCTCCCCATCCTGTCGTGCGGGTACTCCCCGGCCCGCTGGTTCATCGACGCCGGCATGGCGCGCGGGGTGGGCACCGACGCCGCGCGCGCCCGGACGGTCACGGTCTACACCGACGTCGGCAGGGCCGTGCGCGAGCTCGGGCTGCCCGGCACCGACACGATCGGCGTGCTGCTCGTCGACCGCTCGGGCGACGTCCTCGCCCGTGAGCAGGGCGGATTCGACGACGAGAAGGCGACGCGACTCACCGCGGTGCTCGAGCGCTCGAACGCGGACTGAACGCGGCGGGCGTGCCTGCATAATGCTCGGGGTGGCCGAAACCGACAGGACCGTGACGTGATGCGGCGCGCCCTGGTGACCGGCGCGACCGGATTCGTGGGCGGGCGGCTGGCCGCCGCGCTGGCCGAGCGCGGCTGGGCGGTGCGCTGTCTCGTCCGCGACCGATCGCGGGCGCAGGCCCTGGCCGATCGCGGCTTCGAGCTCCACGAGGCCGACGTGCTCGATGCGCAGGCGCTGCGCGGAGCCGGCGAGGACGTCGAGATCGCCTACTACCTGATCCACGCGATGGGGCGGGGCACCACCCGGGGCAGCTTCGAGGAGCGTGAGCGCCGGAGCGCGCAGAACTTCGCGGAGATGACCCGCCGCGAGGGAGTCGCCCGCAACGTCTACCTGGGCGGGCTCGGTGAGCGCCCTGGGTCGGCGCACCTGCGCAGCCGCCACCGGACCGCGGAGATCCTCGCCGCGGTGGGCCCCCCACTCACCTACTTCCGCGCCGGGATGATCGTCGGCGCGGGCAGCGAGTCCTACCGCACGCTGCGCTACCTCGTCCAGCGGCTCCCCGCGATGATCGGCCCCGCATGGCTCAAGACGCCCACTCAGGCAATCGCGATCGACGACGTGATCGCCTATCTGGTGGCGGCGCCCGACGTGCCCGCCTCGGCGGGCCGCGAGGTCCAGATCGCCGGTCCCGACGTGCTCTCCTACGGCGAGATGCTCGACCGGATGGCCGATGCCCTCGCCGTCCGGCGGCGCCCCCGGGTGCCGGTGCCGCTGATCACGCCGTGGCTGTCCTCACTGTGGATCGGGCTCGTCACCCCGGTGGACGCCGGCGTCGCCCGCCCGCTGGTGGAGGGACTCTCGACCCCCACCACCGTGACCGACCGCTCGGGGGCCGAGCTGTTCGACATCGATCCGATGCCCTTCATCGACGCGCTGCGCAAGGCGCTTGCCGAGGATCACGAGGTGCCAGCGCCGGCGGGGTGAGCGCCCGCGAGGTCGGCGTCGCGCCGATCATCGAAGCCCGCGACCAGCAGCGCAGGCGAGCGCCGCGGCGCGCACCGGCGCGTCGCTCATCGATCGCGCTCGAGCCACACGCAATGACGATCCGACAAGGAGACGCCCCAGCGGCTGGCGATGGCGTCGACCAGGAACAGCCCCCTGCCCCCGGGAGCGTCGGGCGACGGCCGCGGGATCGCGGTGGGCGCGAAGCCCGCGCCGCAGTCGCTGACCTCGATCCTGATGCAGTCCTCGGAAGCGGCCAGGCGAACGGTCAGGGTCCCACGGGCGCGGGAGCCGGAGTGACGGACGGCGTTGGTGACGAGCTCGCTGATGAGCAGCGCGACGTCGTCGTGCTCGGCACCGCTGAGCCGGCTGCAGGGAAGCGCGCCTCGTGCCCAGGCGCGGGCCCGCGCGGGAGTCGACAGCTCCGAGGGCAGCTCGAGCTGATCGTGCTCACACGGTGTCTGCTCCCACGTCGCCTGCTCGAGATGCGCGACGTGATCATCGCAGTGATGGCGAAAGTCACCTGCGGTGGCGGACATGCCGACCGCCTTTCCCGGTCGTCGCTTCGGTCGGTCCGGCCGAGCGGCTCCCGTTGCCTGCCACCTGAGTGTGCCTGCTCCTGTGGCGAAGTCAAGTCACCCGCCGGACCTTCCCGCGAGGAGTAGCGTGTGGGTCCTCCCATTGGTGGATGCGCTGCCTCCTGAGAGGTTCGGTGCGACCCAGAAAGGGGGCCGGAATGGTTCCCCACGACGAGGGACGTCGTCCTCAGGGCGGCGAACTCTCGGCGGCGATCTCGTCGGCGATCGTCCAGCTTCTGCACCGGCATACCGGCCGCGGGCCGACGCGGGCGCGGACGACGCTCGGCGACGACGTCATCGTGTGCGTGCTGAGCGCGACGCGCACCAGAGGCGAGCAGAGCCTGGTCGACCACGACTACGTCGACGTCGTCCTGCGGGCACGGGCGGCCTACCAGGACATCATGAAGAGGGAAGCCGTCGCCATGGTCGAGCAGCTGACCGGACGCACCGTCGCAGCGTTCATGAGCTGCAATCACCTGGAACCGGACGTCTCGGCCGAGGTCTTCGTCCTGGAGCCTCGCGCCGCCGACCTCGCCTAGCCCGTCGCCGGGTTGCGCCGGCGGCGGCGGTTCGGCGACCGGCGCGTGTGGCCGGTCGCCGGGATGCCGATCAGGCTGGCCTGACGTTGACGGCGTTGGGGCCCTTCGGGCCGGACTCGGCGTCGTAGCTCACGCGGGCGCCTTCGGCGAGCGACTTGAAGCCGTCGCCGCCGATGCCGCTGTGGTGCACGAACAGGTCCTTGCCCTGATCGTCGGGCGTGATGAAGCCAAAGCCCTTGTCGTCGCTGAACCACTTGACGGTTCCGGTGGACATGGCAGTTCCTCCTGGTTTGGTGCTGTTAACGCGGAGGGTGCGGTGTCACACGCAACGACGGCGATAGTCGGCACAAGGCGGTCGGACACAGGTCCGACCCGTGCGACTCAGGATAGGGCATCGGAGGACCGCCTGGACGGCGCACCCGATACGGCGCTTGCGGCACAGCGACGCGCGCCGGGTGACGCGGCCGCATCGAGGTCCTCGGCCGCTTTCACGCCGGCCCTACGCCTTGACCCGCCCGTCGGTGATGTGCGCCGTGCGGTCGGCGTGGTGGGTGATGCGCTCGTCGTGGGTGACGATGATCGCCGCGGTGCCCCGGCGCTTCATCTCCTCGCGGATGAGGCCGACGACCTGCTCGCCGAGCTCCGTGTCCAGCGCCGAGGTCGGCTCGTCGAAGAGGACGAGGACCGGGTCGTTCATCAGCGCCCGGCCGATCGCGACCCGCTGCTTCTGCCCGCCCGAGAGCTGGCCCGGGAGGTTGCCGGCGCGGTCGCCGAGACCAAGCTCCTCGAGCAGGGTGTCGGCCCGCCGCCGCGCCGCGCGCCCCGTGCGCCGCCCCACCTCGTCGACGACGAGCAGGTTCTCCCGCGCGGTCAGGAAGGGCACCAGGTTGACGGTCTGGAAGACGAAGCCGACCATCTCGCGGCGGAACTCGGTCAGCTCGCGCGCCGAGTAGCCCGAGATGTCGTGACCGCCGACCACGACCCGCCCCGACGTCGGCGCCAGGATGCCGCCTGCGATCGAGCACAGCGTCGTCTTGCCGGAGCCCGACGGTCCGACGAGCGCGAGGATCTCGTCGCCGCCGACGACCAGGTCCGCGTGGTCGAGCGCGACGACCTCGCCGCCGCCCGACCTGTACACCTTGCGAACGGCCTCCATCTTGAGGGCCGGGGTCACTGCGCACCTCCGATGGCGGTGGCGGGATCGACGCGCAACACGCGCCGCAACGAGAACGTGCAGCCCACGAGGGCCGCCAGGAGCAGGATCGCCACGCTGGCCAGCAACCGGCCGGCCGACGTCGTGAACGGGATGCCGCCGGGCGGGATGGCGGCGTCGAGCACCAGCGCCGCGGCCGCGCCGACCGCACCGGCGACGAGCGTCACCACCGCCGCCTGCAGGACGACGCCGGCGAACAGCGTGCCCGAGCTGGCGCCGATCGCCTTGAGCACGCCGTAGAGCGCGACGCGCTCGACCGTGATCAGCGCGAAGAACAGCGCGACGACCACGACGGCGATGACGACCGTCACGCCGATGATCTGGTTGAACACGCTCTGCTGCTGCGAGACGCCGGGCAGCTTGCCGATCGCCGCGTCCACGGTCAGCGTGCGCGTCGCACCCCGCGTCGCGCGGTCGATCGCCTCCGGGTTGCCGCCACGCACCACCAGCGCCTGCGTGACGCCGGCTCCGACGCGGCTGCCCGGCCGGTTGGCGTCCTGCGCCGCACGCCAGCTGTCCAGCGATCCCCAGAGCGTGGCCTGCCCGGAGTACCGCGTGTCTTCGACGAAGCCGATCACCCGGATCGGGGTGCGCTGCGGGCCCAGCCGGATCACCGTGCCGACGTCCACGCCCTCGGAGCGCAGGCTGTCGTCGGCGTACGCCTCGCCTCGGGCCGGCGGCCGCGCCGGAAGCCCGCGCGGCGCCAGCTCGTAGCCGAACAGGACCACCGGGACGAGGTCGCGCGGGCCATGTCCCGGCACGCGGCTGCCGATCTGCAGGCTCCCGAGTCCGCCGACCGTGGTGACGCCCGGTACGCGCTCGACGCGGCGGCGCACGGCCGGGTCGATGCGGCTGCGTACGAGCGAGTCCTGGGCTGTGGCCGAGAACACCATGAAGTCCGCGCGCTGGGCGCGGAACGCACCGGTGTTGCCCTTCGTCAGCCCATCGAGCAGGCCGCCGAGGAACATCAGCAGGATGGCGATCAACGTCAGGATCGCAGTGGCGACGACGAAGCGCCCCGGGCGGCGACGCAGTTCCCGCAGCGCGATCCTCATCGCGCACCCCCTCCGGTGGTCGCCTCGATCGGGTCGATGCGCAGGACACGGCGCGCGGCCACGCCGGCGCTGAGGAGCCCGAGCCCCAGCAGCAGAAGCGACCAGAACACGACGGCGCCGGCGTCGAAGCGAAGCGTGATCGATCCGAGCGCCATCTGCGAGAGCGGCGTGTACAACGCCACGCCGAGCGCGAGTCCGCCGGCCATGACGAGGACCACCTGCACGAGCAGCGACCGCACGAGCACTGCTGAGCTCGCCCCGATCGCGCGCAGCAGCGTGAGCGCCGCGGCCTTCTGGAAGGTGATGATGAGGAAGAACAAGCCGGTGACGAGGGGGGCCACCAGGCCGTAGAGCAGGAAGATGACCTGGAAGGACTGGCGCACCTGCGCGACCCCGGGCGACTTCTTGGCCGCCTGGGCGCGGGTGAGCGCGTCGGCGTCCACGCTGGCGTCGTTGACGCGGCGAGCCAGCGCGGCCGCCGAGACGCCGGGCGCAGGCCGCACGCCCAGCGCGCTGGGCAGCACCGTGGTGACATCCGGGTTGGCCGCCTCGACCGCCGCGACGTAGTCCGGCCACGTGACGAACAGCGTGGGCGTGACCTGCAGCTGGGCGTCGCGCGCGAGGCCCACCACACGCAGCGTCCGGCCCACCCCGCCCGGCGCGCCCGCCGCCTGAACCCGCACCCGATCGCCGAGCGAGAAGTCCGCCGCGCTGCCGACGGCCTCGCCCCGCGCGCTCGGCAGCCGCCCGGCGCTCAGCTCGTCAGGAGCGCCGAGGTCGGCACGCTCGTAGCCGATGACCGCCGCGTCGGAGTCGCCGCCGTTGCCGACGCGGACGGTGAACGTGCCCTGGCCGATGCGCCCCGCGGCCGCGACGCCCGGCACGGCGCGGATGCGGCGCTCCAGCGGCGGCGAGAGGACGCTGCCCTGCAGCGTGCGCTGGCCATCGGTGCTGTACACGAGGACCGGCGCCGACTGGCGCTCGATCGCGCCGACGAACGCCGTGAGCAGGCCGTTCTGGATCGCCTGCTGGGTCAGGATCAGAAAGAGCAGGAGTGCGATCGCGGCCGCGAGCAGTCCGAAGCGCACCTTGGCGCGGCGCATCTCGCGCAGAGCGAGGAACATCTGGCGGCGGAACCTAGCGGTCGTCCCGCGGCGGTCCGGAGCCCGAATCCGCCGGGTTGGCTGTCGAACGCTCGGTGTGCAGCAGCTCGGTCAGGCGGTCGGCTTCGGTGACCGGATCCGCAGTGAGCCGCAGGACGCTCGGCTGCTCGAGCTCCGCGCTGCGGGCGACGGCCCCGCCCAGCGCGAGTCGGAACCGGCGGGCGAGCGCATCCAGGCCGGAAGCGACGTCCTGCAGCGGCTGGTCCCTGACTGCGCTGACGATCACGAGGCTCGGATCGAGTCTCGTGGCGACCTCCTCGAGCGACTCGATCGGGAGATCGTCGCCCAGATAGACGATGCGCCACCCGCGAGCGCGCAGGGCGAGACCGAAGGCGATCAGGCCCAGGTCGTGCTGCTCGCCGGGCAGGCAGGCCAGCAGCGCAAGCGGGCCGACGCCCAGACCCCAGCCGCGCGCGAGCCCGAGCAGGCGCCCGCGCAGCACGCTGCTGGCGAAGTGCTCCTGCGCGATCGAGGCGTCGCCCCGCTGCCAGCGCTCCCCGAGCTCGTACAGGTACGGCAGCACGATCTCGCTCAGCAGCGCATCGGTCGTGGCCGTGGCAAGCAGCCGGTCGAAGATCGCCTGCGCCCGGGCCTCCTCGAAGCCGTCCAGGGCCTCGGCAAGCTCGCCGCGTGCCGCCGAGAGCGGCCCGGTGAGAGCCGGCGTCTCCTCGCCGAGGATCGCGCGTGACGCCAGGGCCGCCGCCTCAGCGGCGGCAAGACCGTCGGCGAGGTGCTGACGCATGCGGCGCACCCGCTCCAGATCGTCATGCGAGTAGAGCCGCAGCCCGCCCGCGGAGCGCGTGGGATGCAGCAACCCGTAGCGGCGCTCCCACGCCCGCAAGAGCTCCGGGCTCACCCCGGAGCGCTTGCTGAGTTGCCCGATCCGCAAAAGGCCGTCGGTCTCGTTCATACAAGAATTATACAGGACTTAGACAAGATCTTGACATGGCACGGAAGCCCCGCTACGGTCTCCCGGACTGTACAGAAGCTGTACAGAACCTACACATCCAAGGAGACCCCATGAGGCCCCTGCGTACCATCACCGCCCTCGCCGCCACGGCCGCCGTCGGCGTCGCGGCCGTCGGATCGACGGCGTCGGCTCGTCCGTCGGCGGAACCGGCCCGCGCGAGCCAATCCAAGAACATCGTCCAGACCGCCGTCGCCGCCGGGCAGTTCAAGACGCTCGCCTCGCTGCTGAAGCAGGCGGGGCTTGCCGGCACCCTCCAGGCCAAGGGGCCGTACACGGTGTTCGCGCCGACCGACGCGGCGTTCGACAAGGTTCCCAAGTCGACGCTGCAGGCCCTGGGCAAGGACAAGGCCAAGCTGCGCTCGGTCCTGCTCTACCACGTCGCCAAGGGCAGGCTGGACGCCGCGAAGGTCGTCAAGCGCACCTCGGTCAAGACGCTCAACGGCAAGTCGGTCCGCATCCGGGTCAAGGACGGCAAGGTGACCGTCGGCGGCGCCCGGGTCGTCACGCCCGACGTCAAGGCCTCCAACGGGGTCATCCACGTCATCAACAAGGTGCTGATCCCGCGCTGACGATCGATCCCTCCGTCGCCCGGCGCGGCCCTGCCGCGCCGGGCACGGTGCTGGTGGCGGTCCATCGCCCAGCGCAGCGGCCCGCATCGCCGCTTCGGGCTCCCGATGCTCGCCCGGCGTGGTCGCGCCCGTCATGATCCGCCTTGAGACGGTGACTGACGAGGTTCACATCGAGGTTCTCGGTCGCTTCCGCGTGGTGACCGGCGAGACGCAGGTCGCGGAGGCCGACTGGCCCGCTCGGCGCGCGTGGGAGCTCGTGGCGCTGCTGGCCCTGGCCGACGGCCACCGCATGCCGCGTGACCAGGTCGTCGAGCAGCTATGGCCCCATCTCGGCGCACAGGCCGGCGCCGCCAATCTGCGCAAGGCGGCCCATCTGGCCCGCCGGACGCTCGACGATCCGGAGGCGCTCGCGCTGCGCGGCGGCCACGTCGAGCTCTTCCCGGGACGCCGCGTCGCCGTCGACGCCGAGGCGTTCGCCCACGACGCCGAGCGCGCGCTGCGCGACGGCGATCCCGCCGCCTGCGCGGCCGCGGCCGCCGCCGCCGGCGGCACGGGCGAGCTGCTGCCCGGCGCGCCGTACGAGAGCTGGGCCCAGGAGCCGCGCCGGCGCGCACGCGGGCTGCTGGTCGAGCTGCTGCGCCGCAGCGGCCAGTGGGAGCGCCTGCTCGACGTCGACCCCTCCGACGAGGCGGCCTGCCGCGCGCAGATGCGGGCGGCGATCGCTGCGGGCGAGCGGCACGTCGCCATCCGTGCCTACGAGCGGCTGCGCCTCGCCCTGATTCGCGAGCTGGGGCTGCAGCCGAGCATCGAGACGCGCACGCTGTACGACGAGTGCACGACCGGCGTCCGTCTCGACGAGCCCGCCTTCGTCGGGCGCGAGACCGAGCTGGCGGCGGCGATGGCACAGGCCCAGGCGGTCAGCGCCGGCCGCGCCGCCGCAGCCGTGCTCGTGCGCGGCTCGGCCGGGATCGGCAAGTCGGCGCTGTGTCGCGAGGTGGCCGGACGCCTGTCGGACCGAGGCTGGCGCATCGTGACGGTGCGCGCGACCGCCCCCGCCGCCCCCTACGCCGCGGTCGGCAGCGTCGTCGAGGAGCTGCTCGCGGACGGGCGCGAGCAGCTCGACGCCGCGCCGGCCCGTACCCGATCGATCCTCGCCGCGCTGACGCCGTTGGCGCAGCCGGCCCCGCCGCTGGAGGCCGCGCTCACCCGACACCAGGTCGTCGCGGCGCTGCAACGCGTGCTCGCTCCGACAGGCCCGTCACCGCCCACGCTGCTGTGGGTGGACGACGCCCATCTGCTCGACCAGGCGACCGCCGGCGCGCTGCACCAGCTCGTCGCCGCCAGTGGCGATCAGCCGCTGATGGTGCTGCTCGCCTGCCGCTCGGAGTGGATCCGCACGAGCCTGCCCGCAGGGATCCTCGCGCTCGCCCGCGCCGACCGAACGCGATCGCTGGAGCTGGAGCCCCTCGGCGGCGAGCAGGTCGCAGCCCTCGTCGCACTGGCCAGCGCCGTGCCGCCGCCACCCGAGCTGGTGGCGCGCGTCGTCGAGACCGCGCAGGGCAGCCCGTTCTTCGCGCTGGAGCTCGCCCGAGCGATGGGCTCGCCCACCGCCAGCGCGCCGCAGACCGTGCGTCAGGCGGTCGCTGCACGGATCGCCGGCCTGGACGCCGCCACCGTCGACGCGCTCACGGCGCTCGCCGTCGGCGAGGACGAGCCCGATCTGGCCAGCGTTCTCGCGCTGACCGGCCTGGACGAGGAGGGGGCCTTCCCGCTGCTGGACGCGGGCCTCGACGCCGGCGTTCTCGTCATCGCCGGCGGGCGCTACCGCTTCCGCCACGAGCTGGTCCGTCAGGGGCTGACCGACGAGCTCCCCGCCCACCGCCGCGTCCAGCTGCACCGCGCCGCCGCCAGCCGGCTGATCGCGGCCGGCGCCGCCCCCGAGCGGATCGCCGACCACTGGCTGAAGGGCGAGCGGCCCGCCGAGGCGGTGTCGTGGCTGCTGGAGGCGGCACGGCGGGCGATCGCCGTCGGCGCCTACGCCGACGCGCTCGCCGAGATCGAGCGCGCGCTGGTGCAGGCGCCGTCGCACCACGACGGCCTCTGCCTGCGCGCGGAGGTGCTCGACGCGCTCGGCGACAGCCGGGCGTCCGCGGCCTATGCCGCTGCCGCCGACGCGATCGGCGAACCGGAGTCGCATGAGCTGCGCGCCCGGCAGGCACTCGCCGAGCTGAAGGCCAGCAATCCCGACAGCGCGCTGCGCACGCTGCAGGGCATCACCCCACGATCCACCGCGGGCCGTCTCGCCGAGGCGCTCACGCTCAGCGCGGCCGCTGCGATCGGCCGGTACGCCGACGCCGACGCGGCGGCGGCCAAGGCCCAGGAGGCTCACGCGCTCGCCCTCGAGCTCGGCGATCCGGGCGCCATCCTCGACGCGACCTGGGCCCACGCGCTCGCCGCCCACGCCAAGGGCGAGCTGCCCGCCCGGCTGCGCGGCTACCTGCGGGCCACCCACGAGCTGCCCGAGCTGGCCACTCGCGTCTTCGACGGGCAGCTCTGCGTCACCGAGCGGATGCTCTACGGCGGGCTGCCCAACGCCGAGATCATCGCGTTCGCCGACGGCCTGGCCGCCGAGGCGCAGCGGATCGGCGCCGCACGCGGCCACGCGTTTGCGCTGACGCTGCGCGGCGAGGCGGGCATCCTCGCCGGGCACCTCGACCAGGCCGACCGCGACTTCGCCGACGGCGCACGGCTGCACGGCCAGATCGGCGCGGTCGCGGGCGAGGCGCTGTCGCTGCTGGGCCGCGCCCAGGTGGCGATCCTGCGCGGTTGCCCGGAGCATGCGCGTCCGCTGCTGGCCGACGCGCTGCTGATGGCGCGTGAGTCCGAGGTCGGCCACCACACGCTCGACCGCGTCCACGGCGCGATCATCGAGGCGGCCGACGAGCCGGCCGACGCGCTCCTGCGCGTCCGCGACGCGGAGGCGGCGATCCAGGGCCCGGCGGAGACGTGCCCGACATGCCGCATCGCGTTCATCGTGCCGGCGACGATCGCCAGTGCGCGCGCCGGTGACCTCGAGCGGGCCCAGCGCTACGAACGCGACTGCGCTCGGGCGCTGGAGATCGTCGCGCTGCCGCCGGCCTGGCACGCGGCGGTCGAGGAGGCACGCGGTTGGCTGGCCGGAGCCGAGGGCCGCCGCGACGGGGCGCGCGAGCATTTCGCGCACGCGGCCGACGGCTTCTCCACGTGGGGACAGCCGCTGGACGCGGCCCGCTGCAGGGAGCTGGCCATGCGGTAGGGAACGTCTCGGGAACGCCCGCCGGCGATGGTTGTCACCGGCGCCGCGATGAGCGCGGCGCCGGACACCAGCGGAGGTCTCCCCATGCGCTCCATTCCCCGGCAGGACGTGCCCGTCGCGATCGCCGACGGCGGCGTCGAGGTCCGCGTCACCGACCAGGACGGGATGATGATCGGGTTCGTCCGGCTGCCCGCCGGGGCGGATCTGCGCCCAGCCACGCAGGGCCTGCCCGACGACCTGTGCCCGTGCCCCCATTGGGGCTACCTGCTCAAGGGCCGCGTGCGGATGCACACCGCCGACGGCCACCAGGACTTCGTCGCCGGCGAGGCGTTCTACTGGGCGCCGGGTCACGCGCCCGAGGCGCTCGAGGACAGCGAGTACGTCGACGTGTCGCCGACGCACGAGTTCCAGCGCGTCCTGGACCACCTCACCGGCGCAGCGGCCGCCAGCGAGTCGTGACCGGGCAGCCGCCACGCCGTCGCCTATGCTCGTTGTGTGCTGCGCGCGCGCCTGTTCGGACCGCTCGCACTCGAGCTCAACGGCGTGCCGGTCGGACTCCCGGCCGGGGCGACCGCGCGCAGCGTCCTGGCCTGGCTGCTGACGCATCCCGGCATGCATCCGCGGATCCGTGTCGCTGCGGCGTTCTGGCCCGACGTGACCGACGGGCGAGCCCGGGCGTCGCTGCGCACGGCCGTGTGGGACATCCGCCGCGCCGCCGATCCAGCGGCGCGGCCGAGCTGGCTGCACAGCAGCCGCGAGGAGATCGGCGTTCCACCGGACCTGGTGCGGTCCGCCGATCTGGCCGACTTCGAGCGGCTGGTCGAGTCAGTCGCGACGGAGCACCTGGCCGAGGCGCTCGAGCTGGCCCGCCTCCCGCTGCTCAGCGATCTCGCCGACGACTGGGTCCTGGAGCGTCGTGACGACGTCGACGACCGAGCCGCCGCAGCCGCGCTGGAGCTCGGCCGGCGCGCCGCAGAGGCGGGCGACGAGCGCGCCGCCGTCGAGTGGAGCCGTCGCGCGATCCGCCATGCGCCGCTGGACGAGCACGCCCACCGCCTGCTCATGCAGCGCCTGGACGCGGCCGGAGAGCGCGGCCAGGCCCTTGCGGCGTTCAACCGGCTCGAGGCGACGCTCGCCGCCGAGATCGGCGTCGGCGTCACCGCCCGAACGCGGTCGCTGGCCGACCGGCTGCGCGGCGGCCGCGCCGAGCAGCACGTCCAGGTGCTGGAGCAGGAGGAGGTGTGCCGCGCGCCCGCGCTCGAGGTGTGGAAGCTCCTCCAGGATCCGCTGCGCTACCCGCAGTGGTGGGAGGGCCTGGGCGGGCATCGAGCAGACTCCTGACGGGCTGACGCGCTGGATGGGCGCGCTTCCGGGTGTCCCGATCCCCACCCGCGTGGACGTGCGCCGCGCCGCGAGCGGGGTGGTGATCCGCTGCGAGGTGACCGGCATCGTGCACGTCTGGACGCTCCTGCCGGCGCCCGACGGATGCCGCGTGCGCCTGCGCGCCGCGGTCCCGGCCGACCAGGCCGACCACTGGCTGGACCAGCAGGACAGCGAGGCCCGCGCCTCGCTCCCGCGCCTGGTGCGGGCCGCCGAGCGGGCGGCAGCCGCGGCTTGACGATCGCATGACGGTCCGTCCGTAGCGTCGGCGCCGTCAACCGATCCGAAGGAGGACACCCGAGATGGCCACCACGACGCAGGGCATGCTCAACGGCTGGGACCTCGACGCCTTCCGCGAGACCGTCGCGACGATCGAACGCGAGCCCGAGGCGGGACGGCTCGCGTGGCGCGGACGCGTCCGCTGGGACGGGCACTTCGGCGTGGACGCTCACACGGAGGCGATCGAGCAGCTCGGCGAGGCGATGCCGCGCCGCTTCACGCTGCGCGGCGACCACCCGCCGCAGCTGCTCGGCGAGAACACCGGCCCCACCGCGGTCGAGACGCTGCTCGCCGCTCTCGGCTCGTGCATCGCGGGCACCTACGCCGCCCACGCGACCGCGCAGGGCGTCCGCCTCGAGGAGCTCGAAGTCACGGTCGAGGCGGCGATCGACCTCAACGGATTCCTGCAATTGGCTCCGACGCCGTCCGGGCTCGACGGCGTGCGCGCCACCGTGCGCGTCCGGTCGGACGCCGACGCGGCAACCCTGGAGGAGCTCCGCCGCATCGTCACCCATGCCTCGCCGGTGTTCGACAGCCTGAGCCGCCCGATCGCCATCGACAGCCGCGTCGAGCCGCTCACCTGAGTACCCCGGCGATGAGCTGCGCCGCCCGTGTCGCCGCGTCGGCGACGACGGGCGCGTAGGCCACCGGCGCACCGAGCCGCTCGCCCATCAGCGCAGCGAGCCGCTCGGGCGTCGCGTCGTTGTAGGCCATCGGGCCGGGCGCGCCGTAGCGGCGCAGCCGGTGGGCGACGTGGTGCTGCTGCTCGCAGTGGTCGAGCAGCGGCACGGTGATGAACGGGCGCTGGGTGGCGACGAGCTCCATCGTCGTCGTCAGCCCGCCGTGGACGACGGCCAGGTCGCAGCAGGCGAGAACGCGGTACAGGTCGTGGACGTAGCCGACCGACCGCATGCCGTCGACCGGCGCAACCGCCTCGGGCGGGATGCGCGGTCCGCGTACGAGCCAGCATCTGCGCCTCGGGCAGATCGCGTCGCAGCAGCGCGAACGCCGCGGCGACGCGCCGCAGCAGGTCCGCGCACGCGGCCGACCCGCCCACCGCGGCGACGATCAGGGGAAGCCCCTGCGGCAGCCCGAGCTCCGCGCGCAGGCGCTCGGTGTCGGCGAGCTCGGCCGGGTCGAACCGGAGCACGTAGCCGGCGAAGTCGTAGTGCTGCTCGGCATCCAGTCGCGGATCGGCGGCAGCCCGGGCCCGAACGGCGTCGGGCGACGATGTCCGCCGGCTCGCCGACGAAGACCGCTGGTCGCGCACCCGCGGGAAGCGCTCGATGTGCTCGATCATCTCGGCGTTGTAGTCGGCGGTCAGCGCACGCCTCGCGCTGACCGCCGTCGGGCATCGGCAGCCAGCCGACGAAGTCGGTCAGCCAGGCGTACGGCGCCGTCTTGAGCTCCGGGTTCTCGTGCAGGAAGTAGTCGAGCTCCCAGGCCTCGTCGCCGATCCACAGGTCGTAGCCCTCCTCGCGCACAGGTCGTGGAAGACCATGAAGTTGGCGACAGGATCTCGTCCATGCGCCGGCATGCCTGGAAGGCGTGCAGGTCGATGCTCGCCCGCCTCGGACTCGATGTGCGCCGACTCGCTGGCCAGCGCCGCGCTCGCCGGGTGGACCCGCTCGCCGCAGGCGCGCCAGCACCCCGGTGACCGGGTGCTGGGCCAGCCAGTCGATCTCCAGGCCGGCGTACGAGCCGGCGCAGCTCGCGGGCGATCGCGAGGTCGCGCTGGGCGTGGCCGAGCCCGATCGGCGAGGAGATGAACAGCGCCCGCTTGGCCCGCGCGCCGCGCACCCGGCGTCGGCGGCTGCGGCGGGCCCGGCACGACGAAACTCGCGCAGCAGGAGGTTCACCGCGCACCGGGTCGCGCGCGATGCGGGAGGTGCCCCGAGCCCTCGAGCGTCACCAGGCTGCCGCCGGTGGCCTCGCGCGAGGGCGGCGCCGTCCGGCATGCGGTCGGATGCGCGTCGTCGTCGCCGTGGATGACCAGCACCGGGCAGCGCACGCGCGCGCACAGTCTGCGCAAACGGCTCGTCGCGGCTCCAGCGCCCACGCCCGGTGCGTGTCGCGCCAGCGTCTCTGGGTCGGTCTCCAGGCGCCCAGCCGATCGCGTCCTCGATCGGCTTGGTCGAGTGCGGCTCGGTGAACGACCTGGCTGAAGAAGAACTCGACGAAGCCGCGGTAGTCGCGCCTCCAGGCGTGGGCGTTGTAGCTTCGCCCAGCCCTCGTCGTGGTCGTACTCGGTCTCGAACGCGTACACCTGCCGTCCTCGGGGTGCCCGGGTGCCAGGCCCGCGGTGGGTGCGATGTAGACAACGCGCTCGACGCGGTCGGGGTGGTCGGCGGCCAGGACGGTCGCCCACACCGCCGCGCACGAGACGGCCACGACCGCCGCCTGCTCGGTCGCGGTCGCGTCGAGCACGGCGAGGCGTCGGCCACGAACTCGGCGGCACGCGTACGCGTGCGCGCCGGCCGGCCGGTCCGAGCGGCCGTTGCCGCGCGCGGTCGAACGTGACCACCCGGAAGTGGCGGGCCAGGTAGGGGATCTGCATCTTCCACATGCGCGAGTGGACGAGCGACCACGTCGGCAGCAGCAGCACCGTGCGGCTCGCCGCTGCCGTACACCTCGTAGAAGACCCGCACGCCGTCGCGCTCGACCTGGCCGGAGCGCGTCAGGGTCCGACGCGCGCCGCAGACGGCACTCGCCGGCGCGGTCGGACCCGGCGTGATGCCCGGTGGCCGGCGTTCAGGGGCCGCGCCTCGTAGACGTGGTTGAACGGGGTCTCGGCCGCGCGCCGGAAGCGCGTGACAGGCCGCCCGCGGTCACGACGTCGCGGATGCGCGCCTCGCCGGCCTGCGCGCCGAGCGCGAGGCCGACCTCCTGTGACAGCGACGCGGGCGTGCACAGCAGCGTCGAGAAGCCGTAGTACGCGCGCCCGACCGGGTTGAGGTTGTCCTCGATGCGGTCGCCGGCGGCCGGCTCGACGATCATCCAGGTGCCGTCCTCGGCTCAGCGTCTGGCGCACGTGGCGCGCCGCGCCCGACCGGATCGCCCATGTCGTGCAGGCAGTCGAACATGGTCACCAGGTCGTAGCCCTGGCCGGAGTAGTCGCGCAGCCGGCGCGGTCTCGAACGCGACGCGATCGGCAACCCCGGCCGTCCGGCCGCGCGCTCGCGCGCCGTCTCGATCGACCCGTCATGGTAGTCGAACCCGACGAAGGTCGAGCGCGGGAACGTCTGCGCCATCAGGATCGTCGACGCGCCGTGGCCGCAGCCGACGTCGGCGACGGTGCCGCCGCTGCTCCAGCTTGCCGACCACGCCGTCCAGGGCGGGCAGCCACTCGCGACCAGGTTGCGCGTGGTAGCCGGGACGGAAGAACCGCTCGCAGCCCTCGTGGACGTCGTGCACGTGCTCGTCCCAGCCGATGCCGCCGCCGGTGCGGGCGACCTCGGTGATGCGCGGCGAGTCGATGACCGAGCCGACGCGCGATCTGGAAGAACCCGGGCAGGTAGGCGGGGCTGTCGGGGTCGGTCAGCGCGACGGCCTGCTCGGGCGGCGAGCGTGTAGCGGCCGCTGACGGGGTCGTAGCTCGACGAAGCCGCCCGCCGCCTGGTTGTTGAGCCACTCGCGCACGTAGCGCTCGGCGGTGCCGGTGCGGTCGGCGAGCTCGTCAGGGGTCAGCGGGCCCGCGTCGGCCAGGGCGCGATACAGCCCGAGCTTGTCGCCCATCACGACCAGCGCGGCGTTCAGCGTGGCGCCGACCTCGCCGACGGCGCGGAAGACGAACTGCTTGAGCTTGGCGCCGTCGAGCTCGACGGTTGCCTGTCGGTGGCTCATGATGATGCCTCCTCGTTGGATCGTGTGGCGACCGTACGACCGCCACACCGGCACTCGCATCAGGTGGGCACCTAGTCTGTGCGCTGTGCTGGTCGGGCGGGACGCGCGAGCTGCTAGGCGACTCGAGCGGAGGTCGCTCGCGCAAGCCTGCGCCGGTCGCAGCGCCGTGCTCGTGCTGCAGGGCGAGGCGGGGATCGGCAAGACCGCGCTACTGGACGCCACGCGGACGCCGCCGGCGGCATGCGCGTGCTGCGGGCCCGCGGCGTCGAGTCCGAGGCGCACATTCCGTTCGGAGGACTGCTTGAGCTCCTCCGCCCCGCGCTCGGTGAGCATCGAGCGCGATCCCGCCGCCGCAGGCGGCCGCGCTGGAGAGCGCGCTCGCGCTGCGACCGGCGGGCGCCTACGACCGCTTCGCGGTGGGCGCGGCGACGCTCAGCCTGCTGGCCGCGCACGCCGACCCAGCTCCGCTGGCGGTGCTCGTCGACGACATCCAGTGGCTGGACGGGTCCACCGCGGAGGCCCTGCTGTTCGCGGTGCGCCGGCTCGATGGCCGACCCGATCGCCGTCGTCCTGGCCGCGCGCAGCGGCGAACCGGCGCTGCTCGACGGCGGCCGACCTGCCGGCGCTCACGGCTCGCGGGGCTGGAGCGCCGGGCCGCCGGCGAGCTGCTGGCGGCCGCTGGCGCGACGACATCGCCGACCGCCTGTACCGCGCCACCGCCGGCAACCCGCTCGGCCTGCTCGAGCTTGCCGGCGAGGCCGAGGACGCTTCGCAGCACCCCCCTCGGAGCTGCCGTTCCCGGTCTCCGAGCGGCTGACCCGTGCGTTCGGCCGGCGGTCGCGTGCGCTGCCCGAGCGCGCCCGCCGCGCGCTCGTGCTGGCGGCCACGAGCGACCGCGGCGAGCTCACCATCCTGGCTCGCGCCGGGTTGCAGGCGCGGACGACCTGTCCGCAGGCCGAGCGGATCGGCCTCCTGCGCCTGGTCGACGGCGGCGTCGAGTTCCGCCACCCGCTGGCACGGTCGGCGGTCTACAGCGCCGCACCGCGCCGACGAGCGGCGCGCCGCCCACCGCGCGCTGGCCGGGGCGCTGCCCGACCGCGACGCCGACCGGCGCGCCTGGCACCTGGCCAGCTGCCGCCGCCGGGCCGGACGACGACGCCGCGGCGGCGCTGGAGCAGGCCGCGCGCCGCGCGCGCGAGCGCCACGCCTATGCCGTCGCCGCCGCCGCCTTCGAGCGGGCGGCCGCGCTGCGCACCGACGACGCGCACCGAGCCCGCGGCCTCTACAACGCCGCCGACAGTGCGTGGCTGGGCGGGGACGCCGGCGAGGCGCGGCGGCTGCTGACGGAGTCGGCGGCGCTCGAGCCCGCACCGCGCATCGACGCGCTGCTGGGGCAGATCGCCGCTCGGCACGGGCCGGTGATGGACGGCCACGCCCTGCTCGTGGCGGCCGCCCATCGCGCCGCGCCCGCCGAGGCGATCCCCATGCTGGCCGAGGCTGCCGACGCGTGCTTCTACGCCGGTGCGGCCGCCGAGATGCTGGCCGCCGGCGAGCGCGCCGCCGCGCTGGTCGACGAGCAGACGGGCCACGTGGCGCGGTTCTATGCCGCACTCGCGCGCGGCAGCGGACGCGTCCTCGCCGGGCTGGACGGCTCCGACGATCTGCGGCGCGCCGCCGAGCATTTCGAGCGCGCCGGCGAGGACGGCGACCCGCACGCGCTCGCGCTCGCCGCGTTCGCCCCGCTGTTCCTGCGCGACGGCCGCACCGGCCGCGAGCTGATCGATGCCGCGATCGCGACGGCGCGCGCCCGCGCGGCGATCGGCGCGCTGCCGCGACTGCTGCATCGCCTCGCCCGTATCGAGGCGATGAGCGACAGCTGGGCCGACGCTCAGGCGCACTACGACGAGGCGATCCGGCTGGCCCACGAGGCCGGCCAGCGGGCGGAGCTGGGCGCCGCGCTGGCCGGACTCGCGTGGCTCGCCGGCCGGCAGGGGCGCGAGGAGGCGTGCCGCTCCTGCTGCGAGCGGGCGCGCGAGCTCTGCGTGGAGCTGGGCGTGGGGTTCTACGAGCTGTGGACGTACACCGCGATGGGCGAGCTGGAGCTGGGCCGCGGCCGCGTGAGCGAGGCGCTGGCGCACTTCGAGACGCACGAGCGCCGCATGATGGAGATCGGGCTCACCGACGTCGACATGGCCACGGGGCCCGAGCTCGTCGAGTGCTATCTGCGCCTCGGGCGCGAGGAGGACGCGATCGCGGCCGCGGCGGCCCGCCAGGCGCGCGCCGAGGCCAAGGGCCAGCCGTGGGCGCTGGCCCGCGCCGCGCGCTGCCGGGGGCTGCTGGCCGGCGACTTCGACGCCCCGTTCGCCGAGGCACTGCGCCTGCACGCGCAGACGCCGGACGTGTTCGAGGAGGCCCGTACCAGGCTGGCCTACGGCGCCCGGCTGCGCCGGGCGCGCCGGCGCGTGGAGGCGCGCACGACGCTGCGCGAGGCCCTGGAAGGATTCGATCGCCTCGGGCCGGCGCCCTGGGCTGATCAGGCGCGGGCGGAGCTGGCGGCGACCGGCGAGAGCGCGCGCCGCCGCGACGCCGCGACGCTTGACGACCTCACGCCGCGCGAGCTGCAGATCGCGCGGCAGCTCGGCGCCGGGAAGACGACGCGCCAGCGGCGGCGGCGCTGTTCCTCAGCCCCAAGACGATCGGGTACCACCTGCGCGGCGTGTACCGCAAGCTCGGGGCAACTCGCGGGCGCAGCTGGCCGCCGCGTCAGGCCGGCCGCGCGACGCCGAGGATGCGCGGCGCGACCGGATAGGCGCGCGCGCCGACCGGGAAGGGAAAGCCGCGGCAGCGCTCGATCGCAAAGCCGGCCGCCTCGATCGCCGCGAGCGTCTCGCGGTTGGTCCGGCAGCCGCCCATCAGCCGTGGCCAGACGCGGTCGACCGCGTCCTGATACCGCGCGAAGCGCGGGCGGCGCGAGCGCACGTGCTCGTAGAAGCGCAGCTGGCCGCCCGGCCGCAGCACGCGGCGAAACTCCGCCAGCGCCGCCTCCTGGTCGGGCACCGAGCACAGCACGCCCGCGACCACGACCGCATCGGCGGCGCCGTCGTCCACCGGCAGCGCGGCCGCCGTGCCGTCGACCACCTGCACCTCCAGCGACCGCTCGCCGGCGGCCTCCTGCGCGCGGCCGCGCAGGTACGGCTCGGGCTCGACGGCGATCACCTCGGCCACCGGATCGGGATAGTGCGCGAAGTTGATGCCGTTGCCCGGGCCGACCTCGACCACCGTTCCGGCCAGGCCGGAGAGCAGCTCACGGCGCAGATCGTCCTCGCCGCGCCCCTTGTCGCGCGCGACGAAGCGATCGAAGAAGCGTGCGAACAGGGGGTTGTCGACCTCGGCCGTGGCCACGACCCCCACCTACCCGGACAGCCGCGCCGTACGACATCGGCATGGCGCGGCGGCCTCGCGCGGCGGCTGGACGACCGGCCCGCCGAGGACGGGCGGTCTGCTAGGCAAGGCCCCAGCGCCCTGCCAGCGGCGACGGCGGGATCTGCGTCTCGCCCTCGATCCCGTCGATCACCATGCCGACCTGGTCGACGTAGCACCAGCTCCAGTCCTCGCCGGGCTCGATCGAGCGGACGATCGGATGCTCCGTCGTGCGTGCGTGGGCGGTGGCGTGCTTGTTGGGAGAGTCGTCGCAACAGCCGACGTGGCCGCACTCCAGGCACAGCCGCAGGTGCAGCCACTCGCCGCCGATGGCCAGGCAGTCCTCGCAGCCGTCCACCGACGCCGGCAGCCGGGTGATCCGGACGTGGTCGAGATGCGTGCAGCGGCTCACTGTGGTCCTCCCATCGGCAGACGGACGGTGAAGACGGTCTCGCCGGGCTGCGAGCTGACCCGGATCGAGCCGTCGTGGCGGTCGACGACGATCCGCCGGGACGTGTCCAGGCCCAGGCCGGTGCCCGAGCCGACGGGCTTCGTCGTGAAGAACGGCTCGAAGATGCGCTCGAGGTTCTCGGGCGGGATGCCCGGCCCGTCGTCGGCGACATCGACCTCCAGGCAGTCGCCGTCACGGCGGGTGCGCACGGTGATCGTGCCGTGCTCGCCCAGGGCGCAGATCGCGTTGTCGAGCAGGTTCGTCCACACCTGGTTGAGCTCGGCGCCGCGAACCGTCACCTTGGGCAGCTCGCGGTCGTAATCGCGCACGACCTCGATCTCGGTGTGCTTGAGCTTGTGGCCGAGCACCTTCAGCGTGGTCTGCAGCCCCTCGTGGACATCCACCTCGACGAGCTCCCCGCGATCCATGTAGGCGTACGTCTTGACCGCCTTGACGAGGTCGCTGATGCGGTCGGTCGAGTCGGCCAGCTCCACGGTCAGCGACCGCGCGGCCAGCGACGCCGCCACCCAGACGATCGCCGCACCCGACGCCGGCCCGGCGATCGCCTCGACGCGGTCCAGCCAGCCGTCGTCCACGCCTGCCGCGGCCAGCGGCTCGGCCAGCCGGTAGGCGTCCAACACGCCGAGCTCCTCGAGTCGCTCGGCGAGGGCGTCCTCGGCATCGGCGGCGTCGAGCGCGTCGAGCTCTGTGCCGGTGGCCGCGTCGGCGAGCGCCTCGCGCTGCAGCTCGACGAGCTGACCCGCGGCCTCGCGCGAGACACCGGCCTCGACGAAGTTGGCCACCGCGGAGGTGAGCACCTCGAGCGCCCCGCCCAGCTCGTCGGCCGAGCGCCGGGCCGCGGCCGCGGGGTTGTTGAGCTCGTGGGCCAGGCCCGCGGCCATCGTGCCCAGTGAGGCCAGCCGCTCGCGGTTCTGCTCGATGGCGGTGATGCGGTTCATCACCGGGCTGACCTGTGCCATCACGCGCCGGTGCACACGCGCGTCGGCCAGCGTGAGGCGCTCGAAGTCGTCGGGCGCGATCGACGCGACGCGCGCATCGGTCTCGGTCTGCATCCGCACCGGGGCGGGGCCGTGGGTCAGCGCGGCGATCGCCCCGAACCAGGTGGGCGCCTCCTGGTGGCCGACGGGCTCGTCGCGATCGCCGTCGAGCATCGAGATCCGCAGGCGGCCGGCGAGCAGGAAGTGCACACCGCTGCCCAGCTCGCCCTGCTCGTGCACGATCACCCCCGGCTCCAGTTCGCGCAGCTCGGCGGCGGCGGCCCACGGCTCCAGCTCGGCGTCGCTGAGCTCGTCGAACAGGTCGATCGGCCGCAGGTCGGCGACCGTGGTGGCGTGGACGGTGCTCATGACTCGCCCAGGTACTGGTGGATCAGCGACACCGCCATCGAGCCCTCCCCGACGGCGCTCGCAACCCGCTTGATCGAGCGCGCGCGCACGTCGCCGGCGACGAACACGCCGGGCACGCTCGTCTCCAGCGGATAGGGATCCCGCGGCAGCGGCCAGCCGTCGCCGGCCACGTCGGGGCCGGCGAGGATGAACCCGCGCTCGTCGCGCGCGACGACGCCGTCGAGCCAGTCGGTGCGGGGCGCGGCGCCGATGAAGACGAAGCACGCGTCGACGTCCTCCACCGTCTCGCCCCCGTCGGGGTTGCGGATGCGCAGGCGCTCCAGGTGCCCGTCGCGGCCCTCGGCGCCGACCGCCTGGCTGTCCGTGCGCACCTCGACGTTGGGCAGGGCGGCGATCTGGTCGATGAGGTAGTGCGACATCGACTTGGCCAGCGAGTCGGCGCGCACGAGCATCGTCACGCGCGTGGCGAAGTCACTGAAGTGGACGGCCGCCTGCCCGGCGGAGTTGGCGCCGCCGATGACGACGACGTGCTGGTCGCGGCAGGCGCGGGCCTCGGCCCGCGCCGCGCCGTAGTAGATGCCGGCGCCGGTCAGCTCCGCGAAGCCGGGGGCGGTCAGCTGGCGATAGGAGACGCCGGAGGCGACGAGCACGCAGTTGGCGCTGAGCACGCCGCCGCCGCTGAGGCGCACGAACCGGCCGGCGCCGTCGATCTCCAGACCCACCGCCTCCTGGACCGTCAGCAGCTCGGCGCCCAGGCGGCGCGCCTGGTCGGTCGCGCGGCGCGCCAGGTCGGAGCCCGACAGGCCGACGGGGAACCCGAGGTAGTTCTCGATGCGCGAGGACTGGCCGGCCTGTCCGCCGGTCGCCTCCCGCTCGACCATCACGGTGCGCAGGCCCTCCGACGCGCCGTAGACCGCGGCGGCGAGCCCGGCGGGCCCGCCGCCGATGATCACCAGGTCGTAGTGGTCGGCAGCGGGCTTGGCGGCGATGCCGATGCGCTCGGCGAGCTCCAGCATCGACGGGCGCTCAAGGACGGCGCCGTCCTCGAGCAGAGCGACCGGCAGGCGCTCCTCGGTCACGTCGGCCACCGCCAGCAGCTCGCGCGCCTCGGCGTCGCGCTCGACGTCGAGCCAGCGGGCCGGGACCCGGTTGCGCGCCAGGAAGTCGCGCAGCTCGTGCGTCTCGCGCGAGAAGCGGTGGCCGATGACGCGCACGCCGCCCGCCTCGAGCGCGGCGCCTGCCTCCCACGTGGTCAGGAGGTCCTGCAGCACCGGGAACAGCTGCTCCTCGGGCGGGTCCCACGGCTTGAGCAGGTAGTAGTCGAGCGCGACCTCGTTGATCGCGGAGATCGCCGCCTCCGTGTCGGCGTAGGCGGTCAGCAGGACGCGCTTGGCCTCGGGCACGATCGTGCGCGCCCGCACGAGGTACTCGGTCCCCGACTGGCCGGGCATGCGCTGGTCGGCGATCAGCAGCGCCACGGCGTCGCCTCGCGTGCGCATCTCCTTGAGGAGGTCCAGCGCCTCGTCGCCCGATCCGGCGCGCAGGATCCGGTAACGATCGCCGAAGCCGCGGCGCAGGTCGCGGGCGACCGCGGCGAGGACGGCAGGCTCGTCGTCCACGGCCACGATGGCCGGGCGGCGGCGGCGCTCCTGGGCCGCGGGGTCAGGGGTCGTCTCCACGGCGGTCATCCTGCGGACCACGTTACGCCACCCGGCAAGCGGCTCGGTATCCGTCAGGTGACTACGCTGGGCGGGGATGGCAGACGACCCGCGCACGCCGGCTGAGCGCGTGATCGAGCACGCCGCCGACCGCCACCCAGGCGATCCCGGAGACCTGTCGCGCCACAGCCTGCAGTACCAGCGCACGCTGGAGGGCTACTTCCGCACCTCCGCTCCGCCGCGCTGGATGGAGCGCCTGAGCGAGATCGACCGCGGCACCGAGCGCGAGCGCGAGCGCCTGGAGCGCGCCCGCCACCGGCTGCGCCACCGCTACGACGGCGACCCGGAGGCCTTCGCCCGCCGCTGGCGCGAAACCCTCGAGGCGTGGGAGTTCGACCCCGAGCTCAACGTGCTGATCGGCCAGCACAACGAGTGGTATCCGATCGAGCGCCGCCTGCCGTTCGACCTGCGCACGCGCGACTACGTCAAGGTCAACGGCCGCGACTACCGCCGGCCGCAGCTGGACGCCGACTGGGCGCTGCGCGAGTTCCCCGCCAGCTAGGGCGGCGCCAGGGGGATCGGCTCCGCGTGCGAGCGGACGCCGCCGCGGTGGCTAGCTTGGAGGGGGATGGCGCGCCTCAGCACAGCACTCGCCCTCACCCTCGCCCTCGCGGTCCTGGCCGGATGCGGAGGCGGCTCGGACGACTCGTCGGTGACGTTCCTGGACACGCAGTCGACGCCGACGGCGACGACCACGGTCGCGCCGCCGAGCACCGAGACGACCCCGTCCACGACGCAGACCTCGACGGCCGCTCCGCCCGACACCGGCGGCGCGCCCGCGACGACATCCACCCCCGCCGACACGGGAGGGGCGACGGTGCCGCGCAACGGCGGCTCGAGCGCCGGCACCGGCGGCACGACGATCCCGAAGAACACCGGCGGAGCGTCCGCCACCCAGGACCCCAACTGCAAGCCGGGCACCGGGCCGGGCCACCCCGACAAGCCGCAGTGCGAGCCGCTCAGCGGCCCCGACGCGCGCGACGACGAGGGCGGCTGAGCGGCCGCGACCCCGCGGCTACGCGTCCACCGGACCCCCGTTGGCGGTCAGCGTGACCTCGATGTTGCCGCGCGTGGCGTTGGAGTACGGGCACACGGCGTGTGCGTCGGCCACGATCGCCGCCGCCTCCTGCGCGTCGGCGATCGCGCCCAGCGTGACGTCCAGCGCGACCGCGACGTTGAAGCCGCGCTCCTCCGTGGTCAGCAGCGACACGCGCGCGTCGATCGCCACGTCGCCCAGCTCGGTCCGGCGTCGCCGCGCAACCGCGCCCAGCGCACCCTCGAAGCAGGCGGCGTAGCCGACCGCGAACAGCTGCTCGGGGTTCGTCCCCGTCTCCTCCGTCCCGCCCATCTCGGCCGGCAGGCGCAGGTCGACCTCCAGCCGCCCGTCCGACGTGCGACCGTGGCCCGCCTCGCGTCCGCCGACGACGTGCGCCGCCGCCGTGTACAGCACGTTGCTCATGTTTCCGGCTCCCCGTTGCGGATTGCGTGCGCGCCGGACGCTCCTTTCAGCGCGACACCGACGGCACCATCGTGGTGGTCCCGGTGACCGCGATCGGCTCCAGCGCCGGCACGTAGGGCGCGGTGACGACCCGCTCGGAGCCCAGCGAGCGCATCAGGCCCGAGGCGACCCGGCCCGGTCGCGTGCCGGTGCCGAGCACGAGCAGGTCGTGGTCGCCGCGCTCCAGCGCACCGGTCAGCGCGCGGCGGACGCAGCGCACGCGCGAGAGGCCGGTCGCGGCCTCCGGTCCGCTGATCAGGTGCCAGCGCACGCACAGCTCGTCGGGCAGCTCCTCGACTGCGGCGCGCACGAGCCGACAGCCGCTGGTGACGACGTCGTCGATCATCGGCATCGCCAGCAGGCCCACGCCGACCCATGCCGGGGGCGGAACGGCGACGTGCACGATCGTCAGCTGCGCGCGATTGGCCTTCGCCAGGCCGACCGCCCGGCGCAGCCCGGCGGCCGCCTCCTGGGAGTGGTCCAGCCCAACCAGTATCCGTCGCGACATCGGCCTCGCGGCGCCCCTCTCTCCCTCCACGACAGCGGGACGGTGAACATATCGGACAGCGCCCGGACGGGCGCAACTGGCCATGCGTCTACATCGCTACCCGAGGCCGCGCGCGGAGGGTGACCCCGAGTACGGCCGCGGACCCCACCGCGCCGCCGGCCAGCACGAGCGCCATCGGCAGCGTCGCGTGCGCCCCACCCAGGCCGGCCAGGGGCGCGGCCAGGCCCCCGATGCCGAACTGCCACACGCCCAGCAGCCCGGACGCGGTGCCGGCAGAGCGCGCATGGTCGCTGAGCGCCAGCGCCTGCGCGTTGGGGCTGGCCATCCCGCGGCTGGCGATGACGACGAACAGGCACGGCAGCAGGACCGCCAGGCCCGCGCCGGCCAGCGTGGCCAACAGGAAGGCGATGCCGGCGACGGCCCCCGTCGTCAGGCCGGTCACGAGCAGCCGGGCCGGGCCGGCGCGGCGCACGAGATGGGCGCTCACCTGCGCGACGGCGATCATCCCGGCGGCGTTGACGGCGAAGATCAGGCCGTAGGCGACGCTCGACAGGCCGTGGACGTCCTCCAGCAGAAACGACGAGCCGGCCAGGTAGGCGTTGAGCGTGGCGAACGACAGCCCGAGGCACAGCGCGAACCCGAGGAAGATGCGGTCGCCCAGCAACGTGGCGACCACCGTGCGCGTCGTGCGCCAGCCGCCGCGGTGGCGGTCGTCGGGCGCCAGCGTCTCCGGCGCTGCGACGGCCGCCGCGATCAGCAGGCCGAGGCCCACCAGGGCCAGGGCCACGAAGGTGCCGCGCCAGTCGGTGACCGCCAGCAGCAGGCCGCCGGCGATCGGCCCCACCAGCGGCGCCACCCCGGTGACGAGCACGAGCATGGCGAAGATGCGCGCCGTGGCCGCGCCGCCCTCGGTGATGTCGCGCACCATCGCCCGGGCGATGGCGATGCCCGCTGAGCCGGCGACGCCCTGCACGAAGCGCACGCCGACGAGTGCCCAAACGGTCGGTGCGAGGGCGCACAGTGCGCTGGTCAGCGTGTACAGCGCCACGCCGGCCAGCAGCGGCCGCCGACGCCCGAAGGCGTCGCTGAGCGGGCCGGCCAGCAGCTGTCCGGCGGCCAGGCCGAGCATGCACGAGGTGATCGTCAGCTGCGCCGACGAGGCACTGGCCCCCAGATCGCGGGCCAGCGACGGCAGGCCGGGCAGGTACAGCTCCATCGACAGCGGCGCGAACGCCGTCAGCGCGCCGAGCAGGATCAACAGCCGGCGCGTGGGCACGACGGGAGCGCGGGCCCGCCGGACGGGAGCGCCCAGTGGGTCAGGCCGGGCGCTCAAGGGCGGGCCCGCGTCGTCCCTGTCGGTGCACGCCCTGGAGGAGAGAGGGAAGGACGCGCGCCGTCAATGCTGACAGCGCGGCGCCCGACCCTCGTGAATGGCTCGTGAACAGCTAGGCGGCCGTCGGAGCGGCCACCCCGGCGGCGTCGGCCAGCGCCTGGGCCTTCTCGGTCTTCTCCCAGGTGAAGTCGTCGCCCTCGCGGCCGAAGTGCCCGTAGGCGGCGGTGTTCTGGTAGATCGGGCGGTGCAGGCGCAGGTACTCGCGGAAGGCGCCCGGACGCAGGTCGAAGTGCTCGTTGACGAGCTGCTCGATCGTCGCGCGACCGACCTTCTCGGTTCCGAACGTCTCGACCATCACCGACACCGGATGGGCCACGCCGATCGCGTAGGCGACCTGCACCTCGGCGCGGTCGGCCAGGCCCGCGGCCACCACGTTCTTGGCCACGTGGCGCGCGGCGTAGGCCGCCGAGCGGTCAACCTTGGACGGGTCCTTGCCGCTGAACGCGCCGCCGCCATGGCGGGCCATGCCGCCGTAGGTGTCGACGATGATCTTGCGCCCCGTCAGGCCACAGTCGCCCACCGGGCCGCCGATCACGAAGCGACCGGTCGGGTTGACCAGGAAGTCGCGACGCAGCTGGTCGGCGTCGTACATGTCGCCCGGCAGCACCGGCAGCACCACCTGCTCCCACAGGTCGTCGGGGATCAGCCCCTCCGAGCCCTCGGCGTGCTGGGTGGAGATCAGCAGCTTCTCGATGGCCACGGGCTTGCCGTCGCGGTAGCGCACCGACACCTGCGTCTTGCCGTCCGGGCGCAGGTAGGGCAGCGTCTCGTCCTTGCGCACCGCCGACAGCCGCTCGGCCAGCCGGTGGGCCAGCGCGATCGGCAGCGGCATCAGCTCCGGCGTCTCGTTGGTCGCATAGCCGAACATCATCCCCTGATCGCCCGCGCCAGCGATATCCAACTCGTCATCGTCAGACGGATCGGTCCGCGTCTCATAGGCGGAATCCACCCCCTGAGCGATGTCAACCGACTGCTTGTCGATCGCGTTGATCACCGCGCAGCTGTCCGCACTGAAACCCAGATCGGCATCCACATAGCCGATCTTGCGAATCGTCTCGCGCGCAATGTCCTGCACGTCAACATACGTCGTGGTCGAGATCTCACCCGAGACCACGACCAAGCCCGTGTTGACCAACGTCTCACAGGCCACACGACCCGCCGGGTCGTCACGCATCACCGCGTCCAAGACGCCGTCGGAGATCTGGTCGGCGACCTTGTCGGGATGCCCCTCGGTAACGGACTCCGAGGTGAACAGGTACTCGCTGTTGCTCATGGTGGGGAGGGAACTCCTCTGGTGGCTTTCCGCTTCGGTCGTACCGAGCGTCGGAGGGTACTGTCAGGCGATCGAGGCCGGCCGCCGCACGGCGGTGAGACGATCGAGGGCGTCGCGGCCGACGCACGAGGCGCCGTGCATGCGCCCGGCCGACATCAGCTGGGTCCACGCGCCCGCTCCGTGAGCGGCGGGCACGAGCACGAGCAGCCGCTCGGCGTCCTCACATAGAAGTAGCGCAGGGCGCAGCCCGGCGTAGGGATCGGCGGCCGCGCCGAAGGCGCCGGGCGCCGGGGCGGGCGGGGCGTCGCGGGCCAGCAGACGCGTGTCGCGAGCCACGTCGAGCGCGTGGGGGCCGACGAGCCCGATCGCCGCGTAGTCGCCGGCCAGGTCGATCAGGGAGGCCCCGGCGGCCGAGCGGACAGCGGTCTCCACGACGACGGCAAGGTCCGCCGCAGGACGCGGCTCCGCGATGATGAGCAGGCGATGCTCGGTCACCGGGCACCACCACGCGCCGGCGCAGCGATGGGCGCTGCCCGGCCGCGGCCGACGGCCGGTCACGCGCTCGCAGACGGCGGCGACCGCGGCGGAATCGCCCCGCAGCTCCAGCGTGGCCAGGTCGGAGCGATCGGCGATGCCGACGGCATGGCGGCAGACCGCCAGCTCGGCCGCGGCCGAGCCGAAGTGAGCGGCGACCAGCCGCCCGTCGCGGCGCACGAACGCCGCGCCGGCCTTGCCCAGCAGCTCCTCGAGACCCCTCACGGACCGGACGCTAGACCGCGCCTGAGACGGCGGCGCCTCCCGAACGGGAGGGATCCCCGGCCTGCCCGGGCGGTTTCGGGCCGGGCACCTACCCGGTCGGAGAGTGAAGACCCTCCCGTGAGGAGGCGCCGAAGCCGTCGCGCGCGCGTAGCGTTGGCGAGGATGACCTCCGTTGCTCCGTCCGCGTCCCCGTCCGGGCTCGACGACCGTGACGCCGTCCAGACCGTCCGGCTGCTGGTCTCCTGCGAGGACCAGCCGGGCATCGTCGCCGCGATCACGACGTTCCTGCGCGACCAGGGCGCCAACATCGTCCAGTCTGACCAGTACTCCACCGATCCCGAGGGTGGACGCTTCTACATGCGCGTGGTGTTCCACCTGCCCGGCGCCGACCTCCCTGCGCTGCGCGAGCGGTTCGCCGCCGAGGTGGCCGAGCCGTTCGCGATGCGCGTCGAGCTGCATGACGCCGCGCGCGCCAAGCGGGTGGCGATCATGGTCAGCCGCTATGACCACTGCCTGCTGGACCTGCTGTGGCGCTCGCGGCGCGGCGAGCTGCCGATGGACGTCGGGGTGGTGGTCTCCAACTGGCCCGACATGCGCGCCGAGGTGGAGCGCTTCGGGCTGCCCTACCACGAGATTCCCGTCACCAAGGACACCAAGCCCGCCGCGGAGGCCGCCCAGCTGGAGGTGCTCGGCGGCGGACAGTACGACCTGGTGATCATGGCCCGCTACATGCAGATCCTCTCCGACGACTTCCTGCGCGCGGGTGGGCTGCCCGGTGATCAACATCCACCACTCCTTCCTGCCGGCCTTCGCCGGCGCGGGCCCGTATGAGCGGGCCAAGGAGCGCGGCGTGAAGCTGATCGGCGCGACCGCCCACTACGCCACCGCCGACCTCGACGAGGGGCCGATCATCGAGCAGGACGTCGTGCGCGTCACCCATCGCGAGACCGCTGAGGAGCTGGAGCGCGAGGGCGCCGACGTCGAGCGCACCGTTCTGGCCCGCGCGGTCAGGTGGCACTGCGAGGACCGCGTCCTGGTCCACGGCAACACGACGGTGGTGTTCTGATGACGACGACCTGCGCCAGCCACGCCTGCGCCGGCACCGCGCCCGAGACGACCCGCGACGACGACGCCCGCCTGAGGGCGGTCGCTCTCGCCGTCGTCGCCGACCGTCCGGCCGCAGCCTTCCTGCCGGCCGACGAGCTGGCGGCCGCCGCGGCCGACGCGGCGCCGACGCTCACGCGCGCCTAGCAACGACGTCACGCCGGCTCAGCGCCGCGTGACCCGCAGCAGGTAGCCGACCTGCACATCGGTGCCGCCGACGTGCAGGTGGTAGGCGTCCGACAGGCCCTCGACGCGGGCGGTCTGGTCGGTCGGGGCGAACGGCAGGCAGGCGTGGTCGACGACCTCGCCGACCAGTCCGCGCTCGGAGAGCAGGTCCGCGGTGCGCTCGTGCGAGAGGATCGAGCCCAGCAGCAGGAACGCCTCGCCGTCCTCGGTCAGCGCCTCGGGCAGCAGGCCGAGCAGGTGGTCGACGAGGTTGCGCCCCCAGTAGTCGACCGGCCGGTGCGACGCGGTCGACGCGAACGGGTCGACGGGATCCTGGTCCAGCGCGGCGACGATCGTCTCGTAGCGCTCCAGCGGACGCCAGGGGAACAGGTCGACCGCCGCGGCGGTGACCCGCTCGGCCACCCCGTTGCGGTAGGCGTTGGCCAGCGTGTCGCGGATCGCGTCGGGATCGACGTCGATCGCGTGCACGTGGCTGGCCTCGTTGAGCGCCAGCTGGATGGCCTGCAGCCCGCTGCCACAGCCGACGTCCAGGCAACGGCGCCCCGCGCCGACGCCGCGCTCGAACAGGTGGCGCCAGACCAGGAAGGAGCCCGGCGTCGGCGCCGCCGTGGTGCCCTCCGCGATCAGGTCGGGCACGGGCAGCGGGAACAGCGCGCGCCCGCGGGCATCCACCCATGAGCCGCGAGCGCCAGCGGGGGCGCCATCGGCCGGGGCGAAGCGCGGCTGGGCGACACGCCGGCGGCCGGGCGCCGTGCCCCCCAGGCGCTGGGACGCCGCGGCGATGTGCTCGGGACGCGTCCCGCAGCAGCCGCCGACGATCTGCGCCCCCTCCTCGCGCCAACGCAGCGCCATCTGCGCGTACTCCTCGCCCCCGACGCCGGCCGTCGACTGCCAGCCGGCGTTGGTGTAGTAGCCGAGGTTCGGGTAGACACCGAGCGGCAGGTCGGTGAAGTCGCGCAGGAACGAGACCATCCCGTCGACGTGATCGGGCGGGATGCAGTTGACCAGCAGCGCCCCGATCCCCAGCTCCTCGAAGCGTCGCGCGGCACGCCCGAAGGCGTCGCCCTCCGGGCCGCCCCAGTGCTGGCCGTAGACGCCGCACAGCCCGTGGCGGCAGCGTCGAAACGACAGCCACACCGGGATGCCGGTGCCGACCAGCGCGCCGACGGCGTCCAGCAGGGCCGGGCCCACGAGCGTCAGGGTCTCGACCAGCACCAGGTCGGGCGGCTCGTCGGCCCACGCCCGCGTCAGCAGCCGGATCGTCTCCGGACCCTCCGGTCCGTCCAGGTCGCCGTTGAGCGAGAAGGCCACCGCGGCGCGCCCCTCGCGGCCGCCCTCGGCCACCGCCGCGCGCGCGACCTGGACCCCGCGGCGGGCCACCTCCAGCCAGTGGCCGTCGCCGTCGCTGACCGCGGCCGCCAGCCCCCAGGTGTTCGTGGTGATCACGTCGCAGCCGACGTCGACGTAGCGGCGATGCAGCGCCTGCACGTCGGCCGGCGAGGTGGACAGCGCCCGGATCCCCCACAGGCGCTCGTCGTAGGGGCCGGCGCTGAGCGCCTCATCGGGCAGCTCGGTGCCCACCGCGCCATCGAGGATCAGGCAGCGCTGGGCGGCCAACCCCTCGCGCAGCACGTCGTACGCAGTGGCGCCGACCCGAGACATCAGCGGATCCTTGCGCCCGCCCGCGTCGGGCAACACTCCCACAGGGAGGGGTCTTGCCTGTCCGGCCGGCCAGGTGCTACGGCGCCGGAGGCGCGTCGCCACGTCGCAGCGTCAGGCGCAGGTAGCGCGACGTCGCCTCCGCCCGATTGGAGGCGTGCAGCTTGCGCAGGATGTTCTTGACGTGGAACTTCACCGTGCCCTCGGAGACGACGAGCGACCGGGCGATGCCCGCGTTGGTCTCCCCCTTGACCATCAGCTCGAGCACGTCGAGCTCGCGCCGGGTCAGCAGGTCGCGCAGCGCCGAGTCGGCGCCGCCCTGGGCGACCGCGGCCCGGCCACCGTCGTCGTCGCCGGACGGCTCGCGGTCGAAGGCCAGCGTCACCGCGCGGTCGCTGAGCTCGCCCGTGCGGGCATCGGCCCACGAGGCGACCTGGCGCATCTCCTGGCGCTGGATGCGCAGCCGGCGACGCAGGATCGCGCGCTCGAAGACCAGCGCGAAGCCCTCGGCCAGCGCACCCAGCCCGTCGCGCTCGACCGCGCCGATGCCGGGCCCGTCGGCCTGGAAGAAGCCGATCACCCGCGTCTCCAGCACGATCGGCGCGGCCACGTAGGTGCCCCAGCCCAGCACGCCCGCAAACGCGTGACGCGACGGGCCGCCGTCGACCTCGACCAGCTGGGGGCGGCGCCGGCGCAGCACCTCGCCCTCGACCAGCGGGTACTCGATCGGCACCGGCAGCTCCTGGAGGCGCGCGAGCGTGAGGGCCGCGACGTCGCCCTCGGGCGCGTGCAGCGCCTCGGCCACGAGCTGCCCCTCGTCCACGCGCGACAGCAGCACGCGCGCCAGGCCCAGCGCCGCGGCCGCCTCCACGGGCGCGCGGTCGACGATCTCGCTCACCGGCCCCAGCTCCGACAGCCGGCGCACCGCGACCAGGACGCCCTCCAGCGCGGCCAGCCGCGCCTCGATCTCCGCGGTGGCGACGCTCACCGGCGCACCGCCCACGGGGCGACGCCGGCCTCCACGCTGCCCTCGCGACGCCGGCGCACCTCGAGCAGGTAGGCGACCACGGCGTCCTGGCCGGACATGCGCACGTGGTAGGCGTCCGACAGCTCCTCGACGCGGTCGATCTGCGTGCGTTGCTCGTCGAAGGCGTCCGGGAACGGGAACACGTCGTAGTCGACGACCGCGGCCTCGAACCCGGCCGCGGTCAGCAGCTCGGCGGTGCGCTGCTGAGACAGGATCGACAGCTGCACCAGGTAGGCGACGCCCTCGGGGGCCAGCGCCGCCGGGAGCTTGGCCAGCAGCTGGTCGAACGCGTTGCGCCCCCAGTAGTCGACCGGGCGGTGGCCGGCGACCTGCTGGAAGGGGTCGGAGGGCAGCTGGAAGAGCGAGGCGACGATCACCTCGTAGCGCTCCTCGGGGACCCACGGATAGAGGTCGACGTGGGCCACCGAGACGCGGTCGGCGACGCCGTTGCGAAAGGCGTTGTCGCGCGTGTTGGCCACCGCGCGCTCGTCGACGTCGATGGCGTGCACGTGCGCGGCGCCGTTGAGCGCCAGCTGCACGCCGAGGATCCCGGTGCCCGAGCCGACGTCCAGGCAGCGCTGGTGGGCGCCGATCGCCTCGCCCTGCAGGTAGCGCCAGGCCAGGAACGACGGCGCCCGCGGCGGGAACACGCCCTCCTCGCAGACCAGGTCCGGGAAGGCGATCGGATACAGCGGGCGGCCCCGGCGGTCGGTCCACGGCGCCGGCGGGGCGGCCGCCTCGGCGCCGGCGCCGTTGGCGTCCACCGGCGGTCGCGCCCGCCCCGGGCGGGTCTCCTCCAGCACCGCGCGCGCGGCGGCGATGTGATCGGGCGTGACGCCGCAGCAGCCGCCGATGATCTGCGCCCCCTCCTCGCGCCAGCGCAGCGCCATCTGCGCGTACTCCTCGCCCCCGACGCCTTCGGCGAACTGCCACCCGGCGCTGGTCAGGTAGCCGAGGTTCGGGTAGACGCCCAGCGGCAGGTCGGTGAAGTCGCGCAGGAACGAGACCATCCCGTCGACGTGGTCGGGCGGGATGCAGTTGACCAGCAGCGCCCCGACGCCCATCTCCTCGAAGCGCCGCGCCGCGCGCCCGAAGGCGTCGCCCTCCGGGCCACCCCAGTGCTCGCCGTAGACGCCGCACAGCCCGTGGCGGCAGCGGCGGAACGACAGCCAGATGGGAAGGCCGGTGTCCAGCAGGCGCTCGATCGTGTCGTACAGGGACGGGCGCACCAGCGACAGCGTCTCGACGAGGATCAGGTCCGGCGCGTCCTCGGAGAAGACGCGATCCAGCAACCGGATCGTCTCCTGGCCCTCGTTGGCGTCGACGTCGCCGTTGAGCGAGAAGGCGACGGCGACGGGCGCACCCTCGCTGGCCTCCCGGGCCAGGGCCAGGCCGCGCCGTGCGACGTCCATCCAGTGCACCGGCTGCACCGAGCTGGGCCACAGCCGCGGCCCGTTCTCCAGCAGTCCGGAGGGCAGGCCCCACGTGTCGGTGCTGATGACGTCGCAGCCGGCCTCGACGTAGCGGCGGTGGACGTCGAGGACGGCGGCGGGATCGTCGAGGACCGCACGCACGCCCCACAGGCGGTCGTCGGTCTCGCGCAGGCCGGGCAGCTCGGTGCCGATGCCGCCGTCGAGCACGACGCAGCGCTCGGCCTCCAGCAGCTCGCGCACCCGGTCGTAGCCGGGTGCGGCACCGGTCATCGAACGTCCCTCGCTCCTCCCCATCGACCCCTAGTGTGGCATGCCTGTCCGATCGGCCAGGTCAGGCGGCCTGGAGCGCCTGCGCCTCGGGCAGCGCCCGCAGCTTGCGCAGCGCCTGCTCCTCCAGACGCCGGACGCGATCGGCCGACAGCTGCATCTCCCGCGCGACCTGGTGCATGGTGCGCTCGCGCCCGCCGTCGAGGCCGTAGCGCAGCTGGATCACGCGTCGCTCGCCGCCGGGCAGGTTCTCCAGCGCCAGGTCGATCGTCGCCCGATCGAGCACCAGCGCGGTCTCCTCGAAGGGCGACAGCGAGGCGCGGTCCTCGATGAAGTCGCCCAGCTCGGCCTCGTCCTCGCCCACCGGGGCGTGGATCGAGACGGTGCCGGGCAGCTCGCCGCGCACGATCGCGACCTCCTCGACGCTCAGGCCGAGCTCCTCGGCGAGCTCGTCGTCGGTCACGTCGCGCCCGAGCTTGAGCACGAGCTTGCGCTCCGTGCGCTGCACGCGGTGCAGGCGCTCGGCGATGTGCACGGGCAGGCGGATCGTGCGGCGCCTTGTCGGCCAGCGCCCGCGCCAGCGACTGGCGGATCCACCACACCGCGTAGGTGCTGAACTTGAAGCCCTTGCGGTAGTCGAACTTCTCGACCGCGCGCATCAGGCCGACGTTGCCCTCCTGGATCAGGTCGAGCAGCGGAAGGCCGCGATCCTGGTAGCGCTTGGCCAGCGACACGACGAGGCGCAGGTTGGCGCGTCATCATCCGCTCCTTGGCCGCCAGGTCACCGCGCTCGATGCGCTGAGCGAGCTCGATCTCCTCCTCGGCGGTCAGCAGCTTGTGGCGGCCGATCTCTTCCAGGTACAGCGTCAGTGCCTCGTCGTGGTCATACATGACCGGGAGCTTGTCGCGTCACCTGAAGGCGACCGTGAAGACGACCTAATCGTTCGCTCAGCGCCGCCGGAAGGACAGCTAACGCACGCGGAGCGCTGGCCGATCAGCCGATCAGCACCGGAGCGCCCATCGGAACGCGCGGGTAGAGGTCGATGACGTCCTCGGGACGCATGCGGATGCAGCCGTGGGAGGCCGCCGACCCGATCGACCAGGGCTCGTTGGTGCCATGGATGCCGACGCCGTCCTGAATCCCCAGCCAGCGGGCGACCGAGCGGGTTGTTCGGCGCGCCTCCGGGGATCACCTGACCGGCCAGCGACCCGGCCCAGGAGGAGTTGGGCACGTGCCACGCGGGGTCCACCTGCTTGCTGGTGATGTGGTACTCGCCCGCCGGCGTCTCCAGGCCCGACATGCCCACGGCGATGCCGTAGGTCTTGGACAGGCGCAGCTTGCGAAACAGGCGCAGCTTGAAGTGCGAGCGATCGACGGTGAGGATCGTCGCGTTGGCGCGGCGCAGCTCGGCCAGCGTCGTCTTGGGCTCCAGCGCCTGCAGCGGCTGACGCAGCTTCGTACGGTCGATGGTCGGGTCGGTGAACGCGTCGCGCACCCGGCCGGCGATCTGCGAGGCGTCCACGGTGAAGCCGCGCCGCGCCTTGGTCACGCGCATGCGCGTCAGGCCGAGGCGCAGCTTCGCGCTGCGGGGGCGGCGCGTCACGTGGCGGGTGACCTTGTCGGCCCAGGCCCGGATCGCGGACGTGGAGACGCTGACCGCCGGGGGCACGCTCAGCCCGCTGACGCTGCCGCCCGCCTCGCGGGTGGTCGCCGTCGGCACGCCGGCGTCGCGCGCGGCGTAGTAGGCGCGCCGGGCGCTGCGCAGCGCATCCAGGGAGACCTTCGCCTTGCGCCCGCCCATGTGGAAGCGACGGCTGCCGATGGCCACCGTGACGCGCGCGTTGAGCTCGGGCACGAGGCGCTCCTGCAGCGTCGCCGCCGCCTGGCTGATCGTCTGGCCGCCGACTTCGACGCCGCCAACCAGCGTGCCCGGACCGATCACCGCCGTGTCGTCATCGGTCGCGGCCGAGGCGGGAGCCGCGAGGGCGAGCGTGGCCAACGTGGCCAGCAGGGCGAGGCGGCGAGCATCCATGCGGCCGATCAGGGTAGGCGACCGGCGCGCCGATCCGTGCAATTCGCCGCCCGGGGGCAGGAGCCGGCGCTCAGGCCACGACGCGCAGCGGCTGCTCGCCCGCGTGCGCGCCGTGATCGGCGAAGAACGTGTCGATCCAGGCCCAGGTCGTCTCGCGCGCCCGGCGGCCGGTGAGCACGCCCAGATGGCCCCCCGGACCGGTCCGCAGCCGCACCTCAGCTGCGGCGGGCAGCAGCGCCGCGACGTGGTGGACGGCGGCCACCGGCGCCAGCACGTCGCTGTCGCCGGCCACCGACAGCACCGGCACGGTCACGTCGGCCAGGTCGATGTCGCGCCCGTCGAGCGCGAAGCGGCCGTCGGCCAGGTCGTTGACGCGGAAGAAGCGGTGGTAGAGCTGCCCGAAGGTCCGCCCCGGGTAGGCGTGCATGTGGCGCGTGAAGTGGTCGACCGCCTCGATCTGGGCCAGGAAGTCGCGGTCGTCCAGGTGCCGCAGACGGGCCACCGGCTTGGTCAGCTCCTTGTCGATCGACGTCAGCTGGAAGACGCGGCGCACGAGCGGCGCGGGGGCACCGCCCAGCGCGCGGTACAGCGGGTCCAGCAGCCGCTCGCCGCCGAGGCGCATCAGCGGGTCGAGCGCCTGCAGCAGGCGCGCCTGCGTGAAGTCGAACGGGCTGCCCACGGCGGCGATCGCGTTGACGGGCAGCTGCGGGTCGGCGGCCAGCGCCAGCAGCGCCATGATCCCGCCCAGGCACCAGCCGACCAGCTGCACCGGACGCCCGCCGGCATCGGCGCTGACGGTGCGCACCGCCTCGGGAAGGACGTCGTCGAGCCAGTGCTCCAGGCCCAGCTCGCGGTCGGAGAAGCCGATGCGGCCGTAGTCGACGAGATAGGTCGGGTGACCGGCGGCCAGCAGGTGCTCGGCCAGCGAGCAGCCGCGGCGCAGGTCGAAGCAGCTCGGCGGCGCGGCCAGCGGCGGGACGAGCAGCACCGGCAGGTCGCGCGGCGCGGCGGCCGCGCCCTCGGGCACCAGGTAGCGGAAGACCGTGCGCTGCGGGGCCTCGGCGATGATCGCCGCCGGCGTGCGGCGCAGGTCGGCGAGGCCGCCGCCGAAGACCATGTCGTACACGTTGGCGGCGGCGGCGGAGAGCTCGGTCGGCGTGGGCGGCAGACGCATCTACGCCGAAGTATCGGCGCTCACGCGTCCTTCCCGTACCGCCGCGGCCAGCGCAGCGTAGTCGCGCTCGTTCTGGTCGGCGTAGGCCTCGGCGAAGCGCGGCGATCGGCCTGGTCGAAGGCGTCGCCGCGCGCCGAGGTAGGCGGCGATGGCGATCGCGGTCGCCGGAGCGGGCGTGGGCCCGGGCCAGGGTCCACGCCGCACAGCTGCGCGTAGCAGGCCGAGCCGCCGGGTCCATGCGTCTCGAGGTCGACCGAGCCCTTCCAGTCCCGCAGCTGGCGCACGTAGAAGTCGCGCGTCACGCCGTCGAGCCCGGTCGCGCTGCCAGCCGAGGAAGATGTCGCTGCGCCGCCTGCATGAGCCGCTGGCCCGCCACGACGCGCTCGCCCGTGGTTGCCGTACGGGCTGGGGCCCAGGTGCTCCTCGAGCACCGACGCGCTCGGCCTCCTTGGCCTGCAGGAACAGCGGGTCGGCCGCCGTCGCGGCCCTCGAGCAGGAGGATCCAGGCCGCGGGTGCCGACGCTGCCCACGCCGACGACCTTGCGGCGCCATGTCGACGAAGCGGTAGCGCTCGAGCAGGTGCGCGCCGGTCGGCGGGCAGGGTCGCCGCGTAGCCGGCCGACCAGGCGGCGCGAACAGGTCCTGCAGCGATGCGGCCGTCTCGTCGGGCAGAGCTCGCGCGAGCGGGACGAGGAGCGGCGGGTCGCTGACGATCCGCAGTCGCCGTCGACCGCGCTGGGTGAGCTTGGCGAACGGCCTGGATGCTGTCCTTCGCGCCGGGCACGCGCCTCGACACTGGCTTCTGCGCGCTGGCGAGCTCGAGTCCGCGTCGCGCTCGGACGCTCCGCGCCAGCAGGTCCTCGACGTCGATGCGGGCGTACCAGACGTCGAGGTCCGCAGCCCGCGAACGTCGCGCATCGCCTCGCGGTACGGCGCACGGCGGACCTCACGGCCGCGCGCCGCGCGTCCGGCTCGAAGGCCGCGGTGCCGGCCGGCGATCGGCGATGCTCGCGGCCAGCCGCTTGACGTCCCACTCCCAGGGCCCGGCAGCGTCTCGTCGAAGTCGTTGACGTCGAAGACGAGCCGGCGCTCGGGCGAGGCGAAGGCGCCGAAGTTCGCCAGGTGGGCGTCGCCGCAGAGCTGCACGCGCAGGCCGGTGCGCGGCGTCTCGGCCAGGTCGGCGGCCATCAGCGGCGCCGCGCCGCGGTAGAAGGCGAACGGCGAGGCGAGCATGCGGCCGTAGCGGACCGGCACCAGCTCCGCGAGACGCGCGGCCGCCTGGCGCTCGAGGAGCGTCGACCGGGTCGGCGCGGTCGGGCGCCGGCTCCCACTCGCCGTGCGAGCGCCGCGGCGTGTGCGCTCGCGCCGCCTTGCCACCCGCCGCCTGACCCGCGGGGATCGTCATGGCGAGAGTCTACGCCGTCAGGAGACGAGCATCGCGGCGCCCAGCGCGCCGCCGTAGTCGCCCAGCGAGGCGACCGCGACGACCGGCGGGCGGTCGTCGTTGAACAGGTGCGGGCGCATCTCGGTGGCCAGCCGCTCGGCCGCACCGTCGCCGAAGCGCACGCCCAGCCCCCCGCCCAGGATCACCGCCTCGACGTCGAGCAGGTTGACGGCCGAGGCGACCCCGGCCCCGAGCGCGCCGTAGGCCCGGTCGATCAGCTCGCCGGCGAGCTTGTCGTGGTGATCCAGGGCGCGCGCCCAGATCGAGCTGGTGAGCCGATCGCGGCCCTTCTCGTGCATGAACTTGAACAGGTGCGTGTGCTCGCCCTCTTCGTGGTGACGCCGGCGGGCCTCCAGCTCCATCGCCTTGCGCCCGGCGTAGGCCTCCATGCATCCGTGGCGCCCGCAGGGGCAGCAGCGCGCCGCCGCGGTGGATGACCATGTGGCCGATCTCGCCGGCCGCGCCGACGCCGAGCCACTCCTCGCCCTCCAGGATCAGCCCGCCCCGACGCCGGTGCCCCAGAAGACGCCCAGCACCGACGCGTACGGCTTGCCGGCGCCGAGCGTGAACTCGGCCTTGGTGGCCACCGACACGTCGTTGCCGATCGCCACCTTCGTGCCCAGCGCGTCGCCGAGCAGCTTGGCGACGGGCACCGCCGCCTGCCAGTTGGGCAGGTTGCCGGCCTGGGCGATGGTGCCCGCCTCGTCTCGACGTCGCCGGGCGAGCCCAGCCGACCCCCGCCAGCTCGGACGTCTTGACCTTCGCCCCGGCCGCCGCCTCGCCCAGCGCCTCGGCCAGCGCGGCGACAGCGTCCCGGGCCCGCCGCTGGTCGGCGTCGGGCGCCGGGCCTCGCCGACGACCTCGTTGTCGTCGTCGGCCACGATGGCCTGGATCTTCGTACCGCCGAGGTCGATGCCGCCGCGCAGCGCCATAGCTCTCATGCCCTTCCGTAGACGGGGACGTGTGCGCCGCTGGTACCGCGGCCTGATCGGAGCAGCAGGAAGGCGATCACGTCGGCGATCTCCCGCGGCTGCACCCAAGCGTCGAAGTCGGCGTCCGGGTTGGCGACCCGGTTGGCCGGCGTGTCGATGATGGACGGCAGCACGGCGTTCACCCGCACACCGTCCTTGCGGTACTCGACGGCGCGCGGCGTCGACGAAGGCCAGCACCGCGGCCTTGGCCGTCACGTAGCCACGGCCCCGGGGAACGGGCGCAGCGCGGCCCGAGTCGAGACGCACACGACCGATCCGCCGCCCGCGGCACAGATGCAGCAGGGCGGCCGCCGTGACCAGGTACGTGGGGCGCAGGTTGAGGCGCAGCTGGGCCTCGAAGTCGTCGATGGCGTCTCGTGGATGCGCCCGCCCTCGCTGAAGCCGCGGACGAGGTTGACGACCGCGTGCAGCGGCGCGCCTCGTCCTGGGCGGCGAGCCTCACGACCGCGGCGACGGACTGCTCGTCGAACAGGTCCGCCTTGACGAGCTCGAGCCCATCGTGCTTCCGACGCGGTCCAGCTCGCGCTCGGCGACCCAGGGCACGATCACGCGCACCCCGTTCGGCCAGGAATCGCTCGGTCACCGCGTGACCCAGCCCACCCGTGCCGCCCGTGACGATCGCGGTCGCAGCCATCGATGGGGAGAGTACCTGCGTCTGACGCGTTTCGTCCGCAAGCGTCTCTACGTTGCCCTCATGCTCGTGCGAGAGCTCACCGACGGATGCGACATCGACCAGGTGCTGCTGGTGCGCGCCGTCGACGTGGGCTGCAAGCGCGACGGCCGCGAGTTCCTCAAGCTCGACCTCGGCGACCGCAGCGGCGTGGTCAGCGCGATGATCTGGGACGGGGTCGCCGAGCTCCAGCCGCATGTGCGCGCCGGCGTGCCCGTGCGGGTGATCGGCCGCTTTGACGACCATCCGCGCTATGGCGCCCAGATCACGGTGCGCGCGCTGCGCCGCCCGGCCCCGGGCAGCTTCGACCCCGCCGACCTGGTCGACGGCCCGCCACGAGGCGTCGCCCCGATGGAGGGCGAGCTGCGCGAGCTGTCGCGACGGTGCGCGACCCGCACCTGGCGCACGCTGCTGGACCGGCTGATCGGCCCGCAGGCGCCGAGCTGGCCCGCCTTCCGCGACGCGCCGGCCGCCAAGCTCTACCACCAGGCCTATCGCCACGGGCTGCTGGAGCACTCGCTGACCGTCGGCCAGGCGGTGCACGCGATGAGCGCGACCTTCCCGGGCATCGACCACGACGTCGCCGTCACCGGCGCGCTGCTGCACGACATCGGCAAGCTCGAGGCCTACGCGAACGACGGCCTGCGCATCGACATGACCGACGCCGGGCGGCTGCAGGGCGAGATCGTGCTCGGCTACACGCGCGTGCGGCGCGCGATCGAGGCCATCGAGGGGTTCCCGGCCGGCCGGGCCGAGGCGCTGCTGCACATCATCCTCAGCCACCACGGGTCGCTGGAGCACGGATCGCCCGTCGTGCCGTGCACCCGCGAGGCGACGCTCGTGCACTTCGTCGACAACCTCGGCGGGCGGCTGGGCAGCTTCGACCGGCTCGAGAAGGAGCTCGCCGACGGCCGAGCGCTGGGCGGCCTTCGACCGTGCGCTGGGCTGCGGGGCGTACTTCCCGCCCGCGCCCGCGTCTGCGGGCGCCGGACAGGCCGCGGCCGCGTAGGCCCCACCGCGGCTACTCGTCGCGCGCCCGCTGGAGGATGATGTCCATCTCGCGCGCCCCCTCGAGGATGCGCGCCACGTACTCGCGCCGCTGATGCGCGCTGAGCGCGTCGCCGCGCTGCTCGAGCAGCTCCGCGAAGCCCGCCAGGACCGCCAGCGGCGTGCGCAGGTCGTGGATCAGTCCGGCCAGGGCGTCGTGCTCGCTCATGCCTCCGGCGCCCGGTCGAGCACGATCTCGCCGCGGTCCAACGCGAGGGCGATCGCGTGTACGCGGTTACGCGCACGCAGCTTGCGGATGGCGTTGCGCACGTGGGTGCGCACCGTCTCGACCGACACGCCCAGCCGCTCGCCGACCCCCTCGGCGGTGTGGCCCTCGGCCATCAGGTGCAGGACCTGACGCTCGCGCGGCGACAGCTGCGAGACGCGCGCGGATGAGCGCTCGGCCAGCAGGACGCCGTCCAGACGCGGATCGACGTAGCGCCGCCCCCGGCGACCTGCACGATCGCCGACACCAGCTCGCGCATCGGACCGGCTTTGAGCGCGTAGCCCTGGGCGCCCGAGTCGAGGGCCGCGGAGAGCAGGTCAGCATCGGGCTCTCCGGTGTAGAGCACGACGCGCATGTGCGGGCGGGCGGCCAGCAGCTGACGCGTCAGGTCGATGCCCGAGCCGTCCGGCAGGCGGATGTCGACCAGGGCCACATCGGGCTGGACGTGCTCGACCAGGTCGAGCGCGGCGGCCACGTTGCCCGCCGTGCCGACCACCTCGAGCTCGCTGCCCAGCAGCAGCGTCTCCAGGCCCTCCCGCAGCGCCTCGTGGTCGTCGACGATGGCCAGGCGGGTCATGTGGCGCAACGCTAGCGGTCGTTTGCCGCAAAGAGGGAACAATTGGCGTCTCGCGAGCCCCGCTCGGCGCCCTATCGTTCGATGGCGATGGCGAAGGACACCGAGAAGCTCATCCGCCAGCTCTCGCTGATCTCCTACCTGATGGCGGAGCGGCGGCCGGTGACGGCGACGGAGATCCGCCGCGACGTGGAGGGCTACAGCGGGATGAACGAGGACGCGTTCGCCCGCCGCTTCTACGCCGACCGCGCCGAGCTGGAGTCGCTGGGCATCGCGCTCACCGTCGACAAGCCGGCCGACGGCGTCGCCGAGCAGGAGAACTACTCGCTGCGCCCGGAGAACTTCCACCTGCCCGCGATCGCGTTCTCCGACGGCGAGCTGGCCGCGCTGCAGACGGCGCTGAGCCTGCTCGACGGCGAGTTCGCCTACGCCGAGCCGCTGCGCCTGGCCCTGCAGCAGATCTCCTGGGGCCGCCCCTCGCCGCTGCGCGCCCCCGACCAGAGCTCGGTCGCGCTGGGCCTCACCGCCAGCGCCGGCGGCCACGAGCTGTCCCAGCGCCTGGCCAAGGTCGAGACGGCGATCTTCCGCCACAAGACGATCACCTTCGACTACTACACGCTGGCCCGCGACGAGGTCGGCCACCGCAAGGTCGACCCCTACCACCTGCTCTTCCAGGGCGGCCAGTTCTACCTGCTGGGACGCTCGCACGAGCGCGACGCGCTGCGCGTGTTCCGCCTGTCGCGCATGCGCGGCAAGGTCGCCTACGCGACGAAGGCCGAGCACGACTTCAGGCGCCCGACGGACTTCGACCCGCGCGCCTACGCCAACCGCGCCCCGTGGCAGTTCGGCGACGTGCAGGCGACGGCGGAGATCCGCATCTCCGAGCGCATCGCCTGGCAGGTCGAGCGCCACTTCGGCCGCTTCGGCAGCGTGCGATCCGCCGACGACGGCGCCGTCGTGTTCGCCACCGACTACGCCGACGCGCGCCTGCTGGCCGCCTGGGTGCTGGGGCTGGGCGAGCACGCGACGGTGCAGGGCCCCGCCGGGCTGGCCGCCGAGGTGGCCGAGCGCGCCACCCGCCTGGCTGAGCGGCACGAGGGCCACTTCGAGATCGCCCCCAGTAGCGGCCCGCCCGCCGCGGTCGTCGCCGACGAGGACGGCGGCGGCACGCGCCGCGAGACCGCCATCCGCCCCGAGCGCTTCGCCCGCCTGGTCACGCTGGCCTCCGTGCTGATCGAGGCCGGCCGGGCCGGCCGGCGCCTGGCCCTGGCCGACGTGCTCGAGCGCCTGCAGGTGTCGGAGGCCGAGCTGCGCGAGGACATCAACGTCCTCAACGTCGTGAACTTCGGCGGCGGCTCCTACGTGCTGTACGCCGAGCTGCTGGACAGCGGCGAGATCGAGGTCGACCCCGAGCCCTACTCCGACAACTTCGCCCGCCCCGCGCGGCTGCTGCCCGTCGAGGCCAAGGCGCTGATCGCGGCGATCGACCTGATCGGCGACCACATCCCCGAGGGCTCGCTGGCCTCCGCGCGCGAGAAGATCGTCACCGCGTTGGGCGAGGACCCCACCCACGCCGGCCTGCAGATCGCCGCCGCGGGCGGTGACGACAGTGACATCGCCAAGGTCGTCTCGCTGGCCATCGCGCAGCGGCGCCTGCTCAAGCTCGAGTACTACAAGGCCAACGAGGACGAGTTCTCGGTGCGCACGGTCGAGCCCTACGCGCTGACCAACGGGCGCGAGGGCTGGTACGTGGCCTCCTTCGACCCCGACCGCGACGACGTGCGCCACTTCCGCCTGGACCGCATCAAGCACGCCGAGCCGCTGGAGGAGACCTATGTCCCGCGGCCCGAGGTCGACCCGGCCGCCGAGATCGACGGCTGGCTGCGCACCGGCGAGGTCGAGGCGTCACGCATCGCGCGCGTGTGGATCGCGCCTGAGCGGGCACGCTGGGTCCGCGAGGAGCGCCGCGTCAGCGAGGAGCTGGCCGACGGGGCGATCGTCGTCGAGCTGCCCTTCGCCGGCCTGGACTACCTCGTGCGCGAGGTGCTCAAGGAGGCCGGCGACGCGGTCGTGCTCGAGCCCGAGGACGCGCGCGAGGCGGTCCTGTCCGCGGTCGCGCGGCTCGTGCCCGTGCGCTGAGCAGGACGGGCGCCCCGCCCGCGGGTACTAGCCTCCCAGGCTGCCCATGAGCCGCCGCGATCAGATCCGCATGACCGACGACGAGGTGCGCGCGTTCCTGGACGAGGAGCGCACGGTCACCTGCGCCACCAACGGTCGCGACGGATTCCCCCACCTGATGCCGCTGTGGTACGTGCGCCGCGGAGACGTCCTGTGGGCGTGGACGTACGCCAAGTCGCAGAAGGTGCGCAACATCGAGCGCGACCCGCGCGCCACGCTGCAGGTGGAGGCCGGCACCGAGTACCACCTGCTGCGTGGCGTGATGCTCACCTGCGAGGCGCGCATCCACCGCGACGCCGATGCGCTCGCGCCGCTCGGTGCGGAGATCATGCGTCGCTACAGCGGCGTCGACGAGCTGGACGAGGCGGCCGCCGCGACGGTCGCCCAGCAGGCGTCCAAGCGCGTGGGGCTGGAGTTCGTCGAGCGCTCGCGCGTGAGCTGGGACCACCGCAAGCTCGGAGGCGTCTACTAGTGCCCCTCAAGGGCCTGATCCTGTCGGGTGGCAAGGGGACGCGGTTGCGTCCGATCACCCACACCAGCGCCAAGCAGCTGGTGCCGGTGGCCAACAAGCCGGTGCTGTTCTACGGGATCGAGGCGATGGCCGCGGCGGGCATCGAGGAGATCGGGATCATCATCGCCCCGGAGACCGGCGGGGAGATCCGTGCGGCGGCCGGGGACGGGTCGCGCTTTGGCGTGTCGATCACCTACATCGTGCAGGACGAGCCGGCTGGGCTGGCCCATGCGGTGCTGACCGCCGAGCGGTTCCTGGGGTCCGATCCGTTCGTCATGTACCTGGGCGACAACCTGCTGCAGGGCGGCATCACCGATCTGGTCGAGCGCTTCGAGGCTGCGCGGCCGGAGGCGCTGATCCTGCTGACGCCGGTGGCCGACCCCGAGCACTACGGGGTCGCCGAGCTGGATGGCGAGCGGGTGGTGGCACTGGCCGAGAAGCCGCCTGAGCCCAAGACCAACCTGGCGCTGGTCGGCGTGTACCTGTTCAGCGCCGCCGTCCACGACGCCGCGCGCGCGATCGAGCCATCCGCGCGCGGGGAGCTGGAGATCACCGACGCCATCCAGCACCTCGTCGACTCAGGCGCCCGCGTGCAGCCGCACATCGTGCGCGGCTGGTGGAAGGACACCGGGCGCCTGGACGACATGCTGGAGGCCAACCGTCTGATCCTCGACAACCTCGAGGGGCACGTGGACGGCGAGCTCATCGACAGCGTCGTGGAGGGCCGCGTGGTGGTCGAGGCCGGCGCCCGCCTGCAGCGCTGCACGGTGCGCGGACCGGCGATCATCGGCGCCGGCGCCCAGCTGGTCGACGCCTACGTCGGCCCCTACAGCGCGATCGCCGAGGACTGCGTGGTCGAGCAGGCCGAGATCGAGCACAGCATCCTGCTGGCCGGCTCCCAGGTGTCCAACCTGTCGGGGCGCATGGAGTCGTCGCTGCTGGGACGCAACGTCAAGATCCGCCGCGACGAGGGCCGCCAGCCGCGCGCCTACCGCTTCATGGTCGGCGACAACTCGGAGATCGGGATCCTCTAGAGGTGGCGAAGGTGGCCCCAACCCGTCACGACCGAGGGCATGGAGCCGGCGGCCACCTGAGCCGCGCCCCCGTGGGGTGCCTCTGATGCGCGTGGCGGTGACCGGTGCGGGCGGGATGCTCGGCCACCGGGTGTGCGCCCGCGCGCGCGAGCTGGGCCACGACGTGACCGGTCTCACCCGCGCTGACCTCGACATCACCGACGCGGACGCGTGCCTGCGCGCGGCCGACGACCTCGAGCCCGAGGCGATCGTCAACTGCGCCGCCTACACGCGCGTCGACGACGCCGAGAGCGACCGCGAGACCGCGATGGCCGTCAACGCGACGGGCGCCGGCAACCTGGCCCGCGCCGCCGCGGTCAGCGGTGCGCGCATCGTGCAGGTGTCCACCGACTACGTCTTCTCGGGCGACAAGGACGAGCCGTGGCTGGAGTCCGACCCGGTCGACCCCCAGAGCGTCTACGGGCTCACGAAGCTGCGCGGCGAAGAGCTCGTCGCGCAGGCCACCGACCGCCATGCGATCGCTCGCACCGCCTGGCTGTTCGGCGCCGGCGGGCCGAACTTCGTCGACACGATGCTGCGCCTGGGCGCCGAGCGCGACGAGGTCAGCGTCGTCACCGACCAGGTCGGCTGCCCGACCTGGACCGGACATCTGGCCGACGCACTGGTGGAGCTGGCCGAGCGCGACGACGACGGCGGGATCCACCACCTGGCCGCCCAGGGCGCCTGCTCGTGGAACGAGCTGGCGCTGGAGGTCTTCCACCAGGCCGGGGTGGCCTGCCGGGTGCTGCCGACGACCAGCGAGGCGTTCCGGCGGCCCGCCCCGCGACCGGCCTACAGCGTGCTGGGCACCGAGCGGCGCGACCCGATCCTGCTGCCGCCGTGGCAGGAGGGCGTGCGCGGACATCTGCAAGAGAGGAAGGTCGGATGAGGCTGCTGGTCTGCGGCGGGGCCGGGTTCATCGGCTCCAACTTCGTGCGCCTGCGCGTGCGCGACGAGGGCGACGAGGTCGTCGTGCTGGACAAGCTGACCTACGCCGGCCGGCGCGAGAACCTCGCCGACCTGGACGTGCGCCTGGTCGTCGGCGACATCGCCGACCGCGACGCCGTCGACGAGGCGATCGGCCGCGGGGTGGACGCGATCGTCAACTTCGCCGCCGAGACGCACGTCGACCGCTCGATCGCCCAGCCCGACGCGTTCGTGGTCACCAACGGCCAGGGCACCTACGAGCTGCTGGAGGCCGTGCGCCGCCATGACGTCGGGCGCTTCGTGCAGATCTCCACCGACGAGGTCTACGGCAGCATCGAGGAGGGCTCGTTCACCGAGCAGTCGCCGATCGTGCCGTCCTCGCCCTACAGCGCGTCCAAGGCCGGCGCCGACCTGCTGGTGCTCAGCTACCACCACACCTACGGGGTGCCGGCGCTGATCTGCCGCGGCTCCAACAACTACGGGCCCTACCAGTACCCCGAGAAGCTGATCCCGCTGATGATCCTCAACGCCCTGCACGGCGACCCGCTGCCCGTCTACGGCGACGGCATGCAGGTGCGCAACTGGCTCTACGTCGAGGACTTCGGCCGCGGCATCGGCCACGCCCTGGCCCACGGCCACGACGGCGAGGTCTACAACGTCGGCGGCCCCGACGAGGCCCCCAACATCGAGGTCGTCCAGCGCATCATCCAGCTGACCGGCGCCGACGAGTCGCTGATCGAGTACGTCACCGACCGTCCCGGCCACGACCGCCGCTACAGCCTCGGCTCCGAGAAGATCCGCGCGCTGGGCTGGCAGGCCCAGGTGCACTTCCACGAGGGCCTGCGGCGCACCGTGGACTGGTATCGCGACAACGCCGCCTGGTGGGAGCCGATCCGCTCCGGCGACTACCGCGAGTACTACGAGCGCCAGTACGGCCGGAAGCTGCGCTAGCGGGGTGCCCCGGGCGCGAGAGATCGTCGCGCCGTCTCGCGACGCGCTCTGGCCGGCGACCAGATCGACGCCGAGCTGATCGCCCTGGAGGCGGCTCGATCCCCGTCGACTCGCTCGTCGACCAAGTGCAGCGCCTGCACCCGCACGCGGTCTGCTTGAGCGTGCTCGAGCGCCTCGCGCCTACGGGCTGTCGATCCCGGTGATGCGCCAGTCGTTGTCCTGCTTGGACAGCGAGAGGGTGCGCACGGTGCTGTCGCCGTCGAAGTCGGACTTGGTGACGACCTGCGCGGTGTCGCCCGTGACGGTCACCTTCGTCACCTTCAGGTCGTAGTTGGAGGCGTCAGCGAGCTGGTCGTCGACGGCGTCGGCGCAGTTCTTGGCACCGCGCTTGAGCTTGTCGGCCAGGTCGCGGGCCAGCACCGTGGTGCAGATCTCCTTGCCGTCCTTCTTGGAGGCGTTGTTGACCAGGTCATCGACCACGGTGACGACGTCCTTCTGCGTGCCGGCGTAGTCGTTGGCCTCGTTGCTGGAGGCCTGTGACGAGCAGCCGGCGAGGACGGCCGCGGTCGTGACGGCGATGATCAGGGTCCACAGGGATCGCACGGCCGTCCAGCGTATTGGATCGCTCTCCGGCGGCTCGCCTATGCTCGCGGGATGTCGACGCCGGCCCCCGTCCCCCGCGGCCGCCACGCCCCGCCGCTCGAGGTGCGCCTCGAGGTGCAGCGCGACCGGCTGCTGACGGCGGCCGCGACGGTGTTCGCCCGCGAGGGCTACGCGCGCGCCACGGCGGAGGCGATCGCCCGCGAGGCGGGCATGTCGAAGGCGACCTTCTACGAGCACTTCACCAACAAGGAGGACGCGATCCTCGCGCTGTTCGACGCGTCGGCCCAACTGCTGGCCGAGCGCATGGCGGCGGCGACCGCGGCCGGGCCTCAACAGCCCGAGTCGCAGATCCGCGCCGGCGGGCGCGCCTTCCTGGAGACGCTGGCCGAGAACCCCGACCGCGCGCAGACGCTGCTGGTGGAGATCATCGGCGCCGGCCCGCGCGCGGTCGAGCGCCGCGACGCGATGCTCGAGCACTTCGCGGCCTTGATCGAGGCCGAGAACGCGACCGCGCACCGCAAGCACGGGACGCCGCGCTTCGGCCCGCTCGATGCCCACGCGATCGTCGGAGCCACCGTGGAGCTGTGCTCGCGCCAGTTGCGCCTCGGAGTGCCCGAGACGCTGCTGGAGCTCGAGCCGGTGATCGAACGGCTGGCGCTCGGTCTCCTTCGTGAGCCTGACTGAGCTGGAGGCGCGGATCGTCGCCTGCCGTGCCTGCCCGCGGCTGGTGGCCTGGCGCGAGGAGGTCGCGCGCGTCAAGCGCGCCGCGTTCGCCGGCGAGACCTACTGGGGGCGTCCGGTTCCCGGCTTCGGCGACCCGGCCGCGCGGGTGCTGGTGCTCGGCCTGGCGCCGGCCGCCCACGGCGCCAACCGCACGGGCCGCGTGTTCACCGGCGACCGCTCGGGCGACTGGCTGTTCGCCTCCATGCACCGCACCGGGTACGCCAACCAGCCGACCTCGACACATGCCGGCGACGGGCTGCGGCTGACCGACGTGTGGGTGGCGGCGGCCGTGCGCTGCGCGCCTCCGGCCAACAAGCCCACGCCCGCCGAGCGTGACGCCTGCCTGCCCTTCGCCCGCGAGGAGCTGGCCCTGCTGCCCGGCGTCTCGGTGATCGTGTGCCTGGGCGCATTCGCCTGGGACGCCGCGCTGCGGATCGTCGACGTCCCCCGCGCGAGGGGCCGACGCGCCCGCTTCGGCCACCTCGCCGAGGCACAGGCGGGGGCGTACACGCTGCTGGGCAGCTTCCACCCGTCCCAGCAGAACACGTTCACCGGCAAGCTCACCGAGCCGATGACCGACGCGGTCTTCAACCGCGCGCGGGCGCTCGCGTAGAATCTCGCCGTGCCGGCGACCGTCCAGGAACTCGCAGACGAGGAGCTCGTCGCTCGCTGTCGGGCGGGCGACCGCGTCGCCTGGGAGGAGCTGGTGCGGCGCTACGCGACGATGGTCAACGCGAGCCTGCGCGGCGGCTTCCGACTCGACCAGCACGCCGCCGAGGACGTCTTCCAGGAGGTGTTCACGCGGGTCTACCTGCGCCTGGGCACGATGCGCGACGACACCGCGGTGCGCGCCTGGATCGGCCAGATCACGCGCAACGCCGCCCTCGACTGGCTGCGGCGCTCTGGGCACGAGGTGGCCAGCGAGGACCTCGACGGCGGCGCCTACTGCGAGCCGCTGGCCAGCGTCGACCAGGCGCTGACCGTGCGGGCAGCGCTCGGCCGCCTGCCCGATCACCAGCGGCAGATCCTCGACCGCTTCTTCGCGCGCGACGAGAGCTACCGGACGATCGCCCATGACCTCGGCCTGCCGCCGGGACGATCGCCAGCCGGATCTCGCGCGCCCTGGCCGCACTGCGCAGAGAACTGGATCCCGATGGAAGATCGGCCCCGACCGCGCCGTCTGTCCTGTAGATGGCCGACGACGCGCTCAACCGCGAGATCGAGCTGGCCGCCGCGCTGCGCGCGACCGCAGCACCGCCCCGGCCTGGATCGCAGCCGCCATGGAGATCCCGGACACCCTGGACGACCTCCAGGCGATCGACCGGCTCGTCGCCCATGACGCCTTCCGCGACGCCTTCGCGCGCAACCCCGACCGGGCGCTGACCGAGGCCGGGCTGAAGCCGTCGGTGCCGCTGCTCGCCGCGGTGCGCGAGCGCCTGCCGGCCTGACCTAGCCCGAGCGATGCGCGCGCCTGGGCGCAGGCGCCCTCCGCGGCGGTCACCGCCGCGTGCGCCCGCAGGCGGTGCTCGTCCCCCGGCAGCAGCGCCAGGTTGACGTCGACCAGGACGGCCGCGGCGCGGGCGGCGCCGGTGGCCAGCTCGGCCGCGCCGAGCGCATCGACGCGCAGGCTCGGATCGGCGTCGCGGGCCAGGGCGGCGGCCAGCTGGGCGCAGTCGGCCGCGGTGGCGCAGATCGCCAGCCGCGCCTGCGCCGCGCGCAGCAGCGCCGCGCCCAGCGCCGCGTCGCGTCCCCTGGTGCCGGCGGGCTCGGCCAGGCGCCGGCGAGCAGCGCTGGAGGCGTCGGCGTTCTCGGCCGCCAGCGCCTGGGCGCGACGGCGCAGCTCGACGGCCTGGACGACCGCGCCACGCCCGTCGTCCCACCCGCTCATCGACGTCCGCGCGATCGACTCGCACAGGCCGGCGACGATCGTCACGACGCCTCCGGTGACCATGCCGGCGCCGGGGGTGGGGACCGACGGCGCGAGCGCCGCCGCGATGTCGGACAGCGCCCCGGCGGGGTCGATCACGTCCACGCGCGCGATCCTGCCCGGATCCGCTCGAGCGCGTGAGACACCGCCGTGTCGGCCAGACGCCGCTCCTCGGCCGCGCTCTGCCGCTCGGCCGGCATCCGCCGCGCGACGCGCAGGAAGTGGGCATGCGGGGCCAGACGCGGGTCGCCCAGCAGCATGTCGGCCTGCGCTGCCGGCAGCGCGTCCCACTCACGGTCGAAGAACAGCGTCAGCGCCTCGACCTCGGCCAGGCGCTCCAGCCCGTCAGGGTCGCCGCCGGCGCACGCGCCGGCGTCGGCCAGCGTGGTCTGGACATCGGCGAGCTCGTCCAGGGCACGGAGCAGCGCGGCGGCGTCGTAGGCGTGGATGCGGCCGCGATGGGCGGCGGCGAAGGCAAGCGCGTGCTCCACGGCGAGGTGCAGCACGGCGGCGTCCGAGGCAACGGGCATGTGCTGACGGGGGTTGGTGGCCATCGAGGAACCGGGTGGGGCGACGGCGGGCGTGTCAACCGCCGCCGCCCCGAGGCGCCTCCCTTGGGGCGCCGCACTGCGCGTACACCGCATAGACGCACGAGCGACGTGTCTTCTTCCCTTCGGCTCGCCCATGAGCGACGCCCGCCGCGGCGCAGCCGTTCACCTGCACCCAGAGTCGAAGCGAACGTCCGTTCGGACCCGTACCATCGGTGACGGTGGACGCGCTCTCCTCATTCTCCCCTCGCGTCCGCGACTGGTTCGCGTCGGCGTTCGCAGCGCCCACAGCCGCCCAGGAGCAGGCGTGGCCGGCGATCGCCTCGGGGGAGCATGTGCTGCTGTCGGCGCCGACCGGCTCGGGCAAGACGCTGGCCGCCTTCCTGTGGGCGCTGGACAAGCTCTCGCGGGAGGCCGGCGAGAACGCCACCCGGCTCGTCTACGTGTCGCCGCTCAAGGCGCTCTCCTACGACGTCGAGCGCAACCTGCGCGCGCCGCTGCGGGGAATCGGCGCGGATCTGCGCGTGGGGCTGCGCACCGGCGACACGCCGCAGCGCGAGCGCGCGGCGATGCGCCGCCACCCGCCCGACATCCTCATCACCACCCCGGAGTCGCTGTATCTGATCCTCACCTCGCAGGCGCGCGACGATGCTCACCTCGGTCGAGGCGGTGATCGTCGACGAGATCCACGCCGTCGCCTCGACCAAGCGCGGCGCCACATCTGGCGCTCACGCTGGAGCGCATGGATGCGCTCTCGCGCCATGACGTGCAGCGCATCGGCCTGTCGGCCACGCAGAACCCGCTGGAGGAGGTCGGGCCGGTTCATGGTCGGCCCGCGGCGGCGCTGTCGGGTGATCGACGCCGGGGTGCGCAAGCCGCTGGACCTCAGGATCCAGGTGCCGGTCGAGTCGATGGTCGAGCCCGACGCCACCCCTGCCCCGGAGCTCGACCCGCTCGTCGGGCGGACCGAGGCGACGCGCAGGTCGATCTGGCCGGCGATCTACCCGCAGATCCTGGACCTCGTGCGCGAGCACCGCTCGACGATCGTCTTCGTCAACAACCGCCGCGGGGCCGAGCGCCTGGCGCTGCGCCTCAACGAGCTGGCCGACGCGGACATCGCCCGCGCCCACCACGGCTCGCTGGCGCGCGAGGAGCGCACCGTCGTCGAGGAGCTGCTCAAGGCCGGCGAGCTGCCCTGCCTGGTGGCCACGTCGTCGCTGGAGCTGGGCATCGACATGGGCGCGGTCGACCTCGTCCTGCAGGTCGAGTCGCCCAAGTCGGTCGCCTCCGGCCTGCAGCGCATCGGCCGCGCCGGCCACAACGTCGGCGACGTGTCCAAGGGGCGCATCTTCCCGAAGTTCCGCGCCGATCTGCTGGAGTGCGCGGTGGTCGCGCGGCTCATGCGCGAGGGCCAGATCGAGCCGACCGTGGTGCCGCGCAACCCGCTGGACGTGCTGGCCCAGCAGATCGTGGCGATCGCGGCGTCCGCGCCCGACGAGGGGGTGGGTGGGGGTGTATCGGTCGACGACCTGTACGCGCTGGTCACGGCGACGCACTCGTTCGCCGAGCTGCTCGCGCCCGCTGCTGGAGAACGTGCTCGACATGCTCGACGGGCGCTACCCGTCGGCCGAGTTCGGCGAGCTGCGCCCGCGCATCGTGTGGGACCGCGTCGGGCGGCACGATCCGCGCGCGCAAGGGCGCCCGCGCGCTGGCGATCACCAACGCGGGCACGATCCCCGACCGGGGCCTGTTCGCGCGTCACGCTGCCCGACGGGCGCCGGGTGGGCGAGCTCGACGAGGAGATGGTCTACGAGGCGCGCGCCGGGGCAGACGTTCCTGCTGGGCGCCTCCACCGTGGCGCATCGAGGAGATCGGCCGCGACCGGGTCATCGTCACCCCGGCGCCGGGCGTGCCGGGCGCGGTGCCGTTCTGGCGCGGCGACGGCGTCGGGCGCCCGAAGGAGCTGGGGCGCGGCGATCGGCGCGTTCGCGCGCTGGGCGGTCGACCAGCCCGCCGAGGTGCTCGAGCGCGACTACGACCTCGACGAGCTCGCCGCGCGCAACCTGCTCGACTACCTGCGCGAGCAGCAGGAGGCCACGCGGGTCGATCCCGAGCGACCGCACGGTCGTCGTCGAGCGCTTCCGCGACGAGATCGGCGACTGGCGCCTGTGCGTGCTGTCGCCGTTCGGCGGCCGCGTGCACGCCGCCTGGGCGCTGGCGCTCTCCGCGCGGATCCGCGAGGATCTACGGGCTGGAGGCCGACGCGATCTGGTCCGACGACGGGATCATCGTCCACCTCCCCGACGCCGACGAGCCGCCGGGCGCGGACCTGGTGCTCATCGAGCCCGACGAGCTGGAGGACCTCGTCGTCGCCGAGCTGGGCGCCAGCGCGCTGTTCGGCTCGCGCTTCCGCGAGAACGCCGGCCGCGCGCTGCTCATCCCGCGCGCCTACCCGGGCAGGCGCACGCCGCTGTGGCAGCAGCGGCTGAAGTCGCAGTCGCTGCTGGAGGTCGCCAAGCGCTACGCGCGACTTCCCGATCGATCCTCGAGACCTACCGCGAGTGCCTGCAGGACGTCCTCGACCTGCCCGGCCTGAGCGAGCTGCTGACGCGCTGCACCGCCGCGAGCTGTCGCTCGTGGAGGTCGAGACGCCGACCGCGTCGCCGTTCGCCTCCTCGCTGCTGTTCGACTACGTCGCGACTTACATGTACGAGGGCGACGCGCCGAACGCGGAGCGCCGCGCGGCCGCCCTGTCGCTGGACCGCGACCTGCTGCGCGAGCTGCTCGGCCAGGAGGAGCTGCGCGACCTGATCGACCCTGACGCGCTGCGAGCAGTCGAGGCCGACCTCCAGCACCGCTCCGACGCGCCCGCAGGCGACGACGCGCGACGAGCTGGCCGACGTGCTGCGGCGCGCTCGGCGACCTGACCGTCGACGAGGCGCCGAGCGCGGGTGCCGGCCGGCTCTGGACGCGAGGCGATGCTGGAGGCGCTGGCCGGCGAGCGGCGCGCCGTGCGGGTGCGGGTGGCCGGCGAGGAGCGCTGGATCGCCGCCGACGACGCCGGGCTGTACCGCGACGCGCTCGGCGCGGTGCCGCCCGGCGGGCCTGCCCGAGGCGTTCCTGGCCGACGTCGCCGGACGCGCTGCGCACGCTCTCGCCCGCTATGCGCGCACGCACGGGCCGTTCACCACCGAGCGAGCTGCGCGAGCGCTACCGCGTCGATCCGAGCCGGCGCTGGCGCGAGCTGGAGCGCGGCGGCGAGCTCGTCCGGGGCGAGCTGCGCCCGGGCGGCACCGAGGCGCGAGTGGTGCGACCCCGACGTGCTGCGGCGGCTGCGCCGCGCGTCGCTGGCCGTCCTGCGCAGCGAGATCGAGCCGGCCGACCAGCGCGCGTTCGCCGCTTCCTGCCCTCCTGGCAGGGGGTGGACCGCCATCCGGCCGCCGGCGCCGGCATCGACCGTCTGCGCGAGGTGCTCGTCCCGCTGCAGGGCCTCGCGCTGCCCGCCGAGGTGTGGGAGCGCGACGTGCTGCCGCGCCGCACCGGCGCCTACTCGCCCACGTGGCTGGACGAGCTGTGCGCGTCGGGCGAGGTCGTCTGGGTCGGCGCGGGCGCGCTGGGCCGCTCGACGGGCCGCGTCGCGCTGTACTTCCGCGAGGACGCCGAGGCGATCGGGACGCCGCCGGCCGCACGCGACGCGGTCGAGGCGCCCGCCGAGCCCGGAGCACGACGCGGCTGCGCGAGCGCCTCGCGCGGGCGCCGTGCTTCTTCACCGACCTGCTGGCCGAGGTGCCGCTCACGCCCGAGGAGCTCCAGGAGGCGCTGTGGGACCTCGTCTGGGCCGGCGAGGTCACCAACGACGCGTGGGCGCCGCTGCGCGCGCCGCGGCTGACGCTGGCCCGCGCGCAGCGCGGCCGCCCGAGCCGCCGCGCGCCCAGGCGCGCCGCTTCGGTTCGCGCGCGCGGCGTGGCGCCACGCGCGCACGTTGCAGGGCCGCTGGTCGCTGACCTCGTCGATCTTCCGCGACGCAGGCCGAGCCCGCGCCAGCAGCGGCGCACGCTGGCCGAGCTGCTGCTGGAGCGCTACGGCATCCTCACCCGCGAGCAGGTCCTGGCCGAGTCGATCCCCGGCGGCTTCTCCGCGCTCTACGACGCGCTGACCGACCTCGAGACGCTCGGCGTCTGCCGGCGCGGCTACTTCATCGAGGGCCTCGGCGGCGCCCAGTTCGCGCTGCCCGGCGCGGTCGAGCGGCTGCGCGCGATGCGCGATCACGAGGAGGCCGCGCCGCTCGTGCTCGCCGCCACCGACCCCGCGCAGCCCTACGGCGCGGCCCTGCCGTGGCCGCGCCGCGACGGCGAGACCGACCGCCCGCGCCCGGCGGGTGCGCGGCGCCTACGTCGTGCTCGTCGGCGCCGAGCCGGTCGTGTTCGTCGAGAGGGGCGGCCGCGGCCTGCAGCTGCTGGCCGAGCACGCCGACGATCCGCGCGCTGCGTCCCGCGCTGGAGGCGCTGGCCGCGTTCGTCACCGGGGGCCGCGCCGGCCGCGGCACGAAGCTCGTCGCTGGAGAAGGTCGACGGCGAGCCCGTCGTCGGCTCGCCCGTGGAGGAGGCTGCTGATCGAGCTCGGCTTCCGCCCCGGGCCGCGCAAGCTGACGCTGAGCGCCTGATCCGGGCAGGACGCGCCGCGAAGCGCCCGAAGCAGGGCCCATGGACTCGAACGGATCCGATCGCGCCGGCCTGGATCGGCGGACGCTGCTGCGGCGGACCGCCGGGATCAGCGCCGGCGCGATGCTCGCGCCCCTGCTCCCCGACATCGCCCGCGGGGCCGCCGCGACCGAGCCCTTCGTGCGCGTGCGCCCTGGCGATCCCGGCTGGCCCAGCGCCGCCGACTGGGCCGCGCTCGGCGATCGCGTCGGCGGCAACCTGGTCGCCGTCCAGTCCCCGCTGGCGCCCTGCGCGGCGCCCGGCTCGAACGCCTGCACCGGCCGCGTCACCGAGATGACCAACCCCTTCTTCGTGCACGAGCAGGCCGGCGCCACGCAGGCGTCGGGCTGGTACCGAGCGTGGCAGACCACGCCGAGTGCGTGGGCGGTCGAGGCCCGTAACGCCCAGCAGGTCGCCGCCGCGGTCGACTTCGCCCGCGAGCATCGCCTGCGCCTCGTCGTCAAGGGCGGCGGCCACAGCTACTTCGGCAACTCGGCCGCGCCCGACTCGCTGCTGATCTGGACGACGAAGATGAACGCGATCGCGCTCGACGACGACTTCGTCGCCGACGGCGCGCCCGCCGGCACCCCGGCGACCGCCGCGGCGATGATCGGATCCGGCGCGATCTGGCTCGACGTCTACCGCCGGGTGATGGTCGAGGCGGGGCGCTACGTCCAGGGGGGCGGCTGCAACACGGTCGGGGTGGCCGGCCTGGTGCAGAGCGGCGGCTACGGCAGCTTCTCCAAGCGCTTCGGCAGCGTCAGCGGCAGCCTGCTGCAGGCCGAGATCGTCACCGCCGACGGCACCGTGCTGATCGTCAACGCCCACCGCCACCCCGAGCTGTACTGGGCGCTGAAGGGCGGAGGCGGCGGCACGTGGGGCGTCGTCACGCGCGTGTGGCTGCGGCTGCACGAGCTGCCCGACACGCTCGGCATCGTCTTCGCGACGATCAAGGCACGCTCCGACGCGGCCTACCGGCGCCTGATCGCCCGCTTCGTCGACTTCTACGCCGAACGGCTGTTCAACCACCACTGGGGCGAGGTGATCCGCTTCGCGCCCGACAACACGCTGAACCTGGGCATGACCTTCGCCGGGCTGTCGCAGCGGGCGGCCGAGCGCATCTGGCAGCCGTTGCTGGCCTGGGTGCGCGAGCATCGCCGAGACTACGCCTTCGACGGTCGCCCGACGATCAGCGCGCGCCCCGGCCGGCGCTTCTGGGACCTCGACTACCTGCTGCGTCACAGCCCGGAGCTGGTCACCGTCGACCGCCGCCCGGGCGCGCCGGAGGGCAACTGGTGGTGGACCGGCGACGGCGGCGAGACGAGCCGCTTCATGTACGGCTACGACTCGGGCTGGCTGCCGGCCGCACTGCTGCGCACGGGCGCCGGGCGCCGGCGGCTGGCCGGCGCCCTGTACCGCGCCAGCCGCCACAACGGCGTGATCCTGCAGCCCAACAAGGGGCTGGCCGGCGCGCCGCCCGCGGCCCGTGAGGCGGCCCGCCGCACGGCGACCAATCCGGCCGCGCTGGACGCATTCGCCCTGGCGATCGTCGCCACCGGCAGCGAGCCCGGCACCTTCGCGCAGGTCCCCGGACATGAGCCCGACCCCGCCGCGGCGCGGCGCGGCGCGCGTCGCGTTGCGCGCGCGATGGCGCAGCTGCGGCCGCTGACGGGACCCGGCTCCTACCTGTCGGAGTCCAACTACTTCGAGCGCGACTGGCCGCAGGCCTACTGGGGGCGCGCCCACTTCCGCCGGCTGCAGGCCGTCAAGCGCCGCTACGACCCCGACGGCCTCTTCTACACCCACAACGGGGTCGGCAGCGAGGCGTGGAGCGACGACGGCTTCCGCCGCGCCGGTCAGCCGCGCAGGTAGCCCGGCTCGCCCGCCCGGCGCGATGGTGCCGGTGGTGACGAGCGTGGTGCGGTTGGTCTTCGGCAGCCTCGATCGCGTCCACGATCGTGCGGGGCTCGGCGTTGCCCGCCCCGACGATCACGTCAGCGCCCGGCTGGATGTGGTCGAGCACCGCCTCTGCGGCCCTGCGGCGCTGCGCCATCTGCGAGCTGACGGCGGTCATGGCCGGAGCGCTATCCGCCCGCCTCCCCAGACGCGCCGAGCTGTGCATGGCGTCGCGGCAGTCCGGCCCGCGGCCCACGGGTGGAGCTCGTCGCCTGGGGAGGTCCTCCGCTGGTGAGGGACACCTAACAGGCCGGACCTCAGCGCTTCCTCAAGATCCGGTGAAGATCGTGCGCGCGCTCGTACCCTGGTCGGCAGATGCCCGAGGGCGACACCATCCACTACGCGGCGAACCGCCTCCGGCCGCTGCTGGAGGGGGCCGTGCCCGACGAGCTGGCGACACCGCATCCGCGCTTCGCTGCCGACCGCTGGCCGCAGCGTCTGGCGGGGCGGGCGGTGACCGCCGTCGACGCCCACGGCAAGCACCTGTTCCTGCGCTTCGAGGGGGACCTGGTGATCCACTCGCACCTGCGGATGACCGGCAGCTGGGGCACGTATCGCGCCGGTCAGCGCTGGCGGCGCGCGCCTCGGCGCGCCTGGCTGGTGGCCCGCGCCCGCGGTGGCGAGGCGGTCCAGTTCGACGGCCCCGTGCTCGAGCTGCTGACCGCGGCTCGCGCCCGCGGCCGCTCGGACATCGCCGGCCTCGGCCCCGACATTCTCGCGCCCGAGCTCGACGAGGACGGCTTCCTGCGCCGGCTGCGCGGCGACGACCCGACCCGCGCGATCGGCGATGCGCTGCTGGACCAGCGCACGATCGCCGGCATCGGGAACCTGTGGAAGGCCGAGGGCTGCCACGCCGCTGGCGTCGACCCGTGGCGCCCGACCGGCCGCATCAGCGACGACGAGGCGCTGGCCATCGTCCGCGCAACGCGTCCGCGCATGCAGCAGTCCGCCCGCGACGGGATGCAGGACCGCTTCCGCGTCGTCTACGACCGGGCCGGGCGGCCGTGCCCGCGCTGCAGCGAGACGATCCGCGCGCGCGGCATGGGCGACGACAACCGCACGACCTTCTGGTGCCCGGGATGCCAGCGGTGAGCGAGCGGCGCCGCGCCCGGCGCGTCGGCCACAAGGGCGCCGACCACATCGCGCCCGGCAACACCCCGGCCTCCTTCGACGCCGCGCTGGCCCACGGCGTCGACATGATCGAGTTCGACGTGCTGTCGGAGCGAATGGACGGCAGCGGTCAGCTGTACCTGGCCCACGACTACGAGGCGCTGCGCTCCGGGATCGCGCCGACTCTCGAGGAGGGGCTCGCCCATCTGGCCGGATCGACGTTCGCCGACGTCGAGCTCGACGTCGACCTCAAGCTGCAGGGCTACGAGCTGCGGGTGCTGGAGGCGCTGCGCGCGTACGGGCTGGTGGAGCGCTCTCTGGTCTCCACGATGGAGGTCCCGTCGCTGGAGCTGCTGCGCGCGACCGAGCCGGCATTGCGCCTGGGCTGGTCGGTGCCGCGGCTGCGCCGGGACCCGATGGCCACCTGGTGGAAGCGCCCGGCCGCGCTGGCCTGGGGCCTGAGCTACCGCACCGCGCTGCCGCGCTATGCGGCCAGGGCGATCCGCGACGGACGCGTCGATGCGCTGATGGCCAACTGGCGGCTGGTGACGCCGTCGCTGGTGGGCCACGTCCAGGCCGCCGGCGGGGAGCTGTACGCCTGGACGGTCGACGACGCGGCGGCGATCGGCCGGCTGGAGACGATGGGCGTCGACGGTGTCATCTCCAACGATCCGCGCCTGTTCGGGACCTGACACCGGCGGCGCCCGCGTCGAACGGCACGACATTGCGGCGCGCGAGCCGGTACCAATACCGGCCTGGCCCGCAGAAAGGAGCAGTCTTGACCGCATACGCCGCGCCGCGCCGAATGGTGCTGGCCGACGCCCTGCCCGGCGCTCGCGTCCGCGACGCCGTGCTCGTCCTCGCCGGCGCCCTGTTCATGGTGCTCATGGCGCAGATCTCCATCCACGTCCCGCCGTCGCCGGTGCCGATCACCGGGCAGACGCTCGGCGTCGTGGTCTGCGGCGCGGCGCTGGGCGCCAACCGCGGCGTGCTGGCGATGGGGCTCTACGTGCTGATGGGCCTGCTGCTGCCCGTCTACGCCGATGGCGCCTCGGGCCCGCATGTCATCTGGGGCGCGACCGGCGGCTACCTGATCGGCTTCATCATCGCCACCTACGCGATCGGCTGGCTGGCCGAGCGCGGCGGCGACCGCCAGGTGCTGACCGCGTTCGCGTCGTTCTGCGTCGGGCAGCTGATCGTGTTCGGCATCGGCGTCCCGTGGTTGAAGGCCTCCACCGGCATGGACTGGTCGACGGCCATCCACGACGGCTTCACGATCTTCATCGTCGGCGGGCTGATCAAGGCCGCCGTGGCCGCGCTCGCCGTCCCCTCGGCCTGGCACCTGGTGCGCAAGGTCGACGGGCGGGACGCGTAGCGCACCCGCAGCTCAGCGCAGCAGGCAGGTCGCGGCGGAGTAGCCCTTCGGGTCGCTCCCCGCGCTGCTGCGGTGCCCCTTCTCGGTGAGCGCGTGGGCGCGATGCACCACGCGCTTGCCGATCCGCCACTGGAAGTCGACGCGGCCGCGCAGCCGCAGCACCTTGCCGTCCTTGGGCGCGGCGAACGGGAACAGCCGCCCGCCCTCGCGGCCGAGGCCGTGCTTGGAGCGCCCGAACTTCACGAAGCCGGAGTCGCCCTGGTCGATGAGGTTGTGCCACAGCCCGTCGGTCGGGTCCTTCCACTGCACCCGGAAGCGCATGTAGAGGCGCACCTGCTTGCGCTCGGATCCCGGGATCAGCGCGCGGATGCCGATCGTGTCGGGGTGCTTGTCGGTGTCGCACACGTTGACGGTCGCCCACGGGTGCTTGGCGGTCGCGGCCTGCGCCGGCGCGGCGAGCACCGCCAGCAGGAGCGCGACGAGGACAGCTCGGCCCATCGATCCCACCATAGCGACGGCGCTTTATGCTCCCCGGGGTGATGGGAGCGACCACGGAGGAGGCCGTCGAGCTGCTGCGCGGCGTCGGCGTGTTCGAGACCCTGGCCGAGCCGGACCTGCGCCGCATCGCCCAGTTGGCGGTGCCGCGCAACTTCGCACCGGGCGAGGTCGTCTTCCGCGAGGGCGACACCAGCGACACCTGCTACGTCGTGGCCGGCGGCCACGCCCGCGCGATCCGCGAGCACGCCGACGGGCGCACGATCACGCTGGCCCACTTCGGCCCCGGCGACATCTTCGGCGAGCTGGCCATCTTCGACGACGAGAGCCGCTCAGCCACCGTCGAAGCGCTGGACGCGCTGCGCACCATTGCCATCCTCGGCCCTGACTTCCACCGGCTGCTGGACCAGCATGGCCAGATGGCGGTCAAGCTCGTCGTCGCGCTCGGCCGCCGGCTGCGCGAGGCCAACGAGCGCCTGGCGCGCCAGTCCTTCCAGACGGTGCAGAGCCGCGTGGCCACCGTGCTGGCGGACCTCGTCGACGGCGCCCGCAAGGAGGGCCAGGGCGAGCACGACGTGCTGGTCACCGTCACGCAGGCCGACATCGCCCAGCTGGCCGGCTCCTCGCGCGAGTCGGCCAGCCGCTTCCTGGCCGTCCTGGAGCGCGCCGGGGTGATCACCCAGGGCCGCGGCCGTATCGTCGTCAACGATCCCTCCGCGCTGCGTGGCTACGTCTACTGAGTTCTCCGCGGGCGGCGTCGTGGTCCGCGGAGACGAGACGATCGTCATCGTGCCCACGCGCCGGGCCGCCAACGGCCGCGCGGTGGTGGCCCTGCCCAAGGGCCACGTCGATCCGGGCGAGACGGCGCCCGAGGCCGCGGCCCGCGAGGTGCGCGAGGAGGCGGGGGTGGAAGCCGAGCTCGTCGAGAAGCTGGGCGACGTGCGCTACTGGTACCAGCGCGATGGGCGGCGCATCGCCAAGGTCGTCAGCTTCTACCTGTTCGACTACCGCTCCGGCGATGTCGCCGACCACGACGCCGAGGTCGAGGAGGCGCGCTGGGTGCCGCTGGACGAAGCGCTCGCCCAGCTCACCTACCGGGGCGAGAAGGAGATGGTCCAGCGCGCGTTGGAGCGCGTTCGGCGCTAGAGTCACGCGCTCCGTGCAGGTTCTGAACTTCTATTCCCGGATCTTCGCCGACCAGCTCAAGCGCGGCCGCAAGACGGCCACCATCCGGCTCGGCGACAAGTCCCACAAGTACCGCAAGAACCAGCTCGTGCTGGTCACGATCGGCTACCAGTACTCGCCCCGCGAGCGGATCTTCGAGGCGGTCATCGACCAGGTCGAGGTCAAGCGCGTGCGCGAGCTGTCCCCGCGCGACATCGAGCACGACAACCCCGAGTTCCGCCGCCACGAGGAGATGATCCACTTCCTCGAGCAGATCTACGGGCGCGAGGTGTCGATGGACGACGTCATCACCGTCGTGCGCTTCTCGCAGATCGTCGACTCGCCCAGCGAGTTCACCGATCGCCGCCTGGGCATCGGCGGCGCGCAGAACTAGGCGAAGCTACCGCCGATCGGGGATGTCAGACGGCGCTGTCGCGCCGACATCAGTGGTGTCGACTGTGGGCTGGGCCGGCGCCGGGGTGGGGACCACCGGCGCTGGCTCCAGCTCGCGTCCGCGCTCGCCGCGTTGCATCAGGTGCACGCTGAGCAGCAGCAGGAGGTCGATGGCCAGGCCGAACACCGCGCCGAACTGCGACTCGACGAAGGCGAACGACCGCGTCAGGAAGATCGACACCAGCAGGGCTCGCTCGAACCACTCGAAGGCCACGGCGCGCCGTCCCCGGCGCAGCTGCACCACCCCGACCACCACGAGCGCTCCCGACAGCGTCGAGGAGCCCAGGCTCAGCCAGTTGATCACCGACAGGTCGGCGAGGTCGTCGGGGACCGCGCCGTCCGCCGCGCCGCCGAGGTGCAGGCCGACCGACAGGACCAGCTCGAAGGTGAAGAACAGGCTGAGCACGCCCCACACGACGATCACGGCGATCACCAGCCGGTCGAACAGCGGGCGCTGCGAGAGGGCCAGGTAGGCGTCACGGACACGCGCGGCCTGGCGCGCGGGCCAGGACGGCGGGCGGGCCGGCAGCGCGTCGAGCCTGGTCAGCAGCTCGCGCACCGGCGGCACGAGCGGGTCAGCCGGGTCGGCGCGATCCAGCAGGCGCAGGGCGCGGTCCTTCTCGTGCTGGTCGAGGTCCTGGCGGGCGGCCTCGGAGACGAGGTCCAGCGCGTTGACGACGTACTCCATCTGCGTCAGGCCGCGGCGCTTGTCCAGCGCGCGGATGATCAGGTACAGGCCGACGAAGATCAGGTAGATGAGCGCTGCGGCCGGCTTGAAGAAGTAGTTGTTGTCGGAGGTGATGAACTTGCCGAGCTCGTCGATGAAGAACCCGAAGCCGACGCCGCCGACGATCGCCGCGGGCCGGCGGATGCCGCGGTTGAGGTAGATCAGCAGCAGGCCGATCGCGATCACCATGAAGATGCCGCCGTACAGCAGATGGGCGATGTGCAGGCCGTGGCCGCCCAGCTGCGGGTAGTTGGTGGCCCACAGCTGCGTGCGGATGACGAGCACGGTCGCCACCGCCGCGACGAGGAAGGTCTCCAGCAGCGAGATGAAGTCCACGTCACGCGTGGGGTGGCGCAGCAGCCGGATCCGCACGGGGTGCGAGCCTAGATGATCGGGCCGTGAAGAAGTCGGTTGGCACTCTTGAGGAGGGAGTGCCAACGCTGCTAGCATCCGCCCCGTGTTTGGCACTCTCTTCAGCAGAGTGCCAACTAGGTCCCACCCCATCGGAGGTAACGGAGAATGAGCTTGAAGCTCAAGCCGCTGGGCGATCGCCTGATCGTGCAGGCGATCGACGAGGAGCAGACGACCGCGAGTGGTCTCGTCCTGCCCGACACCGCCAAGGAGAAGCCCCAGAAGGGCAAGGTCCTGGCGGTCGGCGACGGCAAGTACGACGAGGACGGCGAGAAGCGCATTCCGCTCGACGTCGCGGTCGGCGACGAGGTCCTCTACTCGAAGTACGGCGGCACCGAGATCAAGGTCGACGGCGAGGATCTCCTGGTCCTCCGTGAGTCCGACGTCCTTGCCAAGGTCGAGTCCTAGGAGAACTGAGAACCACATGGCTCACAAGGAACTGAAGTACGAGGCGGACGCGCGCAACGCGCTCCAGGCCGGTGTCGACGCCGTGGCCAACGCGGTCAAGGTGACGCTCGGCCCCAAGGGTCGCTACGTCGTCCTCGACAAGAAGTTCGGCGCCCCCACCATCACGAACGACGGCGTGACCATCGCTCGTGAGATCGAGGTGGAGGACGTCTTCCAGAACCAGGGCGCCCAGCTCGTGCGCGAGGTCGCCACCGCGACCAACGACATCGCCGGCGACGGCACCACGACGGCGACCGTCCTGGCCCAGGCCATCGTCCGCGAGGGCCTCAAGAACGTCGCTGCTGGCGCCAACCCGCTGGAGCTCAAGCGCGGCATCGAGAAGGCCGTCGACCAGGTCGTCGAGAGCATCAAGTCGCAGTCGACCGAGGTCAACGGCAAGGATCAGATCGCCCGCGTGGCGACGATCTCGGCCGGCGACGAGGAGATCGGCGACGTGATCGCCGACGCCATCGAGAAGGTCGGCAAGGACGGCGTGGTGAACGTCGAGGAGGGCCAGACCTTCGGCCTGGAGCTCGAGTTCACCGAGGGCATGCAGTTCGACAAGGGCTACATCTCCCCGTACCTGGTCACCGACCAGGACCGCCAGGAGGCCGTCCTCGAGGACCCCTACGTCCTCATCGCCAACTCCAAGATCGGCGCCGTGCGCGACCTGCTGCCCGTGCTCGAGCAGGTCATCCAGGCCGGCAAGCCGCTGCTGATCATCGCCGAGGACGTCGAGGGCGAGGCGCTCGCGACGCTCGTCGTCAACAAGCTGCGCGGCACCTTCACCTCGGTCGCCGTCAAGGCGCCGGGCTTCGGTGACCGCCGCAAGCGCATCCTCGAGGACATCGCCATCCTGACCGGCGGCGAGGTCATCACCGAGGACCTCGGGCTCAAGCTCGAGAACACGCAGGTCTCGCAGCTGGGCCGCGCCCGCCGCATCGTCGTGGCCAAGGACAACACGACGATCGTCGACGGCTCCGGCGATGTGGAGGCCATCAAGGGCCGCATCAACCAGATCAAGAGCGAGATCGAGACCACCGACTCCGACTTCGATCGCGAGAAGCTCCAGGAGCGTCTGGCGAAGCTGTCGGGCGGCGTCGCCGTCGTCAAGGTCGGCGCGGCCACCGAGACGGAGGTCAAGGAGAAGAAGCACCGTGTCGAGGACGCCCTGCAGGCGGCCCGCGCGGCGCTCGAGGAGGGCATCGTGCCCGGCGGTGGCGTCGCGCTCCTGCGCGCCGCGGACGCCGTCACGGCCGATGCCTTCGACGGCGACCAGCGCACCGGCGCGCGCATCGTCCTGCGCTCGCTCGAGGAGCCGCTGCGCCAGATCTCGTTCAACGCCGGCATGGAGGGCTCGGTCGTCGTCAACGACGTCCGCAAGGCCTCCGGCAACGAGGGCCTCAACGCGGCCACCGGCGAGATCACCGACCTGGTCAAGGCCGGCGTCGTCGACCCGGTCGTGGTGACCCGCTCGGCGCTGCAGAACGCCGCGTCGATCGCCAAGAACATCCTCACCACCGAGGCCATCGTCGCCGAGATCCCCGAGAAGGAGCCCGCGGGCGGCGGCGGCGGCATGCCCGACATGTCGGGGATGATGTAGGCCGCTTCTCGCGGATCTACGCTTCCCAGTCGTACCGAGGGCCCGGCGTTTCGCCGGGCCCTCGTCGTTTCTGCGGGTCGCTTGGGCGGCCGCTCCAGGGCGTGGGGTGGGGCTGCCTCCCGAGACCACAGCTCCGGCAGCGGCCGAGCCGGTCTCCCGCGAGCCGGGTGGGCCGTTCGCCGTCGAGCGGTCTCGGAGAGGCACCCCACCCCACGCTCAAGCGGCCGCGCGCTGCGGGCGTATGAGCTGCGGGGCCGTGGCAGAGGTGCGGGGTGGGTGGCCTCCACGGGACCGCTCGACGGCGAGCGGGCCGGGAGGTGCACGGGAGGTCTCAGCGCTGCTGCCGGAGCTGTGGTCCCGGGAGGAGCACCCACCCCGCGCCCGTGGCGCGGCCGCCGCGTCAAGAGCCGTTCAGCGACGCCCAGGCCCGCGCCATCTGCACGCGCTCCAGCCCCGACGGATGGCTGTCGAACAGGACGTGCCACCAGCCGGGCGGGTCAGGGTCGGCCAGGGCCTTGCGGGTGAAGTTGACGAACAGGCCCTGCATCGCCTTGGGGTCCTTGGTCGCCTGCAGGGCCGTCCAGTCGGCCTCGGCCTCGTAGCGGCGCGTGGACGCGGCGCTGAGCGGCATCCACAGCAGGTTGCACACGACGAAGACGAACACCGCCAGCGGGACGGCGGCGGCCTCGCCCATGCCTCCGCGCCCGCGGGTGAGCAGCGCGATGATCAGCGCAGTCGGGACGATCGTGATGGCAAACCAGGCGATGCCCTTGGCCAGGTGGCGGCGGGCCAGGTGGCCGACCTCGTGGGCCAGCGTCACCCGCACCTGGTCGCGCGGGAAGTCGTCGGCCAGCGTGTCGAAGAGGACGACGCGCTGGGAGGGGCCCAGGCCGGTGGCGAACGCGTTGGGCTGACTGGTGTACTCGCGCACGTCCATGATCTGCAGCGGAATGTGGCGCTGCACGCCCTCGACGCGCGCGAGCTGGTCGACATCGCGCTGCGCCCAGGCGGGCGGGTCGTGCAGCCCCGGCACCAGCAGCGTCCCGCTGAACGTCAGCAGCGCCATGATCCCCACGAACGCCGCCGCCGCCGGCAGCCACCAGGCGCCGCGCAGCAGCCGCGCCAGGCCCATGGCGATCAGCAGCGCGGCGCAGATCGACAGGAAGGTCCCGCCCAGCGACAGGAAGTCGTCGACGATCGCCTCGACGTAGCCGACGGTGACGACATCGTGGTCCTTGAGCCACCACAGCTGCACGATCGTGAACGGCAGCTGGACCAGCCACAGGATCCCGAAGCCGAGCATCCCGAGCAGGAAGCCGGTGCCGATCGGGCCGGCGGCCGACTCGCGCGCGAAGCGGGCGCCCCGCCACGCGTACAGGCCCAGCGTGACCAGCTCGACGACGATCGACAGGATCGTCACGATGCGGATGAACGCCTCGAACGACTCGGCCTTGTCGACCGCCTGCGCGCCGAACGTCGCATCCACGTCGACCGGCGGTGACGGCAGGCCGCCGGGCACGATCGTCTGCCACAGCGCGCGCCCGCCGATGACGGCGCCCACGACCACCGCCAGCGCCGCCCCGATCCACAGCGCCCGCCGGACGGGCGTCGGCAACTAGACCGACTCCGGGTTCGTCGTCCAGTCGGGCGGCGCCACCGGCGGCGCCCAGCCCGACGGTGCGGGCGGTGCGCTCGGCGTCTCGGGCGCGAGCACGGGGCCGGTCTCCAGCGTCGGTCCGCTGTAGGGGTAGCGGTCGGTGACGATCAGCGCGTAGGCGTTGGTCTGCACGTCGTAGCGCAGCGCCACTGCGATCAGGTCACGCAGGCCCTCGGGCATGCGGCCGGTGAACAGGGCCGCGAACCAGGCGCCCACCGCCGCCAGGAAGGCGGCGCCCCCCAGGCCGCTGGACAGCGCCGCCGCCGGAATGGCCAGGAAGATCCGAAAGAACGTGACCCAGCGGTTCTGGCGCTCGTTGTCGCCCACATGGAGGTCGACGGGATAGCTGCCGGGCTCCCCGAAGAAGCCCGGGAACGGGTTGCCGGCCAGCAGCACGAACGCGTACACGTGCAGCCGGTAGCGCAGGTAGGCGATCGTGAAGCGCCGCAGGTTGTCCGGGCAGCGGCCGGTGAACAGCGCCGCGAACCAGTTGACGATCGTCACGAAGAAGATGGCGATCGACCACAGCACCAGCCACACCAGCAGCGGCAGGAACAGCAGCAGGCGGAAGAACACGGTCAGCCGACTGCGGCGCAGATCGTCGTCGACGCTGACGCGCAGCGGGTGCTCGGGCCCCGGGACCGGTCGGGCCAGCGCCGGAGCGCTGTTGGGATAGACGCCGGTGAGCAGCGTGAGGTAGCCCCACACCTGGGCCGAGTAGCCGATGCCGTAGTCGGCCAGGTCGCGCAGGCCGGTGGTGGTGCGCCCGCGGGCCAGGATCACGAACCAGGCGCCGATCGCGACGAGCAGCACGACGCCGAGGCTGCCCGACGAGTTCCACGAGAAGTCCGAGCCGTTGCTGTCGACGCGGGTCGAGTACGAGCCGCCCAGCCCGCCGCCGCCCAGCAGCGCGGCCGACAGGAAGTACGGCGGCAGGAACAGCACGCCGCGGAAGAAGATCGTCCAGCGGTTCTGGCGGGTGCGCTCGGGGACGGTCACGTCGACCGGGTAGTCCGACTCACCCAGCAGCCCCGTCGGCCACGGGTCGGCGGCCAGGCTCATGTAGCCGTACAGCTGGACCGTGTAGCGCATGAAGCGCCCGTAGAAGTCCTGCAGCCCGGTGGAGCCGCCGACGATCAGCGCCCACACCCACTGGACCGGCAGCAGGATCAGGATGCCCAGCCCCCAGAACGACCACCAGATCGCGTGCGGGATGAACAGGATCAGGCGGAAGAAGGTGGTCAGCCGGCTGCGCTCGAGCGCCGGCTCGCGCAGGACGATCTGGATCGGATGCGTGGACGGGGTCATGACTCGGTCGCTGCGTACCCTCTCAGGCTCGGTGGATGCACGTGTCATTTTTCGACCGGTCGCGTGGTCGACCTCCAACGCTGGCCGGTCAGGTCGATGGCCGGAGAGCACGTCGAGGCGCTGCGCGTGGACCGTCGCGGCGCCGGCGGCGAGCGCACTCACGCCGTCACGCACCACCACAAGGGCCGCGATCAACCGCTGACCGCCCGCGAGGCGCCGCGGCTGCTGGCCTGGCGCGCCGCCTACGCCGGCGCCGACGTCGACCCGGCCGCGCCGCCGCTCGCGCGGCTGACCGCGCCCGACGGGGCCGACCACGCCTGGGAGGGCGCGCGGATGCGCGTCGGCGACCTCGAGCTGGAGCTGCTGCACCCGTGCGTGCGCTGCGCGATTCCCACCCGCGACCCCGACACGCAGGTCAAGTGGCGCAGCTGCTGTGCCACCTGACGCGCGAGCACGGCGGGCTGTTCGGCATCAACGCCCGGCGCTGGGTGGTGCGACGATCCGCCGGGGCCATGCGGTGCGCGTGCTGGCACCGTAGAAGTTGCCGATGTCAACCGTTGGAGCGAGCAAGTATCATCAGGCCATGTCCACCACCGCTGTGGCGCGCCGCTCGCCGGCGAGCGAGGCCTGGGTGCTGATCGCCGAGCTGTTCACCAGCCAGCGCTCCCGGACCATGTGCGTGAGCGCCGAGTTCGACCTCGCGCCCGGCCAGCTGCACGCGCTGAAGTGGCTGGACCCCGACTCGCCCAAGCCGATGCGCGACCTGGCCGCCGCGCTGGCCTGCGACAACTCCAACGTCACGGGCATCATCGACCGCCTCGAGGACCGGGGCCTGGTCGAGCGCCGCCCCGCCGCCCACGACCGGCGCGTGAAGATGCTCGTCGTCACGCCCAAGGGCCAGGAGCTGCGCCGCCAGATCAAGGCGCAGATGGAGACCGCGCCGCCGGCGCTGATGCGCCTCAGCGAGGACGAGCAGCGCGCCCTGCGCGACCTGCTGCGCAAGGCGCTGGACAAGCCGGTCGACTAGCTCACGCGACCGCGTCGACCGGCCGGGCGCCCTCCCCGACGTACTTCGCCGTCGGGCGGATCAGCCGCCCCTCACGCTTCTGCTCGAGGATGTGCGCCGACCAGCCGGCCACGCGCGGGCGCAGGTGAACAGCGGCGTGAACAGCGTCGCCGGGACCTCGGCCAAGTCGAGGATGACCGCCGACCAGAACTCGACGTTGGTGGCCAGCACGCGGTCGGGCCGGCGCGCCTTGCAGCTCGGCCAGCGCGGCCTGCTCGAGCGCCTCGGCGACCTCGAAGCGGGTCGAGCCCAGCTCGCGGGCGGTGCGGCGCAGCACGCGGGCGCGCGGGTCCTCGGCGCGGTAGACGCGGTGGCCGAAGCCCATGAGCCGCTCGCCGCGGTCCAGCGCGCCTTCACCCACGCGTCCGCGTCCCCGGTCGCCTCGACCTCGTCGAGCATCTCCAGCACGCGCGAGGGCGCGCCGCCGTGCAGCGGGCCGCTCATCGCGCCGACCGCGCCGCTCAGCGCGGCGGCGACGTCGGCGCCGGTGGAGGCGATCACCCGAGCGGTGAACGTCGAGGCGTTCATGCCGTGCTCGGCGGCGCTGATCCAATAGGCGTCGATCGCTTTGGCGTGGCGCGGGTCGGCCTCGCCGCGCCAGCGGATCATGAAGCGCTCGGCGATCGAGGTGGCGCGGTCGACGTCGACCTGGGGCACCATCGGCCGGCCCGCCCCGCGCGCGGACTGCGCGACGAACGACAGCGCCATCACCGAGGCGCGCGCCAGCTCCTCGCGCGCGGTCGCGTCGTCGGTGTCGATACAGCGGGCCGAAGGCCCCACTCCGGCGCGAGCATGGCCAGCGCCGCCTGCACGTCCACGCGCGCGTCGCCGGAGCGCACGGTCAGCGGGCACGGCTCGGCCGGCGGCAGGCCCGGGCTTGAAGCTGCCGTCGACCAGCAGGCCCCACACGCTGCTCGAAGGGGACCCGGCCGACCAGGTCCTCGATGTCGACGCCGCGGTAGCGCAGCGCGCCGCCCTCGCGGTCCGGCTCGGCGATCGCGGTCTCGAAGGCGACCACGCCCTCCAGCCCGGACTGCACCTCATCGCTCACTGTGTGGCTCCTGTCGTTCGTCACGGGCGCGCCGGCGATGCCGTCGCGCCTTCTCCACGTTTCCGCACGCCTGCATCGAGCACCAGCGCCGGCGTCCGGCGGGTGAGCGGTCGAAGAAGCGCGCGCTGCAGTCCTCGCCCGCGCAGATGCGGATGCGCGCCAGCGCATCGCCCGCCAGCATCCGCGCGGCATCGAGCGCCACGGCGGCCAGCGCTCCCGCAGCCGGGGTCCCGGCCCGCCCGATCGCGAGCGCCAGCCCGCCGTCGGGCTGGACGGTCAGCGTCTCGCGCGGCGGTGCGGCGGCCAGGGCGGCCGTCAGCGCGGCGTCGGTCCCGCCAGGCAGCGGCCGCGCGTCGACCGTGGCCACCACGGCGGCGTCGATCGCCTCGCGGAGCTCACGCGCACGCCGCAGGTCCGCGGCCGTGGCCGCCGGCTCGGCGTCGACCACGCCGGCCGCGAGCAGCCAGGCGTCCAGGTCGGCCGGCGTGACCAGCGTCTCCACCCGTCGCCACCAGCGCTCGCGCAGGGTGTTGACGAGGTCCAGCGCCGGACGGCCGCCGAGCCAGTACCAGTACGGCTGCCCGCTGGCCAGCGGGAGCGGGAGCCGGTCGGGCAGGTCGTCCATAACTCCAATACTGCCAGATATGCGGTTACGCAGGGCGTGCCGCGTAGGGTTGCCCGCCATGTCCGACGCCGAGTTGCTGCTGCGCCCCGTCGACGAGCTGGCCGCGCTGGTGCGCGACGGCGAGCTGACGGCCACAGATCTGGTCGAGACCTCGCTGCGCGCCATCGAGCGCGTCGACGGCGAGCTCGACGCCTTCATCGACGTCGACGGCGAGCGGGCCCTGGCCGCGGCCGGCGAGATCGGCGCCGGCGACCCGCGGCCGTTCGCGGGCGTGCCGATCGCCATCAAGAACAACCGCCCGGTGACCGGCTGGCGCTACACCAACGCCTGCGACCTGATGGGCGACTTCATCGCCCCGTTCGACGCGCACGTGGTCACCCGCTTCAAGCAGGCAGGCTTCGTCGTCGTCGGCACCACCAACCTGCCCGAGTACGGGATCCAGCCGGTGACCGAGCCGCGGCGCTTCCCGGCCTCGCGCAACCCGTGGGACCGCGAGCGCACCCCCGGCGGCTCCTCGGGCGGCTCGGCCGCCGCGGTCGCCGCGGCGATGGTGCCGATCGCCCACGCCAACGACGGCGGCGGATCGACCCGCATCCCGGCCGCCTGCTGCGGCCTGGTCGGCCTCAAGCCGCAGCGCGGGCGCATCTCGGTCGGACCGGAGATCGGCGACCACCCGCTCGTCCAGGACGGCGTGCTGACGCGCACCGTGGCCGAGACCGCCCAGCTGCTGGACGTCCTCAGCGGCCCGTTCCTCGGCGATGCCAGCTGGGCGCCGCCTCCGGCCGCCCCCTACGCCGACGCCGTCGCCGCCGACCCGCCGCCCATGCGCATCGGGCTGGCGGTCAACCCGCCGCTGCCCGATGCCGTCGTCGACCCGATCGCCCTGGACGCGGTGCGCGCCGCGGCCGACCTGCTGACCGAGCTGGGCCACGAGGTCGTCGAGATCACCCCGTCGTGGACCAACGCGGCGCTGCTGCCGCTGTTCAGCCTGTCCTTCGGCACGGCGATCGCCACCTCGATCGCCTACTCGGGCGTGCTGGCCGGGCGCGAGCCGGCCCGCGAGGACATGCAGGCGCTGAGCTGGGCCATCTACGAGCGCATGCGCGAGGTCAGCGCGGTCGAGTACGCCGGCGGCCACGCCCAGCTGCAGGCGATGATGCGCGCGCTGATCGTCGAGCTGGACCCGTGGGACGCCGTGCTCACGCCGTCGCTGGCCCAGCGGCCGCTGCCGATCGGCACGCTGCGCAGCGACGACGAGGCGGACCCGTGGGCGGCGTTCGCCGGGGGCGGGCGCTTCACGCCGTTCACCGCCGGCCTGAACGCCTCCGGGCAGCCGGCGATCTCGCTGCCGCTCGTGCACGGCGACGACGGCCTCCCGGTCGGCGTGCAGCTGATCGGGAGGCCCGCGCGCGAGGACGTGCTGCTCGGGCTCGGCGCGCAGCTGGAACGGGCGCGGCCGTGGTCCGGACGGCGCCCGCCGATCTCCGCGGTGATCGTCAAGACGCTGGAGACCACGCCCAAGGACGCGACGCATTGGTCGACGCGATCGATGGCTGCCGAGGTCGGGCTGACGCAGTCGGCGGTGTTGCGGATCTGGCGGGCCTTCGGGCTGCAGCCCCATCGCCAGGACACCTGGAAGCTGTCAAGGACCCGCAGTTCATCGACAAGGTCCGCGACGTCGTCGGGCTCTACCTCAATCCGCCCGAGCGCGCCGTCGTCCTATGCGTCGATGAGAAGTCGCAGATCCAGGCGCTGGACCGCACCGCGCCGATCCTGCCGATGCTGCCCGGCACACCGCAGCGCGCGACCCACGACTACAAGCGCGCCGGGACCTCCAGCCTCTACGCGGCGCTGGACATCACCACCGGCAAGGTCATCGGCGCGCTGCACAGCCGCCACCGCGCGATCGAGTTCAAGAAGTTCCTGCAGACCCTCGATCGCGAGGTCCCCGACGACCTGGACGTCCACCTCGTCCTCGACAACAGCAGCACCCACAAGACGCCGGCGATCCAGCAACTGGCTGACCGCCCACCCCCGCTTCGTCTTGCACTTCACCCCGACCCGAGCTCGCTGGCTGAACCTCGTCGAGCGCTGGTTCGCCGAGCTGACCACCAAGAAGCTGCGCCGCGGCGCCCACCGATCGGTCCGCGCAACTCAACGCCGACATCCGCGCCTGGATCGACACCTGGAACGACAACCCCACGCCCATTCGTCTGGACCAAGACCGCCGACGAGATCCTCGAATCGATCGGCCGCTACTGCACCGAATTAACGAATCCTAGGAGGAGCCCGACAGCACGTCGGCCATCGCGCCAGGGCGCACGCCGAGCGCGTGGGCGTCGCGTGGGCCGTTCGGCGTGACCGTGGTGACCTCCAGCAGCTCGGCCTCGTCCCAGGTCACGGCCACCGAGCGCGGCAGCGTCGTCTCGGCCAGCTTGAGCGCGGCGCGGGCGACCGGCGCCGGCACGGGCACGAGCGGACGCCCGCGCGTGGCCAGGCGCACGATCTCGGCATGGCTGAGCACCTGCGGGCCCGCCAACTCGACGCGCGCGGGGGGGTCCGCGGCGTCGAGCACGGCGACCACGCAATCGGCGGCATCGACCGCCCACATCGGCTGGAAGCGCGCGCGCCCGAGACCCGACATCGGCACGGCGGGCAGCAGGGCCAGGCGACTGTGGACGTCCAGCCAGCGCCCGCCGCGCGCGTACAGCAGCGACGGGGCGAAGATCGTCGAGGCCAGCGGCGACTCGTCCACGACCCGCTCGGCCAGCGCCTTGGAGCGGCGCAGGCGGGTGCGATGGATCGTCGTCGCCCCCAGCGCCCCGAAGTAGATGAAGCGCTGCACCCGCGCGCGCTCGGCCGCATCGACCATCCGCCAGGTGGCGATCGCGTTGAGCTCCTCGATCGAGCCGCCGGGCTGGTCGCGGGCGCTGGCGGCCAGGTGGACGACCGTGCCCACGCCGCGCATCGCGTTGCGAAACGACGGCGGGTCGGTCAGGTCGCCGAGCGCGATCTGCACGCGCACCCGCTCGGGCCCCAGGCGCTTGGGGTCGCGCACCAGGCAGCGCACGGGCGCGCCGCGCTCGACCAGGCGCGAGACGAGCGCGGCGCCGACCTGGCCGGTCGCGCCGGTGACGAGGACGAGGTCGGACACCGTCGAGCCCGCGCTCAGAACCAGTGGCGCTGCTCCTTGAAGGGGTCGCCGTCGTTGTGGTAGCCGTTGAGCTCCCAGAACCCCTGCTCGTCAGCCGGCAGGATCTCCAGGCGGCGCAGGAACTTCGCCGACTTCCAGAAGTAGCGCTGGGGCACGAGCAGGCGCAGCGGCGCGCCATGGTCGGGCTCCAGCGGTTGACCCTCGTAGGTGTGGGCGACCAGCACCTGATCGTCGTAGAGCAGCTCGAGCGGCATGTTCGTCGTGTAGCCGCCGTCGGCGTGGGCCATGACGAACGTCCCGCTCGGGCGCACCTGGGCCCGCTCGAGCAGGTCGCGCACGCGCACGCCGGTCCAGGTGGTGTCGAGCTTGGACCAGCGGGTGACGCAGTGGATGTCGGTGGTGACCGTCGTCTGCGGCAGGGCGAGCAGCTCGTCCCACGTCAGCGCGAAGGGCGCGTCGACCTCGCCGTCGATGCGCAGGTCCCAGCGATCGAGGTCGAACGAGGGGTTGCGGCCGTACGTCAGGACCGGAAAGCGCTCGGTCAGGTACTGGCCGGGCGGGATGCGCGAAGGGTCGATGCCCAGCTTCTCTGCCTGCTTGCGCCCGCGGGCCCCCAGGAGCTTCGACGTGACGGCCATGCTGGGTAGAGTACGGCGTCTCAGCCGGACCCCGACCGAGACGAGAAGGACGACCGCACCCACATGGCCTACGTGATCGCCGAGCCCTGCATCGGGACCAAGGACAACTCCTGCGTCGAGGTTTGCCCTGTCGACTGCATCCACCCGACGCCGGACGAGCCCGACTACGACAAGGTCGATCAGCTCTACATCGACGCCGAGGAGTGCATCGACTGCGATGCCTGCGTGGAGGCCTGCCCGGTCGACGCGTGCTTCGCCGAGGACCAGCTTCCGGACGAGTGGTCGAAGTACGTCCAGATCAACGCGGAGTACTTCGCCAAGTCCTAGGCGGCGAGCGCAAGCTGCTCGTCGCCGCCGACGCTGCCGTCGGCGGCGAACCGATCGAGCCGCACGACGCGGCTGCCGAGGCGCACCTCGACGATCACGTCGAGGTCGCGCTCGTGCACGACCAGGCGCGCGCCGCGGTAGGTGCGCCGCAGGCGGGCGATCTCGCGAGCCTGGTCGAGGGTGAGCTCCATGTCCTGATCATCGGCGCCGACGATCAGGACATGGGAAGGATTCGCTGAACCTCAGCTAATTTCAGCCGGCCATCGGCAGCGACACGCCCGTCGGCGCCGGGGCGCTCGGCGGGATCACGTCGAGCGCGGGCATCATCGGCAGCTTGGCCGGTGCCAGTGCGATCAGCCCGCGGGCCGCATGGCGGATGCCCTGCGACGCGGGGTCGTCGGGATCGGCGAACACCAGCGGCTGGCCGGAGTCGGCGCCCTCGCGCAGCGGCATGGTCAGCGGGATCTTGCCCAGCAGCGGCACCTCAAGCTCGTCGGCCAGCGCCTGCCCGCCGCCCTCGCCGAACAGCTGGAAGCGCTCGCCGGCGGGGGTGGTGAAGCCCGACATGTTCTCGACGACGCCGCAGATCTCCAGGTTGACCTTCTCGGCCATCTCGGCCGAGCGGCGCGCGACCTTCTGCGCGGTCGCCTGCGGCGTGGTGACGATCAGGAACTGGGCCTGGGGCAGCAGCTGGGCCAGCGTCATGGAGACATCGCCCGTCCCCGGGGGGAGGTCGATCAGCAGGTAGTCGAGGGCGCCCCATTCGACGTCCTCCAGGAACTGGGTCAGCGCCTTGTGCAGCATCGGCCCGCGCCACACGACCGCGCTGTCCTCCTCGCCGAGGAAGAAGCCGATCGACATGACCTTGATGGCGCCCTCGGCCTCCAGGGGAACGATCTTGCGCTCGGCCGAGACCGGCGGGCGCTGCGCGCCCAGGCCGAACATGCGCGGGATCGAGTAGCCCCACACGTCGGCGTCGAGCACGCCGACGCGCTTGCCCTCCGCGGCCAGGGCGGCCGCCAGGTTGGCGGTCAGCGTCGACTTGCCCACGCCGCCCTTGCCCGATCCGACGCAGATGACGTTGTCGACCTGCGCGAGCGCGCCGCTGGGCAGCCCACCGCCGCGCCCGAGCT
>CAVRPY010000003.1:0-221228 GCA_963723265.1 uncultured Solirubrobacteraceae bacterium
ACCGAGGCCATCTGCACGACCATCTGCTCGATCTGCCCGATGCCACGCTCGTCCATCAGCCGCTTCATCTCGCGCACCATCGGCCGGTAGTTCCAGCCGAAGGACACGACGATGTGGCGGCCGAGCCGCTCGCCGGTCGCCACCAGGTCCCAGGCGTCGGCGGGGTCGATCGTGAACGGCTTCTCCACCAGCACGTGCGCGCCCGCCTCCATCGCCGCCTTCGCATGCTCGTGGTGCAGGCCCGTCGGGCTGGAGATCAGCGCGATGTCGACGCCCGCGTCGAGCACGTCGCGGTAGTCCTCGCTGGCCACCTCGAACCCGTACTCGCGCTGGACGCGCTCCAGCGCCGCGGCGCCCTTGCGCGCGACGCCGACGAACTCCACGTCGTCCGAGCGTTGCCTGAAGTTGGGCAGGTGCGAGGCGAGAGCCCATGAGCCCGCGCCGATGACGCCCAGTCGCAGCTTGTCAGCCATGCTTCGCTCCTAGTTGCTCGTCAGCCGGATGCGCAGCTGGTCGAAGGAGACGGCGAAGATCAGCAGCGCGCCGCTGGGCGACCGTCTGCCAGAAGCTGGGACGTTGAGCAGGACGAGGCCGTTGTTCAGGGTGCCGATGATCAGCAGGCCGAGCATCGTGCCGACGATCGTGCCGCGCCCACCGGCGAGGCAGGCGCCGCCGAGGACGACCGCCGTGACACGGACAGCTCCAGCCCGGTCGGCGGCCTGTCGGCGATGCCGCTCCCGAGCTGCGAGGCGAGGATCAGTCCGGCCGATGCGCCACGCACAGGCCGCAGAGGACGAAGCCGATGAAGATCGACCCGCTTGGACGCGGATGCCGGCGAGGCGGGCGGCCGCCGGGTTGGCGCCGATCGCGTACATCGAGCGTCCGAACACCGTGTACCGCATCATGAACCAGAACAGCAGCGCGATCCCGGCGAAGATGAACACCGGGAGTGGGGATGTTCGAACAGCGGGCGCGAGGTCGCCCAGCGTCGAGAGCTCTGATCGACAGCGTCTGGCCGTCGGTGATGAACCTGCGTCAGACCGACGGAAGACGGCCAAGCGTGCCGAGCGTCGTGATCAGCGCGTTGATGCCGATCATGGTGACGAGGAAGCCGTTGAGCGGGCCGAGAGCGCCAGGCCGGCGAGCACGCCGGCGATCACCGCACCGAGCGTAGATGTCGTCGTGGAGCGCCAGGGAGGCGATCGACCGACGCCGCAGAACGCTGCCGCCGGAGCCGACCGAGAGGTCGAACTGGCCCGCGACCAGCAGCATCGTCGCCGGTGCGGCGATGATGCCGGTCACCGCCGCGGCGGTGAGGATGTTCACGAAGTTGTCGTAGTTGAGGAAGTACGGCGACTTGATCGTGAAGAACGACGCCCAGCACGATCAGGACGACGATCAGCGCCGCCGTCTCCGGCACCTGGCGCCGCGGCTCGCGCTGCCGACACGGCCGTCGTGGTTGCTGCGCCCGGTCGCCGCCGCGGCCTCGGCGTGTCAGGACGGGGTCGGACACGTTCAGCCTCCAGCCAGCTCGGTGAGCCGTTCAGTCGTGATCTCATCGCCGCCCAGCTCGCGCGACGACGCGGCCGCGGGCGATCACGACGGCGCGGTCTGCGACCTGCACGACCTCCTCGTAGTCGGACGTGGAGACCAGCACGCGCCATGCCCTCGCGGGCGAGCTTGCGGATCGAGCGGTAGATCTCCATGCGTGCGCCGACGTCGACGCCGCGCGTCGGCTCGATCAGCACGAGCACATCGGAGTCGCGCTCCAGCCAGCGGCCGAGCACGACCTTCTGCTGGTTGCCGCCCGAGAGCGTCGCTGATCTGCTGGTCGGGGTCGTTGCGCGAGCGGATCGACAGCTCGTCGTGCCAGCGCCGGTAGGCGCGCGCCTCCTGCGCGGCGGCTGAGCAGCCCGCGGCGCGACAGGCGCGACCACGAGGGCACGGAGATGTTCTCGGCCACCGAGCGGACCATGAAGGCTCCTTCACGCTGGCGGTCGGCGGGCAGCCAGCCCGACGCCGGCGGAGATCGCCTGGTGCGGCATCCGCGGCGCGTGTCGGCTTGCCGCGAGCTGGCAGCGCCCCGGCCGTCAGCGGGCGGAGACCGAACACGCTCTCGGCCACCTCGGCGGTGCCGGAGCCGAGCTTGCCGTAGAGCGCGACGCACCTCGCCCCGGCCGGACCTCGAGGTCGACGTCGTTGAAGGCGCCCTCGCTGGCGGCCCCGTCGAAGGCCAGCAGCGGCGGAGCCGACGCGTCGAGCGTCGGGGCCGCGGGGCGGGTCACCTCCGCCACGTCGCGTCCGACCATTGCCGGTGACCAGTCGCTGCGGCTCAGTGCTCCGCGCACCGGCGCTGCGAGCACCGAGGTCGCCGTCGCGCAGGACCTGCGACGCGGTCGGCGATCCGGATCACCTCGTCGAGGCGATGGGTGATGTAGATGAGCGCGGTGCCCTGGTCGCGGAGCCGGCGGCACGAGCCGAACAGCCGCTCGGCCTCGCTCGCGGAGAGCGCCGCCGTGGGCTCGTCGAGGATCAGGCAGCGCGCGCGGTCCGACGATCGCGCGCGCGATCTCGACGACCTGCCGCTCGCCGACGCGGAGATCGCCGACGCGGGCATCGGGTCGAGGTCGACCCCGAGCTCGTCGAGCGCTCGCTGAGCGCGCGCTCGCGCATCGCCCGCCAGCGCACCAGCCCCGCGCGGCTGGGCCAGGCGTCCCATCGAGATGTTCTCGGCGACGGTCAGGGCCGGCGCGTCGCTGAGCTCCTGGAAGATCATGCGCACGCCCAGCGACCGCGCGGCCACCGGGTCGAGCGACTCGTGCGGACTCTCCCGTCGACGACGATCGGCCCGACGTCGGGGGCGTAGTCGCCGGCGAGGATCTTCACGAGCGTGGACTTGCCGGCGCCGTTCTCGCCGAGCAGGGCGAGCACGGAGCCGCCGGTGGCGTCGAGGTCCACACCGTGGAGGACCTCGACGCCGCCGAACGACTTGCGGATCGCCCGCGCCTGGAGGCGGAAGGGCTCGACTGCTGTCTCAGTATCCGTCATCCAGGCGCTCCGCGATCAGCACTTCGAGACGTCGTAGTACTCGCTGATGTTGTCCTTGTTGATGACCACGTGGGGCACGTAGAGGGTCGAGTTGACATCCTCGCCCTTGGCGGCGCGGATCGCCGCCGGGACGGCGATGTGGCCGTACTTCTCGGGGAAGTACGCCGCATCCGCGACCCACTGGTCGTTGGTGGCCAGCTCGCAGTGCGCAGTCGGATCCGCACCCTGTCCGGCGAGGTACAGGTCCTTCTCGCGTCCCTGCGCCTTGGCCGCGGCCAGCGCGCCCAGACGCCATGTCGTCGTTCAGCGACAGGACGATGATCTTGTGCTGGCCGGGCAGCGAGGTGAGCACGTCGGCGAACTTCTTCTCGGCCACCCTCGATGGTGCCGCCGCCGTCGACGACCTTCTTGTTCTTGATCGGGCCGCAGACCGACTCGAAGCCCTTCAGCGCCCCGCCCGAGCGCTGGTCGTTGACCACGCCGGCCGCGGGCTGCTGCATCGAGACGACGGCGTCGTACTCGCAGTTGTCGTTCTTCTTGAAGTACTCGCCCATGGCCTGCCCGGCGATCTCGCCGGCGCGCTGGTTGTCGGCGCCCATGAAGGCCACCTGGCAGGGCTTCTGATTGATGTCCACCGCGATCGTGGGGACGTCGGGTCCGGCGGCGCAGATGCGGGGCGCGGACTTCTCGTCGACCTGGAAGTTGATGATCGCGTCGACGCCCTGCGTCTTGAAGTTCTTCGCGCAGTCCAGGGCCTTGGCCGCGTCCAGCTGCGAGTCGCAGAAGACCAGCTTGGCCCCGTCCGCCTTGGCCTGTGCCTTGATGTCGTCGGAGACCAGCTTCACGAACGGGACCTGGTCACCGAGCGAGATGTAGCCGATCTTGATGCCCTTGCCACTGCCCGGAACAGGGTCTTCGAACTTCGCCGCGCCGGGGATGTCGGGCGTCGTCGCGGTCGGGGCAGCCTCGGCCGTCGTCACGTCAGCAGCCGCACCGGTGCTCGATGCCGAGCCGGTGTCGGAAGCATTGTCCTCGCTGCCGCTGCCGCATGCGGCCGCGCCGATGGCCAGTGCGGCCACTGCGGCCGCTGTGAGGCCTTTGCGCCAAAGCATCTTCGTTCTCCTCCTCCGTGTGGATCGATCCCCACCTCTAGGGACCGTTGCCGGAATCGCAACCGGAACCGTTTCCGGCGACGATACTCGCGGTCTCGTCACGCTGTCAAGCGACAACGCGCGCCTCCCGCCTGCGGGTCAGCCAGGCGACCCCCTGACGCACAAGCGCACGCTCGTCCACGTCAGCGCCACCCAGCTGGGCGAGCTCCACGCAGACCGCCAGATCGCGACGGTCGTCCACCGCGTCGAGCACACCGTCGAGGTCGACGACGCCCGTCCCGTAGGCGACCGAGCGCGGGTCGGCTGCGGTGCCTCCGTCCACGTCCTTGAGATGGACCATCGCCACCCGATCGGCGACGGCGGCCGCGAGCGCCACCGGATCGTCGCCCACGCGCAGCGCGTTGGCGGTGTCCAGGCACGCGGCGAGCCCCGGCACCGCCTCGAGGAGGCGCGCCAGCTCACGCGCATCGAGATCGCCGTGGTTCTCGACCGCGAGCGTCACCCCGCGCTTCTGCGCGTGCGCGTGCGCGCGCAGCAGGGCGCGCACCGAGGCGTCCAGCTGCCCGCGGTCGGGACCGCCGGCGGCCCGCAGCAGCGGGTGGGCGACAACGCAGCGCACCAGCCGCGCACCGAGCGCGGGGGCAAGGCCGATCCAGGCCAGCAGCTCGTCGAGTGCCTCGAGGTCCGCTCCCCAGCGCAGGCCATAGGGGTGCCCCCAGGCCAGCGCAAGCTCTCGCCCCCGGGCGGCGTCGACCAGCGCCGGGGGGTCGATCCGCCCGGGCGGATCGAGGAAGACGGTCTCCAGCGACAGCAACTCGGCACCGGCGTCGACCATCTCGCCGACCAGCGCGACGGCGCCGGCCAGGCGCTGCCTGGGACGGCGCTCCCCTGGGCGCACCTCGCCCAGCAGGCGGTGATAGCTGTAGGAGTCGATCCCGACCCGCACTACGGAACCTGGAACAGCTCGAGGCTGATGCCGTCGTGGACACGCAGATAGCAGACGCGTGCCCCCTCGTTGGGACCAGAGTCGACGGTGACCGGGCCGTCGCGGTTGACCGGCCGGGCGCCGAGCTCGACCGCCCGCGCCCACACGCTGTCGACATCGTCGACGGCAAGACACAGATGCACGTTGCCCGGGTGCTTGGTGTCGTCGTCCCCCTGGACGCGGCCGTCGAGCTGGTAGTCCAGCAACTCCAGCACGCCGCCGCCGGGCAGGTCGATGATTCCTGCGTCGATCGTCACGCCGGGGTGACCGACCGACTGGCCCAGGTACGGACGCGCCAGCCGCCCGCTGAAACGTGCGCTGACGCCCAGGAACGCCTCCCAGAAGTCCAGCGCGGCGCGCAGGTCGGACACCGAGGCGCCGACGTGGTGCACGCCCTGGACCTCAGTCAAGGTGCCAGACCTCCTGCGCGGTGAAGAGCTCGCCGTCGGCGTCGGTCAGCGCGACGATCAAGTCCTCGAAGTACTCCGACCAGCGCGCGTTGACGTCGCTGGCGCCGATCTTGCCGAAGGCGGTGGCCACGTCGGGCTCGCACTCGCAGTAGGCGATGATCGTCGTATCGCGGCGAAACAGCGAGTAGTTCGACACGCCGCTGCTCTGGATGACCTCGACGAGCTCGGGCCAGATCTCGTCGTGGCGCCGCTTGTACTCGCCCTCGGCACCGGGGCGAATCTCGAAGGTGAAGCAGAAGCGTTCCATGTGGTCCTCTGCTGGCTGGAACCGCTTCCGGTATCGTAACCGAGATGGCGCGAGCGGAGGGTGGTCGGTCGAGCATGCGGGAGGTCGCTGAGACGGCAGGCGTCGCGATGTCCTCCGTTTCGCGCGTGCTCAGCGGTCATCCCGATGTGTCCGATCGCATGCGCGAGCGGGTGATGCTCGCCGTCGAGCAGCTCGGCTACACGCCCGACATGCTCGCCCAGTCGCTGCGCCGCCGCGCCACCCTGTCGATCGGGTTCGTGGCCGGCGACATCTCCAATCCGCTGATGGCCTCCATCGTCAAGGGCGCGGAGGCCGAGCTGCGCCGAGGCGAGTACTCGATGCTCCTGACCAACTCCGAGGGCGACCCGGAGCGCGACGCCGAGCACATCCGCCTCTTCGAGCAGCGCCGGGTCGACGGGCTGATGCTGTCGCTCGCGCGCGAGGACCACCCGGAGACCCTCGCGGCCCTCCGGGAGACCGACACACCGCGCGTGGTCGTCGACCGCGCGCTGCCCGCCGACGTCAACGCGTCGAGCGTCCTGTCGGACCACCGCTCCGGGATGCGCGACGCCGTCGGCCATCTGCTCGATCTCGGCCATCGCCGGATCGGATTGATCCTCGGTCGTCCGGTCCGTCCGGCCCGCGAGCGGCTGCGGGGGCTCGAGGAGGCCTACGCCGACCGCACGCTTCCCGGGACCTACATCGTCAGCGAAGGCGTGCTGTCGCCCCAGCACGGACGCGACGCGACGCGACGGATGCTGGAGGCCAGCGATCCCCCGACGGCGATCATCAGCGGCGGCAACCAGCTGCTGGCCGGGCACGCTCGTCGAGCTGCGCGACCGTGGCCTGGATGTCGGCGCGGACATGTCGGTCATCTCGTGTGACACCATCTCGACCACGGAGCTGCACCAGCCGCCGATCGCGGTCATCCGGCGCGACACCGTGGCGCTCGGGCAGCGCGCCGCCGAGCTGCTGCTGCGACGGCTGGAGGGCGCCGCGGCGCCTGAGAGCGTGACGCTGCCGACCGAGTTCGTGGCTCGCGAGAGCTGCGCCCCGCCCCGCGAGCTCATCGCCCGGTGAACTACACGCGTGACGTCGTCGTCGACGCCGCCGCAGCGGCGCGCGAGGCCCTGATCTGCATCGACGCCGCCGACCGCCGGCGCGTGTGGACCTTCGACGAGCTGTCGGACGCGGCCGCCCGGCTGTCGGGCACGCTGAGCGCGCACGGCGTGCGCCGAGGCGACACGGTCATGACGCTCATGGGCAGCCGCGTCGAGTGGGTCCTGACGCTGCTGGCGTGGGCGGGCCGGTTCCATGGGTCGCCCCCTGCCGGGCATCCGGGTCGAGCTGATCGACGGCCAGATGCACGTGGATCCCGCGACGACGCCGACGTTCTTCTGCACTGCCTCGGGCATGCCCCGCACGAGGGCCTGTGGGCGACCGGCGATTTCGTCGAGCGCGACGAGGACGGCTTCCTGTGGTTCGGCGGGCGCGCCGACGACGTGATCGTGTCCTCCGGATACCGGATCGGGCCGACTGAGGTGGAGAGCGCCCTGGCCAGCCATCCGGCGGTCGCGGATGCGGCCGTCGTCGACGCCGACGACGCCGAGCGCGGAGAGGTCGTGCGCGCCGTCGTCGTCCTGCGAGACGGCTGGTCGCGTGACGAGGCGCTGGTGCGCGACCTGCAGCGCCACGTCAAGGCGGAGACGGCGCCCTACAAGTACCCGCGCGTGGTGGAGTTCGCCGACGCGCTGCCCCGGACGGCGAGCAGAAAGCTGCGGCGAGCGGCGCTGCGGTGATGGCCCCGCGGGCGCCGACAGTTGACAGCACAGCGCCCGTCTGGAAACGTTACCGGTAACGATGTGGACAACCGCGCAGAAGCGTGGAACGAGGGGATTGGCGAGTTGAGCACGACGGATGCGACGACAGCGACAGGGACGATGCGGAGCCTGACCATCCGGCGCATCGAGACCGTGCCGATCCGTGTTCCCGCTCGGCCGCATCTACCGCGGCAGCTACTACCGAGATGACGCACCGCTCGACGATCGTCACGCGCGTCCACACCGACGAGGGCATCGTCGGCGAGGCGTACGCCGGCGACGAGGACGCCGGCGCTGCTCGAGATCGACGCGATCATCCACGACGAGATCGCGCCGCGGCTCGTCGGCGAGGACGCGTTGGCCATCGAGCGCTGCTGGGAGCTCGCCCGCCGCGTGACCTTCAACATCCTGCGCGACCGGCGGCTCGGGCTTGTCGCGCGCGCCTGCGTCGACACCGCGCTCTGGGACGCGATCGGCAAGGCGCTCGGCCAGCCGCTCTGGCGGCTCTGGGGCGGCTACCGGGACAGCCTGCCGATGATCTCGATCGGCGGCTACTACGACGGCCCGACGCGGACATCGCCGAGGAGGTCGAGCGAGCTGCGCGAGCGCGGCATCGCCGGGATGAAGTTCAAGGTCGGCGGCGCTCTCCGCCGACGAGGACGCGGAGCGCTTCCGCGAGCGCCCGCGAGGCGGCCGGCGACGACTTCGTCCTCGCCGCCGACGCCAACCAGGGCTGGACGCGCGAGCGAGGCGCTCGCGCTTCGCGCGCCTCGTCGACGACGTCGAGCTGCGCTGGTTCGAGGAGCCGTGCCGCTGGCACAACGACCGCCGCGCGATGCGCGACGTGCGGCTCGATGCGGCGGCGTCCCGGTCTGCGCCGGGCAGAGCGAGTTCTCCGCCGGCGGCTGCCGCGACCTGATGGTCGAGGGCGCGATCGACGTCTGCAACTTCGACGCCTCGTGGTCGGGCGGCCCGACCGAGTGGCGGCGCGTCGCCGGCGATGGCGATGTCGCTACGACGTCGACGATGGGCCATCACGAGGAGCCCCAGGTCGCCGCGCACCTGCTCGCGCTCGATCCCGCACGGCACCTACGTCGAGTGCTTCCACCCCGATCGCGACCCGATCTGGTGGAACCTCATCGCCAACCGGCCGCCGCTCGTCGACGGGACGAACTGCGCTGCCCGACGGGCCCGGGCTCGGCTGGGAGCTCGACGAGGACTACATCGAGCACCACCGGGTCGCCCGCCCGTGACGGACATGGCGGCAGGCGCGGCGGCGGTCTCGCTGGAGCCCCCGCTGGGCCTGCCGATGGTCGGGTTCGTTCGCCGCCACGAGCCTGCACGCTGGTCGGCCGGCGACCTTGAGGCGACGGCCGTCGTCCTGGAGTCCGGGACCACGCGTGCCGTGGTCATCGGCGTCGACTCCCTGGGCATCCAGTCGCCGGAGATCGACGCTCTGCGCACGCGGGTCGCCGAGGCGGTCGGCTGTGCGCCCGCGGCGGTCCTCGTGAATTTCAATCACACCCACTGCGCCCCGCCGGCCACCCCGAAGCTCATGCGCCTGGGGGGCGGAGCCGGGGACGACCTCGCCGCCGTCGAGGCCTACGCCGCGACGGTCCACGCGCGCGTCGTCGAGGCAGCGGTGCTGGCCGCCTCCCGGCTGCAGGAGGCGCGCCCGGCATGGGGCGTCGGATGCTGCGACGAGGCGGTCAACCGCCGCGAGCGGCTCGGCGACGGACGCGTCATCCTCGGCTGGAATCCCGACGGCATGGTCGACCCACAGGTGCCGGTGCTCCAGCTGCAGCGCCGCGACGGCAGCGCGATCGCCACGCTCGTGGGCTTCGGCTGCCACACCGTGGCGGTCGGCCCCGACGTGCTCGCCTACAGCGCAGACTTCGCTGGGCCGATGCGCGAGGCGGTTCGCGCCTGGACCGGCGGCGAGTGCGTGTTCCTGCAGGGCGCGGCCGGCAACATCCTGCCGCGGGTCGCGTTCGCGCCGACGCTGGAGCCAGCACGTGCCATGGGGCGCCGCCTGGCCCTCGCCGCGCTGGACGCCGTGGCCGACCGTCCTGCCTGGGGCCGCGCGTTCGACCGCTCCGACGACGGCTCGGTGACGCCCTTCCACGTCTACCGTCCGCGGCCGCAGGGCGGGGGCGAGGCCGCGCTGGCGGCGACGCAGATCGACGTCGCGTTCCCGCTCCAGGAGATCCCCACGCTCGACGCCGTCGAGGAGGAGCTGGCCGCCGTCGAGCAGCGGCTGGCCGACGCCCGCGCGCGCGGCGCCGACGGCGGCGAGCTGAACGTCATCGCCTACGACGCCGTCTGGGCGCGGATCGTCGCCGACGACCTGCGCGCCGGGCTCGTCTCCCCGCAGCCGGTCGCTCCCGTGTGCGCGCTGCGCGTGGGCGACGGCGCGATCGTCACCGGGCCTGGCGAGATCTTCAGCGAGATCGGCCTCGCTGTTCGGGAGCGCTCACCGGCCCAGGCGACGCTGTATGCCGGCTACACGAACGACATGCTGACCTACTTTCCCTCGGCGGCCGCCTATCCGCACGGCGGGTATGAGCCCAGTCACGGCAACCGCTCCTTCGGCCTGGCCGCCCAGGTCACGCCGGCGGCCGACCGCCTGCTCGTGCGCGCTGGCGTCGATGCGCTGGCCGAGCTGTGGCCCGATGCGGCGCGCGTCCCCGACGACGACCCGCTGCTGGCCTCCGGCAGGCTGCCCGCCGCGCCTCCACCCCTCCCCGCCGCCCGACCCACCGCCTGACGGCCAGTGGCGATCTGATCCCGCTCGGCGGGATCAAGTCGCCACTCGGCGGGGTCAGAGCGCGAGCGTCAGCGGGTTCTCCAGCAGCTCGCGGAGGCGGCCAGGAACCGCGCGGCGTCGGCGCCGTAGAGGATGCGGTGGTCGCAGGCCAGCGTCACCGTCATGACTGGCCGCGCGCGACCTCGCCGTCGCGCACGACGCGGCGCGGCCCATCGCCCCGACGGACAGGATCGCCGCCTGCGGGACGTTGATGACGCCGTGAAGCGGTCGATGCCGAACATGCCCAGGTTGCTGACGGTGAACGTGCCGCCCGACAGCTCCGGCGGGCCGATCTGCCCGTCGCGCACCCGCCCGGCCAGGCCCGCGCCTCGGCGGCGATCTCGCCGAGCGACTTGGTGTCGGCGTGGCAGACGATCGGTACGACAAGCGTGTCCGTCGCAGCCACCGCGACGCCGACGTTGATCGCGAGTGCAGCTCGAAGCGCGCCGTCGCGGTAGCTGCCGTTGGCGCGCGGATGGCGAGCGCAGAGCGACGCGACGGCCTTGACGACCATGTCGTTGAACGAAGGCACGGCTGGTCCTCGCCGGCGGCGACCTTCAGCTGCGCGCGCAGCTCGAGCGCGGCGCTCATGTCGATATCGACCTCGAGCGTCGAAGTCCGGCGCGGTGGCGCGCGACTCGGCCATGCGCCGCGCGATCAGCTGCTGGGTGCGCGACAGCTGCTCACGGTCCGTCGGCGTCGCCTCCGGGGCCGCCGCGGCGTGGCGTCGCTCCGCGTCGGCCGGGGCCGGCTTCGCGGCGCCGACGCGGGGCCCGCTCGGCCGCGGCCACCACGTCTGCCTTCACGATCCGACCGTGGGGGCCCGAGCCGGTCACCGAGGCGACGTCGACGCCCAGCCGCGGGCGACCCGGCGCGCCACCGGCGACGCGTTCACGCCGTTGCCTTCGCGCCGATCGCGCGGTGCGGGCGCCGGGGGTGCCAGGGCGGCTGCGCCTCCGCCGCGGGCCGCCGCCGCTCGGGCCGCTGCCGTGCCGCGGCGCCGTTGCTGGACGCGGCGGGCGCCGCGTCGCCGATCGTCGCGATCGGCGCGCCGACCGCCACCGTCGAGCCCTCCGTCGCCACGATCGCCAGCACGCCCGCCTCGTCGGCCTCGTAGGTCATCGTCGCCTTGTCGGTCTCGATCTCGACGATCTCCTCGCCGCGTGCAACCTCGTCGCCGTCGGCCTTCAGCCAGCGCAGGATCGGTGCCCTCCTCCATCGAGTCGGACAGGCGGGGCATCACGATCTCGCCCATGTCAGTAGGCGAGGGTCCGGCGCACGCCGTCGGCGATCCGCTCGGCGCTGGGAATCCACAGCTCCTCGAGGCCGCCCGCGTACGGGATCGGGGTCTCGTCGCCGCCGACGACCAGCGGCGGCGCATCCAGCGACTCGAAGTGGTCTCGCATGATGCGCGCCACCAACGCGGCGCCCCAACTGCCGTCGTGGGTGCACTCCTGCGCGACGACCAGGTGGTTGGTGCGGTCCAGCGATGCGCCGATCGCCGCGGCGTCGAGCGGGACCAGCGTGCGCGGGTCGATCACCTCGACCGACACACCCTCGCCGCTCAGCAGCTCGGCCGCCTCGACGGCGCGGTGGCGCATCAGCTGCGTGGCCACCAGTGTGACGTCGTCGCCGGCGCGCACGACCTCGGCCTGGCCGAGCGGCGATCGGCGCCAGCTCGCCCGGCAGCTCTGCTTGTGGCTGAGCAGGTGCTTGTGCTCGAAGACGAGCACCGGGTCGGGGTCGGCGATCGCGGTGCGCAGCAGCCCGTAGGCGTCGGCCGGCGTGCGCCGGCACGGCGATCTTCAGGCCGGGCACGTTGAGGAACCAGTTCTCGACCGACTGCGAGTGCTGGGCGGCGAAGCCCGCGCCGGCGCCGTTGCGCCAGGCGAATCGTCGCCGGGACGTCGACCTGGCCGCCGGTCATGTAGCGGTACTTGGCCAGCTCGTTGGCGATGCCGTCGAAGCAGACGCCCGCGAAGTCAGCGAACATGATCTCGGCGATCGGCCGCAGGCCCTGACAGGGCGGCGCCGATCGCCGTGCCGACGATCGCCTGCTCGGAGATCGGCGTGTCGCGCACGCGCCGGCGACCGAAGCGCTCGAGCAGCCCGTCGGTCAGCTTGAACGGCGCCGCCGGCGGCGCCGACGTCCTCGCCGAGCAGGAAGACGTCTGCGTCGGCATCCATCGCGTCGGCCATCGCCTGGACGACCGCATCGCGGTAGGTGATGGTGGTCGTGGCTGTCGTGCTCATGCGTAGACGTCCTCCAGACGCGACTCGGGCGCTGGGTCGGCGCCAGCTCATGGCCCGCTCCAGCGCCGTCGGCCACGGTCTTCTCGGCCTCGACGCGCATCGCGTCCAGGCGCTCCTGCTCGACGCCCTGCGGCCACGCAGAGCGCGCTCGTGCAGGAGCAGCGGGTCGCGCTCCAGCCAGCGCTCGAGCTCGCCGTCGGGCCGGTAGGCGGCCGGATCGGCGCGCGAGTGGCCCTTGTGGCGGTAGGTCATCGCCTCGATAACGTCGGGCCCTCGCCGGCACGCGCCGCGCGGCGACCGCTTCGGTCACGGTCTGATGGACGACGCTGATGTCGTTGCCGTCGATGCGCACGCCCGGCATCCCATAGGAGTCGGCGCGCTCGGCGAGGCTCGGTGATCGGCGTCGTGTGGCGATCGGCGAGTACTCGCCGTAGAGGTTGTTCTCGCAGACGAAGATCGACCGGCAGCTTCCAGATCGCCGCCAGGTTGAGCGACTCGTGAAAGGCGCCGATGTTCGTCGAGCCGTCGCCGAAGAAGCGACGAGGCTGACCGTCCGGCAGCCCTTGTACAGCTGGCGGCCAAGGCGGTGCCGCAGGCGATCGGCAGGTGGGCGCCGATGATCGCGAAGGAGCCGATCGCGCCGACGCTGCATGTCGGTCAGGTGCATCGAGCCGCCCTTGCCGCGCACAGGCCCGTCGTCCTTGCCGAGGATCTCGGCGAAGGACGCGTCCAGCGGCGCCCCCTTGGCCAGCACGGCGGCGTGGCCGCGGTAGGTGCAGGCCATCGTGTCGCCGTCGTGCGCAGCGCCCGGCAGGCGCCGACGTTGACGGCCTCCTGGCCCTGGCCGAGGTGGGTGGAGCCGCGCACCAGGCCGCGCGCGAACAGCCGGTGGCACTCGTCCTCGAACTGGCGGATCTCGAGCATCGACCGCTGCCAGTCGAGCTGCTCGTCCAACGGCACGGAGGCCTTCGTGGGTGCGGTGTTGCTCATCGGTGCATCGGCTCCATCGTGGTCAGTACATGAGCTGACCGCCGCTGACGTTGACGGTCGCGCCCGTGATGTACGAGGCGTGGTCGGAGGACAGGAAGAGGACGATGCCGGCCAGTTCGGAGGGCTGGGCCATGCGCCCGAGCGGGACCATCTTCAGGAAGCCCTCGAGGGCCTCCTCGGAGGACCCGCTCGTCATCATCGTGGTGTCGACGCCGCCCGGGGAGACGGTGTTGACGGTGATGCCGTCGTCGGCGAGCGTGCGCGCCAGGCCACGGCTCATCGAGACGATGCCGCCCTTGCTGGCCGCATAGACGACCGAACCGCCGAAGCCGCCGGTCCACCAGCCCTGCGAGGTGAAGTTGATGATCCGTCCGCCGTTGCCCTGCTCGCGGAACAGGCGCGCGGCCCAGCGGTTGAGGAAGAACGTCGCCTTGAGGTTGATGTCGAGCTGGAAGTCCCAGTCGTCCTCGGTGACGTCGTCGATCGTGTCGCGCCGGCGCAGCACGGCGGCCAGGTGGGCGAGCACGTCGAGGCGACCGAAGGCGTCCTGCACCCGGCGCAGGACCGACTCCTGCGCCCCGAGGTCGCTGATCGACGCGCCGATGGCCAGGTGGCGCCGGGTCCCGCCCTCCAGGCCAGCGACCACCTCGGCGCAGGCGTCGGGGTCGAGATCGACGACGGCGACTCGCGCCCCGGCCGCGGCGAACGCGGACGCGACCTCGCGGCCGATGCCGCCTGCCCCGCCGGTCACGACCACACCGCGATCGTCGAGTCCCAGCTCCCAGCTCATCCCTTCTCCCTGAATACGGTACTGGTAACGATTCCGAAAATCTAGCAGACGACCGGCAACGCGGGCGGGAGGTCCCCCACCGTGACCCATCCCGGCCGAGCGGCGGCCACCCGAGCGATCGAGTTGGCCAGCACCGCGGCCGAGCCGCCCTGGGACGGAAGGCCGCCGGCGATCTCCAGACGCAGCGGCGGGGTCGCGTCGGCCTCGATGCGGTCGCACGTCACCAGCCCGGCATCGCGTGGCGCGACGTGGCCGGTGAAGTCTGCGGTGAACCACGGCGCCCCCGCCGCGAGCGCCACATACCGCTGCACGAAGCCGGCCGTGCGCTCGCCGGCCATCAGCGGCCGGATCTCGCGGGTGATCCGCTCGATGCGCACCCCGAGGGCCCGCGCGACGACCCGCATCGACTGCGGGAAGCCGATGTGACCGGTGATCCGCCCGGCGGCGACGCCGTCGCCGAACGCCTCCGCCGAGTAGCCGATTCCGAGCCGCCGCAGGATCGATGGACCGAAGCCCGACAGGTCGACGACGCGCTCCACGCGCAATGCGCGCACCTCGGAGCACGCGCCCAGGGCGGTCAGGACCAGCGCATCGAAGGCGAAGCCGGGGTTGAGCCCCGCGCCCAGCACCGAGACCCCTCGCCGACGGGCCAGGGCGTCGAGCCTGTCGGCCAGGGCCGGATCGGTGGCCCACGGATCGGCGGCCTCCTCGGCGCTGGTCAGCACGTTGGATCCGGCGGCGATCGCCACCCGCACGTCGTCGGCGATCTCGGCCAGGAACGACGTGGTCGCGATGAGCACGACGTCCGCCCCCGACTCGAGCGCCTCGGCGCGGGCATCGCGCCCGAACGGCCCGTCGACCGCGACCGCGCGCCGCCGCAGCAGCCCGGCGACCGCCGTGCCCGCCTGGCCGGCGCCGTAGATCGCCACCCTCATGGGATCAGCACCGACCGCAGCACCCGGCCGTCGCGCAGATCCGCCAGCGCGGCATTGCCCTCCTCCAGCGGCCGCTGGACCGCGGTCAGGTGGTCGGTGCGCAACCGGCCGGCGAGATGCAGGTCGATCACCTCGCGGATGTCCTCGGGCGTGAACCCGCGCGAACCCATGACCGACAGCTCGCGCCAGATCAGCTGTGACGAGCGCGCCGCGAATGGATCGACCGACGCCCCGATCAGGACGATGCGTGCGCCGTAGCCGCCCAGCGCGATCGCCGCCTCGTCGAGTTGTGACGATTCCGCGCACTGGACGACGACATCGGCGCCGGCGTCGCCGATGTACTCGCGTGCCTGGTCGAGCGGCAGCGCCGCCTCGGCGCCCAGCTCGCGCGCCAGGGCCAGCTTCTGCTCGCTGCGGCTGATGGCGACGACACGCGCGCCCATCCCGACCGCCACCTGCACGGCGTTGGAGCCGATGCCGCCGATGCCGAGGACGACCACGGTCTCGCCGGGCTGCACGCGGGCGATGCGCGCGAGCGCGTGGTACGGCGTGCCGACCGCGTCGGTGAGGACCGCCAGCGTCGCCGGATCGACCGCAGCGGGGGGCGCGATCAGCGTGGCGGCCGGACGCACGACGAACTCGGCGAAGGCCCCGTCCACGTCGACGCCCATACGCCGCACAGCGGGCCCCAGGTTCGGCCGTGGGGCATCAGGCGCGTTGTCGATGTAGTAGAGCGCGACCTGGTCGCCCTCCGCGAGGCCCTCGACCCCGGCGCCCAGCGCGTCGACCACGCCTGCGGCCTCATGGCCGGGCACGACCGGCAGCTTGTCGGCGCCGAAGCCGCCCCGCTGGAGGAACAGGTCCGAGCCGCACACCCCGCAGGCCTGCACGCGCACGCGCACCTGCCCCGGGCCGGGATCGGGCACCTCGCGCTCGACGAGCTGGAGCGGCTCGTCCACCGCGGGAAGCACAAGCGCGCGCATCAGTCGATCAGGAATCCGCCGTTGACGTCGACGACCTCGGCGGTGATGTAGCCCGCATGCTCGGAGCACAGGAAGGCGACGAGGTCGGCGACGTCGTGAACCGTGCCCAGGCGCCCGACGGGGACCTTGCTGGCCATGTCGGGCATCGACGAGATCATGTCGGTGTCGATCAGCGACGGCGCCAGCGCGTTGGAGGTGATGCCGTGCGCCGCGTACTCGCTGGCGATCGCCTTGGCCAGCGCCATCACCCCCGCCTTGCTCGCGCCGTAGGCGGCCACCGACTTGGCCCCGCCGGTCTTGCCGGCGCTGGAGCCGATCGCCAGCACCCGGCCGTAGCCCGCCTCGCGCATCGCGGGCAGCCCGCGCCGTGCGCACAGGAACGCGCCGGTCAGGTTGACGTCGATCGTACGCTGCCACGACGCCAGCGACGTCTCCTCGAACGGCTCGATCACGAAGATGCCGGCGTTGAGCACCAGGATCGACGGCGCGCCCAGCTCGCCCTCGACGCGCGTGAAGGCGGCGTCGACGGACCCCTCGTCGGTGACGTCGAGCTCGACGCCGAGGATCCCGTCGTGCTCGGGCGGGCGCAGGTCCCCGGCGGCGACCTGCGCACCGAGGTCGCGGAGGGTGGCGGCGATCGTCGCGCCGATGCCGCGGGCGGCGCCGCTGACGAACGCGACGCGGCCATCGAAGCCGTTGAGCTGGAGGGTCACAATCGATTCCAATCGTGGTGGTTCAACATCGGATGGCACTCACGCCCAGGAAGCGCGCCAGCGCCTCCACCGACGCGCCGAGCAGCCCCGGCGTGGCGGACGAGTGGTGGTTGGCCCCCGCGCGGCACCAGTCGGTCCACGCGTCGAGCCCGCGGGCGAAGCGGAAGGCGCCGTTGGCGGTGCCGGTGGCCGGGAAGGCACGCCCGGTCAGCTCGCCCTCGCCCGCGACGAAGCGGTAGCCCTCGCCGACCTGGGCGAAGCCCGAGCAGCGTGGCCGGCGCCGCGGGCGCGGCGAAGCAGGCGCAGGCGCCGACGTGGGCGTCGCCGGCGTACCACTCGTTGGCGATCAGGCGCGGACGCACTCCGGGCGCCAACGCGAGGTCGTACTCGCCCGAGCTGGCCAGCACCAGCTCGCCGGTCTCGTAGTCGACGGCCTCGAGCTCGTGGTACTGGGCCGCGCCGCCGAGCAGCTTGGTGGCCAGCATCGCCACCGCGGTGAGCACGTCGCCCACCTCCGTCCAGGGGATCCCGTTGGTCGTGGCCCGGCCCAGCGCAAAGGACGGCGCGATGCCGATCTCCGGGCCGAAGCGGATCTCGGGCACATGGCCGTTCATCGCGCCCGCGTCGAGCCCATGGCGCTCAGCCACGTCGTCGATCGCGCAGGCGGCGCGCAGCGAACGCTCCAGGCCGTCGCCGCCTATCTCGACGTCATAGAGCGCGCGGGTCTCGGCCTCCAGCGCCCGCACCCGCTCATCGGACACCGCGCGATACAGCGCGAGCACCTCGGCCGGCGCGATCGCCACGAGCTCGATGCCGGTGACGGCACGCAGCAGCGCGTCGTCGGTGTCGACGCACGCGTAGCCGTCCAGCGGCCGCCCGATGCGGCCGATGCGCGCGCGGCCCAGCCGCGACGCCGCCGCGGCCGCCTGCAGCGCCCCCGCCACGCGCTCGACGCAGGCGGGGTCGTCGACGCGGCCCAGCACCAGCTCGAACGGCCGCCCGGCCCGCACGAGCAGGGAGGTGAGCATCGGCGCGCCGACGGTGGCGCCCTCGGTGGTGATGGCGGCGTGGTCGAAACCGGATGGCAGCGCGCGGCGATGGGCCGCCCACACGACGACCGGGCGGTCGCCGAGCGCGGGCAGCGTCCAGGCCGGCGGCGTGGCCATCGTCTGCAGCACGAGCACGGCGTCGGCCCTGGCGGTGTCGTCCACCCACTCCAGCCGATCGTCCAGCGCGGCACGCACGCCCGCGCCGATCGCCGCGCGGTCGGCGCGCAGGTCGTAGGGCACCGATGGCTCCCAGAAGTCCCAGTACGGCTCGACGAGCGCGACCCTCGGCGGCATGGTGGGCACGACCGTACCAGGTATGGGTTGCTGACCGGAAACGATGCCAGTAACGTATCCGGTCGCCATGACCGACACCATGATCGCCTTCTCGGACGCGCTGGGTCGGCGCGTACGAATGGGCAGCTGGCAGGACCAGAGGATCTCGACCTACCGCAAGATCCACGAGGCCATCGACGCGGGCGAATGGGATCTCGCCGCGCAGCTGGCCAACTACTTCGTGGAGGAGGCCAGCGTGTGCTGCGGCATCTACCGCCAGTGGATCCCCGACCTCAACGCGTTCCTGGCCGAGAACGGCGTCTCCAAGGAGGACATCGCCGCGGCCAACGAGCGGATCGTTGCCACGCTCGCCTTCCCCGACGGCTCGCCGTGGAACGTGCGCACGCAGTGGTTCAAGGTCCACGAGCAGTGCGAGCAGCTCGTCGGCCACGTCTTCCGCGAGGAGGCCGAGGCGGCCCACGCCAAGCTCGACGAGCTGCAAGGAGACGTGGCGCCAGTGCCACGACCGCGACGTCGACCACACCTACGGCCTGATGAGCGAGATCGTGGCACGCCTGGGCGAGCCGGCGATCGGGCGACATGTGGGACCAGCGTGCTGCTGCCCGCTGTTCTCGTGGCGCTACGAGAAGTTCGACATCGACAAGCACCCGTGGGACGACGCCCTCGAGACGCTGATGCTCGTCGCCTGCGAGGCGATGCGCGGCCACCTCGTCGGGCCGGAGCGGACAGGCGACTTCGAGCTGATCGAGACTGGAGGACCGGTACGTCCTCCGCTTCGACCCGTGCGGGTCGGGCGGCCGGACGATCCGGGGCGACACGATCGAGGGCACGCCGGCCCGCATGGAGCCGCCGTACAACTGGGCGGTCTCCCAGGAGCCGCACTCCTGGAACCACTGCACACCCGGGCGTCTGCCACTACTGCACCCACTGCATCGTGCTGATGGAGGAGATGCCGATCGACCGCTTCGGCTACCCGGTGCGCGTCATCGATCCGCCCAGCTAGGGCCAGGACACGAGCCCGACCGGCACGTCCGCAGCGGTGCCAGTGGCAGATGTTCAAGGATCCGACAACGGTGCCCGAGGAGTACTACGAGCGCGTCGGTCGGACGAAGCCGGACGGCGTTCGGCTCCCGCGCCCAGGGCGCCGGCGAGCTCCCCGTTGTCAACGGGCGATGCCCGGAGCGGGCTGAGCCTCAGCCCAGCTCGAACGGAAACAGCGGCCGCGGCCGGCGACGGTAGTCGAGCTTGGACAGCTCGGCCGTCGTCGGCCCGCCGGTCGCGGCCAGCACCGAGCGCGGCGTGAGGTGGGCGAACCCCGCGCGGAAGCTCACGTGCGACTTGGCCTGGACGACGTGGGCGGCGGCCGGGTCGGCGCCCAGCGCGACGTAGACGGCCGGATCGATGACGCCGAGGGAGCGGCTGTGGACGACGACCTCGACGGCGCCGGCCCGCAAGCGCGCCGCCGGCCCGGTGGAGGCGCGGTAGCCGGCGTTGACCGGGTGCGTGTAGGCGAACTCGCCGTCGAACACCGCCTCCACCCGCGCGCCGCGCAGGTGCGTCGCGGCGTTGTAGGCACCTGGAGGCCCCGTGCCGAGCGTGACGTCGAGCGTCGCGCCCACGCCGGCGCCCACGGCACGCGCAGCCGCCGCCGGATCCGCCACGCTGAGCAGCACCGCCGATGTCGCGCCCGGCTCGCTCTGCGGGACATCGGCGGCAACGGCGGCGCGCAGGAGCTCGGTGCTGTCGCCGATGCTGCCCCCGTTGGTGGCATCGCCCGTGTCGGCCACCACCACGGGCGCGGGCTGGCGCAGCGCGGCCGCCAACGCGGCGCGGGCGTCCGGGCCCGCGGGCGGCAGCAGCTCCCGGCGCGCGGCCCAGGCGGCGTCGGCCAGCGCGTCGGCGGCGCCCTGCGCGGCCGCGCGATCGCCATCGGCGGTCGCCACCGCCTTCCAGCCCAGGCCGGCCACGTCGATCCACGGCTGGACCGCGAGCAGACCCGTGGCCAGCACCGGCCCGGCCTCCAGCGCGGCGGCGCGTCGCATCAGGCCCCCGAACGGCTCGAGCGCGTTGTCGTGGCGCTCGGGCGGCGTGATCATCGGCCGTCCAGCCAGCGCCACCACCGGGCGACTGCGGCCCTCCAGCGCGTCGACCAGCAGCGCCGCGGCCTGGGCGCCGGTGCGCGCGGTGTCCACGTGCGGGCACGTGCGGTAGGCGCTGACGACGTCGGCCGCCGCGACCATCGCCGGCGTCAGGTGCGCGTGGCAGTCGAGGCTGATGGCGATCGGGCGGTCCGGCCCCAGTCGCTCGCGCAGCGCGGCCAGGAGCGTCCCCTCCGGGTCCTCGTCGTCGCGGGCGACAGCCGAGCCGTGCAGCATCAGATAGGCGCCGTCGACGCCCCCGGCGCGGGCGAGCACGAGCCGCGACACCGCGTCGACCACCCCCGCCGCCAGCGCGGGCCGGGGCGCGGACCACGCCGCCAGCGCCGGCACCACATCCAGGCCGGCGGCGGCCAGGACGCGCCAGGCGGCGGCCAGCTCGCTGTCGGGCCCCAGCGCCTCCGGCCGCACGGCGTCACCCACCGCCCATACCTGGGCGCGGAAGTCGTCGAGCGTCGTCGCCCCCGCCGCGAAGCTGTTGGCCTCCATCGCGAACGCCGCCACCAGGACCCGCTTTGACATCGCCGCCGCCTCCGAGATACGTTTCCACAATCGTTTCCGGTTTCCGGGTTTCCGACTGTAACGGAGTGACGAAGCGCCATGGCCAACCTGTCCCTCGTCGACACCCACGTCCACTTCTGGGATCTGAACAACCCCGAGACGCACTACTCGTGGCTGCAGCCCGGGTGGGTCCACCCGATCCTCGGCGACATCGAGTCGATGAAGGTGCCGCTCTACGGCGGCAATGAGTATGCGGCCGACGTGGCCGGGGCGAACGTCAGCAAGGCGGTGCACGTGCAGGCCGCGCTGGGCAGCGAGGACCCCGTCGCCGAGACGATCTGGCTGCAGGAGCAGGCCGAGGCCACCGGCTGGCCGCACGCGATCGTCGCCGACGCGCGCCTGGCCGCCGACGACCTCGACGCGGTGCTCGACCGCCACGCCGAGGCCTCGCCACGGCTCCGCGGCATCCGCGACTTCGGCGAGGGCGACTATCTGCGCGATCCGGCCTGGCAGCGAGGGTACGCGCGGCTGGGCGAACGCGGCCTCGTCTGCGATCTGGACTGCTTCTGGGAGAGCATGGAGAAGGCGCGTGACCTGGCGCGACTGCACCCGCAGACCGTGATGGTCCTCGACCATGCCGGCTTCCCGCTCGAGCGCACGGACGAGTACTTCGCCAACTGGAAGCGCGGCATCAGCACCCTCGCCGAGGCCGACTCCGCGGTCTGCAAGATCTCCGGCCTGGCCATGGGCGACAACGACTGGACGGTCGAGTCGATCCGCCCGTGGTTCGAGCACTGCGTCGAGGCGTTCGGCGTCGAGCGGTGCTTCCTGGGCACCAACTGGCCCGTCGACAAGCTCTACAGCGACTACGCGACCGTCGTGGACGCGTACGCGCAGATCGCGTCGCAGTACAGCCGCGACGAGCAGGCCGCGCTGTTCAGCGCCAACGCGGAGCGGATCTACCGGATCTGAGGACTCACCAGACGGCGAGGCCGCCGGAGTAGTTCATCGCCTCGCCGGTCATGTAGGAGCTGTCGTCCGACAGCAGGTACCAGATTCCGCCGGCGCACTCCTCGGGCGTCGCGCCGCGACCCATCGGCACGGTCGCGGTGCGGGCGTCCGACAGCTCCTGGACCGTCGTCCCGCGCAGCGTCGCGACCTCTTCGAGCACCGCGTCCTGCATCGGCGTGTCGATGATCCCCGGGCAGATCGCGTTCACACGAACCTCGTGCGCCGCCAGCGCGTAGGCGAACGCCCGGGTGATCGCCAGGATCGCCGTCTTCGTCGTCGCGTAGACCGCGGTCTCGGGCGTCGTCGTGAGCTTGGCCGAGACGGAGGACAGGTTGACGATCGCGCCCCCGGCGCGAAGCCGGGGCCCGAGCTGCTGGCACAGGAAGAAGATCGACTCGGCGTTGACGGAGAACAGGTCCTGCCAGTCCTGGCGTGACGTCTCCAGCAGCGGACGCAGGCGGATGATCCCATGGGCGTTGACGAGGTAGTCGCGGCCTGCCCCGGCCGCGGCGACCGCGTCCACGCCCTCCTCGGTGGCGAGGTCGACCACCAGCGCCTCGGCGCCAGCTTCGCGCAGGGCGCCCAGCCCGTCGGCGTCGCGGTCGACGGCGAGCACCTCGATGCCCTCTCGCAGCAGGCGCCTCGCCGTGGCCTGCCCGATGCCGCGGGCCGCGCCGGTCACGACGGCGCGCTTGGTCTGGTTCATGTCGTCCCTTTCTGGAGCAGGTCGAGCGGCGGGGCGAGCTGCGGATTCAGCGCCTGCCACTTCGAGATCAGGGCCTCGTCGGTCGGATCGGCGGCGGCGACGCGCTGAGCGCTGTCACGGCCGATCGTCACGCGCGAGCAATCGGCCTCGCGCAGCTCGATGCGCGAGCGGAGGGCGACGACGTCGGGATGATCGACGTGCGCGGGATCGGCGAGATCGAGCCCGAGCAGGGTGACCGCGACGGCATGCGGCGCGCTCCACCACGCCTGGTCCGCGGTGCTCGGCGCCGGTTCCCCGGCCATGGCGAGAGTGGGGGGCGGGGCCTCCACCAGCACCGGACCGTCCAGCGAACCGCCCGCCAGCTCGGCGGCGGCTTCCACGAGGGCCTGGTTGAACCCGCTGGTGGCATGCATCCGCAGGCTCGTCTCGGCGATCGCGCCGCGCGCGCCCGCCTCCAGCAGCGGGGCGGGGGCCCCGCCCATCGCCGCGAACAGGCCGCGCGGATGCTCCAGGCCCTCACGGGTCGCCTCCAGACCGGCCAGTCGGGCGCACCGCAGGGCGGCGTCGGCCGCATGGTCGCGGTGCACCATGCGCGTGTCGCTGCGCTCCAACAACGCCACGATCGACCCGCCGGCCAGCGAGATCGCGTGGCCCGCCGCGGACACCGGATCCGCATCGAGGACCAGGGCGGCCGCGACGGCGCCACCGACCATGCCGGCGGTCGTGGTGGCATGCCAGTAGCGCCGATGGTCGGGACCGAGCGCTCGCCCCAGGCGTGCGGTGACCTCGTAGCCGGCGTGAGCCGGCCGCCAGCGCGCATCACCCTGGGCGCCGGCGGCGAGGACGACCGTCCAGATGATGGCGCCAGGGTGGGTGAGCGACGGCCAGTGCACGTCGTCGCGATCGAGCGCGACGGCTGCGCCCGCGTCGCCCACCGCCGGCGCGACGAGGCGCCGGCCGGCGTGCCGTGTGGCCAGGTGGTCGAACAGGGTGCGCCCGCCCGCGCGACGCGCCTCGAGCGGGTCGTAGGCCTCCAGCGCGGCGGCCACCATCCGCTCGGTGAGGGTCATGGCAGCCGGTAGCGCTCCAGGACCGACTCGCGCACGTCGACGCCGAGACCGGGCCGGCGCGGCACCTCGATCCAGCCGTCGCGCTGAGCGATCGGATCCTCGACCAGCTCGTGCTGCATCGGGTTGGGATCCGGCTTGAGCTCCTGCAGCAGGCACCGTGGCGTGGAGGCCGACAGCGCGATGGACGCCGCGGTGTTCACCGCGCTGGACCAGGCGTGCGAGTTGAACCAGACATCGGCGCGCTCGACGAGGCCGATGACCTTGAGCGCACCGGTGATGCCCTCGGCGCGGCCGATGTCGCAGCCGACGACGTCGATCGTGCCCGTGTCGATGAGCCGCGCGAAGCCCGCGGCGTCCCACTCGCGCTCACCGCCGGCGATCAGCGTCCTCGTGTGCTGGCGCAGGCGACGATGGCCGTGCACGTCGTCGGGCTCCAGCGGCTCCTCGATCCAGCGCAGGCCGAGCTCCTCGAAGGCGTTGGTGCGGTGGATGGCCTCGGCCACGTCCCAGGTCAGCGCCTGCCCGCGGTCCATCATGATCCAGGCGTCAGGCCCGACCGCCTCGCGCAGGAGTCGGACGAACTCCACGTCGCGGTCGAGCTCGTAGCCCAGCCGAGTGCCGCCCTTCTTGCCCATCCCGATCTTCACGCCGCGGTAGCCCTGTTCGCGAACGTAGCGCCCGTGCCGCTCGGCCTCGTACTCGAGCGAAGGGTTGAAGACGTGGGTCGAGGCCACCGACGGAAGGCGCTCCTGGACGGCTCCGCCCAGCAGGCTGATGAGCGGCTGGCCGAGCAGCTTGCCCTTGAGGTCCCACAGCGCGATGTCGATGGCGCTGAGCGCAAACGCCGCAGCTCCGCCGCGGAACCCGACCCACCAGCCGGTGCGCTTGATCGTCTGCCAGGTGGCGACGTTGGCCATCGGGTCGCTGCCGACCACCAGCTCTGCCATGCCCTCGACGTAGTGGGCCGTCGCGCGAGTCGCGTCGGGGAACATCGTGATCGCCTCGCCCCAACCGACCGTGCCGTCGTCGGCCTCGATGCGCACGAACAGCAGGTGCCGCGTGTTGCCGTTGTCGTTTGGCTCCGGATAGGCGACCGGAAGCGTCGAGATGGTACGGACCCGGGTCATTGGTCGGCAACGGTACCAGAAACGATTCCGGCGGACATGGCGACGCCGTCCAAGGCGTAGAGTCGCCGCCCATGAGCTCCGCCGCGCCGCCCCGCCTGCGCCGCGCCGTGCTGCGCGACGACGATCGCGTGCGTCCGCTCGAGCTGTTCTTCGACCTGGTGTTCGTGCTCACGCTGACGCAGTGCACCGCTCTGATGGCCGAGCGAGCCGACATGGCAGGGCCTCGTCAAGGGCGTCCTGATCTCGGGGATCATGTGGTGGGCCTGGGTCGGCTACGCGTGGCTGGGCTCGACCGTCGACCCCGAGGAGGGGCTCGTGCGCCTCGGCTTCTTCGCGGCGATGGCCGGCCTGCTCGATCGTCGCGCTGTGCATCCCGCAGGCCTACGGCGACGAGGCGCTGCTGTTCACCGTCGGTTACGGCGTCGTGCGCTACGCGCAGCTCGTACCTGCTGTGGCTCGCCGCGCGGGACGACGGGAGCTTCCGCCGCTCGGTGCGCGGCCTGGCCGTCGGCACGACGATCGGCGTCGGGCTCCTGATCGGCGGCTCGTTCGCCGACGGCTGGGCGCAGATCGGCATCTGGGCCGTCGCGCTGCTGCTCGACATGGGCGAGCCCGTACGTGTTCGGCGCGGAGGGCTGGCATCTCGTCCCCGGGCCACTTCGCCGAGCGCCACGGGCTGATGATCATCGTCGCGCTGGGCGAGTCGATCGTGGCCATCGGCGTGGGCGCGGCCGCCCTGAACATCGACGCCGGGCTGATCGCCGCCGCGATCCTCGCGCTGGCCATCTCCGCGGCGCTGTGGTGGCTGTACTTCGACGTCGTCGCGCTCGTGGCCGAGCGGCGGCTGCAGCAACGCCGCCGAGGGCCGGGAGCGCAACGAGATCGCGCGCGACACCTTCTCCTACCTGCACTTCCCGATGATCGCCGGCATCGAGCTGATGGCGCTGGGCTTCGAAGAAGACGATCTCCCACGTCGACGAGCACCTGAAGGTCGTGCCCGCCACCGCGCTGATGGGCGGCGGCGCGGTCTACCTGCTCGCCCACGTCGCCTTCCGCTGGCGCGGCGTGCACCGCTTCAGCACCCAGCGGCTCGTCGCCGCGCTGCTGCTGCTGGCGCTGATCCCGGTGGCCACGCACGTGGCAGCGCTCGTCTCGCTCGTGCTCGTGCTCGTCGTGCTGGTCGTCGTGCTGGTCTACGAGTACGTGCGCTTCAGCGAGCTGCGCACCCGGCTGCGCCACCAGGCCACCGCGCGATGACGCCCGAGCGGTGGCAGATTCATCTCACGCGGCAGTGCCCGTTGCTGTAGAGAACGCCCATGGCCACTCCAGCGCATGTCACCACCGACGAGCAGGTGGAGGCCGCCAACGCCTCCGGCAGGCCCCCGGTCGTCTTCGTCCACGGGCTGTGGCTGCTGCCGAGCAGCTGGGACCGCTGGGCCGCCGTGTTCGAGGAGGCCGGCTTCGCGGCGATCACCGCCGACTGGCCCGACGACCCGTCAACGGTCGACGAGGCGCGCGCCGAACCCCGAAGCGTTCGCGGGCAAGAGCATCAACGACGTCGCCGACCACGTGCAGGCGCACATCGACAGCCTGGAGCGCAAGCCGGCGATCGTCGGCCACTCCTTCGGTGGCCTGATGACGCAGATCCTCGCCGGGCGCGGCCTGTCGCTGGCCTCGGTGGCCATCGACCCGGCACCGTTCCGAGGCGTGCTGCCGCTGCCGATCAGCACCCTGCGCGCCAGCTCGCCCGTGCTGCGCAACCCGCTCAACCGCAACAAGGCGATCCCGCTGACCTTCGACCAGTTCCGCTACGCCTTCGCCAACGCGGTCAGCGAGGAGGAGGCCCAGTGGCTGTTCGCGGAGTTCGCGGTCCCCGCGCCCGCCGAACCGCTGTTCCAGGGGGCGGCCGCCAACCTGAACCCTTGGACCGAGGCCAGGGTCGACACCGACAGCCCCGACCGCGGCCCGCTGCTGCTGATCAGCGGCGAGAAGGACCACACCGTGCCGTGGGCGCTGACCAACGCGGCCTACGAGCGCCAGCAGGGCAACCCGGGCGTGACGGAGATCGTCGAGATGCCCGGCCGCGGCCACGCCCTGACGATCGACGGCGGCTGGCGCGAGGTGTGCGACACGGCCCTCAACTTCGTGCAGCGCTTCGTGTAGCGTCGACCCGATGGCGGTCGACACGGCGCAGACCAAGCTCGATCTCGAGCCGTATCGGCGGGAGCTCACCGGCTATTGCTACCGCATGCTCGGCTCCGGGTCGGAGGCCGACGACGCGGTCCAGGAGGCGATGCTGCGCGCGTGGCGCAACGCCGAGTCGCTCCGGACGCCGGATGCGCTGCGCGCCTGGCTGTACCGCATCGCCACCAACGTCTGCCTGTCGATGCTGTCGGGCGCGCAGCGGCGGGCGCGGCCGCTGGAGGTCGCCTCGCTGGTCAGCGCCGACCGCCCGATCCTCGACGAGCTGCCCCGCCACACGTGGGTGGAGCCGGTGGCCGACGCGTCGGTGCTGCCTGACGGGGGCGATCCCGAGTCGATGGCCGTCGCGCGCGAGACGGTGCGCCTGGCCTTCGTCGCCGCGCTGCAGCATCTGCCCCCGCGCCAGCGCGCGGTGCTGATCCTGCGCGAGGTGCTGCACTTCTCGGCCGCCGAGACCGCCGAGCAGCTGGACTCGACGGTGGCCTCCGTCAACAGCGCGCTCCAGCGGGCGCGAGCGACGCTGGACGCGCTCGACATCGACCCGGCGCAGTCCGCCGACGTCGCCGCCGAGCACGAGGAGCTGCTCAACCGCTACGTCGCCGCCTTCGAGCGCTACGACATCGACGCGCTCGTCGGGCTGCTGGCCGACGACGTGATCTTCGACATGCCGCCGCACGCGATGTGGCTGCAGGGCCCCGAGGACGTGGGCAAGTGGATGGTCGGCCCAGGTGCGGAGTGCCGCGGTTCGAAGCTGCTGCGCGTGCGCGCCAACGGCCAGCCCGCCTTCGCGCAGTACCGCCCGGCGCCCGGCGGCGGGTGGGCGCCGTGGTCGATCGTGCTGGTCGACGTGGCCCCCGGCGGCGGCGCCATCGGCCAGGTCCACAACTTCCTGTTCGGTGACCTGTTCCCCGCGTTCGGGCTGCCCGAGCGCCTGGAGGCCGACGCGTGAGCGAGCCGCTCGACGTCGCCTTCGGCGCGCTGGACCCCGACTCCGGCGAGCGCTTCCAGCGCCTGCGGGCGCAGCTCGGCGTCGCCTCCTTCGGGATGAACCTGATCGTCCTGCAGCCCGGCCAGCGCGGACGCATCCACACCCACGACGTGCAGGAGGAGGTGTTCGTCGTGCTGGAGGGCGAGCTGTCGCTCGGCCTCGGGGGCCAGGAGCGCGTGCTCGGCACGGGCGAGCTGGTGCGCGTCGGGCCGGGCGTGCTGCGCCAGCTCGCCAACCGGGGCAGCGAGCGCCTGGTGCTGCTGGCGCTCGGCGGCACCGGCGAGCACGACGCCCGCGACGGCCGCGCCTGGGAGTCGTGGGACGAGGGCGGCCCGGGACGCCCGCCGCAGGAGGTCCCGCTGCCCGAGGACCTCCCCGCGGGCTACCTCCCGTCGCCGTCCTCGGGCGGCCCGACGGTCGAGCGCGACAGCCGGCGAACGCGGCCCTCGGAGACCGCCTCGCGCAGCGCGGTCGAGAAGCGGCCGGGTCCCCAGTAGCGCGCGCCGACGAGCTGGGCCAGCTCGTCGCGGCGGGTCGGCCCGTGCTCGTCGACGGCGCGGGCGATCGTCTCGATCTCGCGATCGAGATCGACATCGGCTCGGTCGCGGTCGGGCATGAGGCTCAAGCCCGGGCTGGCCATCATCGACCCGGGACCCGGGCGGAAGCGGCGCACGCCAGATCGCTGCTCGCGCCGGCGCCGGGCGGCCCGCTCGGCCATGCGCCGCTCGCGCTCCTGGGCGCGGCGGCGGTCCTCCTCGACCCGCTGGCGCTCGGCCGCGCTCTCGTCGGCCTGCTCGGCCTCGCCGCGCAGCGTGCCCGCCTCTGCGCGGCGCTCGGCGGCGGCGACGAGCTCCTCCGCTGCCAGCCCGAGATGCTCGGCCTCCTGGGCGCGCGTCTCATGGCTCGGCCGCCGCCTCGTCGTCACCGTCGGCGCGGCGCTCGTGCATTCGCCCGCGCTCCTCGTGCAGCTCCGGCCCAGCGGCTCGTGCATGTCGGCGCGGGCCTCGGCGACCTCCGCGTCAGCGCCCTCGGCCTGCTCGGCCTCACCGCGCGCCTGTGCCGCCTCGGCCCGCTGCTCGCGGGCTCGGGCGCGCTCGGCCGCGGCCTCCGACAGCTCGCCGTGGCGCTCGGAGTCCGCGTCGTGCTCGGCCGTGATCGCGGCCAGGCGCTCCTCCAGGAGCGCGCGCGCTCGTCGGCCGCCGCCGCCTGCTGAAGCGCCGCCGTGCGCGCCGCCTCGTCCTCGCCGGCCTCGTCGGCCTCGGCGCGCTGCTCGGCGCACGCGGCCTGCTCGTCGTAGCAGCGGGCGCGCAGCTCGGCCACCTCGGACAGCAGCTCCTCGTCGCCCATGCGCTCGCGGGCGCGCTCGTCGCCGCCGTCGGCGCGGGGCTGCAGCTCCTGGAAGGCGGCACGGTGCTCGGCGCCGCGAGCGCGCGCCTCCTGGGCGTCGGCCCGCAGCCGCTCGGCCCTGCGGCGCTCCGGGTGCAGCTCGGTCTCCTCCTGCTGCTCGCCCTCGCCCTCCTGGCCGCCGCCCTCCTGGTCGCCGCCCTCCTCGGCCTCCTCGGCCGTCAGCGGCTGGGCGATGTCCTCGAGTTGGCCTGCTCGGCCTTGACGCCGAAGAACAGCTCGGCGATGCCGCCGAGGGCCATCACACCGGCGCCGATGAGAACGCGATCGACGACCTGCGCTCGGTCTGCCGCTGCCGATCAGGTGGCCGAACAGCAGCGGCCCGGTGATCCCGCCGACCGCGGTGCCGATCGCGTAGAAGAAGGCGATGGCCAGCGCCCGGGTCTCCATCGGGAAGATCTCGCTGACGGTCAGGTAGGCCGCGCTCGCGCCGGCGGAGGCGAGGAAGAAGGTCACGACGACCAGCGCCACGAAGCTCCACGTGCCGACGCGTGCCGTTCGACGAACAGGATCGCCAGCAGCGACGGCGACCGCCGCCGAGCCGAGGTAGGTGCCGGCGATCATCGGCTTGCGCCCGACGGTGTCGAACAGCGCGCCCGAGGGTCAGCGGCCCGAGGAAGTTGCCGACCGCGTAGATGATGATGAAGACCGGCACGAGGCCGAGGCGACGTCGAAGAAGGTCGCTGAACAGCGTGCCGAGGTTGAAGGTCACGCCGTTGTAGATGAACGCCTGGCCGACGAACAGCGCCAGGCCGAGGATCGCGCGCTTCGGGTAGAGCGTGAAGGCGGTGCGCGCGATCTCGCGGAACGGGATCGCCTTGCGCTGGCGCACCGTGATGCTGGTCGTCCGGCTCGGGCAGCTCCTCGCCGGTCTCCTCGCGCGACCTCGTCCTCGATGCTGTCGACGATCTGCTCGGCCTCCTCCTCGCGGCCGTGGATGAACAGCCAGCGCGGGCTCTCGGGCACGTTGCGGCGGACGAGCAGGATCGCCAGGCCGAGCACGACGCCGAGCGCCGAAGGCGAGCCGCCAGCCGAGGTTCGGGGGCGAAGATCGCGGTGTCGAGGAAGAGCAGCGCGGCGGCCGATCCGGCGGCCGACCCGATCCAGTAGGAGCCGTTGATCGATCAGGTCGACGCGGCCGCGGACGCGGGCCGGGATCAGCTCGTCGATCGGCGGAGTTGATCGCCGCGTACTCGCCGCCGATCCCGGCGCCGGTGAAGAACCGCGCGATGTAGAAGTACCAGGGCGCGAACGCGAAGCGCGGTCGCCGCGGTCGCCGCGATGTACACCGCCAGCGTGATCATGAACAGCTTCTTGCGGCCGAAGCGGTCGGTCAGCTGGCCGAAGAACAGGGCGCCCAGACAGGCGCCGGCGACGTAGAAGGCGGCCGCGGTGCCCGATCTGCCCGGCGGAGATCGCGATCCCGCTGCCGGACTCGGTCAGCCGGGAGGCGACGCGAGCCGACGATGGTCACCTCGAGCCCGTCGAGGATCCACACCGTGCCGAGGCCGATGACGATCAGCCAGTGGAAGCGCGACCACGGCAGCCGGTCGAGGCGGGCCGGGATGCGCGTCTCGATCGTTGCCGGTCTGGACGCTGCATGGCCGGCCCCGATACCCCCGTGCACGGCGTCCACCGGCGGACGTGGTCGTCATGCGGACCCGGGGTAGAACTCGGCCATGCTCACCTGCCGCTGATGGGACACCGCTACCGCTTCGAGGCCGAGGGCGCGAGGATGCGCTGGGCGTGCGAGCGCGGTTGCGGCGCGGGCGGCGACAAGGCGCTACGCCAGCGCCGCGCAGGCGCAGCGCTACGCGCAGGCCTTCGACCGCGAGGACCGCAGCGACCTGGGCCGCCGGGCGCCGCTGATCGGCCTGCTGCCCCTGCGCGTGGGCCGCATGCTGGCCGACCGCGCGCGGCGCGGCGGCGACGACCCGCCGCCGTCCGGCGCGGGCGCATGAACGTCGCGCAGGTCGGCGGCGCGCGCGTCGCCTACGCGGTCGACGGGTCGGGTCCGGGCCTCGTGCTCGTGCACGGCACCGGCGGCAGCGGCGAGATCGACTGGGGCCCGCTGGTCGGCCGCTTCTCCGACGCGTGGACCGTCGTGCGCCCCGACTACGCCGGCTCGGGCCAGACGGTCGACGACGGCGGCGAGCTGACGTTGGAGACGCTGGCCGAGCAGGTGGCCGGCGCCGCGCAGGCGGTCGGGCTGTCGACCTTCGACCTGGTCGGCTTCTCGCTGGGCGCCGCGGTGGCGGCGCAGCTGGCCGCCGACCGCCCCGAGCTGGTCGACTCGCTGGTGCTGCTCGGGGGCCTGGCCAACGCGATCGACGACGCGCGCGCCCAGATCCAGTTCGCGCTGTGGGAGCGCCTGGCCGCCACCGAGCCCGATCTCTTCGCCCGCCTGGCGCTGCTGACGGCCTTGTCGCCGCCGTTCGTCAGCGCGATGTCGCTGGCCGAGGCCGAGGAGGCCGTCGCGTTCGGCGTGCGCAACCGCCAGCCCGGCACGGCACGCCAGGCCGCGCTGGACCGCCGCATCGACCTGCGCTCGTCGCTGGGCCTGATCCGCGCGCGCACGCTGGTGATCGGCCAGACCCTCGACGCGGTGGCGCCGATCGAGCACGCGCGCGAGCTGCACGCCGGCATCGCCGGAGCCCAGTACGCCGAGATCGCCACCGGCCACCTGGGGCTGCTGGAGCAGCCCGACGTGGTGGCCAAGACGATCCGCGACTTCCTGCTCGCTAGCTGAGCACCTCGCGCAGCGTCCCGGTCTCCGGATCGAAGACGAACCCGCGGATGTGATCCTTGTGGATCAGCTCGGGCGCGCTGCGCAGGCGCCCAAGGCTGTGGCGCAGCGTCGCCTCGACGTCGGCGAAGGCGCCCATCCGCCAGCTGGGGTGCGCGCCGTCGTCGGCCAGCTGGCGCGTGAAGTCGTCCTCGGAGGCGCCGTTGAGGCCGCAGCTGTCGTGCATGACGACGATCACGTCCTCGGTGCCCAGCACCCGCTGGGAGATGGCCAGCGAGCGGATCGCGTCCTCGGTGGCCAGCCCGCCGGCGTTGCGGATGATGTGGGCGTCGCCCAGCTCCAGGCCGAGCAGCGGGAAGACCGCGATGCGCGCGTCCATGCACGTCAGGACCGCGACCTGGCGCTCGGGCCGCGGGCTGAGGTTCGGCGCGGCGTTGCGCTCGGCGTTGGCCGCCGCGTGCTGGAGCATCTGTTCGGCGTTGCGCATGCGGGCACGGATGGTACGGATCGTCAGGGAGCGGTGAGGCCGAGGATCAGCTGCGCAGTCTGCAGCGGGACGTCCAGCTGCGGGCAGTGCCCCGCGTGTTCGACGTCGATCCAGTCCGCGGCCGGGAAGGCGGCGCGATAGCCCGCGGCGGCGGCCGGCCAGGGCAGCAGCCGGTCGTCGGTGCCCCACACGAACCGCAGCGGACAGCGCACGCGGGCGGGCTCCAGCGGCCAGCCGTGCGCGGCCGCCTCGGCCATCAGCGCCTGCGCGCCGTCGCAGCGGGCGGCGCCCACGATCAGGTGCTCGACGAGCTCGGGCGGCAGGTGCTCTGAGGCCTCGGTGATCGCGCGCGTGGCCGCCCGGCGCCCGGCGGGCGTCGCCGCGATCGCCGCCGCGTGCGGCGCCGCCTGACGGACCTGCTCCTGCATCCCGGCGAAGTAGGCCAGCACCGAGCGCCAGGCGTCGTCGCCCGGCGCCCACCCGCCGGCCGGGGCGAGCGCGGCGACCGAGCGCGCCCGGTCGCGCTCGGCCAGCTGCAGCGCGACGTAGCCGCCGAGCGAGTTGCCGGCCACGTGCGCGGTCTCCCAGCCGGCGGCGTCCATGGCCACCTCCACCGCGTCGGCCAGCTGCCGGCTGCGCACGGGCCGGCTCAGCGGCGGTCCCCCGGCATGGCCGGGCAGCGTGACCGCCAGCACGTCGTGGTGGTCCTGCAGCGCGTCGAGCACCAGCGTCCAGGTGCGCCAGGTGTCGGTGAACCCGTGCAGGAGCACGAGCGGCTCGCCCGCGCCGCCGCGGTGGGCGGCCGTGAAGGTCGGCGTCAGAGACGCCGCTCCGTCTCGGGGTCGGGCGCGCCTCCGTAGAAGCGCTCCAGCACGGCGGCGAAGACGGGCTCGCCGGGCGCCGCGCGGGCGAACAGCGTCATCGAGGAGCGCAGCTTGAGCGCGTCGACCGGGCCGAGGATCCGCTCGGGGTCGCGGGTGGCCTGCTCGATCAGCGCGGCAGCGCTCTCGCGCAGCCGCGGGCCGAGCACGGGATGGGCGAGGTAGGCGCGCGCCTCGTCCAGCCCGGAGATCGCGTAGCGGGCGGCCATCGGCGAACGCCCCAGCCCGGCGACCTGCGGGAAGACGAACCACATCCAGTGGCTGACCTTGCGCCCGCCGCGCAGCTCGTCCAGCGCCCGCGCGTACGTGCCGCGCGCGTCCTGGGCCTCGACGAAGCGTGCGAGGTCGAACCGGTCGCCCATCCCGGCGATGCTAGGCCGCTCGCCCCCATCGATCAGTGGACGGTGATGTGTCGCGTCCTGGCCCGCGCGCCCTTGAGCTTCAGCGTCGCGGTGGCCTTCTTGGCCCGATGGCCCCTGAACGCGCGCCGGCCGGCCTTGGTCAGCTTGACACGCAGCGTCTTGGGCTTGCCGGCGTGCAGGATGGTCGTGCCCTTGCCCAGCAGCTTCCTGCCGGACTTGACCGTCAGCTTCGCCGGGCCGCTCTTGGCCGAGACCGCCTTGAGCGCGAGCGTGGAGCCCGAGGACGTCGCCGCGGACGTGAAGCACGCGACCGTCGAGCCGGGCTGGACCTCCACGGTCGCGCTCGAGCTGTCGTTGCCCGAGACCGGGTCGCTCGTCGAAGCGGTGATCGTGGCGGTGTTGGTCACGGCCACCGGCGAGACGCCGGCCAGCTTCTCGGGACCGGTCCGGTCGTTGAGGCACTCGAGGTCGAGCACGACGGTCTGGTCGGCGCCTGTCGTGTTGACGAGCTTGTAGGCGCGGGTCTTGGGCCGCGCGTCGTTGCCCAGCGTGTCCACGCCAACGGGCAGCATCCACGACCCGACGATGCCCTTGGCGTCGTCGGCGCAGATCACCTGCTCCTCGAGCGTCTGCCCGGCGGGCACGGTGAACGTCTTGACCACATGCTCGGTGACGAGCGCGTGCGTGTGGCCGTCGGCGGAGGCGACGTCGTCATCGAGGCAGCGCGCCGACAGCGTCGCCGTCGTCGGGCTGGCGACGTCGACGGTGAACGTCCAGGCGCCGCCCGATCCCGGCTCGGAGCCGGCCAGGGTGGCCGCCCCGCCCGCGAAGGCGAAGCCCGGGGCGATCGGCATGGTGCCGCTGGGGCACGTGACGGTCGCCGTCTGGCGACCGGCGCCCCACGCCTGTGTCGTGGTGACGAGGCTGCCCGAGGCGGTCAGCGCGTGCTGGTGGCCGCCGGCCGACTCGGTCTTGGCCGGCGCGCAGACCGCGAACGCCTTGGTCTGGGCGCGACCGGTGGCGCCGTTGGTGACGACGCCCTGCCACGAGCTGACGCCCGTCGACTGCGAGCTGACCACGTGCACGTCGGTCAGCGCGCCGGTGCCCTGGTCGACGGCGTCGACTCGGATGTTGCCGTCGGTGAGGATGCCGTTGTCGGGGCAGGTCAGCGTGACGGTCCTGGTCTCGCCGGCGTTGAGGTCGACCTGCTGCTCGACCTTGGAGACGGTCAGCTGATGCTGCTGGCCGGAGTGCGGGACCGCGCCGCCCGAGCTGATCGGATTGGCCAGGACCGTGATGGTGAACGTCTTGGACGCGCCGTCGGCAAGGTCTCCCGCGTCGCAGGTGACGACCACGCCCGACACGCTGCAGCCCGAGGACGCCGAATCGAAGGTGACGCCGAGCGGCAGGGTGTCGTGGACGACCACGTCCTTGGCCTGGCCGCTGCCGTTGTTCCTGGCCGTCAGGCGGTAGTTGAACGTGGCCCCGCCCGTCGGCGTCGCCGCCGACGCGGTCTTGGTGATCTGCACGTCGGGCGTCGCGGGGGTGCCGCCACCACCGCCGCCACCACCGCCGCCGCCCGGCAGGCAGGCGCTGGACGGGAACAGGCCGAGGTGCGTCTCCCTCGCCGAGTCGAACGTCTTGGCGATGATCTGGCCGGGGTTGTTGCCGATCGAGTTGGCGACCGTGACCGCGGCGTTGGGAGCCAGGTACGTGCCGCCCCAGGCGCCGCCGCCGTTGAAGTGCACCGACGTCGCCGTCGGGAAGTTCCACAGGATCCCGGGCTGCTGGTTGATCGTGTTGTCGGCCGCCTGCTTCCACGTGCCGCCCTGCTTGAGCCACATCTTCGCGGCGCTGCCGTTGCCGATCTGCACCGACGTGCCCGAGACGTTGATCAGCGTGGTCGACCCGTTGGGGGTGTTGATGCTGACGCCCTGCGTCGACGACAGCTGCGCCGCCGTCACGTTGAAGACGTTGAGGTCGCCGTTGCTCCCGGTGAGCACCAGGTTGTTGCTCTCGCCGCCGGTGCCGACGGTGACCGTGCCGGTCTGCGCGGCGGTCGCCCACGCGGTCGACTTGGCGCGCAGGTCGGCGAACGCGGACGCGAAGTCGATCGGGTTGGTCGGGGCATAGCCGGCCGAGGCCTGGTGGAACTCGATCGCCCCCGGGTTGGGCGGGTTGTTGAAGAACGGCGTGCTGCCGGCGCGGTCGGTGACCCACGCGCTGCCGTGCTCGAGCTTCGCCGGCGCGCCGCCGTTGCTGATCTTGCCGCCGACCACGAGGCGCACCGTCGCCGGGTTGCCGTTGGAGCCGTGGATGTCGACCTGGCCGATCGTGAGATCGCCGCCCAGGGCCACCGAGCCCTCGGACTCGGAGCTGTGGCGGTTGTCGCGCCCCTCGATGAACTCGGTCCACCCCTGGGCGGCGCCGAGGGGGTTGGCAACGGCGCTGCAGGACGACGACGACGGCGAGCCTGCGGCCGACGAGGCAAGCGGGATGGCGGCCAGCCCGAGCACGGCCGCGCCGGCGAGCGCGGCACGGGCGGTCAGGCGCATGGCGAAGTTGATCATTGGTGCGATGTCTTGACCCGGTAGCTGAAGCGTTGGACGGCCGTCAAACAAGGCCTCGGACGAGGGTAGTGCTGAACCCCTGGCTGGCCCGGTCGGACATTCGTTTATCGGTCACCCGGTGAGGTTCTTGAGGAACCCACCGGATTCCTGGGTCAAATGGGCGAGCAGGGCGGGCGCCGGCTGTCCGGCCGCACCCGCAGCACCGCATCGACGATCTCGCGGCGCAGCCGGTCGTCGGCGAAGCGCACGACGACCGAGGCGCGCGCGGCCTTCATCAGGCTGCGGAAGGCGTTGCTCACGCAATGCGTGCGCCGCGTGCGGGTCAGCGCATCGGCGATCTGCGGTCCGAGCGCGGCGATCTGCGGGCGCACGACCGCCAGATCCGCGACCGGCGCGTCGGCCGGGAAGCCATGCAGCAGCCACTGCTCGCCCCAGCCGAGTTGGATCTGCTTGGCCGCCTCGATCTCGGCACGGAACAGGTGGGCCACCGAGTCGGCGTTGAGGCCGCGCTCGGCAGCCAGCTGGCGCGCACCGGCCAGCACCGACGCCTCCTGGGCGCTGTCCTGGATCGGCGTGCGCGACACCCACTTGGCGGCGGCCACGGTCTCCATGTACGAGAGCCGCTGCTCGGTCAGCGCGAGGACGTCGCGCGCACCCGAGAGGTCGTCGGCGCGGGCGGCGCTCGCCGGCCCGAGAACCGCGGCGGCGAGCAGGACGATCCACAATGCCCGGACGCGCATGGCGGCCAGGCTATCCAGTTGCCACGCGCACGGTCGCCACCGCCGCGATCAGCTCCGTCACGACGCCGGCCAGCGCGCCCAGCTCGTGGGTGCGCCCATCCTCGAGGGCCTCCAGCACGAGCTCGTTGATCCCGCCGGTGACGGCGGTGGCCAGCGGCGCCGACAGCGGCGTGATGTCCGGCTCGTCGGCCGCCGCCTCGTCGATCAGCCGGCGCAGGTGCGCGGCGAAGCGCTCGTGCACGGCCCGGCGCGCGGCCAGCGCACGCGCGCCGGCCGCCTGGATCTCGACGACGAACGTGCGCGTCAGCGCCGGCTCAGCGGCCAGCTGGGCCAGGTACGCGCGGGCGGCCGCGGCCACCCGGGCGCGCCACGGACCGTCGGAGCCCACCGCGTCGCCGATCACCCCCAGCAGGTGGTCGCCGACCGCGGCGTACAGGGCCAGGAAGCAGTCCTCCTTGTCGGCGAAGTGCTCGTAGAAGGTGCGCTTGGACACGCGCGCGTGGCGCACGACGTCGGCGATCGTGGCGGCCGCGTAGCCCTTCTCGACGATCGCCGCGGCCAGGCCGCCGAGCAGGCGCCCGCGCGCGTCGGCGGTCTGCTGCAGCTCGCCGGGCTCGGCCATGGGCCAATGGTACCTCGGGGTACCAACGTCTTGATCTGGCGCTGAGAAGCCTTTCGCGCCCCCTTCAGGGACGGTCCCTTCACTGGTGCTCAGCAATGCAACGAGACGAAGGAGAAGCAAGCGCATGAGGAACGTAGGCGCCGCCCTGCTGGGCGCGCTGACCGCCCTGGGCGTCTGCGCTGCCGTGGTCTTCGGCGGAGTGCTCAACTCCAAGGACGGCGGCAAGGCAAGCACGGGCAGCACGCGCGAGGTGGCGCAGACGCCGTCCTCGTCGTCCAACGGCTCCCCGTCCAACGTGGACCTCGCGGAGCTCTACAGCTCGGTCAAGAACGGCGTGGTCTACGTGCAGGCCGGCCAGTCGGCCTCCGGGTCGGGCTTCGTGATCTCCAACGACGGCTACATCGTCACCAACGAGCACGTCGTCGCCGAGGCCAACAGCTACACGGTCCGCATCGGCGAGACCGACCGGACCGTTCCGGCGACGCTGGTCGGCGCGGACGCGTCCGACGACCTCGCCCTGCTCAAGGTCGACACGTCGCAGACCGGCACGCTGCACCCGCTCCCGCTGGCCGGCTCGACCCCCCAGGTCGGCGACGAGGTGATCGCCATCGGCAGCCCGTTCGGCCTGCAGTCGACGCTGACGTCGGGCATCGTGTCCGCGCTCAACCGCACGCTGCAGTCGCCCAACGGCCACGCCATCGACGGCGCGATCCAGACCGACGCGGCGATCAACCCGGGCAACTCCGGCGGCCCGCTGCTCAACACCGACGGCCAGGTGATCGGCGTCAACGCGCAGATCGCCTCCCAGTCGGGCGGCAGCACCGGCGTCGGCTTCGCCATCTCGGTGGCGACGGTCAAGAGCGACCTGGCCAAGCTGAAGGCCGGCGGCGGCACGCAGACGCAGAGCCAGGACCCCCAGCAGCAGCTCGACCCCAGCCAGGGCGGCTCGTCGGGCGGGATGACCCAGGAGCAGCTGCAGCAGCTGCTGGAGCAGCTCCAGCAACAGCAGCAGCAGGACCCGTTCGGCGGCCAGGACCCGTACGGCAGCCAGAGCCCCTACGGGAGTCAGGACCCCTACGGGCAGCAGTACGCGCTCCCCGGCATGGGCTGAGCGAGGGCACCGGCACGCACTTGAGCCCGGGCGGACCGTGGGAGGCCGCCCGGGCTCTTGCCCGCCATGACGGCGGCGGGCCCAGACGCTGGCCGCCAACGTCGACCTCGCGCTCCTCGTCGAGGCCCTGCCCGAGCCCAACCCGCGGCGCGCCGAGCGGATGGTCGCGCTGGCCGGCGCGGGCGCGCAGCGCCGAGGGCCGCGCGCGCTGGCGCCAGCAGCGGACGCAACGGCGCGACAAAGGTGCGCCTTAGGTTCGCGGCCTATGGTGGCCGGCGTCGAAGGGAAGTAGCTCGACGGCGGGCGTTCGTCAACACGGCCATCCGGCCCGGCGCCCGTAGCCCACAGCGGCGGCGAAACCTTCGCGAGTTGTCTGACCCAACCCGCGAAGTCGAGGAGCGCCGTTGTCCGATCTTGTGTCGTCCCCCATCGCCCCGTGGCTCGGCCTCGGTGTCGCGATCGCGATCCTGCTGACCATCGACCTGTTCGTGATCCGCGGCCGGGGCGGCGTGATGTCGGCGCGCTCGGCCGCGATCGCCAGCGCCGCGTGGGTGGCGATCGCGCTCGCCTTCGCCGGCGTCCTGCTGGTGGCGGGCGAGCGGTCCGACGCGGGCGCGTACCTGGCCGGCTACCTCGTCGAGAAGAGCCTGTCGCTCGACAACGTCTTCGTCTACCTGCTCGTGCTCACGGCCTTCGCGGTGCCGACCGAGCAGCGCCACCGCCTGCTGACGTTCGGCATCGTCGGCGCACTGCTGCTGCGCGGCGTGTTCATCGTCGCGGGCGCCACGCTGCTTGAGCGCTTCGGCTGGGTGTCGTTCGTGTTCGCCGCGCTGCTGCTGTGGACCGCGTGGCGGCTGTTCGTCAACCGCCACGACCACGGCAGCGAGGACCGCCTCGTCGCGCGCCTGAACGCCCGGCTGCCGAGCGCGTTCGCAGGTGCGCTGGTGGCGATCGTGATCGTCGACGTGCTCTTCGCGATCGACTCGATCCCGGCGATCCTGGCCATCACCGACGACGCGTTCATCGTCTTCGCCGCCAACGCGTTCGCGCTGCTGGGCCTGCGGCCGCTGTTCTTCCTGGTCGCCGATCTGGTGGAGCGCCTCTACTACCTCAAGACCGCGCTGGCCGCGCTGCTGGCCTTCATCGGGCTGAAGATGACCTTCGGCGAGCTGTTCGGGAAGGTCGGGCCGGAGGTGAGCCTGCCGGCGATCGCGCTGATCCTCGCGACGGGCGTCGTGGCGTCGCTGCTGCGCGAGCGCCGTCAGCAGGCATCTGTGCCCGAGATCACGTAGAGTGTTCGGTCAGCGCACCGTGTTCGCTATCCGCACACTATGACCGCATCCTTCACCACCCTCTCCGACGCGATCGCCGAGCTCGTCCACGACGGCGACACCATCGCGCTGGAGGGCTTCACCCACCTGATCCCGGTCGCCGCCGGCCAGGAGATCATCCGCCAGGGCCGCCGCGACCTGACCCTGGTGCGGATGACCCCGGACATCGTCTACGACCAGCTGATCGGCGCCGGCTGCGCCGCCAAGCTCGTCTTCTCCTGGGGCGGCAACCCCGGCGTCGGCTCGCTGCACCGGTTGCGCGACGCGGTCGAGCAGGGCTGGCCGCACCCGCTGGAGATCGAGGAGCACTAGCCACGCCGGCATGGCCAACCGCTACGCGGCGTCGGCGGCCGGCATGCCGTTCGCCGTCATGCGCGGCTACACCGGCACCGACCTGCCCAAGCACACCAAGACGATCGCCCAGGTCACCTGCCCGTTCACCGGCGAGGTCGTCACCGCGGTGCCCAACCTCGGCCTCGACGTCGCGATCATCCACGCCCAGCGCGCCGACCGCAGGGGCAACGTGCAGATGTGGGGCCTGACCGGCGTGCAGAAGGAGGCCGTGCTCGGCGCCAAGCGCTCGCTGGTCACCGTCGAGGAGATCGTCGACGAGCTGGAGCCGATGCCCAACCAGGTCGTGCTGCCCGGCTGGGTGGTGACGGCGATCGCCGAGGTGCCCGGCGGCGCGGCGCCCTCCTACGCGCAGGGCTACTACGACCGCGACAACGACGCCTACCGCGCCTGGGACACGGTGGCCCGCGACCGCGACGCCTTCCAGGCGTGGCTGGACGACGGAGGTGCTGCGGATGCCTGAGTTCGCCCCCGACGAGCTGATGACCATCGCCGCCGCCCGCGTGCTGCCCGACGGACCACGACGTTCGTCGGCATCGGCCCGCCCAGCGCCGCCGCCAACCTGGCCCAGCGCACCCACGCGCCCAACCTCGTGCTCGTCTACGAGTCCGGCGCGATCGGCGCCAAGCCCGACCGCCTGCCGCTCTCGATCGGCGACGGCATCCTCGCCGAGACCGCCGACGCGGTCGTCTGCGTGCCGGAGATGTTCAACTACTGGGTGCAGCCCGGACGCATCGACGTGGGCTTCCTCGGCGCGGCCCAGATCGACCGCTACGGCAACATCAACACCACCGTGGTCGGCGACGACTACGCGCATCCCAAGGTGCGCCTGCCCGGCGCCGGCGGCGCGCCGGAGATCGCCGCCAACTGCGGCGAGGTGATCGTCATCCTGCGCCAGTCGGCGCGCGCCTTCGTCGAGCAGGTCGACTTCGTCACCAGCGTCGGCCACGGCGACGGCTCGCCCGGCTACCGCGAGCGGCTGGGCCTGCGCGGGCGCGGCCCGACGAAGATCATCACCGACCTGGGCGTCCTCGAGGTCGAGGACGACACCAACGAGTTCGTGATGGTCGCGCTGCACGAGGGCGTCACCCGCGAGCAGGCGATCGAGGCGACCGGCTGGCCGCTGCGCTTCGCCGACGACGTCGACACGCTGCCGCTGCCGACCGCCGACGAGCTGGAGACCCTGCGAGCGCTGAAGGCCTGACCTGAATGCCCGAGTCCTACGTCATCGACGCGATCCGCACCCCGATCGGCCGCTACGGCGGCGCGCTGTCACGCGTGCGCCCCGACGACCTGGCCGCGCACGTCGTCCGCCACGTGGTCGACCGCTCCGACGTCGACCCCGACCTGATCGACGACGTCTTCTTCGGCAACGCCAACGGCGCCGGCGAGGAGAACCGCGACGTCGCGCGCATGGCCGTCCTGCTGGCCGGCCTGCCCACCACCGTGCCGGGCGTGACCGTCAACCGCCTGTGCGGCAGCGGCCTGGAGGCGACGATCGAGGCCAGCCGCGCGATCGAGACCGGGGACGCCTCGCTGACCGTGGTCGGCGGGGTGGAGTCGATGAGCCGCGCCCCGTGGGTGCTGCTCAAGCCGGCCAAGGGCTTCCCCGCCGGCCACGAGACGCTGCACTCCACGACGCTCGGGTGGCGGATGGTCAACCCGGACATGCCCGAGCAGTGGACGATCGCCCTGGGGGAGTCGGCCGAGATCCTGGCCGACCGCTACGAGATCTCGCGCGAGCAGCAGGACGCGTTCGCCATCAAGAGCCACGAGCGCGCGCACGCCGCCTGGGAGGCCGGCTTCTACGACGACCACGTGATCCCGCTGCCCGACGTCGAGCTGACCCGCGACGAGGGCATCCGGCCCGACTCGTCGATGGAGAAGCTGGCCAAGCTGCGGCCCGCCTTCCGCAAGGACGGGACGGTCACCGCCGGCAACGCCTCCCCGCTCAACGACGGCGCCGGCGCGGCGCTGATCGGCGACGCGACCGCGGCCGAGCGCCTCGGGCGCGAGCCGCTGGCGCGGATCGTCTCGCGCGCCGTGCACGCCGTCGACCCAGACATCTTCGGCATCGCCCCCGTCCAGGCCGCCAACAAGGCGCTGGAGCGCGCCGGCCTGAGCTGGGGCGACATCGACGTGGTCGAGCTCAACGAGGCGTTCGCCTCGCAGTCGCTGGCCTGCCTGGCCGACTGGCCCGAGCTCGATCCCGACATCGTCAACGTCAACGGTGGCGCGATCGCGATCGGCCACCCGCTCGGCTGCTCGGGCGTGCGCATCCTGGGGACGCTGGCGCACGAGCTCAAGCGCCGCGGCGGGGGCAGGGGCCTGGCCGCGATCTGTATCGGCGTCGGCCAGGGGCTGGCCGTCGTGTTGGAGGCCTAAGCGCACTCACGAGGAGAGAGGACCATGTCGCAGACGCAGCTCCCCCACTACTCGCCGCTGGAAGCCGGCGACGACCCATCGAACTTCCCCGAGTACCGCTCGACCAAGTTCCGCTTCCCCAAGCGGCCGCTGTTCCACCTGCCGCAGGGCATCGGCGAGATCACCGGCCCGCTGCTGGGCGAGGACCACGTCGGTGAGCACGACCACGACCTCACCGCGCATGGGACGGGCGAGCCGCTCGGCGAGCGCATCATCGTGCACGGGCGCCTGCTCGACAGCGGCGGCCGCCCGGTGGCGGGACAGCTGGTCGAGATGTGGCAGGCCAACGCCTGCGGGCGCTACGCGCACAAGGTCGACGACCATCCCGCGCCGATGGATCCCAACTTCACGGGCGTGGGCCGCTGCCTGACCGACGCCGACGGACGCTGGCGCTTCGTCACGATCAAGCCGGGCGCCTACCCGTGGGGCAACCACTACAACGCCTGGCGCATGCAGCACCTGCACTTCTCGCTGACCGGCCGGGCGCTGCCCCAGCGGCTGGTCACCCAGATGTACTTCCCCGGCGACCCGCTGTACTTCCAGGACCCGATCTTCAACGCGGTGCCCGACGCGGCGGCGCGCAACCGGATGATCAGCCGCTTCGACCTGGACGCGACCGTGCCCGACTGGGCGCTGGCCTACACCTGGGACATCGTCCTGCGCGGGGCCGACGAGACCCACATCGAGACCGCGGAGGAGCACGGATGAGCGCTGATGCCAAGCAGGACTTCGTCGGCCCCTACCCCGACGAGTACGGCGTCGCGGCGACGCCCGGCCCGACGCCGTCGCAGACCGTCGGCCCGTACTTCGCCATCGGCCTGACCCGCGACCGGCCCGGGTACCCCGACGCCGTCGCGCCCTACCACGCCGACGCGATCACGATCTCGGGGACGCTGCTGGACGGCAACGGCGAGGCGATCCCCGACGGCGTCATCGAGATCTGGGGCGCCGATCCCAACGGGCGCTTCAACCACCCCGACGACCCGCGCGGCGCGGCGGTGTTCGAGGGCTTCAGCGGGTTCGCCCGCTGCGGGACCGACGTCAACGGCCACTGGTCGGTGCGCACGCTCAAGCCGGGTGCGCTGCCGGCCGCCGAGGGCGACGGCCAGCAGGCCCCGCACATCGTCGTCACGGTGCACGCGCGCGGCATCCTGCACCAGCTGACGACGCGCCTGTACTTCCCCGAGGAGGCGCAGGCCAACGCGGCCGACCCGGTGCTGCAGTCGCTGCCCGACGACGCGCGCGCGACGCTCGTCGCCGAGCTCATCGAGGACGGCAGCTACCGGTTCGACGTCGTCGTGCAGGGAGATGGTGAGACTGCCTTCTTCCAGCTCTGACGAGGAGCGCCGGCAGCAGGGCATGGCGGTGCGGCGGGGCGTCCTCGGGGACGCCCACGTCGACCGCGCCGTCGCCGCCACGACGGACTTCACCGAGCTGTTCCAGGACTTCATCACGCGCACCGCGTGGGGCGACGTGTGGTCGCGGCCGGGCCTGGACCGGCGCACCCGGTCGATCATCACGCTGACCGCGCTGACGGCGATCCGCGCCGAGGGCGAGATCGCCATGCACGTGCGCGCCGCCATCACCAACGGCCTGACGCCCGCCGAGATCGGCGAGGTGATCCTGCACACGGCGGTCTACGCGGGCGTGCCCGCGGCCAACGCCGCGTTCAAGATCGCCAACGAGACGCTGCGCGAGCTCGGCGTCGAGGAGGCCCAGCCGCGGTGAGCGGCGCCACGCCCGAGCGACCCGACCACTTCGTCCAGTCGCTCGAGCGCGGCCTGGCGGTCGTGCGCGCCTTCAGCGCCGACACGCCGCAGATGACGCTGTCGGACGTGGCCCGCGCCACCGGGCTGACGCGAGCGGCGGCGCGGCGCTTCCTGCTGACGCTCGTCGATCTGCACTACGTGCACACCGACGGACGCGTCTTCTGGCTGTCGCCGCGGGTGCTGGAGCTGGCCCACGGCTACCTGTCCAGCCTGTCGCTGCCCGAGGTGGCCGAGCCGCACATGGAGCGCCTGGTGGCGGCGGTGCGCGAGTCGTCCTCGGTCTCGGTGCTCGACGAGGACGACGTCATCTACGTCGCCCGCGTGCCGGTGTCGCGGATCATGACCGTGTCGATCAACGTCGGCACCCGGCTGCCGGCCCACCGCACGTCGATGGGCCGCGTGCTGCTGGCCGCCGGCGGCTCCGAGCCCGAGGACGCCGAGCTGCGCGCCAAGCTCGAGCGCGTGCGCCACGACGGCTACGCGATCGTCGACCAGGAGCTCGAGGAGGGCCTGCGGTCGATCGCGGTGCCCATCCGCGACGGCTCGGGGAGCGTCGTCGCGGCGATGAACCTGTCCACCCACGCCGCCCGGCGCAGCGTCGCCGCGATGCGAACCGAGCTGCTGCCGCCGCTGCGCGAGACGGCCGCCCGCATCGAGGCCGACCTGGCCGCGGCGTCCGCCCACCCCCACATGAACAGAAGGAGCGGCTCGTGAAGCGCACGCAAGTCGGGATCGTCGGCGCCGGCCCCGCCGGTCTGTTCCTTGCCGAGTTCCTGCGCCAGGCGGGGATCGACTCGGTGATCGTCGAGAACCGCGATCGCGAGTACGTCCAGCAGCGCGTGCGCGCCGGCGTGCTCGAGCAGGGCACGGTCGACGCGATGGCCCAGCTCGGGCTCGACGCGCGCCTGCGCCGCGAGGGACTCGTGCACGAGGGCTTCGAGCTGCTGTTCGACGGCGCCCGCCACCGCATCGACATGCAGGAGCTGTGCGGTCGGGCGATCACCGTCTACGGCCAGCAGGAGGTCGTCAAGGACCTGATCGACCGTCGGCTGGAGGTCGGCGGCGAGCTGTCCTTCGACTGCTCCGACGTGGCGCTGCACGGCCTGGACTCCGACGCGCCCTCGATCACCTACACGCACGCGGGCCAGTCGCACGAGCTGACCTGCGACTTCATCGCGGGCTGCGACGGCTTCCACGGCATCTCGCGGCCCGCGATCCCCGAGGGCGTGCTGACCGTCTACGAGCGCGTCTACCCGTACGCCTGGCTGGGCATCCTGGCCCGGGCCGCGCCGGCCAACGAGGAGCTGATCTACGCCAACACCCCGCGCGGCTTCGCGCTGTACTCGATGCGCAGCCCGCAGGTCACGCGGCTCTACCTGCAGGTGCCGCCCGACGAGGACATCGAGCGCTGGCCCGACGAGCGGATCTGGTCCGAGCTGCACGCCCGGCTGGAGACCGGCCCCGACGACGACTTCCACGTCGCCGAGGGCGAGATCTTCGAGAAGGGCATCACGCCGATGCGCTCCTTCGTCGTGGAGCCGATGCAGTACGGCCGCCTGTTCCTGGCCGGCGACTCCGCGCACATCGTCCCGCCGACCGGCGCCAAGGGCCTGAACGTCGCCGTGGCCGACGTGCAGAACCTGGCCGAGGCGCTGCAGGCGTTCTACGAGCGTGGCGACCGCAGCGAGCTGGACGGCTACACCGAGCGCTGCCTGCGTAAGGTCTGGCGGGTGGAGCACTTCTCCTGGTTCATGACCTCGATGCTGCACCAGCCCCCGGACCGCGACGCGTTCGAGGAGCGCCTGCAGCTGTCCCAGCTGCGCTACGTGACCTCGTCGCACGCGGCGTCGGTGTCCATCGCCGAGAACTACGCGGGGCTGCCGCGCGCATGAACCGCCTCTTCGCGGGCGTGCTCGCGAAGGGACCGGTGGCCGAGGCCGTCGGCGAGCGCGCCTGGCTGCAGGCGATGCTCGACTTCGAGGCGGGGCTGGCCCGCGCCCAGGCCGAGGTGGGCCTGATCCCGGCCGAGGCCGCGGAGGCGATCGCCGCCGCCGCGCACGCCGACGCCTTCGACGCCGAAGCGATCGGCACGGCGGCCGCCGGAGGCGGCAACCCGGCCCAGCCCCTGGTCAAGGCGCTGACCGCCGCCGTCGCCTCCGACGCCGCGCGCGGGCACGTGCACCGGGGCGCGACGTCGCAGGACGTCGTGGACACCGCGGCGATGCTCGTGGCGCGCATGGCGCTGGACCTGATCGTGCTGGACCTGCGCGGCGCCGCCGACGCGGCCGCCGCCCTGGCCGCCGCGCATCGCGACACGCCGATCGCGGCTCGCACCCTGCTCCAGCAGGCCGTGCCGACGACCTTCGGGCTCAAGGCCGCCGGGTGGATGACGGAGCTGGACGCGGCCACCGATCGGCTCGTGGCCGTCCGGGAGACGCGCCTGGCCGTGCAGCTGGGCGGCGCCGCGGGCACCCTGGCCTCGCTGGGCGACGACGGGCCGGCCGTCGTCGCCGCGCTCGCGCGCCTGCTGGGGCTCGCCGAGCCGCTGCTGCCCTGGCACACCGATCGCACGCGGGTCGCCGAGCTGGCGGGCGCGCTGGGCGAGGCGGCCGGCGCGGTGGTCAAGCCGGCGCGCGACGTGATCCTGCTCAGCCAGACCGAGGTCGGCGAGGTGCGCGAGCGAGCGAGCGGCGGCTCGTCGACGATGCCCCACAAGCGCAACCCGGTCGCCTCGATCGCCGCCGTCGCCTGCGCGCGGCGCGCCCCGGCCCTGGCCGGCGGGCTGCTGGGGTCGATGGACCACGAGCACGAGCGCGCCGCCGGCGCCTGGCACGCCGAGTGGGCGCCCCTGTGCGACCTGCTGACGGCCACCGGCGCGGCCGCGTCATGGCTGCGCGACGCGCTCGAGGGCCTGGAGGTCGACGCCGAGCGGATGCGCGCCAACCTCGACGCGACCGGCGGCCTGGTGCTGGCCGAGCGCGTCTCCACCGAGCTGAGCCGCGCGCTCGGCCGCGGCAGCGCCCACGAGGCGATCGAGCGCGCCACCCAGCAGGCCGGCGAGCACGGGCGCCCGTTCGGCGAGGTGCTGGCCGAGGACCCGGCCGTGCGCGAGCACGTCGGCGCGCAGCGGATCGGCGAGCTGCTGGAGCCCGAGGGCTACCTGGGCAGCGCCGGCGTGTTCGTCGACCGAGCGCTCGACCGCCATCATGCGCGAGGATCCCGGGGGTGACCGCCGTCGACGTCCACCACGTGGTCGAGGGCCCCGCCGATGCGCCCGCCCTCGTCCTGATCAACTCGCTCGGATCCACGCTGGCCATGTGGGAGCCGCAGATCGAGGCGCTCGCCCAGCGCTTCCGCGTCGTGCGCTTCGACCTGCGCGGCCACGGCCGCTCGCCCGTCCCCCCGGTCCCTATGCGCTCGATGACCTCGGCGCCGACGTGCTGGCGCTGCTGGACCGCCTGGAGATCGCGCGGGCGCACGTCGCCGGCGTCTCGCTCGGCGGCATGACCACGATGTGGCTGGGCATCCATGCGCCCGACCGCCTCGACCGGATCGTGCTGTGCTGCACCTCCGCCAAGCTCGGGCCGCCGAGCGCGTGGGTCGACCGCGCGCGGCTGGTGCGCGAGCAGGGAACCGAGGCGGTCGCCGACGCGGTCGTCGCGCGCTGGGTGTCGCCGCGCTGGGCCGCCGCCCATCCGGCCGAGTTCACGCGCCTGCGCGAGCAGGTCGCCTCGACACCGGCCGAGGGCTACGCCGGCTGCTGCGCGGCGATCGAGCACATGGACCTCGAGGATGAGCTGGCGGCGATCCGCGCGCCCACGCTGGTGATTGCCGGCGCCGACGACCCGTCCACCCCGCCCGACCACGGGGCGCGCATCGCGGCGCGCATCCCCGGCGCGCAGCTGGCGGTCATCCCGGAGGCCATGCACCTGGCCAACATCGAGCAGTCGGCCGCGGTGACCGAGCGGATCGTCGCCCATCTGTCGGTAGCCTGATCGCGCCATGACCTTCGTGTCGATGAACTGCGTCACGCCGGATCCCGAGCAGGCGGAGGCCTTCGAGGAGGCGTTCCTGGCCCGCGAGCGGCGGATGGCCGCCGCGCCCGGCTTCGTGCGCTTCCAGCTGATGCGCCCGCTGCGCAACCAGGAGTACCTGGTGGTGACCGAGTGGGAGTCCGAGCAGGCCTTCCAGGACTGGGTGGGCAGTGACCTGTTCAAACAGGCCCATCGCGGCGACGGGCAGCGCTCCTTCGGCGGCCACTCCGAGCTGCGCACCTACGAGGTCATCGACGTCGAGCAGCCCGCGTAGTCCTGCCGCCGGTCTAGGCTGATCGCCGTGGAGGACCTGCTCCTCAGCATCGCCAACGCGCTGAAGTACCCGGTGTTCGTGCTCGCGTTCGCCGCGCTGGCCGCCGTCGCGTTCGAGTCGGTCGCCTTCGTCGTCGAGCTGGCGCGCCGGCGCCGGCGCGACCTGCCCCGCCTGGAGCGGGCCGCGACCGAGGCCAAGCGCCAGCTGCAGCGCGGCGACAAGGGCAAGGCGCGGGTGCCGCTGCTGCGCGTCTCGACCGACCAGGCGATGGCCCAGTGCATGCGCGAGCTGGTCGCCGAGTGGGGTCAGCCCAACGTCGACGACCGCGTGGCCAAGCGGTTGGCCGACTTCGACTTCGGCTCGCTGCGGCGTCTGGAGCGCACCCGGATGCTCGTGCGCGCCGGGCCGGCGCTCGGGCTGATGGGCACGCTGATCCCGCTGTCGCCGGCGCTGGCCGCGCTGGGCGAGGGCAACGTGAAGGACCTGGCCGACGGGCTGCGGGTCGCCTTCGGCGTGACGGTGATCGGCATCCTCGTCGGCATGATCGCGTTCCTGCTCTCGCTGGTGCGCGATCGCCTCTACTCCCAGGACCACAGCGACCTGGAGTACGTCGCCGCGGTGCTGTTCGACCAGCCCGACGTGCAGCACCAGCACGAGTCGCTGCCGCTGCCGGTGGTGCAGTCGACGTGAGGTCGCGCGTGGCCACCCGTGCGCGCCTGCGCGACGACCGTGCCGGCGATCCGCTCGACGGGCTGGTCAACCTGTTCGACCTCGGGCTCGTGCTGGCGCTCGCCTTCCTGCTGGTGGCGATCAACTCGCTGGACGCCTCGACGGTCAAGCCCGTCCAGGACGACCAGGTCACGGTCACGCCCGACCAGCAGGTCGGCACCGTCCCCCAGACCAGCGGCGGACAGGTCGTCGGCCGCGGTCAGGAGGTCGGCAAGGTCTACCGGCTCGACGACGGCCGACTGGTGTACGTGGCGCCGAAGAACCCGTAGCGCCGGTGGCCCAGCAGCGCCGTGGTCACCGCCGCCCCAGCCGCGGTCACAGCGGCCCCGACCCACAGCGCGTCGTGCACGCCGTCGACGAACCCGGACGGGTCGATGGCCACGCTGCCCACCGGGATGAGCGCGCCGAGCGCGGCCACGCCGAGCGCCATCCCGGCCTGCCGCGCGGTGTCGTGGATCCCGCAGGCCAGGCCGCTGCGCTCCGCGGGCACCTGCAGCGTGAGCGCCCCGATCGCCGGGTTGATCAGGCCGGCGCCGACGTTGCCCAGGCACAGGCCGGGCAGCACGACCCACCAGCTCGAGCCGGTGTCGACCGAGGTCATCGCCACGATGCCGGCGGTCGCGCAGCCCAGGCCGGCGACGATGATCGCGCGCGGCGACACGCGCCCGGCCAGCGGGGCCGATGCGGCGGCCACGACGAGGTTGAGCAGCGTGGCGGGCACCAGGACCAGGCCGGCCTCGATCGCCGTCAGCCCCAGCACCTGCTGCAGGTAGATCATCAGGTAGGCGAGCATCGCGTACAGGCCCGCCGAGATCGAGATGGCGGTGACCTGGGCGGCGGCGAACGGCCGCTGGGCGAACATCGCCAGCGGGACCATCGGCTCGCGCACGCGCAGCTCGATGGCCACGAAGGCCAGCGCGAACGCGAGGCCGCCGAGCAGCGGGCCGAGCGTCAGGGCGTCCTGCCAGCCCGCGTCCGCCGCGTTCAGCAGCCCGAAGACGATGCCCACCAGCGCGAGCATCAGCGTGAACTGACCGGGCACGTCGACCGCCCGCGGCACCGGGTCGCACGACTCGCGCAGCCGCCGTGCGGCGATCGCCAGGCCGAGCAGGCCCAGCGGGAGGTTGAGGACGAAGACCCACTGCCAGCCCAGCGTGGTGGTCAGCACCCCGCCGACGAACGGGCCGATCGCGAACGACGCGCCGATCGTCGCCCCATAGGCGGCCAGCGCAGCCGCGCGGGCGCGGCCGGGAGCGAAGGCGTCGGCGATCATCGCCAGCGAGACGGCGAACATCATCGCCGCGCCCAGGCCCTGCGTCGCCCGAGCGGCGACGAGCGCCCCGATGGACGGCGCCAGCGCGCAGGCCAGCGAGCTGGCGGTGAAGACGACCAGGCCGGCGACGAACATCCGGCGGCGCCCGAGCCGATCGGCCAGCGAGCCGGCGGTCAGGACGACCCCGCCGAGCGCCAGGGCATAGGCGTCGATCACCCACTTGAGCCCGTGCAGGTCGGCGTGCAGATCGGCGGCGACGTCCGGCAGTGCGGTGGCCACGACGGCCACGTCGAGCATCAGCATCGCGGTGGCCAGGCAGACCGCGATCAGGGTCCAGCGCTGCAGGCGGGTCATCGGAACGGCTCCTCAGGGTCGAAGGGGACGACCGCGACTCTGCGCCCACGTTCCTGCCGCGGGCTTGCCGTGGTGGCGCCGCATGCGCGGCAAGCCAGCGGCAAGGACCGTCGCCGGTGGAGGGCGCGGACCTAGCCCGCGTCGCGGGCACGCCCCAGGCGGGCGATGACCTCGTCCAGCTCGGCCTCGGTCGTGCGCGGGTTGATCGTGCACAGGCGCAGCACGGCGCGCCCGTCGAGCTCCGTCGAGCTGACCACCGCGTAACCGTCGTCCAGCAGCGCGGCGGCCATCGCGGCCGGGTTGCCTCGGCGCGGCGCGAAGGTCACCACCGCCAGCTGGGCGGGCGTGACGACCTCCCAGTCCGCGGCGGCGCGCAGTGTCGCCTCGGCGTGCTCGGCCAGCGCGATCCCGCGGGCGATCGCCGCGCGGATCTGCTCGACGCCGAAGGTCTTGAGCGTCAGCCACAGCTTCAGCGCGCGGGTGGTGCGCGTCAGCTGGAGCGAGCGATCGCGCAGGGAGGGCTCCGGCCCCAGGGTGTCGGCCAGGTACTCCGGAGCCATCGCGAACGCGCGCGCCAGCAGGCCGGGCTCACGCACCAGCAGCACCCCGCACTCATACGGGGCGAACAGCCACTTGTGCGGATCGACGGCCAGCGAGTCGGCGCGGCCGAGCCCCGCCAGCAGCGCCGCGCCGCGCGGCGCGAGCACCCCGGGCGCCCCGTAGGCGCCGTCGACGTGCAGCCACAGGTCCTCGGCGGCGGCCACGTCGGCCAGCCGCTCGAGCGGGTCGACCGCGCCCGTGTTGGTCGTGCCCGCGTTGGCGATCAGCAGGAACGGCCGCAGCCCGGCAGCGCGGTCGGCGGCGATCGCGCCGGCCACCGCGTCGGCGGGCAGGCGGAACGCGTCGTCGCAGGCCAGCACCCGCACGCGGTCGTCGGCGAACCCGAGCGCGCGCAGCGCCCGCGGCAGCGACGCGTGCGTCTGGGCCGAGCAGTAGACGGTCGCGTCGGGATCGTGGCCGCCCAGCCGGGCCAGCCGCGCGGCGGCGAACGCGGTCAGGCTCGACATCGACCCGCCCGACAGCAGCACGCCCTCGGTCCCGTCGGGCAGCCCCAGCAGCTGCGACAGCCAGTCGGTGACGACCAGCTCGAGGGCCGTGGGCCCGGACGCGCCGGCCCACGAGGTGGCGATCGCGTTGAAGCCGGCCGCCAGCGTGTCGGCGAGCGCGCCCACCGGCGTCGACGGCGAGGGCACGCGGGCCAGGTAGCGCGGATGGTCGCCCAGCTGCATGTGTCCGAGGACGACCTCGACGGCGGTGCCCAGCGCCTCCTCGACGTCGCCGGGGGCCGAGGGCGGCGGCTCGCGCAGCCGCGCGTCCAGCTCGGCGCGCGTGGCACGGCGCAGCGGCGGCAGGTCGCGCAGGCCCTCCTGATGGTCGGCGACGAGGTCGGCGACGAGATGGGCCAGCCGCCGGAACTCGCCCGGCGGCAGCGTCAGCGGTTCGCGCTCCACCGACCGGACCATATTCGGGTCACGCCGGTGGATCGGCACTCAGCGCGGAGCGATGCGGCCCATCGGCGCCGCCGCCGCGCGCACGGCCAGCGCGCGGTCGTAGGTCACGCAGAAGTTGAACCGGCGCCCCATGTCGGGCCCCGTGTCGCCGAGGTCGCGCCCGACGAAGGCGGCAGCGGCCTCGCCGTGGGCCATCGCCTGGGCCTCCAGGTGCCTGGAGATGGCCAGCAGCACCGATGCCCTGCTCGCGCAGCGCCGCGACGGCGGCGATCACGTCCGCCGGCCGGTCGACGAGCGCGCGCTCGGGTCAGCTCCACCATGAGCGTCTCCCCGCTGGCCACCGAGCCGTTGATCGCCGGCAGCGAGCTGGGCTCCACGTTGGCGAGCAGGCGCAGCGGGCGCGCACGCCGCCGGCCAGCCGTCGCGGATGGCGGCGCGGCGACGGGCGGCGTCGAGCTCGCTCAGGCGCCCGGTCCGGGCGGCGACGGCGAACAGGCGATCGGGACGATGCAGGCGCGAGCCCTCCGGCCCGCGCGCGAGCGCCTCATGTGTGACGACCGAGCCGTCCTCGAGGTCGACGATCGGCTGGAAGCGCGGGGCGATCAGGCCACCGGCGAGGATGCGCGGCGACGTCACGCACGTCGGCGGGCATCGACCATCGGCCCTGCTCAACGATATGCGGGTCGAGCGGCTGCTGCTGCGCTGGCTGGGCTGACGGCGACGGCGTTGCCGGCGGGATCGGCCAGCGCCCGCTCGTCGGCGCCGACCACGGTCAGGCGCCGCATGCCGACGACGCCCGTCGCCGGCACGTCGGGGATGCCGGCCCCGCGCCACGTGTTCAGGCCGATGTGGTGGTGGTAGCCGTCCCAGGACAGGAACGCGGCCTGCCCGCCGAGACGCGCGGTGACGTCGAGCCCGAGCTCGTCCGTGTAGAAGGCGACGGCGGCGTCCAGGTCGTTGACGTGCAGGTGCACGTGGCCGACGCGCAGCCCCGGCTCGGCGTGGCGGCGCGGCGGGTCGTGGGCGACGTCGTCGTAGAGCGCCTGCAGGTCCAGCGCGCGCGTGTCCATCCCGACCGTGTCGCCCGGCTGCTGAGGCGCGGGCCAGTCCTGGCGCGGGCGGTCGCGGTAGAGCTCCAGCCCGTTGCCGTCCGGGTCAGACAGGTAGATGGCCTCGCTGACCCCATGGTCGGAGGCGCCCTCGATCGGGGTGCGCGTGACGACCAGGCGCTGCAGCGCGCGGGCCAGCTCGGTGCGGTCGGGGTACAGCAGGGCGACGTGGTAGAGGCCCGCGTGACGGCCGGCGCCGCGGGCCCCGGGCTCACCGTGCAGGACGAGCAGCGGCTCGGGGCCACCCGCGTGCAGCGCGGCGACCGCGTCGTCGCGCTCGGCCACCCGCAGGCCGATCGCGTCCTGGTAGAAGCCGACCGACCGGTCGAGGTCGGAGACGATCAGATGGACGGGGCCGAGGCGCATGCAACCAGTGTAGTTGCATGCGCAACGGTCATGTCGACACGGCCTGCGGGAACGTGATCCCGGTCAGCTGCTCGGACAGGTCCCACAGCCGGCGCGCCGCCTCCGGGTCGCCCGCGGCGCGGCTGCGCGACCCGGCGCGGGGTGGCCGCGCATCTCGCCCATGCCGTCGGGGCCGACGTAGCCGCGCCGGGCAGGTCCGCGACGGCCGCGTACAGCGTCGGCAGCGCGCCCGGCTCGTCGGACTGGGCGAACAGCCGGTTGCCGGCCAGCATCAGGGCGGGCACACAGGGTTGCCCGTGTGGCTCTGGAGGTTGGTGGCCGCGTAGCCGGGGTGGGCGGCGACCGCGCACCGGCGAGCCGGCCTCCGACAGGCGGCGCTGGAGTTCCAGCGTGAACAGGAGGTTGGCCAGCTTGGACTGGCCGTAGGCGCGCCAGCGGCGTGTAGTGCGCCGCTCCAGGTTGAAGTCGTCGAAGTGGATGCTGCGCCACCAGCGGTGCGCCTCGGAGGCGACCGTCACGACGCGGCCGGTCACGTGCGGCAGCAGCAGGTTGGTCAGGGCGAAGTGGCCGAGGTGGTTGGTGCCGAACTGCATCTCGAAGCCGTCGCGCGGTGCGCTGCCGCGGCAGCACCATCACGCCCGCGTTGTTGATCAGCAGGTCCAGCGGGCCGTCCCAGGCCTGAGCGAAGGCGCGCACCGAGTCCAGGTCGGCGAGGTCCAGCCGGCGCACCTCGGTGCTGCCGGGCATCCGTGCCGCGGCGGCCGCTGCCCTTGCGCCTCGTCGCGCACGGCGAGCACCACACGCGCGCCGCGCCCGCGCCAGCGACGCGCGGCGGTCACAGGCCGATGCCGCTGTTGGCGCCGGTGACCACGGCGGTGCGACCGGCGGTCGGGGCGCGGGCAGCGTTCCACTCGCCCCGGAGTCCACGGTCGCTCAGCCATGACCCAATGTAGGCAGTGACAACAATGCTGTCAATGACAACAATGCTGTCGCCGTCCACATCTGGCGGTATTCTGACTCGTGGCCACCGCCGTCCCAGCCCGCCCATACCACCACGGAACCTGCGCGCCGCCCTGCTCGACGCGAGCGCCGAGCGAGCGCTGCGAGGACGGCGGCGCCGCCGCGCTGTCGCTGCGCGGCCTGGCCCGCGAGCTCGGCGTCAGCCACGCCGCCCCGGGCCGCCATTTCACCGACAAGCAGGCGCTGCTGGACGCGCTGGCCCTGCGCGGCTGGGAGCAGCTCGGCGCCGCCCAGCGCGCCGCGCTCGACGCGGCCCCGCAGGCCTTCGAGGATCGGCTGCTGGCCGTCGCGCGCGCCTACGTCGCCTTCGCGGTCGGCCACCCCGCGCTGCTGGAGCTGATGTTCACCGCCAAGCACGCCGGAGGCGACGCGGGCGAGCCCCTGCGCGCCGCGGCCGACGCGGCGCTGGCCGCCCCGCTGGCGATGATCGCCGCCGCGCAGGGGGCCGGCGAGGTCGTCGGCGGCGATCCCGAGCGCATCGGCGTCAGCGCGTGGGCACCGGTCCACGGCATCGCCTCGATGGCCAGCACCGGCATGCTGACCGGCTTCCCGCTCGACGAGGTCGTCGAGGAGGCGGTGCGCCGCGCGATCCTCGGCCTGCGGCCGCGCGCCAGCTAGCTCAGCGCTCGAGCGCCCGGGCGCGACCCAGCACGTCGACCAGCGCCTGAGCGAGCAGCCCCTCCACCTGGCGGCGCGCCAGCTGGCCGTCGTCCACCCACGCGTCGATCACCGCCTCGGCGAAGCGCACGTAGCCGTCCAGCGCCGCGGACACCAGCGGCGAGGGCTCGCCTGCGCCGAGGTGGTTGATGGCGACGTTGCGCGCGATCGCCCGGCGGCCGCGCTCCAGCACGGCCGCGAAGGACGGGTCGCTCACCCGCCGCCCCTCGCGAAAGATGCGCCAGCCCGGCGTGTCCTGCTCGGCCGCGTCGAGGAACTGCGCGAAGTTCGCCGGCATCTTGTCCTCCAGCGGTCGCGCGGGGTCGATGCTCATGCGCCCCACGGGCGCCAGCATCACCGCCTCATAGACCGCCGCGAACAGCTGCGGCTTGCCGTCGGGGAAGTAGTGGTAGAGCAGGCCCCGCCGCACGCCCGCCGCCCGTGCGACCTCCTCGAGCGTCACCTGCTCGTAGGGCCGCTGCGCGAACACAGCGTGGGCGGCGTCGATCAGCTGACGCCGCCGCTCGTCGGGTCCGAGGCGACGGGCGCGGGGCACGCGCTCACGCTACCCGCCGTCGCGCAGGCGCACGATCCCGCCGATCACGCCCAGGTAGGCGGTCCCGTCGGACCCGAGCGCGATGCCGGCGTAGTTGTTGTTGAACGTCAGGCCGGTCCCGGCATAGCGCCGCCACATCGTCTGACCGGTGTGCGCGTCGATCGCCGTCCAGAAGAAGCTCATGGGCGCCGACTGCTCGTAGGTGTAGATGAGGCCGGTGCGGTTGGACAGCTTGGGCACGACGGTGGCGCCGCGCACGTCGTCGTTCGTCCACACCAGGTCGCAGCCCGAGCCGTCGGCGCGCAGGTCCACGCGCGCGAAGCCCGGCGTGGTCAGCGTGCCGGCCCGGTCGCCGAACGGATCCTGGTAGCCGTAGTTGTTCTCGACGAACAGCGAGCGGCCGGCGCCGATCAGCGTGTTCTCCGTCGCGCTGGCCCCGGCGTCGAAGACGGGCACCGAGCAGACGGTGCGCGACTGGCCGCGGCGCAGCCTGGCCGCCGTGCGGTACACGACGACGTCCATCGGGTCGGCGTTGTCGGTGATGGCGACGTAGCCGCCGGGCATGACCGTCGGGGTGGTGCCCGAGCCGGCGTTCAGCTGGCTGGGCTTGACGATGCCGCTGTTGGGATAACCGGCCGACCACACCACGCGCGGGCGGCCCTTGCGCAGGCCGAAGCGGTACATGCGCTTGTCGGAGACGATGTACACGCCGTTGCGCCCGACGGCGAACGAGTTCTCGATCTCCTCGCCCAGGCGCAGCGAGCGGATGCGGTGCGTCCTGGGGTTCAGCACGCCCACCACGCCGCCCTGCTTGGAGACGAACCAGATGTGCCCGTGGAAGTCGGGCAGAGCGGAGGTGACGCGCTCCTCGGGGCGCAGCACCGAGGTCAGGTCGTAGTCGGCGACCTTGACGAGCCTGCGGCCACCGTCGCGCTGCGCGAGGACGAGCAGGTGGCTGGTCTTGGTGGAGCTCCAGATGCGGTCGTGGCGGTCCAGGAAGAAGTAGCCCCCACCGGTGAAGTTCTGGAAGGCGCCGGGACCGGGCTGGTTGGGGCCGCCGGGCATCTCGTAGGTGGCCAGGATGTCCAGCGTCCGCGGGTCGATCACCCGCGCGGTGACCGGATGCACGAACGACGGGCAGACCGAGACGATGTGCCCGCGCGAGTCGAACGTCAGCGAGCCGCACAGGCCCAGCGGCATGGCGCCGGAGTCGGCCTGCAGGTTGACGCCGAGGGGGCCCGAGCGGGTCGGGTAGGCATCGGTCATCCACGGGTCGTTGTGCAGGTTGCTGTTGGGGTTGGGCGCCATCGCCGGGTTGCGCGGAGCGATCGAGGGCGCGATCGGCTGCGCGGTGGCGGGCGCCCCCGAGAACAGCGGCAGCGTCGTCGGCGTCGGGTCCTCGATCGGACCGGCGGCGAGCGCCGGCGCGGCGGCGAGCAGGACGAGCACCGCGGCGACGCCGAGCGTGCGGGACAGGCGATGGGTCACGTTCTCCTCCGGACCGTTCGGGTCCCGGCATGTTGACACAACGCCAACAACGATCTCAACCGTCCTGCCCGAGCTCGGACTCGACGTGGTCCAGCCAGTCGCGCTGCATGTCGTAGGTGCGCCGCGCGAGCTCGTTGAGCAGCCGCAGGTAGCGCGCACGGTGCGGCAGGTCGTCGACCCGCGCCTCCATCTGCTCCAGATCGGCGTAGCCCGCCTCGATCTGCTCGCGCAGCCCGGCGAGGCCGGCCAGGATCGCCGCGTCGCCGTCGGCCAGGTCGGCGCCCAGGAGCTTGACCGCGGCCTCGTTCTGGATGCGCGGCATCGCACACGGCTGCGCCAGCCAGCCACGCAGCGCCTCCCGGCCGGACGCCGTCAGCGTGTAGTGCGTGCGCTCGCGCGTCTGGCCGGGGCGCTTCTGGGCCGCCAGGTAGCCGAGCTTGGCCAGCCGCTTGGGCTCGGCGTAGAAGTGGCTCTCCGAGGTCGTCCAGAAGACGCGCCCCTCGCGCATCATCCGCACGATGTCGTGGGGCCCGGCCCCGTTGCGCCCGACCAGCGCGAGGACGCAGTAGGAGAACGGCGACAGCTTCGGTGTGCTTGACATAGCTCCATCCTGGAGGTTAATGTGAACTCCATTATGGAGCTTACCGCCACCCCCATCCCCCAACCGGTCTGGTTCATCGACGACCTGGCCCGCATCCACGTCGACGGCGCGCGCTCATCGGGCGCGTTCGGCCTCGTCGAGATGCGCATGCCCGCCGGCGACATGCCACCCCTGCACGTCCACCACCGCGACGACGAGACGTTCTTCGTCCTCGAGGGCGAGCTGTCGCTGTTCGCCGGCGGCGACCACCACGTCCTCACCGCCGGCCAGGCGCTGCTGGCGCCGCGCGGCGTGCCCCACACCTACCGCGCCGAACGCGAGGTGCGCGCGCTGGTGATCGGGGCGCCGGCCGGCTTCGAGGCCTTCGTGCGCGCCGTCGGCGCCCCCGCCGAGGCCGACGCGCTGCCGCCGGCCGGGCGCCCATTGGATCCCGGCGCCCTGGCCACGACCGCGGCGGAGTACGGCATCGAGCTCCTCGGCCCGCCCGGGATGCTGCCGTCCGAGCTGGCCTGATCTCAGGAGACGGCGGTCGGCCCGGACGTCGCGAGCACGGCACCCGCGGCGTCCAGCGCCCGCACGGTGAACGACGAGGCGCTGCCGTCCACCGTCAGCGTCGTCTCGAACCCGGCGCGTGCGACCGCGGCCACCGGCCCGGTCGCGCCCGCCGGGACGACCTCCCAGCGGGCGACGCGGGTGGCACCGTTCCAGCTGACCGACACGGCGACGTGCCCGGCGTCGACGCGCCGCGCCACGACGGTCGGCCGCGTGCGGGGCATGCCGTTCCACGGGAGGCGCAGCGTGCGATAGCTGCCGTCCCCGTCGGGCAGCTGGGCGTCGAAGGTCATCCGCCCGCCGGAGGTGAACTGCGAGAAGAAGCCGGTGGCACCGAAGCCCACGAAGACGTCGCCGCCGGGCAGCAGCTGCGTGCTGCCCTCGCTCTGGGCGCTGGTGTCGGGCGCGCGCGTGAACGAGCGCACGACCGTCGCCGTCCGGCGTCGATGGTCGAGCTGGAGGATCAGCCCGCGCGAGGCGGGCGCGTACTGCGGCGGTCCGGCCTCGTCGTCGAACATGCTGATGCGCCCGCCGGGCAGGGCCTGCGCGTCGTGCTGGAACCAGAAGCGCGCGCCGCGTCCCAGCCGGAAGGAGCTGGCCTTGCCGCCCAGCCGCCAGAGGATCCTCCCGGTTGCGCGATCGAGCTTGTAGACCGCCGACGTGTTGCGGGCGGAGACGAGGAAGCGGCCGTGGCGCAGCGGCTGGATCGCGTTGATGTGGAAGACGTCGTTGGACGCGCTCTTGCCGCCGAGCGCATAGGACTGGGTGAGCGGGATGTGCCCGAGCGCGTGCCACTCCCACACGACGAGGCCGGTGTGGATGTCGACCTCCTGGATGATGGAGTCCAGGATCGAGGACATCTGACCCGCCGGCGTGCCCGGCAGATGGGCCAGGACGGGCTGATAGACGGTGAACACCGCGTCGCCCTCGGGGGTCAGGCGGAACTCGTGGATGTCCATCGTGTAGCCGTTGCCCGCCGAGACCTCGGCGATCGTGCGGTAGGCGCGGTCGGCGATGATCCCCTTGCCCTGACCGTAGGCCTGCGTGGTGACCGGCCCCTGCCACCAGGTCAGCACCCGCCGACCGCGGAAGCGCGCGACCGACAGGTTGGAGGCCACGTCGGGCGCGGTCAGCTGGCGGAACCAGACCAGCCGTCCCCGCCCGTCGACGATCATCGGCCCGCCGGGCCCGACCGGGTTGATGGTGATCGTGTTCTCGCTCTCGGGATGGATGATCGGCGAGGGCAGCGGCGTGAGCAGGATCGGGTCGTCGGTGCTCGAGCCGCCGCGGTGCACGGTGATCCTGGGGGCCTGCAGGTCAGGCCGCGTGACGAAGTGCTCCAGCGCGTCGGGCTGGGTGGCGGTGAGCTTGAGCACCGGGGGAACGGTGCCGGTCCGCGCGACCATGAACGACGTGTGGATGGCCCGCCGGCCGCGCAGCGCGACGACGACCCGCACGCGCTCGCCCTGCGCGAACGGCCGCGACGGGAGGAAGCTTGCGCCGCGCCGGCCCGAGTACGCGCGCAGCCGCCCGCGGTGGGGCCCGGTGCGCTGTCCGGTGGCCTGAACGCGCGCGATGCCTGCGGGCGCGACGCCGAGCACGCTGATCTGCGTATCGGGGCTGGCGGTGGGCGTTCCGGGTGCCGGGGAGATGGTGACCGCGGCGTGAGCGGCGGCGACCGGCAGCGCGGCCAGGAGCGGGAGCGCGACGAGGGCGCCGACCAGCCGGCGCACGTTCCGACCCGGATCGATGCTGCGCAGGAACACCGGTGGCGAAGTGAACCATTGTATTGGAACGCGTGTCAACTACGCTTCCGTTTCTGATGCCCACCGACCGCCCGCCCAACCTGATCCTGCTCGTCACCGACCAGCAGCGCGCCCCGCAGCACTGGCCCGACGATCCGGCGTGGCTGGACGCCCTGATGCCCAACGACGCCGAGCTGCGCCGGACGGGGATGTCCTTCCAGCGCGCCTTCGCCGCGTCGTCGATGTGCTCGCCGAGCCGCGCCAGCATCCTCACCGGCACCTACCCGGCGAGCCACGGCGTGCCGCTGACCCTGACGGTGGGGGACCTGTTCCCGGATCCGCGCAACTTCCTCGCGGTGGCGCGAACCGCCGTGCGGCTGATGCTCAGCGGCGAGGTCTCCCGCTGGCGCTTGCTGCGCACGTTCGGCCGCGGGCTGCTGCGCGTGGGCCCCAAGAGCGGCAACGAGCCCGAGCTGCGGCCCGGCATCGCCACGCTGGCCACGCTGCTGCACGAGCGCGGCTACCACGTCGCGCTCAAGGGCAAGTGGCATCTGACCAAGCCGGTCAACGGCGAGCGCTGGACCGCGGCCGACGCCGAGCGCCTGGAGCGCGACTTCGGCTTCGCCGACTGGGACCCCAGCGACGCGGGCGGCGACGCCAAGGCCGAGTCGTTCGGCGGCGGCACGGCCGGGACCAGCGGCGAGGGCTGGGACGAGGACTACACGCGCCAGATGGAGGAGTGGCTCGGCCGGGCGGACCTGCCCGAGCCGTTCTGCCTGGTGTGGTGCCTGGTCAACCCGCACGACGTGCTCAGCTACCCGTCCTCGTTTGAGGCCGGCGGCTACTCGACCAGCGACTTCGCGGACCTGCACGTACCGCTGCCGGCGACGGTCGACGAGGACCTGCGCGACAAGCCGACCGTCCACGCGCTGATGAAGATCGGCCAGGCGTCCTACCTCGGCGCGCTGGGCGGTCGCGCCGGGCAGCAGCGCTACGCGGACTTCTACGCCCACCTGCACCGGGTCATCGACGAGAAGGTCGGCCGCATGCTCGCGCTGCTGGGCGACCCCGATGACGACACGTCGCTGCGATCGCGCACGGTCGTCGTCAGCACCTCCGACCACGGCGAGCTCGGGCTCTCCCACGGCGGGCTGCGCCAGAAGATGTTCAACGCCTATGAGGAGACGATCCGCGTGCCGCTGGTCGTGTCCAACCCGAAGCTCTTCCCGCAGGCCCAGCGCAGCGACGCGCTCGTCTCGCTCGTCGACCTCGTCCCCACCCTGCTGGGCCTCAGCGGCCAGCCCGGCGACGCCGACCAGTTCGACGGCATCGACCAGGGACCCGTCCTGCGCGGGGAGCGCGAGACGCTGCGCGACAGCGTGCTGTTCACCTTCGACGACCACCAGGCCGGCACGTTCATGCAGGACGCCGCCGGCCAGCCCAACCGCGTGCGCTGCGTGCGCGACGAGCGCTGGAAGTACGCGGTCTACCTCGACCCCACGGGCTCGCAGCCGGCCGAGTACGAGCTCTATGACCTCGAGGCCGATCCCGACGAGGCCCTGAACCTCCTCGTCACCCGCGGCGGCCGCGGGCGCACGCTGGAGGCCAGCCGCCAGGCCGCACGCCTGCACACGCTGCTGGAGCAGGCGTGCGCCGAGGCCGGCGTCACCAGCCCGCCGCTGCGCGCGCCGGGTGTGCCCGCACCACCGCGCCTCGCAGTGCCCGCTTCGGCGTGATGAGGCCCGCACCATTGCCGCGCCGCCTGCGGCATGCGACGCTCGCCTGATGACCGGCGCGCTGACCCATCTGATCGCCGGGCGCTGGTCTGACCCGGCGCACCGGGTGTCGCGTGAGCTCACCTGACGCCACCGCCCGAGCCGAGGTCGGCTGGGCGCCCGTCGCGATCCTCGCGAGCGCGCAGTTCGTGATGGTGCTCGACAGCAGCGTCATGAACGTGTCGATCTCGCAGATCGTCGCCGACCTCGACACGACGGTGCAGGGCGTCCAGCTGGCCATCACCGCGTACACGCTGGTGATGGCGGCGTTCATGCTGCTGGGCGCCCGCCTCGGCGACATCCTCGGCCGCCAGCGCTGCTTCGCGATCGGCCTGGCCACCTATGGCCTGGGGTCGCTGACCACCGCGCTCAGCCCGAACCTGACCGTCCTGCTGATCGGCTGGTCGCTGATCGAGGGCCTCGGCGCCGCGCTGGTGCTCCCCGCCATCGTGTCGCTCGTCGCCGCCTCCTACGAGGGCCAGCGGCGCGCGCTGGCCTTCGGCCTGATCGGCGGCGTCGCCGGCGCCGCCGTCGCCGCCGGGCCGCTGATCGGCGGATGGGTCACCACGGAGCTGAGCTGGCGCTACGTGTTCGCGGCCGAGACGGTCGTCGTCATCGGCATCCTGCTCCTGCGCGGGCGCCTCGTCGCCGGTGCGGCGGCCGCGCGCCGGCCGCAGCTCGACGTCATCGGCGTGATCCTGTCGGCCTGCGGGCTCGGCCTGACGGTGTTCGGCATCCTCAAGAGCAGCTCGTGGGGCCTCATCCTCCCGCGCGGCGCGATGACGATCGCCAACACGGAGATCACGCCGTTCGGGCTGTCGGCCGTGCCGTTCCTGATCGCCGGTGGGATCGGGCTGCTCGCCGCCTTCGCGGCCTGGGAGGAGCGGCGCGAGAGGCACGGGCAGGATCCGCTCCTGGACCGCTCGATGCTGCGCATCCCCCCGCTGCGCGCGGGCCTCGCGACGCTGGCCGTCCAGCAGCTGCTGCTGCTCGGCACGTTCTTCGTCCTGCCGGTCTACCTGCAGCTGATCCTCGGCCTCGACGCCTTCGAGACCGGCAAGCGGCTGTTCCCGATGTCGGTGACGATGTTCATCGCCGCGCTGGCCGGCCCGCGCCTGGCTGCGGGCTTCGCGCCCAAGCGGGTGGCGCAGGCGGGGCTGGTGGCCATCGCGCTGGCTGCGCTGCTGCTCGTGCAGACCGTCGACGTCGAGCTCAACGGCACCGCCTTCGCGGTCGCGCTGGCGATCTTCGGCGTCGGCGCGGGACTGCTGCTGTCGCAGCTGGGCAACGTGATCATGTCGTCCGTCGCGCCCGAGCAGACGAACGTCGCCGGCGGCCTGCAGGGCACCGCGCAGAACATCGGCGCGTCGCTGGGCACGGCGCTGATCGGCTCGGTGCTGATCGCCGCGCTGACCACGGGGTTCGTGGCCAACGTGGAGGCGAACCCGGCCATCCCCGCCAGCGTGAAGGCCACGGTCGCCCAGCGCGCCGAGGCGGGCATTGCGGTCGTGGCCGTCGACCAGGTGAAGCAGGCGGCGCTGGACGAGGGCCTGCCGCCCGATCAGGCGGCGGCGATCGCCGACCACTACGGGGACGCCGAGCTCGATGGGCTCAAGCGGGCGCTGGGCGTCGTGGCGTTCATCGCGGCGATCGGCCTGGTCACGACGCGCCGCCTCCCGGGCCGTGCGGCAGATCGGCCAACGACGGATGCCGAGCCGGTGGCGGAGGCATACGGTCGCTGACGTCGCTGGACGTCGGCACGCTGACCCCGTCGCAGGTCCCGCACGACTCCGACCACCCCGCCCCTGCTCCTGCTCGTCTCGCTGGGCGGGGCCGCTCTCGTCGTCGTGGCGGTCGCCCTGGGCGCATCGGCAGGCACGTCGGTCCCGCTCGTCGGCGGCCTGTTGCGCGGAGCGACCGTCGCCGCACCGCTGGTGCCCCCGTCGTCGCGCTGCGCGAGCCCGCCTACGCCCGCTTCGGCAGGCTGCTGGTGCTCGTCGGGGCGGTGTCGTTCGTCAGCACGCTGGGTGAGTCGGCCAACGCGCGGCCGCCAAGGTCGTCGAGGGGCCGGTCGCTGCGCGCAGCCGGCCGAGCGCTCCCCGCTCAACGAGCTGACGCCACGCGAGCTGGAGTTCCTCACGCTGGTCGCCCACGGGCGCAGCAACCAGGCCATCGCCGACGAGCTCGTGCTCACCAAGCGAGCGGTCGAGAAGCACATCAACGCGATCTTCCTCAAGCTCGACCTGACCGGTGCCGCCGATGTCGGGCGGCGGTCAAGGCGGCGTTGATCTACCTCGCTGAGCACGAGGGCTGAGTGCCCACACCACCGGCGAACGCCGGTGGACCACCTTGCCCGTGCCCAGCGCAGATGGGACGGTCCGGCCATGTGTCGCTGGATGGCGTGGTTCGGGCAGCCGCTGCTGCTGGAGGAGCTGTTGTTCAAGACGCAGCACGGCATCGTCGACCAAGCGCTGCACGCGCGCATGGGCGCCGAGCCGACCAACGGCGACGGGTTCGGCGTGGGCTGGTACGACGAGCACGACGGCCCGGGCCGCTACCGCAGCGTCGCGCCGGCCTGGTCGGACCCCAACCTGCGCGAGCTCGCCGGCCACGTGGCCTCGCCGCTGTTCCTCGTGCACGTCCGGGCCGCGATCGGGTCGCCGGTGCAGGAGACCAACTGCCATCCGTTCCGCCATGGGCGCTGGCTGTTCGTCCACAACGGCTACGTCGCGCGGTTCACGGAGCTGCGACGGGATCTGATGCTGCAGCTGCGCCCGGAGCTGTTCCCCGAGGTCGACGGCTCGACCGACACCGAGGTGCTGTTCCATCTCGCGCTCACGCTCGGGCTGGAGCGCGAGCCGCTCTCGGCGATGGAGCGCACAATCGGGCTCGTCGAGCACACCGCCCAGCGCGCCGGGATCGACGATCCGGTGCAGGGCAGCTTCGCGATCAGCGACGGCGAGACGCTGTGGGCGATCCGCTACGCCAGCGCCGGGCAGCCTCGGTCGCTGTTCGTCTCCGCCGATGTGGACGCCATCCACCGTCTCCATCCCGAGAATGCGCGGCTCGCCCGCCTGGGGGCCGATGACCGCCTGATCGTCTCCGAGCCCTTCTCCGATCTGCCCGGCGTCTGGCAACCCGTCGACCCGTCGACGGCGCTGACGGTGCGGCCGGGCGGCGTCTGCGAGCACACGCCGTTTGCGCCGCGGCGAGCGCCGACCCACTGAGGGCAGCGCGCGCAGCAGCGGCGACAGGCTGGTCGACCCCGAGCGAACCGCGCCTACAAGGTGCCGAGCACGCGCGCCTTCTGCGCGGCGAACTCCTCATCGGTGAGCACCCCCGCGTCACGCAGCTCTCCCAGCTGCTTGAGCTGGGCGATCGGGTCGGGGGCCGCCGGCGCCGCAGCGACCGGTGCGGGCGGCGGAGGCGCGTACGCGGGCTCCGGCGGATAGGCATCCTGCTGGGACCAGCGCTCCGCCTGTCGGCGCGAGACGCGGTTGCTGACCGCGGTCGCGGTCCCGGCGACGACGGCGGTGCGGGCGACCCCGCGCAGCAGTCCTGGCATGAGAGCTACCTCCTAGTGAACGGTGTCGAGAGCGTCGAGGGCGGCAACGAGGTCGTCGAGCTCGACACGCCCACGGGCGACGAGCTCGGCGCCGGAGCCGCGCAGGGCGTTGGCCAGCGGCAGCACCCAGCGGTTCTCCCAGATGATCACCGCAGCCGAGCAGCCGGGGTTGAGCGCCGCGCCGGCTTCGACCACGTCCTCGTGCCCGAGCAGGCCCGACGACGCGCCGGCGAACTGGCCGAACGGGCTGTCGGCGTCGATGGTGTCGAGGTCGAGCGCCGTGACGCCGCCGTCGGCGTCCTTGGCGATGAACGCGATGTCGATCAGCCGGACGATCCCGCGGTCGACCAGATCGATGATGTGCGGCGCGATGTCGTCACCCTTCGGCTGGGGGCCGCCCCACTCGATCATCACCCAGTCGATCGGGCCGATCGTCTCCTGCTGCGGTTCGGTCATGCGTCCTCCTCTTGGTCACCGCTCGGCGTGCACCGGCACTGTCGCGCCGCCGATCACGTCGGGGCAACGGTGCAGGCACCACCTTTGAGCACCGGCGTGCTTTGTGGCGGGGGCGCTCAGTAGCCGGTGTCGGTCTTGACCTTGGCCCGCTCGGAGGGGTGCGCGCGTCATGCAGATCATGCAAGACAACACGGCTCCTGGAGCCTCGCGCAGCGCGCGCGGGCTGCACCTTGGCCGCTGGGGCGACGGCGCGCGTCACCCGGAACGGGTGATGTGCTGCGCTGGTGCCGCGCCCACGCTGGCGCCGATGGACCACGCAATGGACACGCCGCGATGAGGCCCGAGCGTTGGATGGCGCTGCTGTTCGCGCTCGGATCGACGTGCTTCTTCGTCGGGCCGTTCCCCGGCTTCGTCGAGCTCGTCGGGCCGGAGGCGGATGCGATCACGTTCTTCGCCGGCTCGGTCCTGTTCACCGCGGGCGGAGCCATGCAGACGGCGCTGGCCTTCTCAGGGCGGCGCCGGTCCGGCGCGGGGCGGGCGGCCTGGTGGGTCGCCATCGTGCAATCGGCGGGCACGCTGTTCTTCAACGTGACCACCTACCAGGCCCTGCACACGTCGCTGTCGGACCCGCAGTACAACCGGCTGGTGTGGCGGCCCGACGCCCTGGGCTCCATCTGCTTCCTGGTGTCCGGAACGATCGCCTACCTGGCCTCGCCGCGCCACGGCTGGCGGCCGGCTCGCACCGGGCCGGGCTGGTGGCAGCCCCTGATCAACCTGCTGGGATGCGTGTTCTTCGGCATCTCGGCGATCGCCGGCTACATCGTGCCGCAGACCGGCACCATGCTCGACCTCGCCGCAGCCAACTGGAACACCGCGGCGGGCGCGGCGTGCTTCCTGGCATGCGCGCTGGGCACGCTGCTGGCCGGCCGTGATCAGCCGGCCGATGCCACGGGCTCGCCATCCAGCCGCCGGGAGAGGCCGACGGCCACCAGGTAGGCGATGACCACCGCGACGATCGCCAGCGGTTGCGCCCCGGCGCCCGACTTCGCCGTGAGCAGCACCGCGAGGATGACCGCCGACAGCGGCAGGCGCAGCGTCGCCGCGACGCCGGCCCCCATGCCGGCGGCGACGCCGGACGTGAGCGACATCCCGGGCAGTCCGCTCGCGGCGATCCCCGCTGCGGCGCCCAGGAACAGCGCCGGGAACACGGGGCCGCCGCGGAAGCTGCTCAGCGAGATGCTGTAGGCGACGCCCTTGCACGCGAGCAGCAGGAGGACGGCACCGATCGACCAGTCCGGTGCCGCGGTCACCAGCGCGGGCAGCTGGTCCTGCCCGGAGAACAGGACCTGATCGGTGCCCTTTCCCGTCACCTGGTCGAAGAGGATCGCCAGGCCGCCGACGACGAGGCCCGCCAGCGGCAGCACGGCCAACGGGCGCCGCCCGGCGGGTACGGCGAGCCGGCGCGCCACCCGGAAGATCACCACCGCGCCGATCCCGATCAGGACCGCCAGCGGGATCGTCCACCCCAGTTCAGCGCCGGTCGGGCGGTCGAGCACGGGCAGCGGCAGCGGCCCCAGGGCGTAGTCGCTCGTGCTCAGCCCGGTCCACGACCCCATCCCGATCGACACCAGCGAGCCGATCCCGGCGGCAAGCAGCCCGGGCACCAGCAGCTTTGGCATCCGCTCGCGATCCAGCCCCGCCGCCTCCAGCAGCACGACCGCGGCGATGATGGGCGACGAGAAGATGAAGGCGAGCGCGGCGAAGCTGCCGACCGCCCCGACAAGCATGACGAGCTCATCGGGAGCGTCGGCGCGAAAGCGGCGCACGGCGGCCACGCCGAGCCCGGCGCCGAGCGCGATCAGCGGCGCCTCGGGGCCGAGGACGATGCCCAGCGCCAGCGTCGCGAAGGCCGCGAGGATCACGCCCGGCAGCTCGACGGGCTCGGTCAGGCCCATCTTCAGCCCTCCGGAGGGCTCGTGGCCCCCGCGGCCGGGTAGCCGTGTGATCGCCAGCGCCACGATGATGCCGGCCAGGAACACCGGCGGCAGCGGCCACCAGCTCGGTGTGCCGGTGAACCCCAGGTCGCCGGGGAGGTCGTCGAACACCCACGTCTGCACCTGGTGGACGCCCTCCAGGAAGCACCAGGCCGCCAGCGACACCACGACGCCGGTGACGACGGCGATCGCCAGGATGCCGCCGACCCCCCTCGGTCGCGTGGTCGGCGCCGCCGCCTCGCCCGTCATCGGCGGATCGTCGGCGTCCGCACGGGGGCGCGCATCGCCCGAACCAGATGATGGCGACGCTCAGGTGCGCTGCGACCGTCGCCGGGAGGAGCCGCCTTCATCGCCGGCACGCGCGCGCCCGGGCGGCCGACGGTCGCGCCGCCGACGAGCTCGTCACGCTCGACGCGCACGATCGTCTCGTCGCGACCGCGATCATCGCCGCGGTGATGTCGCCGCTGGTCGCCGGGCTGCATCGCCCTCGGCGTCGCGGTCACGCTCGTCGTCATCGGCGGCATCAGCGGCGAGAGCCCGTCATCGTGCAACACCTCTATCAGGCCCAGCAGACGTTGACCGCGTCACGGTCGTCGCCGCGTTCAACGCGATCGTCGCTCGGGATGATCCTCCTGCAGCTGCCGGCCAACGGGAGCCTCCAGCAGCTTGTGCAGGAACCTCCAGCAGCTTGTGCAGCCGATCGCCAATGGCACCGCGCTGGGCATCCATCCGCTCGCCATCCGCGTGACCGCGGACGGGCGCGTCACACGGTGCGGCTGCGTACCGCGAGCGGGCCCAGCCAGGTGAGCGCGTCCGCGATCAGCGCGCATCCCACGACGATCCACTCCGCGCCGAAGACGCCGTCCGAGGAGAGCGACCACATGAAGGCGTAGGCCACCGTCGTCCACGGCAGGAACACGAATCCGGCGGCGGGGATCACCCAGGAGTCGAAGGCGCGCCCGAGCTGGCTGCCGAAGATCCACAGCGCGAGGATGAACACGCGCGGCCAGAACATCGACGAAGCGATGACGAACCACGCGACGCCGGCGCCCGCGGGACGCTCGCGCCGGGTCGGCGGCGGGGGGACGTGCTGGATGGACCCGCGCTCCACCCGCCCAGCATGCTCCGTGCGCCGCGTGGCGTCGTCACCCGGATCGGGTGAACACCACGCGCCTGGGCGGGTGCGCCCGACCCTCGATCCGGAGCCCGCACGGTGGCTGCCAGACGGCGGCGGACGACCTGCTCTCTCGGGCGCCGGGCGGCTGATCCGCGCCCGCCCGGAGGCGCGCGCGGTGCGCACGGCCATCGACGACGCCTGGGAGCGCGTGGACCGCTTCGCCGCCCGTCCTGCACCAATCCTCAAACAGAAGACAAGACCACGGCAGCGGAGAGGGAGGGATTCGAACCCTCGGACGAGGTTGACCCCCGTCACGGCATTTCCAGTGCCGCCCGTTCAACCGCTCCGGCACCTCTCCAGCAGCGACGCAGACTAGCGGCGTCTACAGCTGCCAGACGCCGTCGCGCAGCACCGGGACGGCGTCGCCGTCGGCGGTCAGGCCGTCGACCTCCATCTCGGGCGAGCCGATCATGAAGTCGACGTGCATCTCGGAGCGGTTGATGCGCTCCTTGTCGGCGTCGTCGTCGACGGTCAGCTCGTAGGCGGCGCCCAGGGCGATGTGGCTGGCGGCGTTCTCGTCGATCAGCGTGTCGTAGAAGACGGTGTCCAATGGGCCGATGCGGCCCTCGCGGTCGACCAGCGCCAGCTCGCCCAGCCGGGTGGCGCCCTCGTCCCGGCGGGTCATCGCAGACAGCACCTCGCCGCCGGCGTCGGCCTCGATCGACACCGCATGGCCGCCCTCGAAGCGCACCCGCAGCCCCTCCACGGTGGTGCCGCCGAGCACGAGCGGCTTGGTCGCGCGCACGACACCGTCGACGCGCTGCGGGTCGGGCGCCGTGAACACCTCCTCGGTGGGCACGTTGGCGATGTGCGTGATCCCGCCCACCGTCTCCATCGCCCCGCCGGTCCAGTTGGACGACGGCAGCAGGCCGACGGTCAGGTCGGTGCCCTCGCCGCGCAGGCGGATCGCGTCGAAGCGGCGCTCGGTCAGCGCCGCCGCTGCCGCGTGGATCCTGCGCACGCGCGCCGTCCAGGCGGCGGCCGGGTCGGCCTCGTCCAGGCGCATGATGTGGATCAGCTGCTCCTCCAGGCGCGCCAGCGCCGCCTCGGGCTCCAGGTCGCGATGGACGAACTGCGCCCACTGCTGCGAGGGACACGGCGCGACCGTCCAGTTGACCGTGCGGGCGTTGACGACCTGCATCGACTCCTTGACGAACGGCAGGTGGTCGCGACCCAGGCGCGCGGGATCCAGGCCCTTGAACAGCGTCGGCTCCAGCGGTCCGCTGAGGGCGATGCGCGCGCCACGCTCGTCGCCGAGCTCCAGCAGACGCTGCCCGTACCAGGACGGCACGTAGTCGAGATCCTCCTCGCGTGACAGCTCGATGCGCGCCTTCTTGACGTGCAGATCGAAGTAGCTGACGTCGACGAAGCGCGCGCCGCGGCGATAGGCCGAGCGCGCCAGCTCGCGTGTGAGCCCCTCCTTGCCGGGCTCGCTGGCGATCGCCACCACCTGGCCGGGCTGCACGTTGGCCCCCACGCCGACGATGACGTCGGCGAATCGTTCGAGCGTCGGCTGATCCATCACGCGAGCCTACCGCTCACGCCCTACTGTCAGATGGCGATGACCGCCGAGCGCGGCAACGAGGAACTGCAGCGCTACGCCGCCGAGCTGGAGCGCTCCAACACCGAGCTCGCGTACCTCGCCGCCGTCGCCTCCCACGACCTGTCGGACCCGTTGCGCACGATCACGGGACTCATGCAGCTGCTCGACCAGCACTACGGCGCCCAGCTGGACGACCGCGGCCGCACCTTCATCGCGCACGCGCTCGACGGAGCGCAGCGCATGCAGCGGCTGATCGATGGGCTGCTGGCCTACGCCAAGGTCGCCAGCGTCCCCGCCCCCGAGGGTCGCGTCGACCTGGCCGCCGTCGCACGCGCGGCGATCCGCGCGCTCGACGCCCGCATCGTCGAGACCGACGCGACGATCGAGCTGGGCCGCCTGCCGGTGGTGCGCGGCGACGCCGACCAGCTCGACCAGGCGCTGTGCAACCTGCTCTCCAACGCGCTGAAGTTCACGCGGCCCGGCGACTCGCCGCATGTCGCGATCGACGCCCGGCGCGACGGCGACGCCTGGTGCGTCGCGGTCGTCGACCGGGGCATCGGCATCCCCCCGCAGGCGCGCGAGCAGGTGTTCCAGCTGTTTCACCGCCTCCACGGCGTGGACGCCTACGAGGGGACCGGCATGGGCCTGGCCATCGTCAAGCGCATCGCCGAGCGCCACGGCGGCAGCGTCCGGGTCGAGACGACGCCCGGCGGCGGCGCCACCGTCCTGCTGATGCTTCCCGCCTAGATGCGTCAGCGCGTCGGGCGCGGGTGACGGTCGGGCGCGCGGTTGAGGCCGCGCGCGCGCAGCACCCAGCCGACGCCGGTGAAGACGGCGGCGAGCACGGCGAGGACGAGCAAGGCGACCGTGAACGGGCTGTCGGGCAGCACCGCCCACAGCGCGAGCGCCGCGGCCGGCACCGCCAGCATGAGCAGCCACATCCGCAGCGGCGGCCACCGTCCCGCCGTCGTGGGAACGCCATAGGTCTCACGGGGAGCCATGGCTTCCGACTACCCAGCACGCACGCGCGCACACGCCGGGTCCTAGAGTGCGCCGCCGTGCGCTCCACCCTGGTCACGTTCGGCGCGATCATGCTGGCGACCCTGCTGGCAGCGCTGGATCAGACCATCGTGGCCACCGCGCTGCCGCAGATCGTCACCGACCTGCGTGGCTTCGAGCATCTGTCGTGGGTGGTGACCGCCTACCTCGTGGCCTCCACGGTCACCATCCCGCTGTACGGCAAGCTGTCGGACCTGTACGGGCGGCGGCTGCTGTTCATGATCTCGATCGCCCTGTTCGTGATCGGCTCGGCGCTGTGCGGCGCGGCCGGCTCGATGGGGCAGCTGATCGCCTTCCGCGCGCTGCAGGGCCTGGGCGCCGGCGGGCTGATCCCACTGGCGCAGGCGACGATCGCCGACCTCTTCTCCCCGCGCGAGCGAGGCCGCTACCAGGGCTACGTCACGTCGATGTGGGGCATCGCCGCCGTCGCCGGCCCGCTCGTCGGCGGCTCGCTGACCGACGCGATCTCGTGGCGCTGGATCTTCTACGTGAACATCCCGCTGGGAGTGATCGCCCTGCTGGTCGTGATGCGGACGATGCCGCGCAGCCGCCGCAGCGAGCACCGCATCGACTACCTCGGCGCGGCGGTCCTGGGCCTGGCCATCACCGAGATCCTGCTGGCCAGCGTGTGGGGCGGCACCACCTATCCCTGGGGCTCGGCGCCCGTGCTGGGATGCGCCGCCGCCGGGCTGCTGGGGCTCGTCCTGTTCGTGGCGATCGAGCGGCGTGCCCCCGAGCCGGTCCTGCCGCTGGAGCTGTTTGGCAACCGCGTCTTCGCGATCTCCGTCAGCGCCCTGTTCGTCATCGGCGCGCTCGTGTTCGCCATCTCGATCTACATGCCGATCTACCTGCAGGGCGTGCTGGGCGACTCGGCCACCATGTCCGGGCTGACGCTCATCGGCTTCACCGGCGCATGGGTCATCACGGCCACGATCACCGGCAACCTGATCTCGCGCACCGGCCACTACCGGGTCTTCCCGATCATCGGCGCCACGCTGGTGACGGTCGGCGTGGTGATCGCGACCCAGTTCGGGACGGGCACCTCCCACGCCGTCATCGCCACCCTGATGATCCTGCCGGGCATCGGCATGGGCCTGTCGATGCAGGCCTACGTCGTGGCCACCCAGAACGCGGTGCGTCCGCGCAGATCGGCACCGCGACGGCCGCGCTGAACTTCTTTCGGGCCATCGGCGGCAGCCTGGCCGTGGCGGCCCTGGGCACGCTGCTGGCCAACCGCGTGACCGACGAGCTCGGGCGGCGCCTGGGAGCGCAGGCCGAGCGCGTGAACGTCGACAAGCTGCTGCAGGGAGGCGACGTGCCGCCCCGGCTCAGCGCGTCGACCGAGAGCGCGCTGGCCAGCGCGCTGCACTCGGTCTTCCTGGTCACGGCCGTGATCGCCGTCGCCGGGATCGCGCTGGCCGTCGCCCAGGAGGAGCGCCGGCTGCGCACCGACGCTCCCGCGCAGCGAGCGGCCTAGGCGAGCTTGGAAGCGCGCGACGAGCTCTCGTCGACCATCCGGGCGGCTGCCCCGCCCAGACGGCTGTCAGTCTGCAGACACAGGCGCCTCCACCGGCGGGGTCCCGTAGGTGTGGAAGGCCTCGATCGTCTTCACGCGCCACGCCTGCCCCAGCGCCCGCTCGGCCTCGGTCCAGGTGACCACCGGGTGGTCGGGGTCGTAGACCATGTAGCCGCCGGTGGTCACCTCGATGCGGTTGCCGCCGGGCTCGTAGCCGTACAGGAAGAAGCCCTGGGCCACGCCGTGCTTGGACGGTGCCGCCTCGATGAAGATCTCGTTGTCGAGGAACAGGTCCGCCGCGCGCAGGCACTCCTCCCGCGTGTCGACCCAGTAGGCGACGTGATGCAGGCGACCGTGGGCGCGGTAGTGGTCGGCCGTGTAGATCAGCTCGTGCGCGGCGGTGGTGACGCTCATCCACGCGCCCGACTCCTCGCCGTTGTCCAGCTCGATGCGCTCGAACAGCCGGTAGCCGAGGTTGTCGACGGCGAACTCGCGGCAGGAGCGCACGTCGGCCGACAGCAGGTTCACGTGGTCCAGGCGCTTGACCGCGCAGCCGCGGCCCGTGTTCTTCTGGGGCTGGTTCTTCAGCGACGGGCGCAGGTGCTCGGGCGCCTCGTAGCGCTCGCACTCGTAGTAGAGCTCGAACATGTGCCCGTCGGGGTCGCGGAAGCGGTAGGACGGGCCGCGGCCGCGGTCCCCGTCGTTCCAGCCCTCGCCCAGCCCGGTCTTCTCGACGTTGGCCACCAGTCGCTCCAGCGCCGACTGGTCCCAGGCGCGCAGGCCGCACATGCGCATGCCGCTCGTGTCGGACTCGGTCAGCTTCAGGCTCCAGCGCTGATAGTCGCCCCACCCGCGCAGGTACACCGACTGCCCCTCGCGGCCCTCGATCTCCATGCCGAAGATCTCGGTGAAGAACCACAGGGACTCGTCGGGCTTGGGGGTCAGCAGCTCCACCGGGCCCAGATGTGCCAGATCGCTCATGTCCACTTCTCCTTGAGGCCGTCGATCTCCCAGGACAGCGCGCCGCCCTGCAGGCGCTCGCGCTTGACCGCTTCACGTTGCTCGCGGGCCAGCGAGGCCTCCAGGACCTCGTCGGCGCGCTCGGCTTCCACGACCGCGACGCCATCGACGTCGAGGACCACCAGATCGCCGGGACGGATCTGCGCGCCACCGACCGTGACGGGCACGTCGATCTCGCCGAGCGCGTCCTTGGTGGCGCCCTTCACGCGCACCCAGCGCGCCCAGATCGGCAGGCCCATCGCGGCCAGCTCCTCCACGTCGCGCACCGAGGCGTCGATCAGGAGCGCGGCGGCACCGGCGACCTGGGCCTGCGTGGCCAGCAGGTCGCCGACGAGCGCGACCGCCGCCGGCTCGGGCATCGTCAGCACGACGACGTCGCCGGGCTGCACGTGGGCCATCACCGCATGGACCATCAGGTTGTCGTCCTGGGCGCAGACGACGGTACGCGCGGGCCCGCACGCGCGCGAGCCGGGCACGATCTGGTGCAGGTCGCAGTCGACGTAGCCGCGCCGGCCGCCAGCCTCGTAGACGGTTGCCGACCCCAGGCGCGCCAGCTCGGCGATCGTGTCGGTCGTCGTCACAGCTGCTCCACCACCTGTGGGACGACGCGCTGGAAGGCCTCGGCCTGGCGGACGTCCTGATTGCCGCTGGCGCGCCGTGCGTGGTTGCCACGATGGTCGGCGCGCTCGCGGTAGTAGGTCTGCAGGTACTTCTGTGCCTGCATCTCCTCCATCGCCGCCTGCTTGCGATCGATGACGCTCGTGATGTCGACGAACGTCGTCGGCATGAAGTTGCACAGCTCGGGCTGGTGGGGCTCGAACAGGAAGAACGAGGGCGGCCTGATCGTCGCGAAGGCGCTGCTGACGCCGGCGCCGGCGGCCAGCGACCGGGCCCGGTCGACGGCGCGGAAGGCGACGGGATGGTCGGGGTTGAACGGGTCGGTGTCGGTGTGGGTGACGACCACGTCGGGGGCGAACTCGCGGATCGCGTCGGCGATCAGCAGCAGCGCCTCGCCGTCGATCTCCAGCGGGTAGTCGCCCAGGTCCAGGCTGCGGAACGTGGCGCCCAGGTGCCCGGCGGCGCGCTCGGCCTCACCGTGGCGGATCTGCTTGACGTTGTCGATCGTCTGGCCCTCCTGCTTCCACAGCTCGCCGGACTCGCCGCGCTCGCCGTAGGACAGCGCGATCACCTCGGCCGTGCCGCCGGCCTGGGTGCAGACGGCGATCGCGCCGCCGGCGCGCCAGACGAAGTCGGCGCTGTGCGCCCCGATGACCAGCAGGCGTCGGGGGCCCGACTTCGGGTCCGTGATCACGGCCGCTCCTCTCGAATCGTGTGGGGAACCCTCGGCACCCCGTCGCGCCTAGGCATCGAGCCCCGCCAGTCTGCGCGTGTTCGTGACTGCCATCGTGCGGATCTCCTCCTCGCTGAACCCGGCCTCCAGGAAGCGGTCGGCCATCAACGCGAGGCCGTCCTCGACCGGAGGGTTGAATCGCTGGCCCAGATCGGTGGACCAGATCGTGCGCTGCGGCCCGACGGCGCGCGTGGCCTCGTAGAAGGCCTCCCACGGCGCCTTGCCGGTGTAGGTGGTGGTGAAGCAGCGCTCCATCAGCGCGCCCTTGTCGGCCAGCAGCACCTGGTCGGCGGGCGACACGCGCTGGGAGGGGAACTCCGGGTGCGTCACCACGATCTGACGCACCCCGGCGGCGACCGCGCCGTCCACGAGCGTGAAGATCTCCGCGCGCGACAGGTGGCCGGTGCACAGCACGAGGTCGTGGCGGGCGATGACCTCCAGCACCTCCAGCGCCTCGGGCACCAGCGCCCCGGCGTCGTCGACCACCGGCACCGGGTCGGCCCGCAGGCCGGCATCGCGCAGCGACAGCTCGAAGCGCACCCACACCGGGACCTTGCCGTTGGGGTCGGCCTTGAGCACCTCGTCCTGCTCGTTGACCGAGCTGACCGTCGGGAACCACACCACCTTGGCGCCCTCGCGCGCGGCGATCTCCACCGCCAGCGCGTTCAACCCGCCGACGCTGCGATTCAGGGTGATCGAGCCCAGCACCGTGACGCCCGGGACCGCCTCCATCACGACCTGCGCGCGCTCGGCGGTCGCGGTGTAGTGGGACTTCAGCCCGAAGCCCGCCTGCCCGGTCTCCAGACAGCGCTTGGCCAGCTGGACGTCGGTGATCCGCCGCTGCTCGAAGTCCGGCGCCACGTGGATGTGGTAGTCGACCCCGCCACGCACCAGCTCGCGTGCCCGCTCGGTGGGAACGGGATGCTCCTGCTCATCGGCCATCGTGCAGCTCCTCCAGCCATCCGGCGGCCGCCCGGGCCACCCGCGGTTCCACGCCGAGCTCGGTGAGCATCGCCTCGGCGTCGTGCATCTCGTGCATGCGGCGCAGCGCGTGCTGGACGCTGCCCGTCTCCATCCGGCGCGCCAGCTCCGGGTCGGCCTCGTCGAACAGGGCCTCGATCTGCTCGCGCATGAAGGGCTCCTGACCGGCGGCCCGAGCGGCGCTGAGCGCCTCGGTGATCGCGGCGGCGATCCCCTTCCACAGCACGCTGCGCAGCAGCTTGCGCTGGGCGGCGTCGCCCGGCTGCTGGCCGCCGACCTCGACCGGCATGCCCAGCGGGGCGAGCGCGGAGACGAACGCCGCCGCGCCGGGGCCGCTGGCCAGCGCGGGGATGCGCAGCCCGCGACCGGGGACCGGCGCCATGATCGCCACGTCGGCGAAGGCGGCGCCGGTCGGCGCGACCATGGCGGCCAGCTCGCGCTTGAGCTCGGCGGCGGAGGTGTTGGCGTCGGCGTAGACCTGGGTGGGCCCCAGCGCGGGCAGCGCGGAGCGGGCGGCCTCGACGGCGTGGGCCGCGGTGGTGACGCTGATCACGACGTCGGCGACGGCGACGGCCGCCTGCGGGTCGTCGACGTCGGGATCGGTGTGGGGCAGCGGGTCGTAGCCGACGACGCGCGCCCCGGCGGCGCGCAGACCGTCGCGCAGCTCGCTGCCGGCCTCGCCGAGTCCCAGCATCGCGACGACCAGCGCCATCTCGCCTAGGCGCCCCGGCCCGCCGGCAGCGTCCCGGCCACGTTGGCGAGGTGCGCGCGCATCGCCTCCTCGGCGGCATCCCCGTCACCGGCGGCGATCGCGTCGACGACCGCGGTGTGCTCGGCGAACGAGTCCCGGGGCCGCCCGGGGACGAGGATCGGGCGGTACTGGTAGCGGACCATCTGCGAGTTGAGCCCGAGGATCAGCCGCCGGGCGGTCTCGTGGCCGGACAGCTCGGCGATCGTGCGGTGCAGGACGGCCTGCTCGTCGGAGGCGCCCATCAGGTCGCCGCCGTCCAGCAGCCGGCGCATGTTGGCCAGGATCTCGCGCAGGCGCTCGATGTCCTCGCTGGTGGCGTGCAGAGCGGCCTGGCGGGCGCACAGGCCCTCCAGCACGGCGCGTGTCTCGACGATCTCGGCCGCCTCGCCCTCGGAGACCAGGCGCACCTTCGCCCCGCGGTGACGCTCGCGCTCGACGAGCCCGTCGGCCTCCAGGCGCACGAGCGCGGTGCGGATCGCCGTGCGCCCGAGCCCCATCCGTCCGCTCAGCTCCAGCTCGACGAGCCGTTCGTTGGGCTGCAGCTCGCCGGTCAGGATCGCGCGGCGCAGCCGGTCATAGCTCTCGTCGCCAGGATTGTCGACAATCTCCGCCACAAGGTGGGACCGTACCGTACGGCCGCAGACGTGTGAAGGCGGCGCGCCCCGGGCCGGGGCGCGCCCCGGCCCGGGTCAGCCGCGCCGGTAGGGATCGACGAACACGTCGTCGATCGACCAGTCGCCACGCACAGCGCTGAAGCGCAGCGCGACCGAGGCCTCCCCGTCGCTCAGCGCGTCGGCGGCGAGGGCCAGCGTGGCCATCGGACGCGTCGGCTCCCAGTCGTCGCTGGGCAGCACGAATCCGGCCGGGATCGCGACCGTGTCCCACGGGCCGTCCTGGTAGAGGAGGTCGACGCGCAGGAGGCTGCCGGAAGGCGCGTCGGTCGTGCGCGCGAACAGGCGCAGATTCGGATAGGCGGCGTTGACGCACGTCGCCGGCGTGGTCGCCCTGGCGCTGGCGGTCGGCCGGCGGCTGGAGCTCGACGCCCGCCGCCAGCGCGAGCTGGAGTTCGGCGCGCTGCTGCACGACATCGGCAAGCTGCGCACGCCCCAGGAGATCCTCGACAAGCCCGGCCCGCTGACCGAGGAGGAGTGGGACGTCATCCGCCGCCATCCGATCGACGGCCAGCAGATGCTCGACCGCATCGGGGGCGGGCTGTCGGACGTGGGACGGATCGTCCGCTCCCACCATGAGCGCTGGGACGGCGGCGGCTATCCGGACGGGCTGACCGGCGAGCAGATCCCGCTGGCGGCCCGGATCATCGCCGCCGCGGACGCGTTCAGCGCGATGACCACCGACCGCCCCTACCGGCGTGCGGTCGGCACCCGCGACGCGCTGCTGGAGCTCCAGGCCTGCGTCGGCAGCCAGTTCGACGCGACCGTCGTCCACGCGCTCGAGGCGGTCGTCGCACGGGAGCCGCCGTCGCCGCTGCACGTCGCGCTGACGACCTAGCGTGCGGACCCGAACCATGCGAACATACGTTCGCATGGCCACCATCTACATCATCGCCCGCCGCGATCGTCCGCACGTCACGCTCTTCCAGGCGGCGTCGCTGGACGAGATCGCCGCCACGCTGGCGGCGCAGCCGGACCCCGCGACGCTGACCGTCTACGCCAACGCCGGCAACTTCAGTCGCGACCTGACCCCCGCCGAGGCCCGACGACTGTCGGCGGGTTCGCTCAGTCGCGCCGCGGCCGCAGGACGTCGACCGCAAGCAGGATCAGTGGAATGAGGCACAAGGCCGCGATGATGACGACTCCCATGCGGGTCCTATCGACCACGGCGGCCCGCTCTTGAAGGCGGCTACGCGCCAAGTTCGCCATCCAGCGGGCACGGCCCGCAGATGAGGCTGTGCATTAAGCCCGGATCCACCGCGGCGGTAGGGCGGGTCCGTCCGGTCGTGGAACAAGAATGACCTCCTGTGCAGGGCTTTAACGGCTGATCGCGCAGCCGGGGCCTGCGGCAGGAGGTCACCTTGATGGTGCAGGATGACGAGCCGGTCGGACTGGACGGCGTGCAGGTCGAATTCGACGACGAGCGGGTCGTCTCGGACGCCGGGGTGATGCTCGTCGCGACGCTCGCGGAGCGGCTCGGGATCGAGGCGCTGGCGCAGCAGACTGGTGCGGCTGCGGCGCGACCGTCCGGGCGCCGCGAACGCGGGCCGCAAGGTGATCGCGGTGCTCTACGCGATGGTGCTCGGGCGCCGACAGCATCGATGATTGCGGGCGTGTTGCGGGCCGGGCGCACCGGCGGCTGCTCGGCGGCTGGATCCCGGCGCCCTCGACGCTGGGGACGTTCCTGCGGGCGTTCACGTTCGGGCACGTCCGCCAGCTGGACGCGCTGCTCGGCCAGGCGCTGGAGCGGGCGTGGCAGGCGGGCGCCGGCCCGGGCGACGGGCGGTTGGTGATCGATGTCGACAGCTTCGTCGGCGAGGTCTGCGGGCGCCTGAAGCAGGGCGCCGCCTACGGCTACACGCAAGCTGCTGGGCTACCACCCGATCCTCGCCACCCGGGCGGACACCCGCGAGACGCTGCACATCCGCCTGCGCAAGGGATCGGCGAACACGCAGAAGGGCATCGAGCGCTTCTGCGATGAGCTGATCGCCCGCGTCGGGCGTGCCGGCGCGACCGGCGTCAAGCTGCTGCGCGCCGACAGCGGCTTCTGGAACACGAAGGTGTTCGAGCGGCTCGAGAAGGCCGGGCTGGGAGTACTCGATCGGCGTGCGGATGATCAAGACGATCGCGTGCGGCGGTCGCCGCGATCCCCGACGGACGCCTGGCAAACGATCGACTACCCCGAAGACGGCGAGGCGCAGATCGCCGAGACCGATCTACGGCGGGCGGCGGTTGATCGTCCGGCGCACCCGCCTGCTCGGGCCCCAAGCCGAGCTGTGGCCCGACTGGCGGCACTTCGCCTTCATCACCAACCGCGCCGAGGAGCTCGCGCTCGTCGAGGCCGAGCACCGCGACCACGCCGTCGTCGAACAGGTCATCGCCGATCTCAAAGACCAGGCGCTTGCGCATTTTCCCTCCGGCGAGTTCCACGCCAACGGCGCCTGGACCGTGCTCGGCCGCGCTCGCGCACAACCTCCTGCGCTGGACGCAGCTGCTCGGGCTGCCCAGACACGACCGTCCGCGCCGCCCGCACCCTGCGCCGCTGGCTGCTCAGCATCCCCGGACGCCTGACCCGCCACGCGCGCGGCTGGACGCTGCACCTCCCGGCCCGCTGGCCCTGGCACGGCGACTACATCAGCGCGCTCAACCGCATCCGCGCGCTGCCGCCGCCTGATCGCAACCAGCGCACCAGCGACGACCAGCCATGCCTTCGGTCGACCCGACCGCGATCGCCGCTGCCCACAAACACCCCCAAACACTTCCGCGCAAGCGCCCACCGGCCCACACGACCGCAAATCCGCCGCCACATGACCCATCACCCCACGCTCAACACCGCCAGCCGCCGATCACGTCATCCAACCAGGCCAATCGGTGGATCCGGGTTAAGTCTCCGGCGGGGCTTTTCTTGCCCGACGTAGCCAGATAGCTGGGACCTGTGACGATCGTGCCGCACCGGATGCCGGCCCGCCTCGGCCTCAGGCGGGCACTGTGGCCGGGATTCCCACCCCGCCGGCAGCCAGACCGGCGCGCCAGAGCTTTAAGAGGTTGTGTGTCGCCGCGATCAGCCGCCATTCGGAGCTGCACGCGCCGAGACCGCGCCGAGGAAACGGTCGGCGCGGCGGTTGAACTTGGTGTCGGCGAAGACCGGCTCGACGAGCTGCTGGCGTCTTCGGTAAAGCGCCTTGCCTTCCGGTTCGAGAGCAACGTCTCCATTCGCTCAGCCTCGCGACCCTGGGGTGGCGCGTATTTGCGCGGCGTCGTACGCTTGCGATCCTTGGTCGGCGCGATCACTCGGTGCCGCTCGCGCGGATTGCGCTGATCTGAGGCGAGTTCCAGTAGCCGCCGTCAGCGAGCACGGTTCCGATCGGCTCCTCGACGCCCGCGCTCGCAAGCTCCTCGCGCGCACGCTCGACCATCGGCTCGAGCTGCGCCGAGTCGTTGTTTGCCTGGGTGACTTCGGCCGCGACGATCAGCTGCGCCTCGTTGGCCACGACCTGGACGTTGTAGCCCTGGACCGAGCGACCACCGGCGCGCTTCATCGGGCGCGTGTCGGGGTCTGAGGTGTTGATCGTGCGCCGCTCAGCGCGCCCGCAGCCGGCGCTGTCGGCTTGCGCCCGCCGAGCTTGCGCCCGTGCTCTCGCTCCCAGGCGTCGCGCCAGGCGAGGTTGTCGGCGTGGGCCTGCTCGGCCGCCTGCTGCTCGCGTTCGAGCTCTTCCTTGCAGCGCTTGAGGCGCGCGCGCCGCGAGCGCGGATCGCGGAGCTCGGCGGGCAGCTCGTCGCCGCGCGCGTCGCCGAAGCGCTCGTCCTCCGCGGCGTCGGTCGCGGCTGCCTCGCCGAGGATCTGCTCGACCTCCTGGCGGATTGAGGCGTAGCTGCGGTTGGCGCTCTCGGCGGCATTGCCGGTGATCAGCGTGCCGTCGAGCGCGAGCAAGCCCGACCGAGAGCAGGCCCGAGCGCGCGCAGAGCGCCAGCACCTGCGTGAAGTGCCTGCGAGCGCCTGCTCGTGGCGGGCGCGGAAGCGCGCGATCGTCGCGTGGTCGGGGACGCGGTTCGCGCAGATGACGCGAAAGGCGACGTCTTCGGTGCAGCGGCGCTCGATCTTGCGCGCCGAGCGCTCGCCGATCGCGTAGGCATAGAGGAAGAGCGCGACCATCATCTGCGGGTCGAGGGCGGCGCGGCCCCAGCCGTCGGAGCGATAGGCCGAGTAGAACGGCTCGAGATCCATCTCTGAGACGGCGTCGATCACGTACCAGGCGAGGTGGTCCTCCGGCAGCCACTCGCGCAGGCTCGGCGGCAACAGCAGCTCCTGCTCGCGGTCGCACTCGATGAAGTTCTGCGCCATGCCGGGGATCGTGCTGCCCGGATCAGACGGAGCGAGGCGGTTTGTGCGACAGCCTCAGATGCGGGCCTTTCCAGCGGAGGGGGAGGGATTCGAACCCTCGGTACGGGGGTTACCCGCACAACGGTTTTCGAGACCGCCCCGTTCAACCACTCCGGCACCCCTCCGAGTTGGTGCGGCAGCCGAGGATACAAGCGGCTACAGGTACAGCGTCAGCAACGCGACTGCGGCGATCGAGACCACCACGGCGATGATCAGGTTGAACCTCGCCTGCCGCATGCCACGGTCATCGGCAGGACCGTGGTCGCGCTGAAGGCGCGGCCGGGTGGCTAGGGTGCCGCGCCCGATGGGTCGCCGGACCGCAGTCGCTCTCATCGCGCTGGCGATGGCCGGCGCGGTCGCCGCCAACGCGCAGGCGGCAGCACCCCGCTGCGGGCACGAGCTGATCTGCCGCACGGTCAGCGTGCCGCTCGATCGCAGCGGACGGACGCCGGGCACGCTGCGGCTGCCGGTCAAGGTCCAGCGGGGGCGCGGCCCGGTGCTGCTGGCGCTCGGTGGCGGCCCCGGGCAGTCGATGGCCACCGGCTTCGGCGTGCAGCTGATCGGGCTCCTGCACGCGCTCAGCGGCATGCGCGTGGCGGTCGTCGACCAGCGCGGGACCGGCGCCACGGCGCTGCACTGCCGGCGCCTGCAACAGGCTGATCTCAGCGACCTGACCGTGCCGCCGGGCGGCGCGGTCGGTGCGTGCGCGGCCGGCCTGGGCGACCGGCGCGCCCACTACTCGACCACCGACACGGTCGCCGACCTCGAGGCGGTGCGCGTCGCGCTCGGCCTCGACCGCTGGGCGCTGCTGGGCATCTCCTACGGCACCTATGTGGCCCAGCGCTATGCCCGCGCCCACCCTGATCGCGTCAGCCACCTGGTGCTCGACTCGGTCGTGCCGCAGGACGACGTCGACCCGTTCTTCGTGGCCAACCTGCGGCGCAGCGCGACCGTGCTGCGCCAGCTGTGCGTGCGCGGCTCCCTGTGTCGTCAGGTGACCCCCTCGCCGGTCGCCGACCTGCATCGGCTCGTGCGCCGCACCGAGCGGCGGCCGCTGCGCGGGCACGGCGTGACCGTCAACGGACCCGCGCTGTTGGACCTGCTCACCATGCTGGCCAGCTTCGACCAGGCCGACCTGACGATCTTCCCGACGCTTGTGCGCCGGGCGCTGGCCGGCGAGCCGGACCCGCTGCTGCGCCTGGCCGCGGCGATCCGCCGCAGCAACGCCGCGCCCACCGACCAGCTGTCGCTGGGGCTGCACACCGCCACGCTGTGCTCCGACGTCGCCTGGCCGTGGCGCACGCCGGCCGCCACACCGGCCCAGCGCCGCTTCGCGCTGCGCATCGCCACCGCACGCCTGCCCGCCGACCTCGGCCCGTTCGACCACGCCACCGCCGCCGGCAACGGCGCGATGACCACCTGCCTGCGCTGGCCCCAGACGGCGGTCGCACCGCCGCCCCCGCCCGGCGAGCTGCCCGCGGTCCCCACCCTGCTGCTGGCCGGCACCTGGGATCTGTCCACGCCCCTGGAGGACGCGCGCGCAGCCGCCCGGCGCTCGCCCACCGCGCAGCTGGCCGTGCTGCCCCAGGTCGGCCACTCGACGATCACCGCGGCCTCGTGCGCCCAGGTGATCGTCCAGCGCTTCTTCGCCGGCCACCCGCTCGGCGCGCCCTGCGCCGGGCACCGCGCGCCCAAGCGGCCGCCACGCTAGACGGCCGGCCGGCCCCGGCGCTCAGCAAAGAACGCGCGCAGCTCGCCGGCGCACTCCTGGGCGCACACACCGCCCTCGACGAGCGGACGATGGTTGAGGCGCGGCTCGGCCAGCACGTCGAGCACCGAGCCCGCCGCCCCCGCCTTGGGGTCGGTGCAGCCGTAGACGACTCGGGGCACGCGCGCCAGCACGATCGCGCCCGCGCACATCGCGCACGGCTCGAGCGTCACGTACAGCGTCGACTCCAGCACCCGCCATGATCCCAGCGCCGCGGCCGCCTCGCGCAGGGCGAGGATCTCGGCGTGCGCGGTCGGGTCCTGGCGCCGCTCGCGCTCGTTGCGCCCGGCGCCGATGACCTCCCCCGCATGGACCACGACCGCGCCGATCGGCACGTCGCCGTGTTCCAGGGCCCGACGTGCCTCGCGCAGGGCGAGGCCCATGAAGCGGCGATCGTCCCGCGGGAAGCGCTCAACGGCCATCATCCGACCCCTCATCATGCCCGGTTCCCTCCGCGTCGCGGTCGTGCTCGCGTCCGTGCTGGCGCTCGTGGCCGTGCTGGCGACGCCGCGCCCCGCCACGGCCCGACCGCCGATCGCCCGCGCGGCGCAGGCGGCCGAGCCGTCGCTGCCCGTGCCCGACGACCCCGGCAGCACGGGCACGCCCGGCGGCTGGCAGGCGCTGCAGTGGAACTTCCTGGCCGGCAACTACGGCATCGACGTCGAGCCCGCCTGGGCCCGCGTGGCCGCCGTGGGCCGGCCGGGCGCCAAGGGCGTCGTCGTGGCCGTGCTCGACACCGGCGTGGCCTACGCCAACCACGGCAGGTTCCGCCGCTCACCCGATCTGGTCGGCACCACCTTCGCCAAGGGCTACGACTTCGTCGACGACGACCCCTACCCCGACGACCACAACGGGCACGGCACGCACGTCGCCTCGACGATCGCCGAGCGCACGAACAACGGCATCGGCCTGACCGGCATCGCCTATGACGCCACGATCATGCCGGTGCGGGTGCTCGACTCGCGCGGCGAGGGCGACGCGAAGGTGATCGCCAAGGGGGTGCGCTTCGCCACGCGCCACGGCGCCGACATCATCAACCTGTCGCTGGAGTTCCCCGGCAACATCCAGGCGCGCGACATCCGTCCGCTGCTGCGCGCCATCAAGGACGCCTACGACAAGGGGGTGGTGATCGTCGGCGCGTCGGGCAACGAGGCCGGCAAGGTCGTGACCTATCCGGCGCGCGCGCCGCAGGTGATCGCCACGGGCGCGACGACCGAGCATGGGTGCCTGTCGGACTTCTCCAACGAGGGCAAGGGCCTGGACGTGGTCGCCCCCGGCGGCGGCGCCGACGCCGACCTGATCGACGACCCGCGCTGCCAGCCGCTGCAGGCGCCGGGCCTGGACATCTTCCAGATGACGTTCCTGGGCCACAACCCGAGCAGCTTCGGGCTGCCGTCCGGCTACGACGGGACCTCGATGGCCGTGCCGCACGTGTCGGGCGTGGTCGCGCTGGTGCTGGCCAGCGGCGTGCTCGGCCCCCACCCGACGCCCGCCGCCGTCCTCCGGCATCTCAAGGCGACCGCCACCGACCTGGGCGCGCCCGGGTACGACCGCCGCTACGGCGCCGGGTTGATCAACGCCAACGCCGCGACGGCGCCGCTGGCGGGACCGGCTACGTCGTCCGGATGATCAGCACCGAGCAGGGGGCGTTGTGGCTGACCTTGTTGGGCACCGAGCCGAGCAGGAAGCGCTTGGCGCCGGTCATGCCCTTGTTGCCGACGACGATCAGGTCGGCGTCGGTCTCCTCGGCCACGTCCAGGAGCGCATCGGCCGGGTCGCCCTGACGCGCGAACGTCTCGACGTCCAGGCCGGCCTCGCAGACGATTTCGGCTGCGGCCTGGAGGATGCCGTCGACCTCCTCGCGCGGGTTGACCATCCACTGGATGTCCTCGGGGGTCTCGCGCTTCTCCTCGCGCAGGCGCGACGCGGGGACGGGCTCGTAGGCGCTGACGAGCTGGAGCTTCGCGCCGATCTCCTTCGCCAGCTCGACGGCCTGGCGGACCGCCTCGGAGGCGGTCTGCGAACCATCGGTGCCCACCACGATCGACCGGAACATCGGTCTCCTCTCGATTGCCGCCCACCCGGTGCGGCGATCATAGACCGGCGCGGCTGCAATCCGCGCCGCGGCCTACACGAGCTTGACGATGCCGATCACGATCCCGATCACGACGAAGATCACGATCGCGATCTGGGTGTAGATCCAGAACGGAGACACGAGGCCACCACAATAGGGGCGTGGCCAACGAACGTGCCCAACGCGAACGTGCGCGCAACCGGCGCCTGCTGTTCGCCGCCGAGCTGATCGACGGGACGGTGCGCCCGTCCCAGCTGGCGCGCGCCGAGGTGCGCGAGGCGTCGGTCTCGCGCCGGATCCCGTCGCGCATCAGCCGCCGCTACCAACGTCACCTGCTGGCCACCGGCGCGCTGCGCTACGAGGCCGAGGCCGTCGCGCGGCAGATGGCGGCCCGGCGCGCGGTGCTCGGAGCGGCGGCCGAGGGACCGCCACGCCTGCTGCTGCGGGCCGGGTCCTTCCCGCATCCGCTGGCCGACGAGGATCCGGGCCGCTTCGGCAGCGAGGCGTTCCGGCGCGCGCACGCCCAGCTGGCCGAGGCGGGCGTGCCGTACCTGCTGGCGGTCACGCCGCGCGTCGCGGACCGGCCGCTGGACCGGTCGCAGACGCGCTGGCGGCCGCTGGCCGACGACGAGCTGTCGCTGCTGGCCGACCTGCGGCGCGAGCGCGTCACCTTCGCCGCCCACGGCCTGGATCACCGCACCCGCCGGCGCGCGCCGGCGCGCCGCTCGGAGCTGGCCGGGCTGAGCGCGCAGCGGCTCGGCGAGCGGCTCGACCTCGCCGCCGAGGAGCTGGCCGCCGCGGCGATCCGCCCCGAGGTCTTCGTCCCGCCGTTCGATCGCTTCGACTGGCGCCAATGGGACACGATCGCCCAGCGCTTCGCCGTCGTGACCGCCGGCCACGACAGCGTCGACGCGCTCGGCTTCCACGACGGTCCGCTGTGGCGCGGCGACGCCGTGTGGCTGCCGGTGTACGCACCGCTGGACGGAGGCCCGCTGGAGGTGCTGGGGGCGGCGCGCACGTTGGCGGAGGCAGGGGCCTCGGTCTGGGTTGGCGCCGCGGTCGACTGGAGCGCACATGCCGCGGGCCACGCGCTGGCCGCGCTGGCCGCGCAGGCCCGCCCGTGGTTCGTCGACTGGCACACCTTCCTGGAGGCTGTGCGCGCATCGGCAGGAGACGGTGCGCCAACGTCCGCGCGGTGATGCGCCGGCGGTGGTACCGATTCGGTTTGCTGCCATCGGCAGCGGCGCATGCCATCCCCACCGACGTCCGAGGAGAGAGTCGATGACGGACCCCAAGAACCTGCAGGACGTGCTGGACGCGTCGGGCAACATCGTGCAGCTGCTGCGCAATTCGCAGATCGGCGCCTACGTGTATCCGGTCGTGCCCTACGAGTTCACCAACTGGCGGCGCGAGCAGCAGGCCTGGCGTGACACCACGGTGCTGTTCGACCAGTCCCACCACATGGTCAACCTGTTCATGCGGGGACCCGGCGCGATCAAGCTGATCTCCGACACCGCCATCAACAGCGTGGCCAACTTCCCGGTCAACATGGCCAAGCAGTACGTGCCCACCACGCCGGCCGGCAACGTGATCGGCGACGGCATCCTCTTCCGCCAGGCCGAGGAGGAGTACGTGTTCGTCGGCCGCGCGCCGGCCTCCAACTGGCTGCGCTACCAGGCGCAGGCCGGCGGCTACGACGTCGAGCTGGAGCTCGACGACCGCTCCCCGTCACGCCCGCTGGGCCAGGCCGTGACGCGCAAGTACTGGCGCTTTCAGATCCAGGGCCCCAACGCCTGGCCGGTGATCGAGAAGCTCCACGGCGGACAGCTTGAGCAGCTCAAGTTCTTTCGCATGTCGACGATGAACCTCGGCGGCCAGCAGGTGCGCACGCTGCGCCACGGCATGGCCGGCGCCCCGGGCCTGGAGCTGTGGGGCCCCTACGAGGACTACCTCAAGGTCCGCGAGATCATCCTGGAGGCCGGCCAGGAGTTCGGCATGGAGGCCGTCGGCGCGCGCGCCTACGCCTCCAACACGCTGGAGTCCGGATGGATCCCCTCGCCGATCTGCGCCATCTACACCGGCGAGGAGCTGCGCGGCTATCGCGAGTGGCTGCCCGCCCAGGGCTACGAGGCCACCAACGCGCTGGCCGGCAGCTTCGTCTCCGACGACATCGAGGACTACTACACCAACCCCTACGAGCTCGGCTACGGCCCGTTCGTGAAGTTCGACCACGACTTCCACGGCCGCGAGGCGCTGGAGGCGATGGACCCCGAGACCCAGCGCAAGAAGGTCACCTTCGCCTGGAACAAGGAGGACCTCCAGGACATCCTCGCCAACACCGGCGACGGCGACGGCGACGGCTACATGCAGTTCGACCAGCCGATCGCCAACTACGGCTCCACCAGCTTCGACCAGGTCGCCGACGCCGACGGCACCGTCGTCGGCGCCTCGATGTTCGCCGGCTACAGCTCCAACGAGCACAGCGGCCTGTCGCTGGGCATCGTCGACCACAACGTCGAGATCGGCACCGAGCTCACCCTCACCTGGGGCGAGCCCGACGGCGGCACCAAGAAGACCACCGTCCAGCCCCATCGCCAGAAGCAGGTGCGGGTCATCGTCAGCCCCGTCCCCTACGCCAAGACCGCCCGCCTGGAGTACGCCGGCGGCTGGCGCACCGAGGCCGGCTCCTAACGACGTCCGCCGCTGCCGGTGCGACCACCGTCGCGCCGGCAGCGGTGTCTCACTTAGCATTTCGGGCGTGACCGATGAGCTGTCCGCCCGCGCCCGTGCGATCCTCGACGCCGCCGAGCAGCTCGCCGGCGGGCGCTCGCCGTCGCCCCCGTCGCCCCCGTCGCCCCCGGTAGCGTCCACCGAGGCGACGGCCGACCAGGCCGCGCAGCTGGCGGCCCTGGCCGAGCAGGTGCGCCTGATCGTCGAGGCGATGCGCGCCCGGATGCAGGAGCTGGAGGCGCGCGTCGATACGCTCGCCGCCGAGCTGGCCCGACGCCAGGCCGCTGCCGCGGCCCCGCCGCCCGGGATGCCGCCGCGCGTGGTCGAGCCCCCACCGCCCCCGCTGCCCGCGCCCGGCCCCGACGACCAGCCGCGGCTGCTGGCCGTCGAGCTGGCCGTGGCCGGGGCCACACGCGCCGACGTCGACGCCCGCCTGCGCGAGCGCTTCGGCGTCACCTCGACGGCGCTGCTGCTCGACGAGGTCTTCGGCATCGGCTCGGCGCCGGGCGCTCGACTGGCCTGGGGCCGGCCGTCCTAGCGGTCAGCTCTGGTCGGCGGCGAGCTTGCGGCCGATGGCTCGCAGCGTGCGGTTGACCTCGCGGTTGGCGGTGCGGGTGGCATCGAGCAGGTCCTGCTGGGCGGCGACGACCTTGTCGGGGTCCTCCGACAGCGGCGCGCTGGCCGCCGCGTCGATCGCGTCCGCGTAGGAGGACACGTCGCCGGCCAGTTGCCGGTGCAGCGCGGCGACCGGCGCCGGCGGGCGGATCGCGCGCAGGTTGTCGGCCGTGCGATCGAGCGTGGCCGAGTAGGTGTGCAGCGTGTCGGCCTCGAAGCCGGCCGGCAGCCGCTGGGCCTCACGGGCGAAGCGCTTGACCGCCACGTTGACGCGGTTGATGTAGGCGCGATCGGCCTGTGCGTCATGAGCGCCGGCATCGCCGCCACAGCCCGCCAGGGTCACGACGGCGAGGGGGATCGCCGCCGCGGCTGCGACAGCGCGTCTCAGTCCTGCCATCGTTCGCCAGCCTAGCGGTCGACCCGGCAGCGCCGTCGACCTCGCGCAGGGATGACCCGCCGTTCAGCGCACCGAGCGCAGGGCGGCCTCGCGCGTGGGGTGCAGCTCGATCACGCCCGGCAGCGCCACCTCGATCACGCGCGCGACGGGACCGGCCGTCGCGCAGCAGAGGGCGAAGCGGACGCCACGGTCCTCGAGCGCCGTACGGGCGTCGATGATGGCGTGCAGGCCGGTGGAGTCGACGAACCCGCAGTCGGACAGGTCGAGCACGAGCGCACGCTCGGCGCTGGCGGTCGCCAGCTGCAGCGTCTCCTGCAGCTGCGGGGCGCTGGCCGCGTCGATCTCACCGGCCACGCCGATGATGGTCGCGCCGTCCTCCTGCGCGACCGTGATATCGAGCTCCGCTTCGACGTCGTCGTCCATCACCGCACCCTCGGCCGCAACGGTACCGGCGCCGGCGGCCGGGAGGAAGGGGGACGCCGGCGCGGCGGGCAGACGGCACGGGCGGCATGGACGCACCTCGTAGACGCACCTGGTCGAGCCGCTGACGATGTGCGCCACCCGCTGCACGTCTGCCTCGGGCAGCACCTCGCGCAGGAACCCGAGCTCGGTGGTGCAGGCGTGGCGGTGGCGGCGGGCCACGGCCAGGATCGCGCAGTTGTGCTCGACGATCCGCCAGCCGCCGCCGTCCAGCGGCTCGGCCTCGGCCAGATAGCCGGCCTCGTCGAGGATCGCGGCCAGCTCGCGCACGCGCCCCTCGAAGTCGTGCCCGGCCAGCCGCTCGCGAGCCTGGGCCACCCGAGTGCTGCGGCGGCGCTCGAAGGCGCGCTCCAGCAGCTGCGGATCCTCGGCTCCGATGTGCTCCAGCAGCTCGGTGGTCAGCTCGCCGTAGGCCTTGGGAAACAGCCGGTCCGCAGCCCGGGCGAGGCGGTAGAAGCGGCGTGGACGGCCCGGGCCGGCGCGTTCGTCGCGGTGCTCGACGAGGCCGGCGGCCACGAGCGGGGCCAGCTGCTGGCGCGCCGCGCTCGGAGTCACGCCGAGCGCGCGGGCGAGATCCTCGGCGCGCGCCTCGCCCCGCTTGCGGAGCGTCACCAGCATGGTCCGGCGCGCCGGGGGTAGCTCGGACAACACGACGTCCACACCCCTCAGGATAAGCAAGTGATAGCTTGCTTTATCGACCCACCTCTCACCGAAGGGAGCTCCGAATGGCCTACTCCGTCCCGGACCTGCCGTACGCCTATGACGCGCTTGAGCCGCACATCGACGAGGCGACGATGCACTTCCACCACGACAAGCACCACCAGGCCTATGTCGACAAGGTCAACGCGGCGCTCGAGGGCACCGAGTGGGCCGACAAGCCCATCGAGGAGGTCATCGCCAAGCTGAACGACCTCCCGGCCGACAAGCAGGGCCCGGTGCGCAACAACGGCGGCGGCCACTACAACCACACGCTGTTCTGGGAGTCGATGTCGCCCGACGGTGGCGGCGCGCCGAGCGGCGATCTGGCCGCGGCCATCGACGAGGCGTTCGGCTCCTTCGACGCCTTCAAGGAGCAGTTCGAGGCAGCCGGCGCCAACCAGTTCGGCTCGGGCTGGGCCTGGCTGGTGCTCGACGGCGGCAAGCTCGCCGTCACCTCCACGCCGAACCAGAACTCCCCGCTGACCGACGGCAAGACGCCGCTGCTGGGCAACGACGTGTGGGAGCACGCCTACTACCTCAAGTACCAGAACAAGCGCCCCGACTACCTCAAGGCGACGTGGAACGTCGTCAACTGGGACAAGGTCGCCGAGCGCTACGCGGCGGCGAAGTAGCTAGCCCACCGTGCTGAGCTGCGGGCGCGGCGCTGCCGCGCCCCGCAGCCTCAGCGTCCGGCGCCAGCGTCGCTCGCCGGCGATCGCGTCGGCGAGCAGCCGACGGGCCAGCGCCGGATCGTGCCGCGCCGCGGTCGCGTCGTAGGTCGTCCAGGCCCGCGTGCCCCACGGCACGTACACGCGCATCCGCACACCGCGCTCGGCGGCGACCGCTGCGACCTGGACGGGCAGACCGAGCAGCAGCTCCAGCTCGCAGGACGTGTGCGCGTCGCGCAGCCGCTCCAACGCCGCCGACGCGACAGCGACGTCGTGGCTGGCCACCGCGACGTGGCGAGCCCGGCCAGCCAGCTGCGCAGCCAGCGCGACCAACCCGTCGCCCGGATCGGGCCCCCGGCCCGACGGGTCAGGCTGCTCGCCCTTGACCAGGCGGACCGTCAGCCCGTGGGCCACGGCACGCTCGGCATCCTCGGCCGCGCGCCGCCAGCGCCCCGGGAGGGCGATGCCCGCATCGTGACCGCGATCGGCCAGCGCCAGGGCCAGCGCCAGCGCACCATCGGCATCGGGGGGACCGGGCGCGTCGACGACGATGCGCCCGCCCAGGGGCAACGACGCGGCGATCATCTGCGGATCGCTGCCGGCCAGCAGCGGTGGCGCCTTGACGGCCACGATCGCGTCGAGCCCGCCCGTGGCGTCGAGCGCCCGGCGCACCGCCCCCATCGCATCGGAGCCGGGAGCGCCCGGGCCGTCCCAGTAGCCGACCGTGCAGGCGACGCGCTGAGCGTCCAGGCGGCGGGCCAGCCCGACCGCCTCCTCCAACCCGGCGGTCACGTACCCGCGCGCCGCGCGCGCCTCCAGCCAGCTCCGTGCCCGCGCCGCCAGGCTCACGCCGCCGTCTCCGGACTGGCCAGCCGGCGGCCGGCCATGCGCCAGGCCGACGCTGTCCCGGCGCGCAGCATGTCCAGGCCCAGGCGCTGCGCGCGCACCGCCACGATCTCCCGCGTCTGCCGCGTCCACACGTGCGTCCAGCGTTCGCTCTCGCCCAGCAGCTCACAGCTGCGCAGCCCCCGCGCGGCGGCGGCGCGCAGCGTCTCCAACAGCAGCAGGGACCCCGGCGAGCAGCTGCCGAACCGGTCGGCATAGGCGATCTTGAGCAGCCACAGCCGCCGGTCGAGCTCCACGGCGATCTGCATCGCCGCCGCCTGCCCGCCGAGCCGCAGGAACCCGATGCGCAACCGGCCCTCGGCCGCGCTGCGCCGTGCGTACTCGCGCATGAACATCCCGCGCGGCGCATCGGCGGCAAGCGTGGTGCCCTGCCTGGCGCGCCAGCTGTCGCCCTCGACGGCCAGCGCCTCGGCCAGCGCCCCGTCGACCTCGGCGAGGCCGGGGGCGCGCAGGTCGATCTCCAGCTCGCCCAGGGCCGCGGCGCGCCGGCGCGCCCGGCGCATCGCCGAGCGCCAGCGTGAGGACAGCCCGCCCTCCGGCTGGGTCCACTGATGGCCCAGGGCGATCGTCGGGGTGCCCGGCGCCTCACGACGCTGCACGGTCCCGCGCAGCGCGTACGCGCGCGCCAGCGCCTCGATCGCGGGCGATCCTGCGGGCACCCGCCGCAGCAGGAGCGTGTCGCCCTCCCGAGCCAGCGTCCGGGCCAGCGCGCCGAGCGCCTCGGCGTCGCGGGCCAGCAGGTCGGAGGGCTCCCACAGCTCACGCATGCCCAGCGGCTCGAGCTCGCCGGAGGGCGTCGGCGCCAGCGGCGCCGCGGCGACCAGCCGTCCGGCCCGCGTCACGGTGACGACGTGCAGGCCGCGGCCGTGGTGGAAGCTGCGTGCGCACGCGGCGAGCCAGTCGTGCTGCTGCGTGGGGTTGGGACAGCCGACGGCCAGCGCATCCCAGTCGTCCTTGAGCGCGTCGAACGCGCGCAGGTCGCTGGTCACGCCGCCACCGAAGTGGCGGGCAGGAAGGAGCACTGCGCAATCAACGCAGGCGGTCTTCGGGCGCGCTGGGGAGATCCCTGACGGGGGCCGGGGTGCTAGCCGCCGACGAGCAGGGCGATGCCGCAGAACGCAGCCGCGACGCCGACGCCCTGCTGCGCGGACATCCGCTCGCGCAGCACGATGCGCGCCAGCAGCACGGTCATCACGGGATAGATCGAGCCGAGCACGCTGACGACGCTCAGCAGTCCCAGCGTCGACGCCCAGCCGAACAGGCCGTTGGCGCTCGCGTCCAGCACGCCGACGACCGCCAGCGGTGCCAGCGGCCGCGCCTCAGCGCGCAGTCGTGCCGGCCCGCGCAGTGCGAGTGCGAGCACGCCGACGGCTGTCAGGGCGACCGCGCGCGACAGCTCCAGGCCCCACAGGACGTCATGGTCGCTGGCCCGGTCGATCCCCACGAAGCCCACGCCGATGAGCGTCGCCGCGGCCAGGGCGAAGACCACGCCCGCGCGTCGGATGACCGCTCCGTCGGAGTGCGAGCGCGCGGCGAGAAAGCAGCCGCAGACCGCGGCGACCATGCCCGCGCCCTGCAGCCAGCTGGGACGGTCGCCGCCGGCAACGCCCACGGCCACCGGGACGATCGCCGCCAGTGCGGTCAGCGGCGCCACGATGCTCATCGGGCCGATCGACAGCGCCTGATAGAGACACAGCACGCCCAGGCCGGTGCCCAGCCCCGCCAGGACCGCCGGGGTGAGGATCGCCACGCCGGGGAACGGGCGCCACAGGAGCGCCAGGACCAGCGTCAGGACCAGCAGGCCCAGGGCCTGGCTGACGGCCATGACGCCGACCGCGCTGCGCCCGCGCGAGACCAGCCCGCCGAGGAAGTCCGACGTGCCCCAGACGATCGACGCCCCGAGCGCCAGCAGCAGGCCGTTCAAGCGTCGCTCGACGGCTTCCAGAGGTTGATGCCGGCCTCGACGGCGTGGTCGTCGATGCGTCGCAGCTCGTCGTCGGAGAAGGTGAGGCCACCCACCGCGGCGACGGTGTCCTCCAGCTGCGAGACGCTGCTGGCGCCGATCAGCGACGAGGTCACGCGCGTGTCGCGCAGCGTCCAGGCGACCGCCATCTGGGCCAGCGTCTGGCCGCGTTCGCGCGCGACCTCGTTGAGCGCCCGCACATGCTCCAGCGTCTCCGCGGCCAGCATGTCCGAGGACAGGTACGGAGAGCTGTTGACCCGCGCGTCCGCGGGCACGCCGTCCAGGTACTTGTCGGTCAGCATCCCCTGGGCCAGCGGTGAGAACACGATCGCGCCGACGCCCTCACGGCCGAGCACGTCGAGCAGGTCCTCCTCGATCCAGCGGTTGAGCAGCGAGTAGGACGGCTGGTGGATCAGCAGCGGCGTGCCCAGCTCGCGCAGGATCGCCGCCGCCTGCGCCGTGCGCTCGCCCGAGTAGGACGAGATGCCGACGTACAGCGCCTTGCCGGCGCGCACCGCGGCGTCCAGGGCGCCGCATGGTCTCCTCCAGCGGCGTCTCGGGGTCGAAGCGGTGGCTGTAGAAGATGTCGACGTAGTCCAGCCCCATCCGCCGCAGCGACTGGTCCAGCGAGGCCAGCAGGTACTTGCGCGAGCCCCACTCGCCGTACGGGCCCGGCCACATGTCGTAGCCGGCCTTGGTGGAGATGATCAGCTCGTCGCGAAACGGGCGGAAGTCGTCGGCCAGGTGACGCGCCGAAGTTGCGCTCGGCCGCGCCGTAGGGCGGGCCGTAGTTGTTGGCCAGGTCGAAGTGCGTGACGCCGAGGTCGAAGGCGCGACGCAGGATGGCGCGCTGGTCGCCCAGGGTGCGGTCGTCGCCGAAGTTGTGCCACAGGCCCAGCGAGACCGCGGGCAGCTGCAGGCCGCTGCGCCCGCAGCGCCGATAGGGCATGCGACCGTCGTAGCGGTCGGGATCGGGCGCGTGGATCGGGGCCGGGGCGGCGGCGGGTCGCGGCTCGGTGGGCATGGCCCACACGCTAGGCCGCCGCTGCTAGCCGTCGTCCTGGCGGAAGGCCCAGCGCGCCTCGTCGATCGACAGCCCGGAGGCGACGCAGGCCAGCAGCTTCATGCGCGCCGCCTGCGGCGACAGGAAACCCGCCGGGATGATGTTCGTGCCGCGCAGGTCGCGCTCGGAGCCCGCGTAGCCGTAGGTGCCGGTGAGCACCACGCCGCGCTCGGGACGGCAGTAGGCGACGACTGGGATGCGCTCGGAGGCCTCGCCCCACAGCTCCATCAGCTCGGGTGTGAGGTGGCCTGCGCCCAGCGTGCCGATGACGATGCCGTCGGGCTCGGTGTCCAGCGCCGCGCGGGCCAGCGAGGCGTCGTCGCCGGCCCCGGTGGGGATCACCAGCACGCGGCGGTCGAGGTCGGGCGGGTCCAGCGGCGGGTTGCGCGGCAGCCGCGACCACAGCGTCGGATGGCCCTCGGTGACGCGCCCGACCGGGCCGGTCTGCGGCGACGAGAAGGCGGTCAGCGACGTCGTGTCGGTCTTGCGCGCGCAGCGCGCGTGATGGATCTCGCCGCCGAACACGACGAGCACGCCCATCCCCGCCGACTCCGGGCTCTCGGCCACCGAGACGGCATCCATCAGGTTGGCCGGGCCGTCGGCCCCGGCGGCGGTGGCGGGGCGGATGGCGCCGGTGAAGACGATCGGCGCCTCGGCGTCATGGATGACGTCGCACAGCATCGCCGTCTCCTCGAGCGCGTCGGTGCCGTGGGTGACGACGACGCCGATGCCGCGGCGGGCGGCGTCGCGCGCCTCGCGGCAGATCAGCAGGATGTCGGCCAGCGACAGGTGCGCGCTGGGGACGTTGACGACCGTGCGGGCCTCCAGGCCCTCGCGCGCGTCGAGGCCGGGGATGGCCGCGATCAGCTGATCGGCGGTGAGGGCCGGCGTGGCCGACGCGCCCGGCCCGGGATTGCCCGCCATGGCGATGGTGCCGCCGGCGCCCAGGATGCGCACCCGGCGCGGGAAGATGTCCGTACGGCTGCCCATGTGCACGGAGAAGCCTAGGGCCCCGCGGCAACGGGTCCCCAGGCTCCCCCTCGCGTCTGCCCCCTACGTGCAGGCGCGGTACGTGCGCTGGCCCTTGATCGTCCTTCCCAGCACGGTCCGGGCGGTGATGCGCAGCTTCACCCGCCGACGCGGCACGTGCGTCAGCGTCTGGATGCCGGTCGCGTGGCGCGCGTTCAACGAGCGGGCGCGTCGGCCGTTGACCGAGATCAGCACCTTCTTGAGCGCGTCGCCCTGCGGCTCGCGCAGGCGCAGCCGCAGGCGGCTGCTGCGGCAGCTGCGCCGGGCGGGCGGCAGCGACGCGACGGCGGTGATCGTCGGCTTCGTCGTCGGCAGGTTGGAGATGAGGTCGGAGTCCCTGCAGTAGCGCAGCGTGTCGGTGTCAGAGCCGTCGGGCGCGATCTGCGGCTGCGACTCCGGGTTCTCGGGCGGGCTGAAGCACACGCGCAGCAACCGCTGGTCGGGCTGGTTGGGCTGGGTCAGCACCCGGTAGGCGGTGTTGCCGCGATCGATGTACGCGCACGACGCCGCGTTGAACCACTGGTGCTTGCCCCAGTAGGAGCCGTCGGGCTGCGGGGTGATCGCGGTCCACACCCGCTCGCCGACGACGTGCGGGCACTGGTCGAAGACCGTCGGGCGGATCACCCAGCCCGTCAGCGCCCCGTCCGCGTTGGCCTTGACGGCGATCTGGCCGCCGTTGAACGACCACACGCCTTCGATGTCGGCCGCCGCCGACGCGACCGCCGGCGCGCCGAGCGCCACCCCGACGGCCACGAGGGCCGATCGCCACAGCATCACACCGCCTCCCGCTTGGATTGGTCCCCTGCCGTCGCCCGCGCGGCCTCCAGCAGCGAGCACAGCTCCAGCCAGCCCTCGAAGCCGCGGCGCACGCCGTCGGGCCCCTCCACTGAACCGGAGATCGGGCCCTGGGTGGGCTCGACGAGCACGACGAGGCGACGGGGCGAGGCGACGGTCACGTCGGCGATCCTCGCCGGGGCCGCGGCCACTTCGCATCGTGGAGCCACCACGAACCTTGCGGTGCCCCGCGCCAGCGCCGATACTCGACGGCTCCATGGCGGCGGGGGCCAGGACGACGGTGCTGCTCGAGCGCGAGCAAGAGCTCGCGGCGCTGTCAGACGTGCTCAGCGCGGCCGCCGACGGGATCGGGGCGACCGTGGTGATCGAGGGGCCGGCGGGCATCGGCAAGACCCGGCTCCTGCAGGCCGCGGCCGAGCAGGCCGCCGCGTCGGGCGCGCGTGTCCTGCGCGCGGCCGGGGCCGGGCTGGAGCGCGAGCTGCCCTATGCCTGCGCCGTCGCGCTGCTGACCCGGGCGTGGACGGAGCTTCCGCCCGCCGACCGGATGGCCGTGCCGGGAACGGCCCGGGCGCTGCTCGAGGGCGGGCAGCCGCCCGCCGGGCTGGACCCCACGCTGCCGCTGCTGCACGGCCTGCACGCGCTGTGCGTGCGCCTGGCCGCCGACCGCCCGCTGCTGCTGATCGTCGACGACGCACACCATGCCGATGCCGCCAGCCTGCGCCTGCTCGCCTACCTGGCCGCCCGCCTGGAGGAGCTGCCCGCGGTGCTCGTCCTCGCCATCCGATCCGGCACCGAGCCGGTCGACGCCGGCGCGCTCGAGGCGCTGCAGGCCGCCGCCCGGCGCCTGGCTCCGCCGGCGCTCAGCGCCGCCGCCGTCGCCGAGTGCGTGCGGGCGCGTCGCCCCGAGGCGACCGACGCCTTCTGCGCCGGCTGCGCGCGCGTCACCGCCGGCAACCCGCTGTACCTGTCGGCACTCCTGGACGCCCTGACGGCCGATGCGGTCCCCGCCGACGACGCGGCCGCCGAGCGCCTCTCCCAGCTCGGCGTCGACAGCGTCGCGCGGGCGGTGCTCGGGCGCATCGCGGCGCTCGGGCCCGAGGCGATGGCGCTGGCCGGCGCGCTCGCGGTGCTGGGCGAGGGCATGCCGCTGCGCGTCGTCGCCGGTCTGGCCGACATCGACCCCGATGCCGCCCCGGCGGCCGCCGACCGGCTCGCCGCCGCCGACGTGTTCACGCCCGGCCCGGTCCCGGCCTTCTCGCACCCGATCGTGCGCGAGGCGGTCTACCAGGACCTGGGCGCGGCCCGGCGGGCGCGCGATCATCTGCGCGCGGCCCGGCTGGTCGGGGCCGCGCCCGAGATGGCGGCCGCGCACCTGCTGCGCGCGGAGTCGTGCGGGGAGCCGTGGGCGATCGAGCTGCTGCGCGAGGCCGCCGCTGCGGCCCGGGCCCGCGGTGCGCCCGACCGGGCGGTCGCGCTGTTGGCCCGCGCGCTGGACGAGCAGCCCTCCCCGCCGGTGCGGGCCGGGCTGCTGCGCGAGCTGGGCGCCGCCCAGGCGCTCGTGTTCGAGCCCCACGCGGTGCAGACGCTGCGTGCCGCCTGGGACCTGGAGCCCGACCCCGCCCAGCGCAGCCGGGTCGCGCTCGAGCTCGGGCGCGCCCTGATCATGCAGGGGCGGCTGCCCGAGTGCGTCGAGGTGTGCGACCGCGCCGCCGGCGACCCGGGCGGCGACCCGGCGCTCGTGGAGCGGCTGCAGACCGAGCTGATCTCCGCCGCGCGGCTGGACCTGTCGACGCGCCCGCTGTCGCTGGAGCGCATGGCCGCCGAGCCGGCCGACCCCGACGATCCGCTCTGGCTGGCCAACCTCGCCTACGAGCGCGCGCTGGCCGGCGCGCCCTACCAGCAGACCGCGGCGCTGGCCCGCCGGGCCTACGGCGGCGGCACGCTGCTGGCCGCCGAGACCAGCGACGCACCCACGCTGTACCTGGCCACCAACACGCTGACGCTGTGCGAGCAGTTCGCCGAGGTCGAGGACGCCTTCGCCGACATCGTGGCCGAGGCGCGTGGGCGCGGCTCCGCGCTGGGCTTCGCGATCGCGTCGTGCTTTCGCGCCGATGCCGCCAACCGCCGCGGCGACCCGCGGGCCGGGCGCGCGCACGCGGAGGCCTCGGTCGCCGCCTCGGAGGCGCACGGCTGGGCGCTGGGGCTGCCGATGGCGGTCGGCGTCGCCATCGACGCGCTGCTGGAGCTCGACGAGGCCGACGCGGCGCAGGCCCTGCTGGAGCGGGTGCCGCTGACCGCCGGCCCGCAGCTGCCCGACAACGTGTTCTTCATCCCGGTCCTGTTCAGCCGCGGGCGGCTGCGGATCGCCCGCGGCGACGTGCGCGGCGGCCTGGAGGACGTGCTGGAGGCCGGCCGGCGCCAGGACGCCTGGGGTGCTCCCAACCCCACGGTGCTGCCGTGGCGCTCGACCGCCGCGGAGGCGCTGCTGGCGCTGGGCGACCGTGAGCGGGCGGCCGAGCTGGCCGCCGAGGAGCTCGCGCTGGCCGAGCGCTTCGGTGCGCCCCGCACCGTGATCGTGGCCCGCCGGGCGGCCGCACTGGCGGCCGGCGGCCAGGAGACGATCGAACGCCTGCGCGCCGCGGTCGCCGCCGTCGAGCCCGCGTCCGTGCCGGTCGAGCGGGCGCGCTGCCTGGTCGACCTGGGCGGCGCCCTGCGCCGCGCGGGCCGTCGCCGCGACGCGCGCGAACCGCTGCGCGCCGCGCTGGACGCGGCCACCGCGGCGGGCGCGCTGGCGCTGGCCCGCCGCGCCGAGGCCGAGCTGCAGGCCACGGGCGCACGACCGCGGCGGGTCCGCCTCAGCGGCGCCGACGCGCTGACGCCGTCGGAGCGGCGCGTCGCCGAGCTGGCCGCCACCGGGCGCTCCAACCCGGAGATCGCCCAGCTGCTGTTCGTGACCCGGCGCACCGTCGAGACGCACCTGACCAGCGCCTACCGCAAGCTCGACGTGCGTTCGCGCGAGGAGCTGGCGGTCGTGCTGGATGCGTGACGGTCGGCAGCTGCGCTTCAATCCGTGCGTATGACGGAGGTCGTCCTCGGCGTCGACGTCGGCACGACGAGCGCCAAGGCGACGGCGTTCGACGCCGACGGTCGCCAGCACGGTCACGGCGAGCACGGCTACCCGCTCCAGGAGCCGTCGCCCGGCGCGGCGGTGCAGGATCCGCAGGCCGTCGTCGACGCGACGCTGGCCGCGGTGCGCGACGCCGCCGCGGCGGCCCGCGACGCGGGCGCCGACGTGGCGGCGCTGTCGCTGTCGGCGGCCATGCACGGCCTCGTCGCCCTGGACGCCCGCGACCGACCGCTGACGCCGCTGATCACGTGGGCCGACACGCGCGCGGCCGAGCAAGCCGAGCGCCTGCGCGCCTCCCATCCCGAGCTGCACGGGCGCACCGGGACGCCGCTGCATCCGATGGCGCCGCTGGCCAAGCTGTGCTGGCTGCGCGAGCGCGAGCCCGACACGTTCGCCGGGGCGCACCGCTTCGTCGGCGTCAAGGAGCTCGTCCTGCGCGCGCTGTGCGGGGAGTGGGCGCTGGACCACTCGGTCGCCTCGGGCACCGGGCTGATGGCCATCCGCGCGCTCGACTGGGACGCCGAGGCGCTCGAGCTGGCCGGTGTGCGCGCCGACCAGCTGGCGCCGCTGGTGGAGGCCAAGCAGCTGCTGGACCTGACCGCCGACATCGGCCTGGGCGCCGACGTGCCGGTCATGGCCGGCGCCGGGGACGGCCCGCTGGCCAACCTCGGGGTCGGCGCGGTGCGCCCGGGCGTCGCCGCGGTCTCGATCGGCACCAGCGGGGCGCTGCGGGTGATGGTCGAGCAGCCGACGACCGACCCGGCGGGCCGGGTCTTCTGCTACGCGCTGACGCCGGGCCGCTGGGCCGTCGGCGGCGCCATCAACAACGGCGGCGTCGTGCTCCAGTGGGCCGCCGACGCGCTGGCCCCCGACCTGGGCGAGCACGCCGAGGAGGAGCTGCTGGCGCTGGCCGCCGAGGTGCCCGCGGGCAGCGACGGGCTGCTGATGCTGCCCTACCTGCTCAGCGAGCGGGCGCCGCACTGGAGCGCGCTGCCGCGCGGTGCCTACGTCGGCCTCACGCGTGCGCACGGGCGCGGGCACCTGATCCGCGCGGCGATCGAGGGCGTCTGTCAGCAGCTGGCGTTGGTGGCCGCCTCGGTGCGCGACGCCGGCAACGAGCTGCGCGAGGTGCGCGCCACCGGCGGCTTTGCCCGCTCGCCGCTGTGGCGCCAGATGCTGACCGACGTGCTCGGCCAGGAGGTCGGCTTCCCGGCCGGCCACGAGGGCTCGGGCTTCGGCGCCGCCCTGCTGGGCATGGAGGCGCTGGGGCTGATCGACACGATCGAGCGCGCCGCCGTCCTGGTGGCGCTGGAGGAACGACGGCAGCCCGACGCGGAGGCGGCGGCCTCCTACGCCGGGCTGCTGCCCGTGTTCGCGTCGCTCTACGACGCCCTTGCTCCGGCCTTCCGGCGCCTGCGGAGTGCCTAGTTGGCGGGCGGGATCTCGTGGTTGGCGACGAACAGGCGCTGCGGGTCGACGGCGGCGCGGATCGCGCGCAGCCGCTGGTAGGCGTCGTCCTCGAACAGCTCGGCGGCATCGGTCGGCTGCTCGACGAAGTTCAGGTACGACGCGTCCGCGGTCCAGCGGCGCATGGCCGCCAGCACGCGGGCGCCCCGCGCCCGGCACCCCTCGACCTGCTCGGGGCTCATCGCCGCGGCGCCCAGGAACCCCAGGTACTGGCCCTCGAGCGGCCCGCGGGCGCCCTGGCCCGGGCGTGGGCGGCCCAGCGCGCCGCCGAGCTGGCGCAGCTCGGCCATCATGAACGGCGAGTCCGAGCCGGGGCCGACCAGCGCCAGCAGCTCGTCGATCGCCTGGTCGGGCAGCTCGGCGAGCATGAACGTGTCGCTGACCAGCGGCATCGGGTCCTCGGGGTCCATGTGGACGAAGCTGAGCGCGGCCGGCTCGCACGGGGCCCAGCCGTCCATGAACGGCTCCAGCGCCCGCAGCGGCGCCAGCACCGCCTCCGCCTCGGCCGCCGGCCCGGCGAACGCACCGTCGATGACGACGAACTGGCCGCCGCGCATCGCGCCGGGGATCGACGGGTCGTCGGGCACCGACAGCAGGCGCAGCGAGGTGGTCAGCGCGTCGGACGCTGAACGCGTCAGGTCCCGCCACACGGGCAGAATCTGCGGCGCCTGCGCCAGCGGGAAGAACATCGCCCCCGCGGTCAGCTCGGGCTCGGCGAACAGCTGGATCTCCACCTCGGTGACCACGCCGAAGCTGCCGCCGCCGCCACGCACGGCCCAGAACAGGTCCGGGTCGGACTCGGCGTCCACGTGGCGCAGGCGCCCGTCGGCGGTGACGATGTCGAAGGCGACGACCGCGTCAGCGGCCAGTCCGTGCTTGCGGCCCAGCCAGCCGATGCCGCCGCCCAGGCTGTAGCCGACGACGCCGACCTGCGGCGAGGAGCCGGCCAGCGGCGCCAGGCCATGGGCCGAGGCGGGACCGGTGATCTCCCGCCACTCCGTGCCGGCCGCGGCGCGGGCGCGGCGGGCGACGGGGTCGATCGCGACGCCGCGCAGCTCGGTCATGCGCAGCACGATGGTGCGCTCCAGCGACCCGGCGGGGCCGACGTTGTGGCCGGAGGCCTGCGGGGCGACGCGCAGACCGAGGTCGCGGGCGGCGATGACCGCGGCGACGACGTCGTCGGCGCTGTGCGGGACGACGACCGCCTCGGGGTGCTGGTCGACCGACCGGTTCCAGCAGGCGCGGGCGACGTCCCAGTCGTCGTCGCCGGGCAGGTGGACGGGGCAGCCGAGCCGGTCGCGCAGCGCGGCCGCGGGGGTGATGGTGGTCTCGAAGGAGGACATGGCGCGGATGCTCTCCGCGCCCCATTGCCGAGCGCTTGCCGCGCCGCCGTCGCACTTGCCGCTGGCTTGCCGTCGCGTCGCGGGCGCCCGGAGGGCCGCTGCCATAGCCTTCCGCGGGTGAGCGGCATGGAGGGCCTGAGCGAGGCCGAGGCGCAACGGCGGCTGGAGCAGCGCGGACCCCTGCCGCCGCCGACGACCAGCCGCTCGTACCGCTCGATCGTCGTCGCCAACACGTTCACGGTGTTCAACGCGATCCTGGCCGGCTTCGGCCTGCTGACGATCGCCTTCGGCAACCCCAAGGACGCGCTGTTCGTGGGGATCCTGATCGCCAACATGACGATCGGCATCGCCCAGGAGGTGCGCGCCAAGCGCGCCCTGGACGCGCTGGCGGCGCTCGTGGCTCCGAAGGCGACGGTCGTCCGCGGCGGGCGGGAGCGCGACGTGGCCGTCGAGGACGTCGTCGTGGGCGACCTGGTTCGCGTCAGCGCCGGCGACCAGGTCGTCGCCGACGGGCGGCTCGTGCGCTCCGAGGGGCTGGCCCTGGACGAGTCCAACCTGACCGGGGAGTCGGAGGCGGTGCGCGGCGAGGTCGGACGCGGCGTGTTCAGCGGATCGTTCGCCGTCGAGGGCGAGGGCGCGTTCGAGGCGACCGCGGTCGGGCCCGACTCGCGGGCCGCGCAGCTGACCGCCACCGCACGCGCGTTCCGCCATCCGCGCTCGCCGCTGGAGCGCGCGATGGATCGGCTGCTGATCATCTTCGTCGCCGTGATGCTGCCGCTCGGCGTCGCACTGGGCATCTCCCTGGCGCTGCGCGACGTCAGCCAGACCCAGGCGGTCGAGACGCTGACCGCGGCGGTGGTCAACATCGTGCCCGAGGGCCTGATTCTGCTCGTGTCGCTGACGATGGCCGTGTCGGCGGCCAAGATGGCCCGGCGCGGCATCCTCGCCCAGCAGCTGAACGCGATCGAGTCGCTGGCGTCGGTCAGCGTGCTGTGCACCGACAAGACCGGCACGCTGACCGAGGCGGCGCTGCGCGTGGTGTCGGTCGTGCCCGGCCCGGGCGAGGCCGAGGAGCAGGTGGCGGCCACGCTGGCCCGCTACGCGGCCAGTGCACCGACGCGCAACTCGACGCTGGAGGCGATCCACGCGGGCGCGCTGGGAGGCGACGGCGTGGTCGCCCAGGAGCCGGCGGCCACCGTGCCGTTCTCGTCGCGACGGCGCTGGAGCGCGCTGGAGCTGGGCGGCGAGCGGCTGGTGCTCGGCGCGCCGGAGGCGCTGCTGGACGGCGGCTCGGGACCGCTGGGCGAGCTGGCCCGCGAGGAGGCCGGCGACGGGCGGCGGGTGCTGGCCATCGCCGCCGCCGACGGCCCGCTGCCCGAGCCCGCGCCCGACGCCCCGCTGCCCGCCGGGCTGCGCCCGCTGGGGCTCGTCGTGCTGGCCGAGCGCCTGCGTCAGGACGCCGACCGCACCGTCGCCTTCTTCGAGGCCGAGGAGGTGACGCTGCGGGTGCTGTCGGGCGACAATCCCGCCACGGTGGGCGCGATCGCCCGCGACGCCGGGATCCCCGCGCGCACCGCGGCGCTCGACGGCGAGGCCTTGCCCGATGAGGACACGGCGCTGCTGGAGGCGGTCCGTGCCGCGCCGGCGATCGGGCGCATCTCCCCGGAGGGCAAGCAGCGCGTGGTGCGGGTGCTGGCCGAGGCCGGCGAGTACGTGGGCATGGTCGGCGACGGCGTCAACGACGTCCCGGCGCTCAAGCAGGCGCGCCTGGCCATCGCCCAGGGCACGGGCACGCAGATGGCGCGCTCGGTGTCGGACATCGTGCTCGTGTCGGGCGAGTTCTCCGAGGTGCCGCCGCTCGTGCACGAGGGGCGCCAGATCCTGCGCAACATCCAGCGTGTGGCGCGACTGTTCGCGGTCAAGGCGATCATGACCGCCTTCCTGCTGGTGGTGATCGCGCTGCCGACCGGCATCTTCCCGCTGCTGCCGCGCCAGTTCACGCTGGCCTCCAGCGTCGCGCTGGGGGTCCCGGCGTTCTTCCTGGCGCTCGCGCCCAGCCATGGGCCGTGGCGGCCGGAGGGCTTCCTGCGGGCGATCGCGCGCTTCTCGTTCCCGGCCGGCGTGGCCAGCGGGCTGGGCGTGCTGACCGCCTACCTGGTGGCGCGCTACGGCTTCGACCTGACGCTGGCCCAGTCGCGCACCGCGACGGTCGCCACGGTCGTCGCCGCCGGCCTGGCGGTGGTCGTGGTGCTGGAGGACGAGCCGGGCCGCCGGCGCCTGGCCGTAGGCGGGCTGGTGTCGCTGATGGCGCTGGCCTTCGTGATCGTGGCGGCACTGCCGGCCGGGCGCGAGTTCTTCGACCTCGACACGCCGACCGGGCCGATGGTCGGCGCGTTCGCGATCGGGGTCGTCGTGCTGCTGGCCTGCCTGTGGGCGGCCCTGCGGGTCGTGACGCTGCTGGACCGCCGCGCCGGGGTCGAGGAATGACGCTGCTGATCGCTCCGGACTCCTTCAAGGGAACGTTCTCGGCCCGCGAGGTGGCCGAGGCGATCGCCGCCGGCGCCGGCGACGCCGACCCGTGCCCGGTGGCCGACGGCGGCGAGGGCACGCTGGACGCGATCCTCGCTGCCTGCGGCGGCAGGCGGCTGGAGGCGCGCGTGCGCGACCCGCTGGGCCGCGAGATCCCGGCCGAGCTCGGCCTGGTCGGCGGCGGCGATCTGGCCGTGGTCGAGATGGCGGCCGCCGGCGGGCTGGGGCTGGTGGCGCCCGAGGAGCGCGACGCCGAGGCGGCCTCGACGGTCGGCGTCGGCGAGCTGATCGCGCTGGCCATCGAGCGGGGCGCGCGCCGGGTGGTCGTGACGGTCGGCGGCAGCGCGACCAGCGACGGCGGCGCGGGCGCCATCGAGGCGCTCGAGGCGCGCGGCGGGATCGACGGCGCGGAGCTGATCGTCGTCAGCGACGTGACGACGCCGTTCGAGCGCGCCGCCGAGGTCTACGGGCCGCAGAAGGGCGCGTCATCCGAGGCGGTGCAGCGGCTCACCACGCGGCTGCACGCGCTCGCTGAGTCCTTCCCGCGCGACCCGCGCGGCGTGCCGATGACCGGGGCGGCCGGCGGCCTGTCGGGTGGGCTGTGGGCGATGTACGGGGCGGCGCTGGTGCCCGGTGCCGCGTGGGTGCTCGACACCGTCGGCTTCGACGAGCGCCTGGCCGCCTGCTCGGCGGTCGTGACGGGCGAGGGTCGCCTGGACTCGCAGACGTTCGAGGGCAAGCTGGTGGGTGAGGTGGCCGCCCGGGCGCGGGCCGCGGGCAAGCCGGTGCATGCGGTGGTCGGGTCGACGGCGCTGTCTCACGCCGAGACGGCCGCGCTGGGACTCGCCTCCGTGACGGTCGCGTCGGACCTGCCGGCGTTGCAGGCGGCGGGCGCTGCGCTGGCGGCGGGCTGAGCCGCTACGGCATCAGCGAAGGCAAACGCGGTCCCTCGGCGACGCGCGCGGCAGCGGGCTGTGGCGCGTTCGCGCTCCCCGGCCGGGCGTGTGGCGGACTCGCCCGCAGGCGGCGGGGCAATCCGCCACGCACCCCCGCCACGCGCGGGCGGGCGGGGCCGCAACCGTGCGTTCGCCTTCGCTGCCCGCCGTTGGCCGGCGCCGCCGAACGGCCTACGGCAGGACGCGCGCCGGGTGCGTGTAGACGTTCACGCGCCCACGCCGGGCGAAGCCGCACAGGGTCAGGCCGCGATCGTCGGCCAGCTCGACGGCCAGCGAGGTCGGCGCGCCCACGCCGACAAGCAGCGGCGCGCCGGCCACCGCCGCCTTCTGCACCAGCTCGAAGGACAGCCGGCCCGACACGCACAGCACGTGCCCGCGCAGGGGCAGGCGCCCCTCGCGCAGGGCCCAGCCGACGACCTTGTCCATCGCGTTGTGGCGCCCGACGTCCTCGCGCACGGCGACCAGCTCGCCCGTGGGCGTGAACAGGCCGGTCGCGTGCAGCCCGCCCGTGCGCGAGAAGCCCGGCTGGCGCAGGCGGTCGGGCAGGTCGGCGAGCAGGTCGCGCGCGATCGTCGGCTCGTCGTCGGCCACCGAGTCCGCGTAGACGGCGACCTCCTCAAGCGAGCCCTTGCCGCACACGCCGCACGACGAGGTGGTGTAGAAGCGCCGCGCGCCCGGGTCGCGGGCCAGCGGCCCGGCGACCTCGACCGTGTTGTTGGCCAGGTCCGCCGTGGGCCCCGCCGTGCGCGGCCCGTCGATCAGGCCCTCGCCGTAGAGGAAGCCGAGCGCCAGCTCCTCGTCGTGGCCGGGCGTGCGCATCGTCACCGTCAGCGCAGCGCCGTCGACGCGGATCTCCAGCGGCTCCTCGACGGCGACCTCATCGCGTGCGCCGTCGTGCTCGACGGCGCGGATCGCGAGGTGGTCAGTCACCTGCCAACGCGGGCATCCGCGACGGCGCCTCGCTCACCGGGCGCACGTCGACGGCCATCACCTTGTACTCCGGGCAGCTGGTGTTCACGTCGGCCGACGGACCGATCAGCAGGTTCGTGCGCACCTCCGGGAAGTGGAAGGCGGTGAACACGTGGCCGGGCTCGATGCGCTCGGTCACCTGCGCGGCCAGCTCGATGCGCCCGTACGGGCTGCGCACCGACACCATGTCGCCGTCGGCGACCCACAGGCGCTCGGCGTCCTCGGGATGGATCTCCAGCACGTCGGAGGGCATCAGCTCCAGGTTGGCCGTGCGCCGCGTCATCGTGCCCGCGTTGTAGTGCTCCAGGCGCCGGCCGGTGACGAGGATCAGCGGGAACGCCTCACTGGCCTCGCTGCCGGGCGGCTGGTAGGGCAGCGCCGCGAAGTGGCCCAGGCCGTCGGGCTTGGAGAAGCGCTCGGCGTAGAGGATCGGCGAGTCGGTGCCGTCGGCGGCCACCGGCCACTGCAGCCCGCGCCGGCCGATGCGCTCGTAGCTGACGCCGGCGAAGTTCGGCGACAGCGCCGCGATCTCGTCCATCACCTCGTCGGGCGTGGCGTAGCCCATCTCGTGGCCCAGCGCCGCGACAGCGTGGTGAGGATCTCGAAGTCGGTCCTGGCCTCGCCGGGCGGCGCGATGGCCGCGTCGACCAGCTGGATGCGGCGCTCAGCATTGATGAACGTGCCGCGCTTCTCCAGGAACGCGCTGGCCGGCAGCACGACATCGGCCAGCTTCGTCGTCTCGGTCTCGAAGATGTCCAGGCAGACGAGGAACTCCAGCGCCTCGAGCGCGTGGACCACGTGCGTCGTGTTGGGGTCGGTCTGGGCGGGGTCCTCGCCGAAGATGATCATGCCGCGAAGGTCGCCGGCGATCGCCGCGTCGAACATCTGCGGGATCGTGTAGCCCTTCTCGCGCGACAGCGCCACGCCCCAGGCCTGCTCGAACGAGCGCGCGACCGCCTCGTCGCCGACGGGCCGGTAGTCGGTGTAGGTGTCGGGCAGCGCGCCCATGTCCGACGAGCCCTGCACGTTGTTCTGCCCGCGCATGGGCAGCAGCGCGGAGCCGGGCCGGCCGACCTTGCCGGTCATCATCGCGAGGTTGCACAGCAGCTGGACGACCTCGCTGCCGTACTTGTGCTCGGTGACGCCCAGGCCCCAGATCAGGCAGGCGTTCTCGGCCTCGCCGTAGACGTGGGCGGCCTGCTCGATCGCCGCCGCCGGGACGCCGGTGATGCGCTCCACCTCGGCCGGCGTGTAGTCGGCGATCAGGTCGACGACCGCCTCGAAGCCCGTCGTGCGCTGCGCGACGAACGCCTCGTCGACGAACCCGTCGCGGTGCAGCACGTGCGCGAGGCCGAGCACGAACGCGGCGTTGGTGCCCGGGCGCGGCGCGCAGTGCAGCACGCCGTAGTCGGACAGCTCGATGCGCCGCGGGTCGACCGTGACCAGCTTGAGGCCGCGGATCGCGGCCTGCTTGATGCGCGCGCCCGCGACCGGGTGGCCGGCCGTCGGGTTGGCGCCGATGATGATCGCCGCGTCGGCCGCGTCGATGTCGGTGAACGAGCCGGTCGCGCCCGACAGGCCGAACGCGCGGCGCATGGCGAACGATGTCGGGGAGTGGCACACACGCGAGCAGTTGTCGAGGTTGTTGGTGCCGATCGCGGCACGCATCAGCCGCGACATCACGTAGCAGTCCTCGTTGGTGGCGCGCGAGGAGGCCAGCCCGGCCAGCGCGTCCGGGCCGTGCTGGCCCTTGATGCGCGTGATCTCCGAGGTGACCAGCGCGATCGCCTCGTCCCACGTCGCCTCCTCAAAGACGCCGTCGCGCTTGATCAGCGGCGTGGTCAGGCGCTCGCGGTTGCGGGTGAACTGGTGGGCGAAGCGGCCCTTGACGCACGTGTGGCCCTCGTTGGCGGGGCCGTCGAGGGCGGGCGCGATGCTCGCCACCCGTCCGTCGCGCACGTGTGCCTCAAGACGGCAGCCGACGCCGCAGTAGCCGCACGTCGTGGTCACGTTTGAGTCGAAGCGTTGATCCATGTCTTTCACCCCGCTAGTGCCAGGAGGGAGATCTCGGTGATGGCGCCCGTCGGGCACGTGTCGGCGCACGCGCCGCAGGAGACACAGGCCGAGTCGCGGAAGCCCTGGTCGAGCCCCGCGACGATGTTGGCCTCGAAGCCGCGGCCGGTGGCGGTCAGCGCGAACGTGCCCTGCACCTCGTCGCAGGCGCGTACGCAGCGCCCGCAGGAGATGCACAGCTCGTGGCGCAGCGCCAGGTACGGGTGGCGCTCGTCGTCGTCGGTGGGATGGGTCTCGCCCGGCCAGCGCGTCCCCTCGACCCCCAGCCGCTGGGCCACGACGGCCAGCTCGGTGTGGGCCGCGGGCGGCTCGGGCAGCTCGGACAGCACGAGCTCGACGACCGCGCCGGCGACGCGCACCGCCGTCTCGTCACGCGTGTCGACGACCATCCCGTCGCGCAGCGGCGTCGTGCAGGCGGGCAGCGGCTTGGGCATGCCTTCCACGGCGACCAGGCACACGCGGCAGGCGCCGAACGGGTCCTGGCGCTCGTCGAAGCACAGCGTCGGGATCCACTCGCCGACCGCGCGAGCGGCGTCGAGGATCGTCGTGCCGGGCTCGACCTCGACCGCCGTGCCGTTGATCGTCACCGAGATCACAGACCCAGCTCCTCGGGCCAGTGGGCGATGATCGAGCGGATCGGCGCGGGCATGCCGCCGCCGTGGGCGCACAGCGACCCGAGCTCGAGCGTCTCCATCAGCTCCTCCAGCAGCGCGCGATCCACGGGGCCGTCGGCGGCCACCATGTCGTGCGCGCGGCGCATGCCGATGCGACACGGGAAGCACTTGCCGCAGCTCTCGGCCGCGCCGAAGTGCAGCAGGTGGCGGGCGACGGCACGCATGTCGGTCTGGTCGTCGAAGCCGACGATGCCGCCGTGGCCGACCATGCAGCCCTCGGCGGCCAGGTGCTCGAAGTCGAATGGGGTGTCGAGCCGGGAGGCCGGCAGGATGCCGCCCAGCGGACCGCCGATCTGCAGCGCCTTGATCGCGCGGCCGTCGACCAGCCCGCCGGCCACCTCCTCGCACAGCGCGCGGGTGGACATGCCGAAGGGCACCTCGTAGATGCCGGGCCGCTGGAAGCGCTCGTTGAAGCAGACGAGCTTGGTGCCGGGCGTCGCGTCGGGGCTGAGCGCACGGTAGGCCTCGGCCCCCTCGCGGGCGATGAACGGGATGTTGGCCAGCGTCTCGACGTTGTTGACCACCGTGGGCAGGCCGTGCACGCCGCTCTCGGCCGGGAACGGCGGGCGCGAGGACACCGTGCCGCGCAGCCCCTGCAGGCAGGCCAGCAGCGCCGTCTCCTCGCCGACGACGTAGGAGCCGGCGCCCTCGATGACGTCGATGTCGAAGCTGAAGCCGGAGCCGAGGATGTCGTCGCCGAGCAGCCCCTCGGCGCGGGCGGCGACGATCGCCGCCTCCAGCGCCGGCTTGGACAGCGGGTACTCGCTGCGCGTCAGCACGAAGCCGTGCTGGGCGCCGACGGCATAGCCGGCCAGCGCCATCCCCTCCAGCAGCAGCGCCGGGTTGGACTCCATCAGCCACTTGTCGATGTAGGAGCCGGGGTCGCCCTCGTCGCCGTTGGCCACGATGAACGCCCTCCCGGCCTTCAGCGCGTTGGCGCGGGTGAACTGCCACTTGGTGCCGGCGGGGAAGCCGGCCCCGCCGCGGCCGCGCACGTCGGAGTCCTTGACCGCCTCCAGCAGCGCCTCGGGCGAACCGCCCAGCGCGGTGCGCAGGCCCGACCAGTTGCCGGTCGCGGTCAGGATCGGCTCGGCCAGCAGGCTGATGGGGGCCGGCTCGGGCGCCGACTGCGAGCGCCCGGCGAGCACGCGCTCCACGGCGCCGGGACCGGCGTCGATCAGGTCGCCGTCGCGGATCGCGGGCGAGCTGTGGCAGAAGCCCAGGCACACGGTCTCGGCCAGCGACACGCTGCCGTCGGGCGCCTTCTCGCCCAGCTCCAGGCCGAAGCCCTCGCGCAGCGCGTCGACGTGGGCGTCGGCGGTGGCGGCGAAGCACGCCGTCCCGGTGCAGACGCGCACGTGGCGCTGCCCGCGCGGGTGCAGCAGGTCGTCGTAGAAGGTCGAGACGCCGTAGACCGTCGCCTCGGGCAGGCCCGAGCGCTCGGCCGCGACCCGGCGATCATCATCGGTGATCGCCCCATGGTCGTCGACGGCTTCCTTGAGCACCTCAAGCGCCGTCGGCGCGTGCTGCTCATGGTGCCGGCGGATCAGCTCGACGAGGTTCTTCGACACGTGCACTGGATGATGGAGGTGGCGGCCCCGAACGTCCAACGCTTGTGCTGGATTGCATGATAAGCGTTGTTTATCGTTGTACCGTGCAGCTGCGCCAGCTCGAGTACCTCGTGGCGCTCGACCGCGAACGCCACTTCGGCGCCGCGGCGCGCGCGTGCCACGTCTCCCAGCCGGCGCTGTCGACCGCGATCCGGGCGCTGGAGCGCGAGCTGGGGGTGCCGCTCGTGCGCCGCAGCGGCCGCTTCGAGGGCTTCACCGAGGAGGGCGAGCGCGTGCTCGTGTGGGCGCGCCGCGCGCTCACCGACGTGCAGTCGCTGGCCCAGGAGGTCGACCGCCTGCGCAGCGGGCTGGAGGGCACGCTGCGCATCGGCGCGATTCCCACCGCGCTGACGGCCTCGTCGCTGGTCACCACGCGCTTCCGCCACCACCATCCGCGCATGCGCGTGCAGCTGCGCTCGATGACCTCGCGGGAGATCGCCCACGGCCTGGAGCACGGCGACCTCGACGCCGGCCTGACCTACCTGGACAACGAGCCGCTGAGCGACGTCGTCTCGCTCGGTCTGTGGCGCGAGCGCTACCTCATCGTCGGCTCGGCCGAGCAGGTCGGCACGAACACCACGACGATGCCCTGGAGCGCGGCGGCCAGCCTGCCGCTGTGCCTGCTGACCGCGGACATGCAGCACCGGCGCATCGTCAACGGCGCGTTCGCCGAGGTCGGCGCGGCCGCCGCACCGATCGTCGAGACGAACTCGATCGCCACCCTGGTCGCCCATGCGGGCACCGGGCTCGCCGCGGTGACCGCGCAGTCGTGGCTGCACACGATCCCGCTGCCGCCCGGGCTGCGCGCCGTCCCGCTCGTGCAGCCCACGATCCGCCACGTCGTCGGCCTCGTCGCCCCGGCCGGGCGTCAGCAGACGCCGGTGGTGGCCGAGCTGATGGGGCTGTTCGAGCCGCTGGAGCTCGACGCCGAGCTACAGGCCCCCGTCTGAGGCCCGGGCGGCGGCGTACTCGCTCGGCGTGTCGACGCTCGTCACCGACCGCAGGTGCGGGTCGGCAGCCGCCAGCGCCGGGTCGGCCAGCAGCGTCGGCTCGTCGATCCAGGCCACGCGGCTGCGCTCCAGCAGCTGCCCCGGGTTCAGCCGCAGCTCGCCCACCAGCGCGTGCGCGATCGGAGCCAGGCTGGTGCGATAGGCGGCGGCCAGCGTCTGGCGGTGGCCGAGCACCATGGGCATGGCCACGTCGGCATCGCCCAGCAGCGCAAGCACCCGCCGCACGTAGGCGGGCGCCAGCAGCGGCATGTCGGTGGCGGTGACGAACGCCACCTCCGCGCCCGTCTGCGCGGCCGCGGCCAGGCCCGCGGCGATGCCCTGCAGCGGCCCCAGGCCCTCGCGCGGGTCCTCGACGACGTGCACGTCGCGCGCCAGCGGCGGCAGCGCCTGACCGGGCGCGCGCACGATGACGACCGGGCCGTCGACGCCCTCGGCCACCCGCCGGGCGACGTGGTCCAGCAGCGTCGTCCGGCCCCAGGCCATCCCCGCCTTGGGCTGGCCCATTCGCGTCGAGCGCCCGCCGGCCAGGACGACACCGGCCGCGTTCACGCGCGACCATCCCGGCGCAGCACCGCATCGCGGGCCGACGACGCGCGCTCGACGTGCAGCGCGACGGACGCATGGCGGCCGTCGGCCGGGTCGTGGGCGAGGTTGAGCTCCACCAGGCGGGCGGCGGCGCGCGTGGCCGCCTCGGCCAGCAGTGCCGCGGCCGTCGCGTCGCCCTCCAGCGCCGGGTTGCCGGTCGCTGACAGCTGCGCAGCCAGCTCGGCCAGCTCGGCGCCCAGCTCGGCCAGCGCACCGGGCACCTCGGCCGCCGCGGCCAGCGCCGCGGCGTCGTCCTCGCCGGCCCGCCGCGCCGCCATCACCGCGGCGAACGACGCGCGGTCGCGTGCGGCCAGCTCCAGCGCGCTCGCGCGCAGGTTCGCCGCGCGCGCGGCCAGCACGCCGGCCGAGGCCGTGCGCGTCAGCCCCGCCGCCATCTCGACCAGGCCGGCGGCCAGCGCCGCGGCCCAGCCGGCCGCGCTGCCGGCGCCGGGCGACGGAGTCGGAGCGGCCAGCTCGGCGAGCAGCCCGTCGAACGCGTCGGCCACGTCTAGAAGAGGCCGGCGATGCGGCCGTCGGGCTCCAGGTCAACGCCGAAGGCCGCGGGTTCGCGGCCCAGACCGGGCATCTGCATGATGTCGCCGCACAGCGCCACCAGCCAGCCGGCGCCGGTGTAGGCGCGCACGTCGCGCACCGGCAGCGCGAAGCCCTCCGGCGCGTTCAGCAGCGACGGATCGGCCGACAGCGAGTACTGCGTCTTGGCCATGCAGATCGGCAGGTGCCCGAGCCCGTCGGTCTCCAGCGCGGCGATCTTGCGCTCGGCCTCGGGGTACAGCAGCACGTCCGCCGCCCCGTAGACCTTGCGCGCGACCGCCGTGATCTTCTCCACGATCGTGTCCTCGTCGCGGTAGGCCAGCTGGAAGTCGGACTCGACCTCGCAGGCGTCCACCACGGCGCGCGCCAGGTCGGCCGCGCCCTCTCCGCCGCGCTCGAAGCCCTCGTTGAGCTCGGCGGCGTCGGCGCCGAAGGCCAGCGCCTGCTCGCGCACCCATCCGAGCTCGTCGTCGCGGTCGCCCGGGCGGCGGTTGACCGCCACCACGCACGGCAACCCGAACGCCTTGACGATCCCGACGTGGCGACGCAGGTTGGCCACGCCGCGCTCCAGCGCGGCCCGGTCCTCGCCCACGCCGTGGTGCTTGAGCGCGCGGACCGTGCACACGAGCACGACGGCGCTGGGCACCAGCCCGCCGACCCGGCAGACGATGTCGAAGAACTTCTCCATGCCCATGTCCGAGCCGAAGCCGGACTCCGTGACGACGTACTCACCCAGGCGCATCCCCAGCAGGTCGGCGACCAGGGACGAGTTTCCGTGGGCGATGTTCGCGAACGGTCCGCAGTGCATCAGGCACGGCTGCCCTCGAGCGTCTGGATCAGGTTGGGCTTGAGCGCGTCCTTGAGCAGCACGGCCATCGCGCCGGCGGCCTGCAGCTGCTCGGCGGTGACCGGCTGGCCGTCGAACGTGCGTCCGACGGTGATCGCCCCCAGGCGTGCGCGCAGGTCGGCCCAGTCGCGCGCGACCGCGGTGATCGCCATCACCTCCGAGGCGGCGGTGATGTCGAAGCCGCTCTCGCGGGGGTAGCCGTTGGCCCGCCCGCCCAGGCCGACCGTGATGTGGCGCAGCGCGCGGTCGTTGATGTCCACCGCACGCCGCCAGGTGACCGACAGCGGATCCAGCCGATGCGGGTTGCCGTGGAGGATCGAGGCGTCGACCATCGCGGCCAGGAGGTTGTTGGCCGCGCCGATCGCGTGGATGTCGCCGGTGAAGTGGAGATTGAGGTCCTCCATCGGCACCACCTGCGTGTAGCCGCCGCCGGCCGCGCCGCCCTTGATGCCGAACACCGGGCCCAGCGACGGCTCGCGCAGGCACAGCACCGGCCGACGCCCGATATGACCGAGTCCCTGGGTCAGCCCGACCGCGGTCGTCGTCTTGCCCTCGCCGGCCTTCGTGGGGTTGATGCCGGCGACGCAGACGATCTTCGCCTGCGGGTTGCCCGCCAGCCGCTGCGTGGCCGACAGCGCGATCTTCGCTTTGAAGCGCCCGTAGGGCTCAACCTCCTCGGGCGCCAGGCCCAGCTCGGCGGCGATCTGGTCGATCGGCCGCAGCGTCGCCTCCTGCGCGATCTCGAGGTTGCTCTTGAAACGGACGCCACTCTCCATGTGGCGTATGTTCTCAGCGGATGTCAAGCATTGCTGAGGGTGCGTCGCCGCAGCACCTGCAGCACGGCGACCGCCCCGGCCGCCGAGGCGACCATCGTGATCGCCATCGGCACGGCGCTCGTGCCGGCCACGCCCGCGATCGGGGCGACGACGGCGCCGGCCGCGAACATCGCCACGCCCAGCAGCCCGGAGGCGCTGCCCGCCTTGTCGGGGTGGTCGATCATGGCCAGCGTGGTCACGTTGGGCACGACGATGCCGGTCATCGACACGACGAGGAAGAACCCGACGAGCAGCGGCGCGACGCCCAGCCCGGCCAGCACGCTGACCAGCACGAGCGCGGCGCCGACCAGCTGGATCAGCTGGGCGGCGCGCAGCAGCCCCTCCGAGCCCAGGCGGCCGACGAGCATGCGCCCGCCCTGGCTGGCCACGATCAGGCCGAGGCCGTTGACGCCGAAGACGACGGCGAACAGCTGCGGCGACATGCCGTGCAGGTCCTCGAGCACGAACGAGGAGCCGGCCAGGTAGGAGCCCATCGCCCCGAAGCACAGCCCGCCGGTCAGCGTCAGCGCGACGAAGCGCGGGTCGCGCCCCAGCTCGCTCAACGCGGTCCGCGTCTGGATCAGCCCGCCGCGATGGCGCCGCTCGGGCGTCAGCGTCTCGGGAACCGACAGCCAGCACGAGATCAGCAGGAAGCCGCCGATCGCGGCCAGCACGACGAACACGCCGCGCCAGTCGCTGACGTGCAGCACCAGGCCGCCGAGCGACGGCGCCAGCACCGGGGCCAGGCTGGTCACCATGGTCAGGAGGCTGAACGCGCGCGCCGCGGCCGTCGGGTCGTCGTTGCGGTCGCGCACGATCGCGCGGGCGATGGCGATCCCCGCCGACCCGGCGAAGCCCTGCACCAGGCGCAGGATCAGCAGCACGACGATGCCGGGCGCCAGCGCGCAGCCCAGTGAGCTGAGCGTGTAGACGGCGATGCCCGCCAGCAGCGGCCGACGCCGCCCGCGCGCGTCGCTGATCGGACCGGCGACCAGCTGCCCGATGGCCAGGCCGACCATGCATAGGCTGATCGTCGCCTGGGCCGACCAGTCGGGCGCGCCGAGGTCCGCGCTCATCTGCGGCAGCCCCGGCAGGTACATGTCGATCGACAGGGGGCCGAAGGCGCTGAGCGCGCCCAGCAGCGTGAACAGCCAGGGCGACAGCGCCGACCGCCGGGTTGTCGTGTTCAAGACCGAAACACCAGCACGACGCTTCCGCCGCCCGTTGGAGGGAAAACTGGAGTGATGTCCCACAGACGACGCATCGCAGGTTGCCTGATAACCATGACAGGTCTGCTCGCCGCGGCGCCGTCCGCACACGCCGGCATCTTCGGCACCGATCCGCTGGCCATCTCGCTGAACCCCTCCGTCGGCTCGCCCAACGGGCCGTCCGGCGACCCGGCCGTGTCGGGCGACAACCGCAAGACCCGCTACGCGGCCTTCGACTCGGCGGCGACGAACCTCGTCTCCGGCGACACCAACGGCAAGATCGACGTGTTCGTGTGGGCGCGCCCCAAGGGCTCCGCGGGACTGACGCTGCGCGCTCCGGGCGGCCGGCTGGAGCGCGTCAGCGTGAGCAGCGGCGGCGCCCAGGGCAACGGCGACTCCACGAACCCGTCACTGGACGGCTCGACGCGCAACAACCCCCGCTGCGTCGCCTTTCAGTCGACGGCCACGAACCTCACCTCCGACGATCACGACGCGGCCTCGGACGTGTTCGTTCGCGACCTGCGCGCCCACAAGACGACGCTCGTCTCGCGCGGCATCCACGCGGCGGCCAGGAACCCCTCGATCGACGGCGAGTGCCGCCACGTCGCCTTCGATGCCGGTGGGAAGGTCTACAAGGTCAAGGTCCACGGCGGCCGCCCGCATCGCATCGGCGCCGGCGGCGACCCCGACTACGCGCTGGACGGCTCGGCGATCGTCTGGGTCCGCCGCGGCGACGTGGTCATCCACCGCAAGGGCCACACCGACGTCGTCGGCCCCGGTGAGCATCCGACGGTGGGCGACAACGACTCGGGCAAGTGGGCGGTGAGCTTCGACACCACGCGGCGACTGGCGCGCAACGACACCAGCGGCGGGCGCGACGTCTACCAGCGCCTGATGCACGCCGACGGACGCGCGTTCGACACCGATCTGATCTCGGCGACGCGCCGTGGCGGCCACAGCCTCGGCGGCAACTCGTTCAACGGCGGGATCACCGCCTACGCGGGCACCCGCGGGATCGTCGTGTTCGTCAACCAGCAGGCGCGCTCGTCGGACCTGTACTACCGCAACAACCACACCGGCAACATCGACGACCTGGCCCACACGTCGGCGTCGACGCCGATCGTCGACGTCGTCTGCAGCGCCCGCGCGAACTTCGTCGCGTTCGCGTCGGCGGGCTCGTTCATCGGTCGCACCGGCGGCCAGGAGGCCGTCCTGTTCAAGCACCTGGTCGACGGCGAGACGATCTAGATGTCTGCGCGATCGCGTCGCCGACGAGGTCGACCGCCTCGTCGGCGCGCGTGAACGCGCCGACCATGAAGAAGAAGCCGTGGATGCAGTCGCCGAAGCGCTCGAGGCGGACCGGCACGCCCGCCGCCTCCAGGCGCGCCGCGTAGGCCAGCACCTCGTCGCGCAGCGGATCGACCTCCGGCTGGACGATCAGCGCGGGGGCCTGGCCGCGCAGGTCCGGCGCGCGCAGCGGCGAGGCGTCGGGCTCGACGCGCCGCTCGGGCGGGGCGTAGTGGTCCCAGAACCACGCCAGCTCGCGCGCCCCGACCGGTGAGGCGCCCTCGCCGAACTCCACGTAGGAGCCGGTCGTCGGGTCGCCGTCGCAGGCCGGGTTGACCAGCACCTGCAGCGCGAGCGACGGCCCGCCCCGCTGCACCGCACGCCGCGCGCACACCGCGGCCAGGTTCCCGCCCGCGCTCTCGCCCATCACGATCAGCGGCTCGTGCGCGTATCGCTCGGCCGCCCAGCTCAGCGCGTCCCAAGCGTCCTCGACGGCCGCCGGGTAGGGATGCTCGGGGGCCAGGCGATAGTCGACGCTGAGCACGCGTGCGTTCGCACGCCCGGCCAGCCGGCGGCACATCGGATCGACGAGCTCCAGCGTGCCGATCACCCAGCCGCCGCCGTGCAGGAAGACGACCGTCCCGCGCGCGTCGTCGCCGGGCACGTACAGGCGCCCGCGCGCCATCTCGGCCGTGGCCATCTCGGGCCCGTCGCCGAGCAGCTCGGCGACCTCGCCCTGCTGCGCGCGCGCCTCGTCGGGGGTCATCTGCCACAGCGGCTTGCCGTCGAGCGCAGCAAGGCCGTCGACGTAGGCCTGGATCTCCGGATGCAGGGTCACGGCGCCCGGATTACCCTGACCGTGAGAGGAGGGAGCATGACCCCGGTTCCATCGCAGGTGCGCGGCCCGTCACAGCCCGCGCTGCTGGAGGAGACGATCGGCGACTGCCTGCGCCGGATCGCCGCCGAGCACGGCGAGCGCGAGGCGCTGGTCAGCTGCCATCAGGGCCTGCGCCTGACCTACGCGCAGCTGGACGGCGAGGTCGATCGGGTGGCCCGTGCGCTGCGCGCCGCGGGCCTGCAGACGGGCGACCGCGTGGGGATCTGGAGCCCCAACTGCAGCGAGTGGACGCTGGCCCAGCTGGCCACCGCGCGCGCGGGGATCATCCTCGTCAACGTCAACCCCGCCTACCGCACGAGCGAGCTGGTGTACGCGCTCAACCAGTCGGGCTGCCGCATGCTGCTGGCCGCGCGCGCGTTCAAGACCTCCGACTACGCACAGATGATCGAGGCGGTGCGCGACGAGCTGCGCACGCTGGAGCGGGTCGTGTTCCTGGGCGAGGCGTCGTGGGAGGAGCTGCTGGCCGGCGCGGGCGACGCGCCGCTGCCCGACCTGTCGCCCGACGACCCGATCAACATCCAGTACACCAGCGGCACCACGGGCTCGCCCAAGGGCGCGACGCTCAGCCACCGCAACATCCTCAACAACGGCTACTTGGTCGGCGAGGGCTGCCGCTACAGCGAGGCCGACCGCGTCTGCATCCCGGTGCCGTTCTACCACTGCTTCGGCATGGTCATGGGCAACCTGGGCGCGATCACCCACGGCGCGGCGATGGTCATCCCGGCCCCCGCGTTCGACCCGACCGCCACGTTGGCCGCGGTCGCCGCCGAACGCTGCACCTCCCTGTACGGCGTGCCCACGATGTTCATCGCCGAGCTCGATCACCCCGACTTCGCGTCGTTCGACCTGACCTCGCTGCGCACCGGGATCATGGCCGGCTCGCCCTGCCCGGTCGAGGTGATGAAGCGCGTGATCGCCGACATGCACATGGACGAGGTGACGATCTGCCTACGGGATGACCGAGACCTCGCCGGTGTCGACGCAGACCGCCGCCGACGATCCGCTCGACAGGCGGGTCGCCACCGTCGGGCGCGTGCACCCGCACGTCGAGGTCAAGGTGGCCGACGTCATCTCCCCCACCGGCGAGCCGGTCGCCCGCGGCGAGACCGGCGAGCTGTGCACGCGCGGCTACAGCGTGATGCTCGGCTACTGGGACGACCCCCGGCGCACCGCCGAGGCGATCGACGGCGACGGCTGGATGCACACCGGCGACCTGGCCACCATGGACGACGACGGCTACCTGAACATCGTCGGGCGCACCAAGGACATGGTCATCCGCGGCGGCGAGAACGTGTATCCGCGCGAGGTCGAGGAGTTCCTCTACACCCACCCCGACGTGGCCGACGTGCAGGTCATCGGCGTGCCCGACGAGCGCTACGGCGAGGAGCTGATGGCGTGGGTCATCGCCCGCCGCGGCAGCGAGCTCGACCCCGAGGCGCTGCGCGCGTACTGCCGGGGGCGCATCGCCCACTTCAAGGTCCCGCGCTACGTGCGGCTCGTCGACGCCTTCCCGATGACCGTCACCGGCAAGGTGCAGAAGTTCCGCATGCGCGAGCAGGCGATCGCCGAGCTCGGCCTGGAGGCCGCCGCGGCCGCGAGGACCGCCTGAGCGCGCCGGCCTAGGCGAACGCGCCGCGCAGCTCCAGCGCCTCGACCACGCGCGAGATTCCCAGGGCGTAGGCCGCCTCGCGCCACGAGCAGCCGAGGTCGTCGGCGCGGGAGCGCACCTCGCCCAGCGAGCGGTGCAGGATCCGGCCCAGCCGCTCGTGCACCTCGCGCTCGTCCCAGCGGAAGTGCTGGAGGTTCTGCACCCATTCGAAGTAGGACACGATCACCCCGCCTGCGTTGGCCAGCACGTCGGGGATGACGAGCACCCCGTTGTCGGCGAGGATCGCGTCGGCGGCCGGGGTCGTCGGGCTGTTGGCCCCCTCGAGGACGATGCGGGCGCGGATCCGGTCGGCGTTGCCGCTGTGGACCATCCCGCCCAGCGCCGCGGGCAGGAACACGTCGCACGGCAGGCCGACGAGCTCGTCGGGCTCGATCACCTCGACGTCGGGAAACTCGTCCAGCGCCCCGCCCCGCGCCAGATGGCGGTGCAGCGCGTCGGGGTCGATGCCGTCCTGGCGGGCGATCGCCCCGCTGGCGTCGGCCACGCCGACGATCTGGCAGCCGCGGCCGTGGGCGATGCGGGCCGCCGCGGAGCCGACGTTGCCGAAGCCCTGCACGACGAGACGCAGACCCTCCAGCTCCAGGCCGGCGTGCCCGGCGGCCTCGGTGAGGATCTCGATCACGCCGCGCCCGGTGGCCGTCTCGCGGCCGAAGCTGCCGCCGAGGGCGATCGGCTTGCCGGTGACGATCGCCGGCGCCTCCCCGTGCAGCTTGCTCCACTCGTCCATGATCCACGCCATCACCTGGGCGTTGGTGTTCACGTCGGGCGCCGGGATGTCGCGCTGCGGTCCGAGGGCCTCGTCGAGGCGGTCGACCAGCTGGCGGGTGATCGCCTCGATCTGCGTGGCGTCCAGCTCGTGGGCCGGGCAGTCGACCCCGCCCTTGGCGCCGCCGTAGGGGATGCCGACGATGGCGGTCTTCCAGGTCATCAGCTGCGCCAGCGCGCGCACCTCGTCCAGATCGACGTCCTGGTGGTAGCGCAGGCCGCCCTTGAACGGGCCGCGCGCCCCGTTGTGCTGGACGCGGAAGCCGCGGAAGACGCGAATCGCGTCGCCATCGCGCGCGCGGATCTGCACCTGCACCTCCCGCCGGGAGGTGCGCAGCAGCTCGCGCAGGTCGTCTCGCAGCTCCAGCCGGTCGGCGGCCGCGTCGAAGTGGTGGTTGACGATCTCGTAGGACGAGACCTCGGCAGGGGAGACGGTCGACACCTCAGCGGGCTTCCCCACCGATGCGGCTTCTATGCCCGGCCGGTCTTGCGGACACGAATTGACCGCAATAGGTGCGATGCTGTCGACGTGGCCACCGACCCGTCCTCGCGCATGCTGCGCCTGCTGTCGCTGCTGCAGACGCACCGCTTCTGGCCGGGCACCGAGCTGGCCGAGCGCCTCGAGGTCAGCCAGCGCACGCTGCGGCGTGACATCGACCGCCTGCGCGAGCTCGGCTACCTCGTCGACGCGACGCGCGGCGCCGCCGGCGGCTACCGCCTCCAGGCCGGCACCGACCTGCCGCCGCTGCTGCTCGACGACGACGAGGCGGTGGCGATCGCCGTCGGCCTGCGGACCGCCGCCGGCAGCGCGGTGGACGGCATCGAGGAGACGTCGGTGCGGGCGCTGGCCAAGCTCGAGCAGGTGCTGCCCAGGCGCCTGCGCCGCCGGGTCGCCGCGCTGGGCAGCTCGACGGTGCCGCTCACCTACCCGCGCGACCCGGTCGACCCAGAGACGCTGACGACGATCGCCCAGGCCTGCCGCGACCAGGAGCGCCTCCAGTTCGACTACACGCGCCGCGACGGCGAGGGCGCCGGGCGGGCGGTCGAGCCGCACGCCCTGGTGGCGGTCACCGGCCGCTGGTACCTCGTCGCCTGGGACACGCATCGCGGCGACTGGCGCACCTTCCGCGTCGACCGCGTGCGCGCGCCTCGCACGAGCGGCGCGCGCTTCCATCCGCGCGCGCTGCCCGGCGGCGACGCGGCCGCGTTCGTGCGTGACTCGATCCGCCAGGTGCCGCGCAGCCTCACCGCGACGCTCACCGTCCACGCCTCGGCCGAGCGTGTGCGCGAGACGGCGCGCTGGCTGCGCGCCGAGGTGGAGCCGATCGACGACGAGCGCTGCACGCTGACGCTGCGGGCCGACTCGCTCGGCTGGCTGGGCGCCTGCATCGTCCTGCTGGACGCCGACTTCGTCGTCCACGATCCGCCAGAGCTGGCCGACTGGCTGGCGACCGCCACGGACCGTCTCGGGCGTGCGGCGGCCGCCTACTCGGCCTGACGGCCCAGCGTTGCCGCGAAGCGCTCGATGCGCCGGCGCTCCTCGTCGGACAGCGGCCCGTCGGTCTCGACCAGCAGCGTCATCGGCCCGCGCTGGCGCGCCCAGGTGCGCGCGTCCTGCGTGAAGCCGTCGGCGATCCACACCAGCGGGAGGCTGGCCGCGTAGGCGCGGACGGTGCGCTCCTGGCTCGCGAGGTCGGCCTCGGTGCGCAGCAGCGGGATGCTGACCAGGTCGAGCGCGTGGGCGACGGCGGTCAGCTCGTCCAGCCCGCCGCCGCCGGCCAGCAGCGCCAGCTCGCCCTCGTCCAGCAGCGCGGAGGCCCAGCCCGCGGGCGCGCCGTCGAGGGCGGCGGGGACGCAGGCGAGGCGGAAGAGCGGATCGGCCATGGCGGCCGCGCAGGCTATCGCGCGACGGCGCCGCGGGCCGACGACCCGGCGGCAGGTCGCCTGCGATCAGGCCGCAGCCCCGCTCGGTTGCCGAACCGCGACCTCGTCCTCGTGGACGTGGCGTCCGCCGCGCATCAGCGACGCGGCGGCGGCGATCAGGCACGCGGCGATGGCGAAGGCGAAGGCCAGGTGCAGGCCGTTCTGGAAGGGGCCGGAGATCAGCTGGGGGAAGAAGCCGTGGCCGGTCAGCACCGCCTGGTCGTGCGGCGAGACGCCGGTCATGCCGTGGGCGCCGACGAGGTGATCGATCGGGTTGTAGCCCAGGAACGCGGCGAACAGGATCGAGACGGGCGGCAGGCTGGCGGCGTGCTGCGCGGCACCGGCCGAGACGCCGTGGGCCTCCAGCCCGCTGGTCAGCGCGTGGGGCAGCGAGGCGGCCAGGCCGAGGATCATCAGCGTGAAGAACACGCCGATCGACAGCACCTGGGCGGAGTTCTGGAAGGTCTGGTTCATCGCGCCGCCGGCGCCGCGGTCCTGGCGCGGGAGGCTGTTCATCACCGCGGCGCGGTTGGGCGAGGCGAACAGGCCCATGGCGCCGCCGATCAGGAACAGGATCGCGCCGAACAGCGGGTAGGAGAAGTCGGTCGGCAGCGCCATCAGCAGCGCGAAGCCGACGGCGGTGAGGACCATGCCGCCGGTGGCGAACGGCCGGGCGCCGAAACGGTCGGACAGCAGGCCCGACAGCGGGCCGACGAACAGCATCCCCAGCGTCAGCGGCAGCATGTAGATGCCGGCCCACAGCGGCGTCTGCTCGAAGTCGTAGCCGTGCTGGGGCAGCCAGATGCCCTGCAGCCAGATGACGAGCATGAACATCAGCCCGCCGCGGGCGATGGCCGACAGGAAGGTCGACAGCGTCCCGAACGTGAACGCGCGGATGCGAAACAGCGGCAGGCGGAACATCGGGTGGGCGATGCGCCGCTCGACCGCCACGAAGGCGATCAGGCAGGCCAGCGCGCCGCCCAGCAGCGCCAGCACGGTCGGGCTGCCCCAGCCGACGGGGTGGCTGTTCCAGGGCCGGATGCCGTAGGTGACGGCCACCATGATCAGCACGAGACCGAGCGCGAAGGTCAGGTTGCCGACCCAGTCGATCGGCGCCCGCCGTGGCGTGGCCAGCTCGCGCAGCGCGACGTAGGCCCAGATCGTGCCGGCGATGCCGACCGGCACCGAGATGAGGAACACCAGGCGCCAGTTGATCGGCGCCAGGATGCCGCCCAGCACGAGGCCGATGAACATGCCGCTGACGCCGACGATGTTGTTCAGGCCCAGCGCCATGCCCCGCTGGTGGGACGGGAACGCGTCGGTGATGATCGCCGCCGAGTTGGCCAGCAGGCAGGCGCCGCCGACGCCCTGCACGACGCGGAAGGCGATCAGCCAGTCGGCGCCGGCGCTGCCCTTCAGCCAGCAGACCGTCAGCAGCAGCGACGCGACGGTGTAGATGGCGAAGCCCGCGTTGAAGATGCGCACGCGACCGAACATGTCGCCCAGGCGGCCGAGGCTGACGATCAGCACGCTGGTCACGACCAGGTAGCCGAGGATCATCCACAGCAGGTAGGAGCTGTTGGAGGGGATCAGCGGGTCGAGGTCGATGCCCCGGAAGATGTCGGGCATCGCGATGATCGTGATCGACGCGTCCAGCGTGGCCAGCAGCACGGCCAGGGTCGCGCAGGACAGAGCGACCCACTTGTAGCGGTCGGGGTGGAGCGTTCGCACAGCCGGCAAGACCATACAGGTAACCTGTGCAGTTTGCCTGTCGATCATCGCTAGACTCGATCGCCCGATGCCAACGCGCACGACGACCGCCGAGCTGGCCCACGACCTGCGCGAGACGCTGGGGCGGCTCGTGCGCCGGCTGCGCGCCGAAAGCGACTACCCGGTCACGCAGATGAGCGTCCTGGGCCGGCTCGACCGCTACGGCCCGGCCAGCACCAGCGACCTGGCCGCCGCCGAGCGCGTGCGCCCCCAGTCGATGGCGCAGACCGTGCGCGAGCTGGAGGCCGCGGGCTGGGTCTCGCGCCGGCCCGACCCCGGCGATGGGCGCCGCGCGATCCTGTCGCTCACCGACGACGGGGTGGCTCGCCTGCAGGCCAACCGGGCGCAGCGCGAGGACTGGCTCACCCAGGCGCTGCAGCGCGAGCTCGAGCCCGCCGAGATCGAGCAGCTGAGCGAGGCGATCGCGCTGCTGCGCCGCCTGGGCGACGCGTGAGCCGCGCCGTCGAGGACGCCAACCGCCGCATGCGGCGAGCGCGCGACGCCATGGACCGCGACGAACGCGCGGCCGCTGGACATCGCCGCCTTGGCCCGCATCGCCGACGTGTCGGAGGCGCACCTCATCCGCACCGTTCGTCGGAGACCGGACGTCCCCCTTCAGCCGTTCACTGAGTCCTTGGGCAGCTGACCTAAGGGCCGAGCAGCACGGCCACGAGACCCGGGAAGCGGGCCTCGAGGTCGTCGCGGCGCAGCGAGATCAGGCGGGTGGTGCCCTCGGCGCGGGTACGCGTGATGCCGGCCTCGCGCATGAGGCGCGTGTGGTAGCTGCCGGTCGAGGCGGGGAGCCCGAGCCTCTCGGCCAGCTCCCCACACGGGTGCTCACGCCCATCGGCCAGGATGCGGACGAGGTCGAGCCGAAGAGGATCGCCCAGCGTCCGCAGGACCGTCGCCAGGTCGAGCGCGTCGACGGGCGGATGCGGGATCCGCTCGCGTGCGGAAGCGGGAGCCGGCATGGCGCCTATGCTACAACTCTTGCGAACTTCCAAGAGTTTAGAAATATCGCACATGCACCGTCCTGCCCGCCTCTCCCAGGCCCGCGCGTACGCGCTGGTCACCGCCGTGATCGGCCTCGCGCTGTTCGCCTCGGCCACCCCGTCGCCGCTGTACGCCACGTACCGCGAGCTGTGGGGCTTCTCGGCCGAGGTGCTGACCCTCGTCTACGCCACGTACGCGTTCGGCGTCCTGGCCGCCCTGCTGCTGGCCGGCCGGGTCTCCGACGACGTCGGGCGCCGGCCCGTGCTGATCGTCGCCCTCTCGACGCTGCTGGTCACCTCGGTCCTGTTCATGGTCGCCGACTCGGTTGTCTGGCTGTTCGTCGCGCGCGGCCTCCAGGGCCTCGCCACCGGCCTCGCGCTGGCCGCCGCCAGCGCCGCGATGCTCGATCTGCACGCGCGCCGCGACCCGGCCGGTGTCGGCCTGGCCAACGGGGTGGTCAGCGCCTCGGGCATGGGCCTGGGCGTGCTCGTCACCTCGGCGATCGTCGAATGGCTGCCCGCCCCGCGCGTGCTGCCCTACGTCGCGCTGCTGGCAGCGTTCGCGATCGCGCTCGTCGGCGCGCTGCGGATGCCCGAGCCGGTGGGCGAGCGCACGCGCCTGCGCCTGACCCCCCAGCGTCCGCGGGTGCCGGCCGGCGTGCGCCGCCCGTTCCTGCTGGCCGCGCTCGCGGTGCTGTCGTCGTGGTCGATCGGCGGCCTGTTCCTGGCCCTGGGACCGCAGCTGACCGCGCGCCTGTTCGACTCCGACGACCATCTCGTCGCCGGGCTGGGCGCGTTCGTGCTGGCCGGCACCGGCGCGCTGGCGCAGCTGCTGCTGGGCAACCGCATGGCGCCCTGGCGCGGAGCGATCTGCGGATCGGTGGCGCTGGCCGTCGGCGTGCTGGTCATCGTCGCCTCCGCCTCGGCCGACTCCGGCGCGCTGCTGCTCACCGGTGCCGTGATCGGCGGAGCCGGCTTCGGCCTGGCCTTCCTCGGCGCGCTGCGCACGCTGTCTGGGGCCATCCCGCCCCACCATCGCGCAGAGGTGATGTCGGCGTTCTACGTCGTCGCCTACGCGTCGCTGTCGCTGCCGGCCGTCGCCGCCGGGTTCCTCGTGACCACGATGGGGCTGCAGTCGACCTTCGAGGTGTTCGGGACGCTGGCCGCCGCGGTCGCCGTGGTGGTGGCATTCGAGGCGTGGCGCACGCGGCCGGCCGAAGCTCGCCGGGCGCAGCGTCCGCTGCCTGCCTGAGCTACGCGTCCAGCGCCACGGGTCGGTTGAGCCGCGCAGCGTGGCGGCGGATGCGCCGGCGCGCACGGTCGTCGGCGCCGACCAGTCGAACGTCGGAGCCGTCGTGCTCGTCGCAGGCCGCCGTCAGCGCGGCGACCCCGGCCCGATCGATGCGCGACACGCCACTCAGGTCGATGACCAGCTGCGCGCGACCGCCGATCCGCTCGACCGCCGCGACGAACGCATCGACCGTCCCCGCGACCAGCGTGCCCTCCAGCACGATCAGCGTCTCGCCGGGGATCCGCACCTTGCCCACCCTCAGCCCGCGTCGGCGCTGCCACGGGCGCCGGCGCCGCCCGCGCTCGGGAGCGCGGGCGGCGTGTGTCGGCGACGCGGTCGCCGCTGTCGCCTGGTCGATGGCCATCCTGCGGCCCTACGCGCGACCGGGCAGGCCCGTGTCGTGGTGCTGGCCGGCGAACTGGAACTGGACGCGCTCGGGCGCGAGACCGACGGCGAGGCCGACGCCGCCGATGATGGCGTGCGTGATGTTGTCGGTCGTGTCGACCGAGAAGATGCCGGCGACGCTCGGTCCATCGATGAAGCCCCAGACCGCCGCGGCGGCATAGAGGGCGCCGACGACGACGGCGAACGTGCGTGCAGCATCCAGGCGCACGGCCATGAGCAGGCCGATCGCGCCGGTGACGATCCAGGCGACGTCGTTCCAGCCGGTCGTCTGCCAGATCAGGAACGTGTCGGTATCGGTCGTGCCCGCGCGTCCGAAGCTCGCGCCGCCGAAGATCAGCGACAGGACTCCGAGCGCGACGAGGAAGACGCCGGAGATCAGGGCGAACCACTGGGCCGGCGTGCGTGCGGGTTGCATGAGGGTGCCTCCCTTCATGTCGTTCGGTCTTGCACCCCTCGACTCTCCAGCAACCCACCTCGGCCACCGGTGTCAGGTCGCCGTGCTGACCAACCGCCTCAGTCGGCGGCGGCGCGCCGAGCCCGCTGCGGACCGACGGTGTGGCGCGGGTCTCGCGACGAGCGCTGGCCGGCGGCGAACACGGCCCAGCGCTGCACGGCCGCCCCGCCGACCAGCAGCGCCGCCCCGGCCAGCCCCAGGCCACGGCGGCGACGCCCGGCCGCGGCCAGCAGCCCCCCGCCGACGGTCAAGCCGGCCGACAGCTTCGACAGCCGCCCGGCCGTGCCCTCGCGATAGGCGTCCTCGATGCCGACGGAGCGCAGCCGGCGCTCGTAGGCCCGCACGGCCACCTGCTCGCCGGCGGCGCCGAGGACCGCCATGCGCCGCGCCGGACCGTCCTGGCCGGCGGGCGCGGCGAGCATCAGGGCGCCGCCCGCGCTGGCCGCCGAGCTGGCCGCGAAGACGAAGGGCAGCTCGCGGCGGCCCTCATGCCAGGCGGGCACGGCCGTGTTGGCCACCAGCACCGCCGTGTAGGTGCTCAGCGCCGGGCCGAGCAGGCCGGCGGTCGCCTTGGAGAGCACCGACAGTCGCGGGAACCATCCCCACAGCGCGTGGGCGGTGGAGGCCGCCAGGCTGCCGCCCAGCCCGGTCAGCACCCAGGTGCCCATGCTCATCGGCGAGGTCGGGCTTGCGACGCGCAGCATGTGCAGGAAGCGCTCGGGCCGGCCCAGGTCGGAGATCAGCAGCACCGGGCTGACCGCAGCCGCCGCCCAGCGCGATCGGCCAGGCACGGCGGGCCAGCTCGTGGCGTCCGCTCGCGTCGGCGAGCGCGCCCAGCACGGCGCACCCGCCGGTCAGGCCGCCGACGAAGAAGTACGTCGGGATCTCCCACGTCCACACCGGCGACTTGAGGATCGGCTGGTCGTAGTAGGAACGCGTCTGCGCCGGCTCGACCATGCGCCGCTCGCCGCCTCCGCCGCGCCCCGCCGGAGTCTTGGTCGACTGCCCTGGACCGCTGCTCACCGCCGACCTCCCGCCAGGGCGACCAGCGCGGCACCGGCGAGCGCCGCCCCGGCCGCCGCGGCCGCCCGCCACGTCGCGCCCAGATCGCGAGTCGCGTCGACCGGGTCGGGCGGCAGCCCGTAGACCTCGGGCTCGTCGAGCAGCAGGAAGAAGGCGCCGAAGCCGCCCGACGCCGTCGCCCGGGTCGGCACCGTAGAGGTGCGCGTCGGGCTCGCCGCCTCCGTCAGCGTCTGCACGCGCTGCTGCGCTCGCTCGCGCAGGTCGTCGAGCTCGCCGAACTGGATCGAGTCGGTCGGGCAGGCCTTCGCGCAGGCCGGCTCCATGCCGTCGTTGAGGCGGTCGTAGCAGAGCGTGCACTTCCAGGCGCGCCCGTCGTCCTCGCGCTGGTCGATGACCCCGAACGGGCAGGCCGGGACGCAGTAGCCGCAGCCGTTGCAGACGTCCTCCTGCACGACGACCGTGCCGAACTCGGTGCGGAACAGCGCGCCGGTCGGGCAGACCTCCAGGCACGCCGCCTCGGTGCAGTGCTTGCACACGTCGGAGCTCATCAGCCAGCGCAGGCCGGCGTCCTGGGCACCGGCACGCCGTCGCTGGCGGCCAGGTCCTGCGCCGCGGCCTCCTGGACCAGCGAGGCGGCGGGGCTGTCCTCCACTCCCAGCGGGCGGCGCTGCTCGATGAAGGCGACGTGGCGCCAGCTGTTGGCCCCCAGGTCGCGCGTGTTGTCGAAGGACATCGCGCTGAAGCCGTCGTCCTGGGCGGGCACCTCGTTCCACTCCTTGCAGGCCACCTCGCACGCCTTGCAGCCGATGCACACCGACGTGTCGGTGAAGAAGCCCATGCGCGGGCGCTGCTCGTCGGCGGCGTAGGGCGCCGGGCTGCGGTGGATCGTCAGTCACGTCAGCCTCCCTGGGCGCGTCGGCGGTAGTCGTCGACGAGCGCGAGCAGCGCGGGACCGCGCGGGCGCCGCCCCGGGCGGATGTCGCAGGTCGCGGCCTTGACCTCCTGGATGTGCACGTTCGGGATCCAGGGCGAGCGGGAACAGGTCGTTGGCCGAGTCGCCCGTGCGCAGGCCGCCGGGTGCCCCAGTGGTAGGGCAGGCCGACCTGGTGGATCGACGCGCCCGTCGACACGCAGCGGCGCGCACGCGCTCGGTGACCAGCACGCGCGCCTCCACCGCGGTGCGCGTGGTGACGATCGTCGCCCACTCGCCGTCGTGTCAGGCCGCGCTCGGCGGCCAGCTCGGGCGACACCTCGCAGAAGAACTCGGGCTGCAGCTCGGACAGGTACGGCACCGTGCGGGACATGCCGCCCGCCGTGTGGTGCTCGGTCAGCCGGTAGGTGGTGATCACGAACGGGAACACGTCGGCGCCCGGCTCACCGAAGGTCGGGTTGTAGGGGTTGTCGGGCCGAGGGAACAGCTGACGGGCCGGGTTGGCCTGCCTGGCCGTACAGCGAGGTTGTCGAACGGCGACTCGTGCGGCTCGTAGTGGGTCGGCAGCGGACCGTCGGTCAGACCGCTGGGCACGAACAGCCAGCCGTGCCCGTCGCTCTGCATGATGAACGGCTTGTCGCCGCGCGAGCGCGTCCTCGGCCTCGGCGCCGTCGGCGGGCCGGTAGTCGGGCGGCCTTGTCGGCCTTGAAGTCGGGCACGTCGTGGCCGGTCCAGCTGCCCTGCTCGGCGTCCCACCAGACGTAGCGCTTGCGCTCGCGTCCACGGCTTGCCGTCCGGGTCGGCCGAGGCGCGGTTGTAGAGGATGCGCCGGTTCGCCGGCCACGCCCAGCCCCACTCCGGCGCGACCCAGCTCTGCTCGCGAGCCCGGCTGTGCGCCGGGCCGCCTGGTTGACGCCGTCGGCGTAGCAGCCGCAGTAGATCCAGCAGCCGCACGCGGTCGAGCCGTCCGCCTTCAGCTCCGTGTAGGACGGACAGCGGCGTCGCCGTCGGCGTCGCTGCCGTTGATCTCGCGCAGCACCGCCTCGGCGTCGGGGTCGTCGTGCGGGCCCCTGGGTCGGGTAGTCCCAGGTGAGGTCGAGGATCGGGCGGTCGCGCTGGTCGGTCGGAGCCGGCCAGCTTCTCGCGGATGCGCCGGCCCAGGTGGTAGCATGAACCACAGCTCCGAGCGGCAGTCGCCGGGCGGCTCGACGGCCTGGTGGCGCCACTGCAGCAGCCGCTGGGTGTTGGTGAAGCGTGCCCGCCTTCTCGACGTGCGAGGCGGCGGGCAGGAAGAAGACCTCGGTGCCGATGTCCTCGCGTGCGCAGCTCGCCGGTCTCGATCTCCGGCCCGTCCTTCCAGAACGACGCGCTCTCGTTGAGGTTGAGGTCGCGCACGACGAGCCAGTCGAGGTGCGCCATCGCCAGCCGGTGCAGCTTGGAGTTGGCCGAGCCCGACCGCCGGGTTCTCGCCCATGACGAAGTAGCCCTCGACCTCGCCGTCCTGCATGTCCATGATCGTGCTGGTAGGTGGAGTGGTCGCCGGTGATCCGCGGCAGGTAGTCGAAGCAGAAGTCGTTGTCCTCGGTGGCGGCATCGCCCCACCAGGCCTTCAGCAGGCTGACGATGTAGGCGTCCATGTGGCCCCAGTAGCCGCTGGCCGGCGGCGTTGGCCGCCACGAAGTCGGCTCAGCGTCTGGTGGCGGTGCGGCGTGGGGCATCGGGATGTAGCCGGGCAGGATGTTGTAGAGCGTCGGGATGTCGGTCGAGCCCTGGATCGAGGCGTGCCCGCGCAGGGCGAGGATCCCGCCGCCCGGGCGGCCGATGTTGCCCAGCAGCAGCTGGATGATCGACGCGGCGCGGATGTACTGGACGCCGACCGTGTGCTGCGTCCAGCCGACGGCGTAGCAGAAGGCCGAGGTGCGCTCGCGGCCGGAGTTCTCGCACAGCGCCTCGGCCACCTCGCAGGAACGTGCTCCTGGGGCACGCCGCAGATGTCGCTCCACCATCTCCGGCGTGTAGCGCGCGAAGTGGCGCTTGAGGACCTGGAAGACGCAGCGCGGATGCTGGAGCGTCGGGTCGGTCGACGGGCGGTCGCCCCCCTCCAGCTGCCCGCCCTGGGCGTAGTGGGCGCTGCTCGCCGAGGATCGCGCCCTCCTCGCGCTTGCCGGCCGGAGGCGAACGCCTCCATGCCCTCGTACTGCCAGCTCTGCGGGTCGTAGCGTGCCCGTCGGCGTCCCAGCCGGAGAACAGCCCGTCGAGGTCCTCGGTGTCGTCGAAGCGCTCGTCGACGATCACGTCGGCGTTCGTGTACGCGCGCACGTACTCGTCGGAAGTCGGCGCTCGTTGTGACAGGATGTGGTTGACGATCCCGCCCAGGAACGCGATGTCGGTGCCGGCGCGCAGCGGCACGTGCAGGTCGGCCACCGCGCTGGTGCGCGTGAAGCGGGGGTCGACGTGGATGATCTTCGCGCCGCGCGCCTTGCGCCTCCATCACCCACTGGAATCCGACGGGATGGCACTCGGCCATGTTCGAGCCCTGGATGACGATGCAGTCGGCGTTCTGCAGGTCCTGCTGGAAGGTGGTGGCGCCGCCGCGCCCGAACGAGGTCCCCAGACCGGGGACCGTGGATCGAGTGTCATATGCGCGCCTGGTTCTCGATCTGGATCGCGCCCAGCGCCGTGAACAGCTTCTTGATGAGGTAGTTCTCCTCGTTGTCCAGCGTGGCGCCGCCCAGGTGCCCGAAGCCCAGCGTGCGGTTGAGCCGGCAGGTCGGCGTCCTCTGGTCGGTGCCCACGAAGGTGCGCTCGCGCGTCGCGATCACCCGGTCGGCGATCATGTCCATCGCCCGGTCGAGCGGCGAGGTCCTCCCAGTCGGTCGCATGCGGCGCGCGGTAGCGCACGGTCGTCTCGCGCAGCGGGCTGTGCACGTAGCGCCAGCGACGCCGAGCCCTTCGGGCACAGGCGCCCGCGCGAGATCGGCGAGTCGGGATCGCCCTCGATCTGGATGACCTGCTCGTCCTTGACGTAGACGCGCTGGCCGCAGCCGACCGCGCAGTAGGGGCAGATCGACTGCACCATGCGGTCGGCGGTGCGCGTGCGCGGCTCCAGCTCCCGGGAGCGCTTGGAGCGGGCGGCGGGCCCCAGGCCGAGCGGGTCGCGCAGCTGGCGCGCGAGTGGCAGGGCGTCGGTGAGCTTGCGGCGGGGCATGAGCAGCAGCGATCTCCTCATTCCCCGCCTGCCGGTCCCCAATCATGTGCGTCGACGGCCCAACGGCCCTGACGCCGCGTGACCTAGGCCGGCGCGACGGCGTCGGCGCGGGCGGCGTCGGCGGCGCGCGCGTGGCCGACGATCAGGTCGGTCAGTCGGTCCCAGGCACCGGCGGGCAGGTCGTGGCCCATGCCCTCGATCGTCTCCAGCGCCGCGCCGGGGATCGCCGCCACCGTGGCGTGGGCGCCGGTGGGGTTGACCATGCGGTCGCGGTCGCCGTGGATGACCAGGGTCGGGGCGGTGATCGCCGCCAGCTGGGGCGTGCGGTCGCCGGACTTGATGATCGCGGCCAGCTGGCGACCGGTGCCGGCCGGGTTGAAGCCGCGGTCGTAGGCGTGGCTGGCGATCGCGCGGATGCGCGCCTCGTCGAAGGGAAAGCCGTGCGAGCCGATGTGGCGGAACATCGTGACCGCGCCGCTCGACGGCGGCGCCGCGGTCGCGCGGCGGCTTGGCGGCCAGCAGGCGCAGCGTCGACGGCGCGGGACGGCCGACGCCGCGGGCCCCGGTGGTGGACATCATCGAGGTGAGGCTGCGCACCGCCTCGGGATGGCGCGCGGCGAGCATCTGGGCGATCATGCCGCCCATCGACACGCCGACGATGTGGGCGGGGGCGATTCCCAGCGCATCGATCAGCCCGGCGGCGTCGTCGGCCAGGTCGTCGAGCGTGTACTGGCCGTGGGCGAAGCGGCCGGCCAGCAGGCGCAGCGTGGTTGGCGGCGGCACCTCGACCACACGCGTCGAGCGCCCGATGTCGCGGTTGTCGTAGCGCACGACGTAATAGCCGGCGTCGACCAGCCGCTCGCACAGCTCGGGCGGCCAGGCGATCAGCTGCGTGCCCAGGCCCTGGACGAGCAGGATCGGGGTGGCCGACGGATCGCCGAAGCCCTGCCAGCAGAGCTTGATGCCGCGGCCGACGCTGGTCAGCTGCTCAGGTGGGTCGAGCGTGGCGGTCGCCATTGGTACGCCAGAGTACCAGCGCGGCGCAGCGCGATCAGCCGACGCGGATCGCCGCCTCCAGCGTCTCCTGCACGGCCACGGCGGCCTCGAGCGCATCGTCGGGCAGGCGCCGCGTGCGCAGGGCGGCGGCGAACGCGCGCAGCGCCTCCCCCGCGTCGGGCGGCGCGCCGACCCAGCGCTCGGGCTGTCCGGTCTCGCGCTCGAGCTCCAGGGTGCCGCCGCGCAGCGTGGCCGTGCCCGAGCCGCCGCGCACCACCAGCTCCAGCCCGCCCGGACGTTCCGCCCAGCTGGCGTGCACGCTGAGCGGCGCGCCGGCCCAGGTGCCCAGCGCGCTGCCGCCGACGTCGCCGCCGTCGGCCCGGTCGAGCGTGACGGCGGCCAGCCGCGTCGGCTCCCCGGCGGGCAGGCGGTCGAGCAGGTCGACGAGGTTGAAGGCCAGGTCCCCGAAGCCGCCCACCCCGGCCCGCGCCGGGTCACGCATCCATCCCGCCGGCCCCTCGAACCAGCCCTCCAGCGCGCCGGGGTGCGACTGGGCGGCGCTGACCGAGGCCAGCCGGCCCAGCAGCCGCTCGCGCAGCAGCGCGGCCAGCCGGCCGACCGCCGGGATGTGGCGCAGGTGCAGGGCCACCATCGCCGGGGTGCGACTGCCGCGCACCTCGCGGGCCAGCCCGCGCGCCTCGACGGCGCTGCGGGCGATCGGCTTCTCCACCAGCAGCGGCCTCCCGGCGCGGGCGGCCTGCGCGCACAGCGCGGGACGCTGGTCGGTCGGCGCGCAGATGACCACGGCGTCAGCCCGGCGGATGGCCGTCTCGGCGCGGCCCACCGCCGCGCCGCTGATCGGGCCGGGGATGGCCGAGCGATCGGCGTCCCAGGCGGCCACCAGGCGCAGGTCGGGCTCGGCCGCCAGCACGCCGAGCACGTCGGGGACGTGCGGGTGCGCGCAGCCCAGCAGGGCGAGGTCGATCGGCATCTAGCGCGCGACGAGGATCGCCGCCATCTCCCCCGCCGCCAGCATCGGCTCGGTGCTGCGCGCCGCCCGGCACAGGACGAAGGCGCCCTCCAACGCGGCCAGGACGGCCAGGGCGCGCCCGCGATCGCCCAGCCGCTGCGTCAGCGCGTCAGTCCACTGGGCGAACACGTCGGCCGTGGCCTGGCGCAGGGCGTCGTTGGTGCTGGCCACCTCCAGCGCCACGGTGGCGATCGGGCAGGCGTCCTCGAAGCCGCTGGCGACGAGCGTCTGGGCCGCGCCGGCGAAGACGGCGCGCACGGAGTCCTCGGGCGTGGCCTGCTCGTCATAGACGGCGGTCACCAGCGCCTCGAAGAACGCGCCGCCGGCCCGGATGACCTCATCGGCGAGCTGCTGCTTGCCCCCCGGGAAGTGGTGGTAGAGCGAGCCGAACGGCGCGTCGGCCTCGGCGACGACCTGCTTGAGGCCGGTCCCCGCGTAGCCCTGGCGGCGGAACAGGTCGGCCGTCGCGAAGAGGATGCGCTCGCGCGTCGGGGTCGGGGCCGTGGTCGCCGGCATCGGCACAGTGTACGCTGCGTCATCACTAGAGCGATCTACCTAGAGGAGTGGTGAGATGCACCTCAAGAGCGTGGCGGCGGGGGCGGCGCTGGCCACCGCCGCCAGTGCGACCCTCCCCCGTCTGCTGCAGGCGAAGTTCACCGGTGACGTGCGACGTCTGAACGCCGGCGACGCGTCAACGCTGCTGCGTGCCTATGCCGACGAAGCGGTGCTGCACTTCCACGACGGCGACCACCGCTGGGCGGGCGACTGGGTCGGCAGGGCCGACATCGGGCGCTTCCTCGAGAACTACACGCGCGCCCGCATCCAGGGGGAGATCCGCCAGATCGCCGTCAGCGGCCCGCCGTGGGCGTTGACCATGTGGGTGCGCTTCGACGACCACGCCGACGGGCCCGACGGCAGCCGGCTGTACGACAACCGCACCGTGCTCGTGCTGCGCACGCGCTGGGGCCGCGTCGTCGAGCACGAGGACTTCTACGCCGATACGGAGGCGATCACGGCGCTGGACCGCCGCCTCGCTGCGCTTGGTGTCGCCCCGGTCCCCAGGACCGCGAGCTGAGCGCGGGCCGCAGGCTGCCCGCCCAGGTCAGCACCGCCGCCGGCACCATCGCCACGACGGCCAATGCCAGCGCCCACCAGAACGTGTGCGCGAAGGCCGCGGTCAGCGGCTCGGCCAGGCGCTCGCGCGCGGCGGGCGAGGCCTGGCGGGCGGCGCCCAGCCCCTGCCCGGCGCCCGAGCCCAGGCCGCTCAGCTGCCCGCCGAGCACCACGGCGAGCACGGCGGTCCCCAGCGAGCCGCCGACCCGCTGGATCACGTTCAGCGCGCTGGTCGCGCGCGGCACCTCCTCGCGGCGCAACGGCGCGTAGCCCGCCGCCAGGGACGGCATCATCGTGGCCCCGAGTCCCAGCCCGCGCACGACGAGCGAGGCCTCCAGCCACCAGGTCGACGTGTCCGGCGACACGGTCGCGAAGGGCAGGGTGGCCAGCGCCACGAGGATCAGGCCGACGAACGCGACGGGACCGCCACCGATGCGGTCGGTCAGCCGACCGGCGAACGGGACCATGATGGCCGCGCCGACGCCCTGGGGCGCGAGCAGCAGGCCGGCGTCCAGCGGGCTCTCGCCGCGCGCCACCTGCAGGTAGATGGGCAGCAGGAACAGGCCGCCGAACAGCGCGGCGCCGACGAACAGGATCGTCGTCGCCGCCGAGGCGAACACGCTGCCGCGAAACAGGTCGATCTTGATGATCGGGTTCTCTGCGCGGCGCGCGTGCAGCACGAAGGCCGCGAGCATCGCCGCCCCGAGGACGATCGGGCCCCACGCCCGCCACGCACTGAAGCCGCCCGTGCTCGAGCCCTCCGACAGCCCGAAGATGACGAGCGCCACGCCGGGCGAGGCCAGCAGCAGGCCGCGCCAGTCCAGCCGCCCGGCGTCGCCGGTGCTGCCGTGCGGCAGCAGCCGCCAGGCCATCGTCAGCGCGACCGCGGCGACCGGGACGTTGACGTAGAAGATCCAGCGCCAGCTGATGTTCTGCACGATCAGTCCGCCGAGCACCGGGCCGACGACGGGCGCGATGAGCATCGGCACCCCGATCACGCTCATCACCCGCCCAACGCGATCGGGCCCTGCGGCCTGGGTGAGCAGCACGATGCCCACCGGCATGATCAGGCCGCCGCCCAGGCCCTGCAGCACGCGGAAGGCGATCAGCGCGCCGGTCGACCAGGCCAGGCCGCACAGCACCGACCCGACGACGAACAGCACCACCGAGCCCATCCACACGCGGCGGGCGTCGAAGCGCTCGGTGATCCAGCCCGACAGGGGGATGACGGTGGCCAGCGCGAGCAGGTAGCCGGTGACGATCCACTGGACGTCGCTCACGGCGGTGTGCAGCTCGGAGGAGATGTCCTCCAGGGCGATGTTGACGATCGTCGTGTCGACGATCGACATGAAGGCGCCCACCACCACGACGGCGGCGATGCGCAGCACACCGGCATCGAAGCCGGCGATCGTCCGGCCGCCGCCCTCCTGCTGCCCTGCGTCGGTCATCCAGCCCAGCGACTGCCCGTCGCGAGCCCGCTCAGGCGGGGCGTGTCAGCCCGCGGACACGGGCTTTCCTTGACTCATTCCAGAAAAGGCGCCAGACTGCGGGCGTGCCGCAGACGCCCGAGATCGAGCACCTGCTGCGCGCGAGCGCGCTGCGGGTGACCCGGCCCCGCGTCGCCGTGCTCGGCGCCGTCCACGCCCACCCGCACGCCGACACGAGCTCGATCTTCGGCGCCGTGCGCGAGGACCTCGGCGACGTCTCCCTGCAGGCCGTCTACGACGTGCTGGCGGCCCTCACCGAGGCCGGGCTCGTGCGCCGCATCCAGCCATCCGGCTCGGTGGCCCGCTACGAGGCGCGCGTGGGCGACAACCACCACCACATCGTGTGCCGCTCGTGCGGCGCGATCGCCGACGTCGACTGCGCCGTCGGCGACGCGCCCTGCCTGTCCGCCGCCGACGAGCACGGCTTCGTCATCGACGAGGCCGAGGTCGTCTACTGGGGCCAGTGCCCCGACTGCCTGATCCGACCGTGACCCCCTCACCCCACGAACCCAGAAAGGACCCGCGTGTCTGACACCCCGGACGCCGTCGTCGGCGAGATGAACGAACCCGAGGACGCCGGCGGATGCCCGTTCGTCCATGACCGTGCCCCCTATCCGACCGAAGGCGGGGACAACCGCGGCTGGTGGCCCAAGCGGCTGAACCTCAAGATCCTGGCCAAGAACCCCGCGGTCGCCAACCCGCTGGGCGAGGACTTCGACTACGCCGCCGCCTTCCAGACGCTCGACCTCGACGAGGTCAAGCGCGACATCCTCGAGGTCCAGACGACCTCACAGGACTGGTGGCCGGCCGACTTCGGGCACTACGGCCCGTTCATGATCCGCATGGCCTGGCACAGCGCCGGCACCTACCGCATCAGCGACGGTCGCGGCGGGGCCGGCGCCGGCCAGCAGCGCTTCGCGCCGCTCAACAGCTGGCCCGACAACGCCAACCTCGACAAGGCGCGGCGCCTGCTGTGGCCGGTCAAGCAGAAGTACGGCCAGCGCCTGTCATGGGCCGACCTGATGGTCCTCGCCGGCAACGTGGCGCTGGAGTCGATGGGCTTCAAGACGTTCGGCTTCGCCGGCGGGCGCGAGGACGACTGGGAGCCCGACGAGGACGTCTACTGGGGCCCCGAGACCGAGTGGCTGGGTGACGAGCGCTACACCGGCGACCGCGACCTGGAGAACCCACTGGCCGCCGTGCAGATGGGCCTCATCTACGTCAACCCCGAGGGCCCCAACGGCAACCCCGACCCGATCGCCGCGGCCCGCGACATTCGCGAGACGTTCGCGCGCATGGCGATGAACGACGAGGAGACCGTCGCGCTGATCGCCGGAGGCCACACGTTCGGCAAGACGCACGGCGCGGCCAACCCCGAGCCGTTCGTCGGCCCCGAGCCCGAGGGCGCGCCGCTGGAGGAGATGGGCCTGGGCTGGCACAACACGTTCGAGAGCGGCAACGCGGGCGCGACGATCACCAGCGGCCTGGAGGTCACCTGGACGCAGACGCCCACGCAGTGGAGCAACGCGTTCTTCGACAATCTGTTCGGCTTCGAGTGGGAGCTGACCGCCAGCCCCGCCGGTGCCCACCAGTGGCAGCCCAAGGACGGCGCCGGGGCGGGCACGGTGCCCGACGCGCACGACGCCACCAAGACGCACCCGCCGACGATGCTCACGACGGACCTGTCGCTGCGCTTCGACCCGATCTACGAGCCGATCGCGCGGCGCTTCCACGAGCATCCCGACGAGTTCGCCGACGCGTTCGCGCGTGCCTGGTTCAAGCTCACCCACCGCGACATGGGCCCGGTGGCGCGCTACCTCGGCCCGGAGGTCCCCACCGAGACGCTGATCTGGCAGGACCCGATCCCGGCGCGCGACCACGAGCTGATCGGCGACGAGGACGTGGCCGAGCTCAAGCGGCAGATCCTGGCCTCGGACCTGTCGGTCTCCGAGCTGGTGTCGGCCGCCTGGGCGTCGGCGTCGACGTTCCGCGGCAGCGACAAGCGCGGCGGCGCCAACGGGGCGCGCGTGCGCCTGGCCCCGCAGAAGGACTGGCCGGTCAACGACCCCGCGCAGCTGAGCAAGGTGCTCGGCGTGCTGGAGGGGATCCAGCAGGCGTTCAACGCGGCCCAGAGCGGCGGCAAGCAGGTCTCGCTGGCCGACCTGGTCGTCCTCGGCGGCTGCGCCGCGGTCGAGCAGGCCGCCCGGGAGGGCGGCGTCGAGGTCGAGGTGCCGTTCACGCCGGGCCGGATGGACGCCTCGGCCGAGCAGACCGACGCGGAGTCGTTCGACGGCGCTCGAGCCGGCCGCCGACGGGTTCCGCAACTACCTCGCGCCGGGCCAGCGGCTGCCGGCCGAGTACCTGCTGATCGACCGAGCCAACCTGCTGACGCTCAGCGCCCCGGAGATGACGGTGCTGGTGGGCGGCCTGCGCGTGCTGGGCGCCAACACGGGCGGCTCGGCGATGGGCGTGCTGACCCGCACGCCGGGGCGGTTGACGAACGACTTCTTCGTCAACCTGCTCGACATGGCCACCGAGTGGAAGCCGGCCGACCCGCGCTCGGAGTCGTTCGAGGGCCGCGACCGCGCCACCGACGAGCTGCGCTGGACGGCCACCCGCGCCGATCTGGTGTTCGGCTCCAACTCGGAGCTGCGCGCCGTGGCCGAGGTCTACGCCGCCGCGGACGCGCGCGAGAAGTTCGTGCGCGACTTCGCGGCCGCGTGGGACAAGGTCATGAACCTGGACCGCTTCGACCTCGACTGACGTGCCCGGCGTCAGGCCGGCCGCGGCGCGGCCGGCCTGACCGCCCGGCCGGCGCCGCCATCGCGTTCGAGGTGGCCGTGGAGGCCCTCCGGCCTGCGTAGCTCGTCGCCAGCAGACCCCGACGCGGCTCAGCCTGCGGTGACCGGCTCGCCCGGGATCCGGTACAGCGGCTGCCACGGCGCGCGCCGGTGAGCGCGGGTGCGGTCGTAGGAGCCCAGCCGCGTGATCAGGTAGGCGAGCGCGGACGCGGCCAGCAGCGTCATGATCACCAGGTAGGCGACCGCCTGCGGATCGAGGGAGGCCCCGCCCCCGGTGTGCGCAAGCATCGTCCACACGAACGCGGCCCACCCCAGCACCGTGACCACGACGGCGAGCTGCCCGATCGCGATCGTCCTGTCCGGTGCCGGCGGGGCCACGACGGGCAGGGGCGTGCGCCGATCGCTGCCCCACTGGCGGCGTCCGCCGTCGCGACCTGCTCGCCTGCGTCTCAACACCGTGGTCTGGCCTCCGTGCTCGGCTCGATTCCGACCCCGAGGCATCGTTGCGAAGGTCTCGCCGCGCATTGGGGGAATCGCTGCCGGGGATGAGACGCGTGTGTCTCCTCACGGCTGGAAAAGAGCGCCTGAGCGCCGTGGGGAGGAATCCCCCGCCGGACCCCGGCTTCGCCGTCGAGCGCGCGCTGTCCCGCGCCGTCGCCAACGCGGGCGTGGCGCGAGATCTGACAGGGTGCTCGCCGATGATCCCCGCGGTCAGCATCCTGCTGCATCCCGATCGCCCCATCGGCGAGACCGCCGACCTCGCCGTCGAGGCCGAGCGCCTGGGCTACGCGGGCGTGTGGCTGTCGGACTCGCAGAGCATCTATCGCGACGTGTTCGCCGCGCTGACGCTCGTCGCGGAGCGCACGTCGCGCGTCACGATCGGCACCGGCGTCACCAACCCGCTGTCGCGCCACCCCGCCGTGATCGCGGGCGCGATCGGGTCGATCGCCGAGCACGCCGGCGCAGGCCGGGTCGTGCTCGGCATCGGGACGGGCGAGACCGCCGCAGAGGACCTGGGTCGCACGCCGGCCCGGATCGCGCACATGGAGGAGACGGCGCGCGTCGTGCGGGCGCTCAACGCCGGGGAGACGGTGACCTACGAGGACACGCGGCTCGCGCAACAGTGGTCGGCCCCGCACGTGCCGATCGTCTTCGCCTCCAGCGGGCCGCGCTCGCTGCGCGCCGCCGGCCGCACCGCGGACGGCGTGTACCTGAAGCTCGGCGTCGATCCTGACGTGCTGCGCTACGCGCTGACCAACCTCCAGGCCGGTCGGGCGGAGACCGGCCGGTCGCTCGACGGCTTCCGCGTTCAGGCGATGGTTCCGGTCGCCGTCGCTGATGACCCGGCGGTCGCCCGCGACGAGGTGCGCGGCTTCGCCGCGTCGATCGCCCGGGCGGCGGCGCGGGCGATCCCGGCCAGCGAGCTGCCGGAGGAGATCGCGACGCTGATCGCCGATCTCGAGGTCGTCGCGTCGCAGGCGCGCGCCCGCCAGAGCTACGTGGAGTGGCTGCACAGCCCCGAGTACGCGGCGCTGATCCCCGACGCGATCGTCGACCGCTTCGCCATCGCCGGCACCGGCGAGCAGGTGGTCGAGCGGATCGCCGCGCTCGGCGCCGCGGGCATCACGGAGGTGATCCCGCCGATCACGATGGCCGACGTCCGACCCACCATGCGCCGGATCGCGGCCGAGGTTCTGCCGGGCCTGGCCCGGAAACGGGAAGACCCCGCCGGGTAGCGGGGCCTTCGCCTGGGTTCCAGGCCTTCAGCCGCGACCGTCGCTGTCCGCGGACGTCGTCAGTAGTAGTGACGCCGACCGCCGACCGCCCGATCCATCGAGCCCAGCAGCCAGAGAACCGCGCCGACGATGACGAGCACGATCCCGATGACCCACAGGATGTTGATGCTGAAGACGAACCCCAGGATCAGCAGGATGATTCCGAGGATGATCACGCGGCGCTACCTCCCGTCGTTTGCGGGTTCGATTGAACCCGGAAAGACCGGTACCCAAGGCAACGCCATGGCAGTCGCCGCGATGCGAACGTCAGACGGCGCCCCGGTCGTCAGGCGCCCGCCGATCCGTGCGGCGGCGTCCTCGATCGTCCGCCCCGGTCAGGCCGCCGTGAACATCGCGAGGTGCCGGCGGGACGCCCGCTCGAGGTTCGTGAACACCCGCTTGAGCATCGCGTCGTCGACCCTCTCGGCGTTCGCGCGCAGGTCCTTGATGTCGGTGCGCTCGATCGTCCTGCCGACGCCCAGCGCCGCAGCGCGCGACGTGCTGCCCTGCGCGACCAGGTCGTCGTAGAGCCGCTGGAGCTCTGCGCTTCGAAACTCGCCGACCTCCAGGGTGTCGTTCGGGTTGCTCAGACCGGCACGCTCGAGCTGCCGCCCCAAGGCGTCCATGTGCCGCTGCTCGCTGGCGGCGATCTGCGCGAACGGCGTGTCGGGGTACAGCTCGGCGAGCGCAACGTAGACGTCGCGCGCGACCTTCTCCTCCTCGGTGAGGTAGGTGAGCCGCACGCTTCGGGCCTCGCTGCTGCTCAGTGGCGTGCCGCCGCCCCCACGCCAGCCGGCGTGGCCATGGCCCTCGCCGCCATGGCGACCCATCCGCTGGCCCGGTTGTCCTTCGTCGGCCCTCGGCGTCGAGTCGGCGCTGCCGGCGGCGGCGAAGCCACCCAGTGCGACGGCTCCGGCGGCGATGGCGACAGCCACAGCGACCTTGATCCTGCTCGTGGTGGACATCGTGCTCTCCTAACGCGGTGGGGGTGATCGGGTGCTGCGCTACACAGCCAACCGCGCGGCGATCGAGGTCTGCGTGCAGACCGTGTGGAGATCAGATGGAGATCGGTCAGGCGGCAGGGATGACGACGACGAAGCGCGTACCGCCCCCCTCCCGCGCGTGCACCGACACGCGTCCGCCGTGCGCCTCGGTGAGGCGCTTGACCACCGCCAGGCCGACGCCCGTGCCACCGACTCCGGCGGCATCGCTCCCGCGCCAGAAGCGATCGAAGACATGCGCGCGCTCGTCCTCGGGAATCCCGGGCCCGCGGTCGGCGACCTCCAGCCGCACGTCATCCTCGACGAGACCGGCCTCGACGTCGACGACGCGCCCGTCGGCGGCGAACTTCAGCGCGTTGAGGAGCAGGTTGTCGACGATCTGACGCAGCCGTCGCCGGTCGCCGACCAGCGGCGCGGGCGACGAGGCGACCCGCACCTCGACGCCGGCCTCGCGGGCCCGCGGCTCCATCGCAGCGACGGCGACCGACACAACGTCCGCGAGGTCGACCTCCGCGCGCTCGAGCTGCACGAAGGCGGGCTCGCTGTCGGCCACGGCCCAGAGGTCCTCCACGAGCCGCTGGAGCCGGAGGACCTCCTCCGCAAGCCCGGCGAGGCGGGCTGGCTCGACCGGGCGCTCCTCGTCGACGACCTCCTCAAGCGTCCCTCGCAGCACCGTCACGGGCGTGCGCAGCTCATGGGCGAGATCGGAGAGCAGCTCCACACGAGCGCGCTGCTGGGCGGCGAGGGTGTCGGCCATCTGGTCGAACGCGACCGCGACCTCGCCCAGCTCCCCTGGGGCATCGGGAGCCGCGACGCGGGCGGCATCGTCGCCCGCGGCGAGCGCCCTCGCCGCCCCGGCCAGGCGTCCCAGCGGGCGCTGGAGCAGGCGCGTGACGTACGCCGCAGCTGCGAGGGCGACGAGCGCGGCGAGCACCGCCGCGATGATCGCGTTGCGCACGAGCGTGTCCCGCACGCGGCGCTCGCCGGCCGTCAGCCCGGTCCCGGCGAAGCGGGCCTGCACCGTGCCGACCTGCCGGCCGGCGACGAGCACCGGCGCCGTCGCCGTCTTCGCCTGCGGCCCGCCGGGCAGTCGGCCCCCGCCCGGCCTGACCGCCCCGGAGGGCGTCGTGGTGGCCACGACGCGGCCGTCCGCGTCGCGGACGACGAGCCCGGCTCGGGCGTCGGCGGCGATGGCGCCCGCAGCCCGCGGGTCCACGGCCGCCCAGTCGCCACCGGCGACCGTGTAGGCGCGCGCGAGCGCCTCGGCGGCCGACCGCGCGGTCTGGGTGCGGGTGCTCGACGCGACCGACGAGCTCTCGTGGCGGGAGGTGAGGACGACGATCCCGACCATGAGCAGGGTCGACAGCACGGCGACACCGACGAACGTCGCGGCCAACCGCGACGCGAGCGACCGGCGGTGCGCGCCCTCAGCCATCGGGCTGCACACCGAGCCGGTAGCCCACGCCGACGACGGTGCGTACGAGCTGCGGCTCATGCGGATCGAGCTCGATCTTGCGTCGCAGGTTCTTGACGTGCGAGTCGATCATGCGCTCGTAGCCCTCGAACTCGTACCCGCGCACGCGGTTGATGAGCTCGTAGCGCGAGAAGACCCGCCCGGGGGTCCCGCTCAGCGCGTCGAGGATGCCCCATTCGGTCGGCGTCAGCTCGACGGCGCCGCCGCGGACCACGACCTCGTGCCGCTCGCGGTCGATGCGCAGCGCGCCGCCGGCGAAGGAGACCGGGCCGGCGGCGACCGTCGCGCCGCCCGAGCGGCGGATGATGGCCTGCGCGCGCAGCACCACCTCACGCGGGCTGAACGGCTTGGTCACGTAGTCGTCGACGCCGAGCTCGAGCCCGCTGATCCGATCGTCCTCCGACGATCGCGCGGTGAGGACGAGGATCGGGACGCCGGCCGCGTGCAGCTCCCGGGCGACGTCCTCACCGCGAACGTCGGGCAGCCCGAGGTCGAGCACGACGAGCGCCGGTGCCTGGCGTCCCGCCAGGGCGAGCGCGTCGGCGCCGCGGCCCGTGGTGAGGACCGCGAACCCGGCGCGCTCGAACGCGCGCCGGAGCAGCTCGCGGATCTTGTCCTCGTCCTCGACGATCAGCAGCGGCGACGCCACGGCTGCCTCCGATCGGACGGCGCTGCCGAGGCGCGGGCCCTCGCCCGGTTCCTCTGCTCACGCCGCTGAGCCGAGCGGCTCCGACGCCGGGTCGAGCGCAGCTCGCTCATCGACCGGATCGTACGTCCACCCGCGGCCGCATGTCGCTCCCGCACCTCGCGGGTGTCGGAGGCGCAGGACCGTGTCGCCCGCCCCGATGCGGAACGGGCACGACCATCGTCGACATTCCTGTACCAGTTCCGGCGGTCGTCTCGGCGGGTCGCGTCCCTCTCTCGTCCCTCGTCCCCGCCCGATCGGGCGGGTCTGGGAACTGCCCGACGTGGCGTGAAGGCTTCCCGGACGGCGACCAGGGGTCGCAGGCGCGGATGCCCGCCAGCCGTTGCTCGTAGGCGCGGCGAGGAGCGGAGAACGCCGTCCAGGCATGCTCTGGCCAGGCGTCGCGGGCCAAGGGTCGAATGTGCACGCAGCGGGTCCACTTCAGGCGTTGAACATCGAACGCGCTGCGATGGTCTGTGGCATGCTGCTCTCCTCCCATCGCGAGGAGGGCTTCGATGCCCGGCTTGACCCGTAAGACCTTTGACGTCCCGGATGAGACGCGGCCCTTCGAGGGCTCGGGCCGGCTTGAGGTGGTCAACACCGATGACGGGGTCCTCGGCCGAGGGATCTTCGAGCCGGGTTGGCGATGGTCCAAGCACGTCAAGCCGATCGCTGGGACCGATAGCTGCCAGGCCGAGCACACCGGCTATTTCGTGTCCGGCCGGATGAAGGTCGTGATGGACGACGGCGAGGAGATGGAGTACGGGCCCGGCGATTTCGCGCATATGGCGCCGGGCCATGACGCCTGGATCATCGGCGACGAGCCGTGCGTCTTCATCGATTGGCAGGGCTTCGCCGACTACGCCAAGCGCTGATGCCCTCCGCCAGATCGAGGCTCGAAACCCGAGCGCGGCGCCAATTGACGGCAGCTGGACTCAGGCGTCCGCCTCGAGCCCGGCGAACACGTCCGGCCCGGCCTGGCGCTCCCCGCGCGCGATCGCCTCGATCAGATCGGTCATCCGCTCGTTCAGCGGGGCGGGCACTCCGGCACGGCGCGCCGCGGCGGCCAGCGCGCCGTTGATCACCGCCACCTCCGGGCGCACGCCACGCTCGAGGTCCTGCAACATCGACGCCTTCGTCGCCGCGACCGGGGCGAACGTCCGCGCTATCCGCTCGCCGGCCGAGCCGTCGCCGGCCACGAGCGCAACAGGATCCTCGTGCCAGACCGGCTCGAGCCGCACGCCGAGCGCGGCCGCGACGGCGCAGCCTTCGCGCCACAGCGCGACCGCCGCACGTTGTCCCGCCGGGTCGGCGAGCACCTGGCCCGTGAGAAGCCCGGATGCCGCGCCGAGCGCCGACAGCGTGCTGTTGACCAGCAACTTGGACCAGACGGTCCCGACGACGTTCTCCGACACGACGACCGGACCGACCGCGGCGAGCACCTCGGCCAGTCTCCGGGTCCGCCCCCGCGTCCGCCCGTCGAGCTCTCCCACGACGAATCCGCCGTCCGATGTCCGCGCGACACGGCCCGGCCCGAGGTTCGTCGCTCCCCACTCGACCACGCCGGCGATCAGTCGGTCGGTCCCGACCAGCTCGCCGATCCGCTCATGGATGAGCCCGTTACCGAGCGACACGAAGACGTCCGCGATCCCAGCGAGCGGTGTCAGCGCCGCCTCGAGATGCACCGCCTTCACGGTGACGAGCGCGAAGTCAAACGGCGCAGCGCCGCGGAGCGCTCGCGCACCGGTCACCGCGTCGAGCTGCACCAGCCTGTCTCCGCCTGGCGACCCGACCCACAGCCCCGGGTTTCGCATGCGGGCGACGTGCTCGGTCGCGACGTCGATGACCACAAGCCGCTCGACGGTTCCGGCCAACATGGCCGACGTCACCCCGCCGATCGCCCCACCGCCCACCACCAGGACCGAGGCCCTTCGCACCCCATCGTCTTCCATGCCACAGGCCTAGGCGCGAACCGCGCCGCGGTCAAGCGGCCCGGGCGGTTTCCCCGCCAGCCGGCTGCCGCGAACCCTGCGTCGTCGACGACCCCGGCGGTCGCGCTGACCCGTCATGGGCCTGGACGGCGCTCCAAGCCGCGGCGACGTGGCCCGCTACGTCAAGGCGCTCGTCGTCGGCGGGCTGGCATGAATGCCATCGCGTCGGCGTTCTGACGAACGGTCGGCGGTGCCCGCTCCCAGAAACGGCGAAACCCCAGCGTTTGCCGGGATTTCGTAGCGCGCCCGAGAGGATTCGAACCTCTGACCTTCGGTTCCGTAGACCGACGCTCTATCCAGCTGAGCTACGGGCGCAGCGGGACGCAGTGTAGCCACCGCGTCCCGCCGGCCCCAGGTCAGCGGCGCACGCGGATGAAGCGGCCCGAGGAGGCGTGGCTCACGTGGGCGCCGTCGTTGGCGTAGGCCTTCGTGCGGTACTTGCCCGAGCTGTACAGGCGCACGCGGCGGGTGTAGGTCGCCCGGTCGCCGCCGCCTCGCTGGCGCGTGCTGGCGATCGTGCGCCAGTGGTGGCCGACGCGGCGCTGGATGGCGACCGCGGCACCGGGCTGGGCCGGCTGGACGGTGCCGTGGAAGCGGACCTTGTGGCCGCGGCGCACGTGGCGCGTGCTCAGTCGCAGCGACGACTTGACGCGCACCCGGACGGTGATCGGCTGGCTGGTGACCACCGGCGCGGTGTTGGCGACGGTGCGCAGGTGCATGTTGATCAGCATCGGGCTCAGCGGGATCCGGTAGGCGCCGGTCGCGTCCGTGCGCCCGCTGGCCACGTCGGTCCAGCCGTCCCCGTAGGGATACGGGTCGGCCTGGACGGTGATCGTCTTGCCGGCGTTGTCGGTGCCAGCCAGCAGCCCGAACAGGTCGATCCTGCTGCCCATCCACGTGGTGCGGCGGCTGGACTGCAGCAGCAGGCCGTTGGGGATCTTCGCGGTCGTGAAACTGCGGTCCTTGCCGCGCACGATGCGGCTGCCGACCTGGAGCACCAGCCGCACGTGGTACCTCGTCGACGCCAGCAGCTGGTCCGCCGGCGCGCTGACCGGCTGGGTGACGTCGCTGGCACCGATCGCCGTGGTCGGCGTGCTGGCGCCGTAGGCGGTCGTCGGGCCGTACTCGAAGTGGTAGCTGCCCGCCGTCCCGCGGTCGTTCAGCCGGCCATTGAACTGCACGGTCGTCTGCGCGATCCGGGTGGGCTTGTCGGTGACCGCGGTGGGCGGCAGCGGCGCGCTGTCGGTCTTGAACGTCCGGGTCGCGCCCTCGGTGGTGCCCAGCGTGTTGCGTGCGACCAGGCGGTAGCGGTACGTCGTCCCGTCGCGCAGGGAGCCGATCTGCTGCTGGACGTCGACGGCGGTGGTGCCGTTGCCGACGTCGCGCTTGGTGGTGCGCTTGCCGAGCGAGGCCGTGCGCCCGTACTCGAACCAGTACTGAGTGTCCAGGCCCTGCGGGTTGATCGTGCCGTGCAACGTGGCGACGTCACGGTCGATTGCGGTGGCGCCGCCGGTCGTGGCGGCGGGAGCGAGGGTCTGGGCGGCGGCCGGACCGGCGATGAGCAGGCCCAGCAGCACGGTGAGGAGCGGGATTCTTCGGAGCACGGCCGTTCGCATACCCACCCCAACACGTCAACACGTGGGAATGCGCCCCCGAGCGGTACGCGGCCAGACCACCGGCCACGGTCGCAGCCAGTCGAGCACGACGGGCTCGCGCCGTGTACGGTCGTCGGCGAGGCCATCACCAAGGTGCTCGGTCCGCATCACGTGTACACGATTCCGTCCGCCCCGCCGACCCAGGAGTGATGCGCATGAACATGCCCAGGACCCGCGTTGGAGGCATGCTGGCCGCCGGCGCCGCCGGCCTGGCGGCGCTCGGCGCCGCGACGCCGCTCGCCACCGCGGCCACCGGCCCCGTGCCCGGCCTCGACCCCGCCGCGCTGGAGGTGATGAACCAGCCGGCCTACGTCAACGGCCAGTGGTACATCTCGGTGCGCGACCTGGCCACGGGCCAGCAGCTGATCTCGCTCAACGCCGACCGCCTCGTCCAGCCGGGCTCGGTGGTCAAGACCTACTCGATGGGCGCCGGCTGGCTGCAGTGGGGGCCCGACCACCGCATCGTCACGCCGGTCAAGCGCCGTGGTGCGGTGCGCCACGGGCGGCTGAACGGCGACCTCATCCTCGTGGGCAAGGGCGACATCACGATGGGCGGACGCACCAAGCCCGACGGCACGGTCGACTTCACCAACCTCGACCACAACGACGCCAACCCGCTGCCGGGGGCGACGCTCACGCCGGAGGACCCGCTGGCCGGCCTCAAGGACCTCGCGCGACAGGTGCGCGCGTCGGGCGTGCGGTCGGTGAGCGGGAACGTGATCGTCGACGACCGACTGTGGGAGCCCTTCGACCTCGAGCCCAACGGCCCGGTCACGCCGATCGTCATCAACCAGAACCTGATCGACTTCACCACCACCCCGACGAAGGCCGGGCGGCGACCGCGCATCGCGATGTCGCCCAAGGTCGCGCCCTGGCACGTCGTCAACGAGGTCCGCACCGTCGCCGCCGGCGGCCGGACGCAGATCGTGCCATCCTCGCCCAAGCACGGCGAGGTCGTGCTCAGCGGCACGATCGCCGCCGACGCCGACCCGGATCTCAAGACCTGGGACTTCGCGGACCCGGCCCGCTTCGCCCGGACCGCGTTCATCCAGGCCCTCCGTGGCGCGGGCGTCCGGGTCCGGGCGAACGCGACCGCGCGCAACCCGGCCGGCCGCCTTCCGGCCAAGCGCGCGGTCACGGCGCTGCCGAGCGTCGCCACCCTGAGGTCGCTGCCGCTGAGCCAGGATGCGACCTACGTGCTCAAGGTCTCCTACAACCGTGGCGCGCAGACGCAGATCTGCCTGCTGGCCGTCGCCGCCGGCAGCACCGACTGCAACGACGGGATAACCAAGGCCGCGCAGATCTGGCACGCGGCGGGGCTGGACACCCACGGGGCGGTGCTCATCGACGGCTCGGGACTGGAGGGCAACCTCATCACCCCGGACAATCAGGTTCAGCTGCAGACGATCATGAGCCGTCGCCCCGACGCCGCGGCGTGGCAGGCGACGCTGCCGATCCTCGGCGTGGACGGCTCCCTGGCGCAGGTCCAGCCGGGCGGCCCGGCCGCCGGCAAGGTGTTCGCCAAGACCGGCACCCTCGGCGCCGGCGACCTGTTCAACGACCGCATCCTCTTCCCGACGAAGGCGCTCGGCGGCTACATGGACGCCCGCAGCGGCCGGCGGCTTGCGTTCGCGATCGTCGCCGCCAACGCCACGTTCTCCACGATCGAAGGCGCCTTCGAGGCCAACGACGACGTCGGCAAGGTGGCCACGATCATCCAGCAGAGCCTCTGATCCGCGGACAGGTCGGGGTGCGGGCACCGCTTCTGGGGAGCGGAGAGGGCGGGATTCGAACCCGCGATGGAGTGTTAACCCCATACTCGCTTAGCAGGCGAGTGCCTTCAGCCACTCGGCCACCTCTCCGGGAGAGCCGACCAGTCTAGTGGCCCGCGAGGGGCACTGACCTCCCAGCAACCCGCGCACGGTTTCCGTGCCATCCGTGCACGCTTTGCCGGCGCCCGCACCGGCTTCGGTATAAGGAGCGGTGAGAGAGAGGAGAGCACCACTGATGGCCGCGACCGCCACCCCCGCTGCCGCCTTCCCGAGCCCGTTCTCGATCGAGACGCCGAAGGGCTGCGAGGGCTGGGAGGAGATGTACCCCTACTACTCGCTGTTCGCGCAGGCGCGCCGCGAGCACGACGAGGCCCGGCTGTGGTTCTGGAACTCGCAGCACTTCCCGGTGCCGATGCCGGCCTTCGACGTGTGCTGACATCGACTCGCCCTACCAGGCCGTCGGCGCCTGGCAGAACCGCACGTTCGCCGTCCCGCCCGCGATGGGCATCGACTACCGGATCGTCAACGGCTACATCTACATCTCGGGCAACGTCGTCAAGGACCCGGAGCTGATGGCCGAGCGCGCCGCCTTCTTCGAGAAGCGCGCCGGGCACTACTTCTCCAACTGGGACACGCTGTATGGCGAGTGGCGCGCGAAGATGGAGGCGCTGCTGGCCGAGATCACCGAGCTCGAGGTGCCCCAGCTCCCCGCTACGAGGCCGACGAGGTGGCCTTCGGCAACCAGCCGGTCAGCCATGTGCGCCTGCTGACGCCTACGACCGCACGCTGCGCATGGCGGACGAGATGTGGAGCACCACTTCGAGTTCCTGCTGCTGGGCTACGGCGCCTACGCGACCTTCGCCGAGCTTCTGCAAGGCGCAGCTGCCCGACATCCCCGACCAGCACATCGCGCAGATGGTCGCCGGCATCGACGTGATCCTGTTCCGGCGCCGACGCCGAGCTGCGCCGGCTGGCCCGGCTGCGCGATCGCCACCGGCGTCGACGGGCGCGTTCCCGGAGGACCGCACGCCCGCCGAGATCGAGGCCGAGCTGCGCGAGAGCGAGGCCGGTCGCGCGTGGCTGGACGAGCTCGAGCAGATCAAGGACCCGTGGTTCAACATGGCGCACCGGGGACGGCCTCTACCACTACTACGGCAGCTGGTTCGACGACCCGACGATCCCGTACGCGTCGCTGACCGGCCACATCGCCGCGCTCCGGGCGAGGGCCGCGAGATCGAGCGCCGCCCGACCGGGCAGTCGCGGCCGAGCGCGAGCGGCTGGCCGAGCGAGTACGCCGCGACTGCTGGACGAGGCGGCGCAGCGCGCCTTCGACGAGCTGCTGGGCTGTCGCGGACCGTGTTCCCCTACGTCGAGGAGCACAAGTTCTACTGCGACTACTGGTTCCTCACGCGCTGGTGGAACAAGATCCGCGAGTTCGGGGCGCTGCTCGCCGAGCACGGCTTCCTCGAAGACGCCGAGGACGTCTTCCAGCTGTCACGCCACGAGGTCGGCGCGCGCTCGACGAGCTGTCGCTGACGTGGGCGACCGGCGGGATGGCGCTGCGGGCCGTCGCACTGGCCGCCGATCGTCGCGCGGCGCAAGCGAGCTGCTCGAGCGGCTGGGCGAGTGGACGCCGCCGCCCGCGCTCGGGCGCGATGCCCGAGGCAGGTCTCGGACCCGATGACCTGATGCTGTGGGGTGTCACGACCGGCGCGCCTGCAGGAGTGGGCGCGCCACGGCCAGGACGGCGGCTGCGCGAGCTGACGCGGCGCGGCCGCCTCGCCCGGCGCGGTCGAGGGGGTCGCGCGCGTCGTGCGACGGTCAACGGATCGCCGACGTGCGCCCGGACGAGATCCTCGTGTGCACGATCACCTCCCCCGCGTGGTCGCCGATCTTCCGCAAGATCCGCGCTGCCGTGACCGACATCGGCGGCATCATGTCCCACGCCGCGATCGTCTGCCGCGAGTACGGGATGCCGGCCGTCGTCGGCACCGGCCGCGCGACGTCGACGATCCGCGACGGCCAGCGGATCCGCGTGGACGGCACCAACGGCACCGTGACGATCCTGGAGGACGCGTAGATGACCACCCACACCCGCGAGCTGCACGAGCTGCGCGGCGCCGACGCCGATGCCTTCGGCGGGAAGTCCGCCTCGCTGGGCGAGCTGCTGGCCGGCGGCATCCCCGTTCCCGGCGGGTTCGCCCTGTCGACGACCGCCTTCCGCGCGTTCCTCGACCACCGGGAGCTCGACGCGGACATCCACGAGGCGCTGCGACGGCCTCGACATGCGCGACACCCGGCCGTGCACGCGGCCTCCGACGCGGTCGCCAAGCGATCGCCGAGGCCGAGATCCGCCGGCGGTCGGCGAGGAGATCGCCGCCCGCTACGCCGCGCTGGGCGGAGGGGCGACCCGCCGGTGGCGGTGCGCTCCAGCGCCCTCGGCGAGGACGGGGCCGACGCGACGTTCGCCGGCCAGCAGGAGACCTACCTGTGGGTGCGCGGCGCGGACGCCGTCTGCGGGGCGTGCGCGACTGCTGGGCCTCGCTGTACAGCGCCCCGGCGATCACCTACCGCGCCCGCATGGGCGACCCGGGCGACGCCCCGGCGATGGGCGTGACCGTCCAGACGATGGTCGACGCCGAGGTGTCGGGCGTGCTGTTCACCTGCAACCCGGTCAGCGGCGACCCGCGATGGTGGCCGTCAACGCCAGCTGGGGCCTCGGCCTGGCCGTCGTCGGCGGCGAGGTGACGCCCGACGACTTCCTCGTCAGCAAGGTCACCGGCGAGATCGTGCGCAGCACGATCAACGACAAGCACGTCGAGCACGTCCCCGATCCCGCCGGAGGCGGCACGGTCGAGCGCGAGGTCGAGGCCGAGCGGCGCAACGCGCCGTCGCTGGACGAGGAGCGCCTGGCCGAGCTGTCGGCGCTGGCCAAGACCGTGCAGCGCCACTTCGCGCTCCCATCAGGACGTCGAGTGGGCGCTGGATCGCGACGGGACGCTGCACGTGCTGCAGGCGCGCCCGGTGACGACGCTGGAGGAGCAGGCGGCGTCGGCGGCCAAGCCCGCCTCGGCGATGTCGCTGCTGATGGGCACCTTCGGCGCGGGCGAACGCTCCTGATGTCGCTCAGCGACGATGACGTGCGCGAGATCCTGCGGCTGATCGACGAGTCCGGCGTCGACGAGCTGCGCCTGGACAGCGAGGGGCTGTCGCTGCACGTGCGGCGCGGGGGCGACGGCCCGCCGATCGCCGCGCCGGCGCCCGCGGCCCCCGCCGCCACGGCCTCGGCGCCCCCGACGCCGGAGCCGGCGGCGCCGGAGCCCGCGGCGCCCGAGCCGGCCGCGCCCGCCGCAGCGAGCAACGGCCACGCCGAGATCTCCGCGCCGATGCTCGGCACCTTCTATCGCCAGGAGGCGCCCGGCAAGGCGCCGTTCGTGGAGGTCGGCAGCCGGGTGGAGCCGGGCACCGTCGTCTGCGTGATCGAGGTGATGAAGATGATGAACTCGATCGAGGCGGGCATCGGCGGGGAGATCGTCGAGATCTGCGCCGGCAACGCCGAGCTGGTCGAGTACGGTCAGCCGCTGTTCCGCGTGGCGCCGTGATCGAGTTCGTCGACACCACCACCCGCGACGCCAACCAGTCGCTGTGGGGCGCGACCGGGCTGACGACGCCCGACGTGCTGGCCATCGCGCCGGTGATGGACCGCGTCGGCTTCCGGGCGCTGGACTTCACCACCTCCACGCACATGGCGATCTCGGTGCGCTACCACCGCGAGGACCCGTGGGAGCGCCTGCGGCAGGTCAGCGCGGCGATGCCCAACACGATGCTGAACTTCCTCACCACGGGGATGCGCTTCATCTCCTGGGAGCCGGCCGAGGAGGACGTGATCCGCCTCGCCTTCCGCCTGGTGGTGCGCAACGGCATCCGTCGCATCCAGATCGCCGACCCGACCAACGACCCGGACGCGCTCAAGCTCATCGCCCGGCTGGCCAAGGAGGAGGGCGCCGAGGAGGTCGTCGTCGGCCTCACCTACTCGCGCTCGCCCGCCCACGACGACGAGCACTACGCGACGCGCGCCAAGGCGGTCGCGCAGTCGCCGCACGTCGACCGGCTCTACCTCAAGGACCCGGGCGGCCTGGTCGACGTCGACCGCCTGCGCGAGCTGGCGCCGGTGCTGCTGGAGCCGTTCGCCGGACGCCCGGTGGAGCTGCACAGCCACTGCACGATCGGCTACGCGCCGCGCACCTACATGGAGGGCGCGAAGCTGGGCTTCGAGACGCTGCACACGGCGTCCGCGCCGGCGGCCAACGGGACGTCGCAGCCGTCGACCGAGTCGACGGTGCGCAACCTGGAGGCGCTGGGCTTCGAGCACGGGCTCGACCTCGAGGCGCTGGCGCTGATGTCCGAGCACTTCCGCGCGCTGGCGGCGGCCAAGGGCCTGCCGTTGGGCCGCCCGGCCGAGTACGACGCCACCTACGAGACCCATCAGCTGCCCGGCGGCGTGGTCACGACGATGCGCCGCCAGCTGGAGGAGATCCGCCGCGGCGACCTGTTCGACACGGCGCTGGCCGAGGTCGCGCGCGTGCGGGCCGAGTTCGGCTATCCGATCGTCGTCACGCCCTACGCCCAGTTCCTGGTCACCCAGGCGTCGATGAACGTGATGGCCCCGGAGCGCTACGCGCAGGTGCCCGACGAGGTGATCCGCTACTTCCTGGGCCACTTCGGCGAGCCGCCCGCGCCGGTCGACCCGGACGTGGCCGACAAGGTGCTGTCACGCCCGCGGGCCAAGGAGCTGGCGGCGGTGCCGCCGCTGTCGCTGGAGGGGGCGCGCGAGCGTTACGGGCCGCGCATGAGCGAGGAGGAGCTGTTGCTGCGCCTGACGATGCCCGCCGAGCAGGTCGACGCCATCCGACGCGACGGCTCGACCCCGCTGCCCGCCGCCCGCCCCGGCCGCTCGCCGATGGTCACGCTGCTGGCCGAGCTGGCCCGCCGGCCGGAGATCAGCTACGCGCGCGTGGCCAAGGGAGACGACGTCGTGGAGTACCGCCGTGCCGCCTGAGCTCGCCGACGCCGAGGGGTTCGTGTTCGACGTCGACGGCACGCTGGTGCAGCGGGGCCGCGACCATCGCCTGCACCTGATCCCGGGGGCGGTCGAGGTGCTGGAGGCGATCCGCGCCTCCGGGCGCCCGTTCGCCGTGTTCACCAACGGCACCCACATCCAGCCGCGCGAGCTGGCCGGCGAGCTGCGCGCCGTCGGCCTGCCCGTCGACGACGACGCGGCGCTGACGCCGGTCGACTCGTTCCTGTGGCACGCCGCTCGGCGCCACGACGACGCGCGCGTGCTGCTGTTGGCCACCGAGCCGGCGCGCGAGCGGATCGCGGCCGCCGGCGTGCGGCTGGCCGCCGCCGGCGAGGAGGAGCAGGCCGACGTGGTGTTCGTCGCCCATGTCTCCGACGTGTCGCTGTCCCAGCTTGAGCAGGCCGCCCAGGCGGTGGTCGGAGGCGCGCCCGCTGCTGACCGCCTCCTACGTGTCGGCCTACGCGGGCGCCGACGGGCCGATCTTCAGCCGCGGCGCGATGACCACGGCGGCGATCGCCAAGGCCGCCGCGCGCCGCCCGACGATCGTGGGCAAGCCGTCCAAGGCGGCCGTGCGCCACGGTGGTCGACCGCCTCGGCGTCCCGTCGGAGCGGATCGCCGTCGTCGGCGACGACGTGCGCATGGACATCGGGCTGGGCCACGTCGGCGGCTGGCAGACCGTGCTCGTGCGCACCGGCATCACCGGCGCCTCGAGCCTGACCGCCATCCCGGCCGCTCGCCGCCCGCATGCGGTGGTCGACTCGATCGCCGACCTGGCCGGCGCGCTGTAGGTCAGCGCAGGAACGCCGCGAGCTCCTGCTGGAGGCCGCGGTCACGCATCACGCTCACGTGGCCGCGGTCGGGGAGGACCCGCAGCCGACCGGCGGGAATCAGGTGCGCCGTCTCCTCAAACAGCGCCTCGCTGTAGAAGCGGTCGTCGGCGCCGCCGATGACCAGCGCCGGCGCCTCGATGGGCGCGAGCCTGGCCAGATCGAAGGCGTCCTCGGCCTCGATCGTCGTCGCCATGTCGTCCAGGCCGGCCGCGTCGCCGATCAGGCGCGGACCCGCCAGCCAGGCGACCAGCGCGGCGGCGAGCTGGCCGCGGCGCGGCGGCACGAGCTCGTGGGCCAGCAGCGCGAGGGCCTGACGGTGCGCGCCGGCGCGCACGCGCACGGCGACGCGAAGCTGCATGCGCCGCGTCTGCGGCGGGAGCCGGCAGGCGGTGCTGACGAGCACGAGCCGGCGCACGACGTCCGGGTGATCCGCGGCCAGCTGCTGGGCGATGCTGCCGCCCGTCGAGACGCCGACCACGTCGACCGGACCGTCGAAGCCGCCGCGCAGGCCGTCGGCGTGCTCGGCGGCCAGGTCCGCCATCGTCATGCCGCGGGGCAGCTCGGCGCGGCGGTTGAGCACGATGACCCGGCGCGTGGCGACCAGCGAGGCGACCACGCCCACGTTCGCCCGCACGATGCCGTCGCCGTCGACGCCGGTCACCGGCGCCAGGCCGGCCAGCACCACCAGCGGCTCCCCCGCGCCAACCGCCGCGTAGGGCAGGCGGCCCAGCATCCCTCGCTCGACGTCCATGGCCCCAGTGTGCCCGAGGTACGCTGCGCTGCCCGGAGGGGTGGCAGAGCGGTTGAATGCACCGGTCTTGAAAACCGGAGACGGCGCAAGCCGTCCGCGGGTTCGAATCCCGCCCCCTCCGTCTTCGGCGCGCGAGTCGGTGCGGGATTCGCCCGACACGTCGGCTTCCCAGCGGGCTGTCGGGTCTCGGGCGCCCCAAGCGCGGCGGCCATCATGAGGCCCGCCGGCCCCGTCGACCATCGCCCTCGCGAGCGAGGCGCCCCGTGGTCGGAGTGGTGGATCAGGCCCGAACTGCGCATCAGCTGATCCGGTCGGGGTTCGATGCGACGGCGAGCAACTCGTCCGACAGGTCTGCGAGGGCGGTGGCGCCGACGAAGTCGTTCATCACCGCGACACCTCCGGTCTGGGCCGCTGCCTGATCGAGCACCTCTTGCCAGCGGTGCTCGACGAGCACGGCGGTGAGCGCGCCGCCGGGCGGCAGGCTTGCGCCGAGCCGCTCGAGGACACCCGGCGCCCATGCCGATGCAGCAGGGTCCAGGGCGCGCTCGGTCGCCCGGCGTCGCTCGTCGGAGTCAAGGCGAAATTCGAGCAGTGGCGCGATGACCTTCCCGGCACCATCGCCGCTGATGTTGATGACGCTGAGCGCGCCGCTGCGGGCCTCGTGCGCCAGGAAGAGGATCTCGCAGATGCGGATCGTTCCGCCGGCCTCGAGACGCTCCAGGGCGCCGAGGAGCTGGCCTTCGAAGTGACCGTCGGGGCCGAACCAGTACGTGAGCAGCTGGCGGGGCGGCCGTGCGCGTGCGGGGTCCATCTAGACCCCCGCCTGAGGGGTGACCCTGCCGTCGGAGACCGCCGCTCGCGTGACGGCGTCGTCGCTGCCGTCCTGGTCGGCGCAGGCCTCGGCGAACGCTGCCGGCGCACGGCAATGGCGCCTTCCGCGACCGAGATAGGCGGCGATCGCCACCGCATCACCGGCGCGGGCATGCGCGCGCGCCGGCCTGCGTGACAGGTGGGCGACGCCGCACAGCGGGGCGATCAGGCCGGTGTGCGGCTGCGCCGCGAGGCCCTGGGCCATGACTGCGGCGGCACCACGGGAGAACGTGAACGGGGAGGCGAGCATCCGTCCGCAGCGGACGGGAACGAGATCGGGGACGCGTGTGGCGGCCCGGTGGAGCAGGACCTCGACGGGGCCGCGCCGGTCGCTGGACGGTTCCCAGGCGCCATGCGAGGCACGAGGCGCGTCACATCGGGCGACCTTCCCCGCCGCGCGCTGCGCGACGGTCATGCGCTCACTCGCGCTTCGAGCTCGGTGGTGCTCATCCTCGATCTCCTCGATCCGACGCGGTGATGCTGCGGCCGCCCCACGACACCGTGCGAGCGGCCATCGGGCATCGCCCGGACCGGACGATGCCGACCTGTTCGCGAGTCCCAGAGCCGCGCGGCGCGGGCTTGGTCAGGTACCGAGCACCCGCGCCTTCTGCATGGCGAACTCGTCGTCGGTCAGCACTCCCTGCTCATGCAGCTGTCCGAGCTGCGTGAGCCGCTGGATCGCGTCGGGTGTCAAACCGGCGGCGGCCGGCGGCGCGGCGGCGGCCGGTGCGGGAGCGGCCGGCTGGCTTTCCAGCTGCTCCAGACGCGCCTCCTGGTCGGCCTCGCGCTGCTGCCCGCGCGCGCTGCGCTTGCCCAGGGCGTAGGCGCCGCCGCCGACGGCGGCGGCACGCAACAGGGGACGGCGTCGGAACGGCGGCATCGCTACTCCACCCCCTCGGGCAGCGAGAGTCCCAAGGCGAGCATGAGCTCAGGCGCGGCGGCGACGAGCTTCGGACCGCCGACCTGCGGTGCGACAGCACGCAGCACGCCGACGATGTCCTGGGGGGTGGCGCCATCCTCCAGAGCGTTGGCCACCTGCCAGGCATACGACGCGGGCGGGGCATCCAGAGCGATCAGCGCGGCGATCTTGACCAGCGCGAAGGTGCGGGGGTCGAGGCCGGTCGCCTCGAGGTGGCTCTCGCGCAGCCCGACGGCGCTCTCCAGGAAGTCGAGGTCTCCGGTGGAGATGCTCGTCAGCGCGTCGTGAGTGGCTTGTGGGACAGTGGCCATGCCGGCCTCCGTGGCTGGGGTGGTGGGAACGGCACGATGGCGTGCCGCGACGCAGCGCTCATCATCCGGATTGGGTGATCCTCAGCCGGTGGGCCTTTGACCTCCTCCATCGCGGCTCGCGCCGGAACGAGCGATCCTGCGCACTCGCTTCGCCAGACGGAACGGCGCAGCCAGCGGCGTCGAGCGCGCCGCTCGCGGGCTTCAGCCGAGCCCGGGGTCGTCAATCGTCCCGACGTCGATGTCGATCGCCATGGCCAGCCGCGGCGCCGCCTCGACGAGGCGTGCCTCGCCGATCGCGGGCGCGACAGCGATCAGAACGTCCACGATCTCGTCATCGGAGGCGCCGGCTCGACGAGCGCGGTCCGCACAGACGCGACACGAACTTGTCGGCGCTCCGACGGTCAAGATGGCCGCCAGTCGCACGAGCGACCGGGTGCGCTCGTCGAGCGCGACGACCGCAGACGGTCCGCCGGGCTGCGGGCCGACCGCGCGGCGGACGACCTTCTCGTCGCTGAGCGACAGCCGGCGCAGGAGGTCCTCAAGGTTCTGACGCCCAGGCGCGGCCATGGCGTCACGCTACGCGCGGCGCCGCGACTCAGCATCGCCCGAACCGGATGACGCGTCGTTCAACCGTCGACGAGGCCCACGCTGCGGGCCCGCGTGACGGCTTGCGATCGTGAGGAGGCGTCGAGCTTGCGATAGACAGCATGCGCCTGTGTCTTGACGGTGTTGGCCGAGACGTGCAGCCGCTCAGCGATCTCCCGTAGCGAGAGGTGGCTGGGCAGCATTCGCAGCACGCGCAACTCGGCGGTGGTCAGCGTCGAGACGCCGGCAACGGCGCCTGCGGCGAAGGTGTCCGAGCGGTTCCATGCGTCATCGATCCACGATCGCAGCAGGTGGGCATCGGGGCAGTCGCGCAGCGCCCGTCCGGCCTGGGTGAGCTGGTCGCGCGCGGCGGATGCGTTGCTGAGTCGCAGGTTCGTGCGCGCCAGGGCGACAAGCACCTCGGCCGCGTACCAGGGAGGCAGGCCCTCGCCGGCACCCAGCAGTCGTTCACTGGCGGCCAGATCCCGCTCGGCGGCGGCGGGCTCGCCGACGTAGGCGAGCGAGAACGCCGACGCGGCGTAGCCCAGGACGATGGCCGGAAGGCCGCCCAGGCCGGCTGCGTCGATCGTCGCCCGCGCCGCGGCGGCATGGACGCCGCCGTCGATCCATCGCTCCTGGGTCAGGGCCAGCAGGGCAAGCTGGGCCGAGCACAACGTGCGTACGGTGGGTGCGCGGCCGGCCCCGCGCCGGGACCCGTCCTCCAGGTGATGGCGCGCCTCGTCGAGCTCGCCGAGGAGGTGCAGAGCGGCTCCACGGAGGTAGCTGGCGAGCGGTCGCCACGGCCCGTCCGGGCGGTCGAGAGCTTCGGAGCGCCGGGCGTGCGCGACGCTGTCGGCCAGGCCATCACGCGCGACGAACGCGCGGAGGACCGCCACGCCGGCCTTGACGTGCGGCTGTGGCGCGTCCTCGGAGCTCAGCGCCCGCTCGGCGATGTCGGCCCACTGCTCGACGATGTCACGGTTGCCTTGACCGATGTGGCCCATGGCCATGCACACGGCCAGCGCCGGATCCGACGCGAGCTGGGCGTGGCTGAAGCGTCGCAGAGGCCGTGTGATGCAGTCGGGCCGTCCGCGACCCGCGAAGGCCGGCGCCGCCGCCGACAGCATCCTCGCCGTGCGTTGGATGTCGCCAGCGGCGGCCGCGTGATCGATCGCTCGAGCGATCTGCCGCCGCTCCTCGAACCACGCTGATGCGCGCGCGTGCAGATCGGCCCGCTGATGCGGGTCGGTGCGGTCCAGCTCGCTCTGCAGGAACTGGCGAAGCAGCGGGTGCAGACGGAAGCTCTCCTCGCAGCGGTCCAGCACGGTGACGAGCATGTTGGAGCGCGACAGGCCTCGCAGCATCCCTCCCGAACCGTGGGTGAGGCACAGCGCGTCGCACGCGCCGCCACTCAGCTGATCGAGGATCGACGTGTACGTGAGCACGGTCAGCTCACGTGCGCTGAGCCGGTCGATGAACTCCTCGCGCAGGTAGTCGGCCACGAGCCGGTCGCCCCCGGCGAACCTCTCGACCGCCGTGGCGCGATCGGCATCGACGCCCACCGCGAGTGCGGCGAGAACCAGCGCCGCCGGCCAGCCCTCGGTCTGGCGCATCACGATCGACAGCTCCGTCGCGTCGAGCTCCACGCCGGCCCGCCGCAACGTCTCACGTGCCTCCTCCCGTGTCATCGCCAGATCTGCGCCGCGCAGCTCCTGCACCCGTCGCTCAAGCCGCAGCCGGCCCATCGGCATGGGCGGCTCACCGTGCGAGGCGACGGCCAGGATCGAGCCCGCGGGCAGATCCGCGGCGGTCCTCACGAGGACGTCCTCGTCGGCGGCCGTCTCGACGAGATGCGCGTCGTCCACGACGACGATCACCGGCGATCCGCCGTCGGCGGGGGCCAGGGCGGCGAGCCGGCGGGCGATCGCGCCGCGGAGCATGGCTGGGCTGGTGCGGGCGTCCGACACGCGGACCCACACGGCCGGCCGCTCGTCGAGCTGCGCCCACTGCGTCAGCAGCGTGGTCTTGCCGTAGCCCGCGGGGGCGACGAGCGCGACGAGCGGAGCGTCGCAGCCGACAAGGGTCGCGGTGAGACGCGGGCGGTCGACGAGGAAGCCGGCCGGCGGGACGTGGTGAGCGTCGGGATGAGCGCTGACGGCCAGCATCGACACCGACGCTACGGGCCCGAGGAGTGGCGCTGCCAGTGTGCGTACAGGTCAATCAGGGCAGGGGCATGCCCCCCGGCGCCGTGACCATCCCAGGGCTGCGTGTCGTCGGCATCACCCCGTTCGGGCGATGCGAGACGGCAGGGCCCCTCGCAGGATCGGCGCATGACAGGTGCTGGGGGAGCGACCGGCGGGCAGCCGGTGAGGCCGCGCATCGACCTGCTGCACGGGCTGGTGTCATGGGTCGTCCTGACCGCCTCGGTCTATGTCGCCGCTTGGATCGTGCCCGGCGTGGAGCTGCTGCGCCCCGGCGCGGCGCTGGTGGTCGCGGTGGCGATCGCCGGGCTCAACGTGGTCGTGCCGCCGATCCTGGCCGCGCTGCGGCTGCCGTTCATGCTCGCGATCGGATTCCTCGTCGTGCTCGTGATCGACGCGCTGCTGCTGCTGGCGGCCGCCGACGTCCTGTCGGACTGGATCAGGGTCGACGGGTTCGACGACGCGTTGCTGGCCGCGCTCGTCATCGCCGCGGTCGGGGTGATGCTCGGGGTGGTGCTCGGCACCAACGACGACGATCAGTACTCGCTGCGCGTGACCCAGCGGATCGCCCGCCGGCAGGGCGTGCTGGCCCGCACGGACGTCCCGGGGCTGCTCGTTCTGGAGATCGATGGCCTCGGCGCCCCCGTGCTGGCGTTGGCGCTGCGCAACGGCAGCGTTCCGAACCTCGCCCGCTGGATGGCGCACGACGGCTACCGCCTGGCTGAGTGGGAGACCGACCTGTCGTCGCAGACCGGGGCCTCGCAGGCGGGGATCCTCCTGGGCTCCAACGAGGGCATTCCCGCCTTTCGCTGGGTCGAGAAGGCGACCGGCACGCTGGTGTCTTGTTCGGCGCCCGCCGACTGCGCTGCGATCGAGCGGCGCCTGTCGACCGGCCACGGGCTGCTGGCCGGGGGTGGCGCCAGTCGCGGGAACCTGCTCTCGGGCGACGCCGACGAGGTGATCCTCACCGTCAGCCGGATGGATGCCGAGCGGCGCGCCAACCCCGGCTATCGGGCGTTCTTGGCCAACGGGTTCAACGTGTCGCGGACGTTGGTGCTGTACCTGTGGGAGGTGGTGATCGAGTGGGTCGCCGCCGCTCGGCAACGCCGCCGCGACGTGCGGCCTCGCGGCCACCGCGGCGGGGTCTATCCGTTCCTGCGCGCGGCCATGTGCGTCTTCGTGCGCGACCTGATCGTCTTCGGGGTGCTGACCGACATGATGCGCGGTCGCCACGCCGTCTACGCGACGTTCTCCAGCTACGACGAGGTCGCCCACCACTCGGGGCTCGAGCGCGCCGACACGATGGAGGCGCTGCGCAAGCTCGACCAGCAGTTCGGTCGCATCGCCGACGCGCGTCGCTACGCGGCGCGACCGTACGAGATCGTCGTGTTGTCCGACCACGGCCAGACACAGGGCGCGACCTTTCGCCAGCGCCACGGCTACGGCCTGGACGAGCTGGTCGAGCGCGCGCTGGCGCAGGGACAGGTCACCGCGGTCGCGGGCGGCGACGAGCAGGAGGTGGCGGCCGGCCACGCGCTGCGCGAGGCGACGGGCCGCGGCGATCGCAAGCGGGCCAAGAACGACGTCTCCGATCGGGACGTCGTCGTGCTCGGCTCGGGGAACCTCGGCCTGATCTACCTGATGGACGAGCCCCGGCGGCTGACCCTCGAGGAGATCGAGCAGCGCCATCCGCGGCTGATCGACGCGCTGCGCCACCATGCGCACATCGGCTGGCTGCTCGTGCGCTCCGAGCGCGACGGCGCGCTCGTCCTCGGCCCCGAAGGGACGCACCGGCTGCGCGACGGGCACGTCGAGGGCGACGATCCGCTGGCGCCCTTCGCGCCCAACGCGCCGCGCCATCTGCTGCGCACCGACGGCTTCGACAACGTCGCCGACATCATGGTCGGAAGCTTCTACGACCCCGTCACCGAGGAGGGGTGCGCCTTCGAGGAGCTGATCTGCTTCCACGGCGGGCTCGGCGGGCCGCAGACGCGCCCGTTCGTGCTGCACCCACCGGGCCTGGAGATGCCCGCCGAGCCTCTCGTCGGCGCGCACGCGGTCCACCTGCTGCTGCGAGACTGGCTCGCCCGGCTGGGTGCATAGCGGCGCTGCGGCCGACGCCGGAGGCGCCTCGATATCGGCGGTCACGTCGACGAGCACCGGAAATGCGTTGTTTGCGGCCGCCGGGACGGGCGTGAGAGTCTCGGAGCATGACGGTGGAAGCGCACGCCTCGGGTGCGGTCATGACCGGCGACGGGGGTCTGACGGAGCCGGGCTGGCGGGCTCGCACGGCCATCGTCCAGCGGAGGGCCGGTGCCGTCGTGGTGTCGAGCGTCGTCCTCGCAACGGTCTCGGTGACGCTGGCGGTCACGAGCGATCACGTCGAGCACCGCGCGGCGACCGCCCTGTACTACGGCTACCTGGTCGTGGCGCCGATGCTCGTCGGCGCGTATTGGAACGTCCGGCGTCCCGGGAGCCGTTTCGGTTGGCTGCTGGTGGCGTTCGGCCTCTCGGCGTGGCTGGTCTCGTGGCAGTCGGCCAACTGGGCGGTGGTGTTCGATCTCGGGGTCCTCGCGGACGGGATCGGCTTCTTCCTGACCTTCTACCTGTTCCTCGCGTTTCCCACGGGTCGTCTCGTCACGCTGGCCAACCGGCTGCTGATCGCGGGGCTCGCCGGCGTCGTGCTCGGCTTCTTCCTGCCGTGGGCCCTCCTGGCGCCGGAGATCGCCGGCCGTGGGCCCCTGGCCGCCTGTCACGCGGCGTGCCCCGGCAACGTGCTGCAGATCGCCGCCGACCCGGGTGCGGTCGCGTTCGCCTACCGCTGGGCGACCTACTCGATGCTCGCGATGACCGTCCTGGTGCTCGCCGTCTACTCGATCAGGATCGCGACGGCGTCCCGTCCACGCCGCCGCGCGTTGATCGCCGTCGCCGCGACATCGCTGCTGTTCCTGCCGATCTTCTTCGTGTTCCACTTCGCGGGCGACGTCCTGCACGTCGATCCCGCGACACGAGAGGTCCTCGCCTGGGCGCTCGTCGGCATCCGTGTCCTGCTGCCGGTCGGGTTCCTCGTCGCCCTGCTGCAGGCCGATCTGTTCGCCGGCGCCGCGCGCGGGCGGCTGCTCGACCAGCTCGTCAGGCACCCGTCCCCGGGCGAGTGGCGCGACGCGGTCGCGTGCGCACTCGACGACCCGCCGCTGCAGCTGGCCTACTGGGACCCGGATGCGTCGAGCTACCGGGGAACCGACGGCACGACGCTCCGCCCACCGCCGGCCGGGGGGCGGGTGATCGTCACCGCGACGCGTCGTGGCGCGCCGGTCGCGGCCATGGTCATCGACGAGGCGCTGGCGGAGGATCCCGAGCTCGTCCACGCGGCGACCTCGGCGACGGTCCTCGCCGTCGAGAACGGCTCCCTGGAAGGGGAGCTGCGCGCGACGCAGGCCCGCGTGCGAGAGGTCGGGGCGCAGGAGCGCAAGCGCATCGAACGTGATCTGCACGACAGCGCCCAGCAGCGCCTGATCGCTCTGCGGATCAGCCTCGAACTCGCGAGCGAGCGATCGCACGGCTCCGAACAGGCGGAGCTGCGGCGCTTCGGGAACGAGCTGGACCAGGTCATCGACGAGGTGCGCATGGCGGCCGCGGGCGCTCAGCCGGCGCCGCTGGCGCTGCACGGCGTGGCGGTCGCGCTGCGGTCGCTGGCGGCGTCGATGCCCATCGTGGTGCACGACCGCGGGTTCGGGCGTCGCCCCGACGCGATCGAGACCGCCGTGTTCTACTGCTGCGCGGAGGCGCTGCAGAACGCGAGCAAGCACGCCGGGCAGGGGGCGCGCGCGACCGTGCATCTGACGGGCGACGCCCATGGCGTCTTGTTCGCGGTCGAGGATGACGGGATCGGATTCGATCTGGACAGCTGCGAGCGCGGACGGGGCATCGAGAACCTCAACGCCCGCATGTCCGCCGTGGGCGGGACGCTCGTGATCGAGTCCGTCGCCGGTCGTGGCACACGGGTGAGCGGCCGGATCTCCATCGATGACGGCGGTGGTGCTTCGGAGGCGTCCGCCTCACCGGCGCCGGCCGGCGATCGCGAGGGCCGGCAGGCGCTGCCGACCTGATCATGGCGCCTTCCTCCAGGTCGGGCGCAGGGGCTTGTGTCACGCGCGGGAGGGCGCCATGCTGGGGCAGCATGGCGATCCGGGTCGCGATCGGCGAGGACAGCTACATCGTGCGGGCTGGGCTGCGCCACGTGCTGGCCGCAGCGGAGCCCGTGGAGATCGTGGCCGAATGCAGCGACGCCGACGCCCTGCTGCGTGCGGTCGACCACCAACAGCCGGACGTGGTGCTGACCGACATCCGGATGCCACCGACGAAGACCGACGAGGGCATCCGCCTGGCGGCGCGCCTACGGGACGAGCATCCCGACATCGGCGTCGTCGTGCTGAGCCACTATGCCGATCCCCAGTACGCGCTCGAGCTGCTCGGGACGGGATCGGACGGCCGCGCCTACCTCTTGAAGGAGCGCCTCCACGACCGTCGCCAGCTCGTCGCCGCGATCGAGGCGGTCGCCCGTGGCGACTCGGTCATCGATCCGAAGGTCGTCGAGGTCCTGGTCGCCGCCAAGGCCCGTGCCGGCAACTCCCCGCTGAGCGCGCTGACGCCCCGGGAGATGGACGTGCTGGCCGCGATCGCCGCGGGCAAGAGCAACACGGCGATCGCCGAGTCGCTCGTGCTGACCAAGCGTGCGGTCGAGAAGCACATCAACGCGATCTTCCTCAAGCTGAACCTGTCCCACGTGCCTGCCGCCGACGAGATCAGTCCGCGAGTGAAGGCCGCGCTCATGTTCCTCGCCGAGACCGAGCACGCCTGACCGCGGCGCCCTGGGAGGCGCGCACCCCCGCGTTCGACTGGCGTGCGCCATTGCCGCCCCCGAGGGCGCCGTGCAGAGTCGTGTCGAACCCGCATTGAGGAGCGCTGGGTGAGCGACGCACACGACGAGACGGTCGCGACGACGGCACAGGCACGCGCGAGGCCAGTCGGTGGAGGTCCCGAGAGCGTCCACGTCGTCATCGTCGACGATCAGGCGATCTTCCGTGTCGCGGCGCGCCGGGTGATCGACGCCACGCCTGGCTTTCAGGCGGTTGGCGAAGCCGCCAGCGGACAGGAGGGCATCGAGGTGGTCGCGCACCTGCGCCCTGAGCTGGTCCTGCTCGACGTGCGCATGCCCGGGCTGGACGGCATCGACGTCGCCGGCCGGCTGACGCTCACCCATCCGGCGACGCTCGTGGTGCTGGTCTCCGCGGAGGAGCCGGCCGACCTCAGCGCCATCGCGCGGGTCCCGCCCACCGTCCCGCGCGTGCGCAAGCAGGACCTCGGCCCCCGTCTGCTCTGCCGCCTGTGGGAGGAGCACCGGCCCTGACCGGCTACCAGTCGGCTCGGTGGAGCGGCGTGCAGACCGTCGACCTCAGCAGGGCCAGCGCCGTCCGCGCCGACGCATCCCCGGTCCGAGCCTGTGAGCCCGGGCCGCCGCGTGGCGCCCGGATCACCCGATCGGGGCGATGCTCCACCGCGCGAGGCGGTCGATGATCGGTGCTGCCACTCCCGGCTTTGAAGAGGACGACGCGATGCCCGCAGCAGGCCCCCCATCTCCGCGCGCGCAGGCCAGCCCGGCCGCCCGGGCCCAGCCGCGCCCAGCCGACGTCCTCGTGATCTTCGGCATCACGGGCGACCTCGCGAAGGTCATGACGTTCCGCTCGCTGTACCGACTGGAGGCGCGCGGCCTGCTGGACTGCCCGATCGTCGGAGTCGCCGCTCAGGACTGGAGCGTTGAGGAGCTGCGCGATCACGCGCGAGCGTGCATCGAGGGAACGGGGGAGGCGATCGACGACGCGGTCTTCGCCCGATTCGCCGCCCGGCTGTCCTATGTCGCAGGCGACTTCGCCGACGCCGGGACGTTCGACGAGGTCGCTGCGGCGATCCAGGGCACGCTCAGCCCCGTGTTCTACCTGGAGATCCCGCCGTTCCTGTTCGCAACGGTGATCAGGGGACTGCACGACGCCGGGTTGACGCGCAACGCCAGAGTGGTGGTCGAGAAGCCGTTCGGCCACGACCTGGCCTCGGCGCAGGCGCTCAACGAAGAGGTCCACCAGTACCTCGATGAATCGCAGCTGTTTCGCATCGACCACTTCCTCGGCAAGATGGGCCTCGTCGAGATCCTCTTCCTGCGGTTCGCCAACACGATCCTCGAGCCGGTCTGGAACCGCAACTACGTCGCGTCGGTGCAGATCACGATGGCCGAGGACTTCGGGGTCGCCGATCGCGGCCACTTCTACGACCCCGTCGGCGCGTTGCGCGACGTGGTGGTCAACCACCTCATGCAGGTCGTCGCGGCGACGGCGATGGAGGTGCCGTCCGGCCGCGACGCGACGACGCTGAAGAACACCGTGCACGGAGCGTTCCGGGCCGTGCGCTCGGCCGATCCGCGCCACTACGTGCGTGGCCAGTACGAGGGATACCGGGCGATCGACGGTGTCGCCGCCGACTCGCAGACGGAGACCTTCGCGGCGCTGCGCCTGGACATCGACAACTGGCGCTGGGATGGCGTGCCGTTCTTCATCCGCACGGGCAAGTCGCTGCCGGTGACGCAGACCGAGCTGCGTCTCGTCTTCCGCCGGCCGCCGGGCCGGGGCCTGCGACTGGAGGGCAGCGCGGAGCCCGAGCCGGGGCAGCTCATCGTCAAGCTCGACCCGATCACGGGCGTGCGGCTGCTGCTGGAAGCCCAGCACAGCGGATCGACCACGGCCCAGCAGATCAGCCTGGACATGGAGTTCGCCGATCAGGGCGGGGAGGGCGCCACGCCCTACGAGGTGCTGCTGTTGGCGGCGATCCGCGGCGACAGCACGCGCTTCACGCGCCAGGACTCCATCGAGGAGGCCTGGCGCGTCATGCAGCCGCTCCTCGACGCGCCGCCGCCCGTCGTGCCCTACGCACCCGGCTCCTGGGGGCCGGCCGAGGCCGATCACCTCCTTGCCGGTCACGGCCGCTGGCACGACCCATGGATCGCCGGATGACCACGACCGACGCCAACGCGGCACCGCAGAGCGCCGCGGCGCCATCGCCGTTCACGCCGATCGCCGAGTACGCCTTCCTGTCCGACTGCCATACCGGCGCCCTGGTCGCGCCGGACGGGTCGATCGGCTGGCTGTGCGTCCCGCGCTTCGACTCCGCCAGCGTGTTCGGGACGCTTCTGGATCGGGAGGCTGGGTACTTCCGGATCGGGCCGTTCGGGCTGAGCTTCCCGGCCGCCCGGCACTACGAGCCGGGGACCAACACCCTGCTGACGACCTGGCAGGCGCCCGGCGGGTGGGTCGTGGTGCGCGACGCCCTCACGATGGGTCCTCGCCGCGGGGAGGACACGATCACCCCCCACACGCGCCCACCGACCGACGAGGACGCCGAGCACATGCTCGTGCGCACCGTCGAGTGCATCGAGGGAACCGTCGAGATCGAGCTGGTCTGCGAGCCGGTGTTCGACTACGGCCGCACCCCGGGGGAGTGGTCGCTGGCCGACGACGACCGCCACACCGCCCAGGTCACCGGCGCCGGCCAGACCCTCCTGCTGCGAACCGACATGGCGCTCGGCATCGAGGGCAACCACGTCCGCGCGCGCCACTTCCTCCGCGCCGGCGAGGGCGCGTTCTGCGCCCTGTCGTGGGCGGAGCGGGCCGAGGCCCCCACCGACTACGCGCAGGCCACCGCCCAGCTCGACGCGACGACGCGGTTCTGGCGCTCGTGGCTGAGCAAGGCGCGGATGCCCGATCACGAGTTCCGCGAGCCGCTGCGGCGGTCGGCGCTGGTCATCAAGGGGCTGACCTACATGCCGACCGGCGCGACGGTCGCGGCGCTGACGACGTCGCTGCCGGAGACCCCGGGCGGCGAGCGCAACTGGGACTACCGCTACACGTGGATCCGCGACTCGACGTTCACGCTGCAGGCGCTGCACTGGATGAACCTCGACTGGGAGGCCGACGAGTACATGCAGTTCGTCGGCGACCTCGAGCGCAACGACGACGGATCGCTGCAGATCATGTACGGCATCGACGGGCGGCGCGACCTGACCGAGAGCACCCGCGACGACCTGACCGGCTACGCGGGTGCGCACCCGGTGCGGATCGGCAACGGTGCCTTCGATCAACGGCAGAACGACGTCTTCGGCGCGGCGCTCGACTCGATCCTGCTGCACACCAGGCGCAGCAAGCGCCTGCCGAGACGGCTGTGGCCCATCGTCCAGTCACAGGCCGAGTGCGCGAGCGCGGTGTGGCGCAGCCCCGACCAGGGCATCTGGGAGGCGCGCGGCGAGCCGCAGCACTACGTCTCGTCCAAGCTCATGTGCTGGGTCGCGATGGATCGTGCGTCCAAGCTGGCGCGCCTGCGCGGCGACGAGCCGCGCGCCGGCGAGTGGCAGGACACGGCCGAGCAGATCAGGGCCGACATCCTCGAGCACGGGGTCGACGCGCGCGGCGTGCTGCGTCAGCACTACGACACCGACGCGCTCGACGCGTCGACGTTGCTGGCCGCCGTCTTCGGCTTCCTGCCCGGTGACGACGAGCGCATGCGGGCGTCCGTGCTGGCCATCGCCGACGAGCTCACCGAGGACGGCTTCGTGCTGCGCTATCGCACCGGGGAGACCGACGACGGGCTGTCCGGCAAGGAGGGCACGTTCGTGATCTGCTCGTTCTGGCTGGTGTCGGCGTTGTCGGTCATCGGGGAGCACCAGCGGGCGCGCGATCTGATGGAGCGTCTGCTGCGCGTGGCCTCGCCCCTCGGGCTGTACGCGGAGGAGTTCGACGCCGGGACCGGCCGGCACCTGGGCAACTTCCCGCAGGCGTTCTCCCATCTGGCCCTCATCGAGGCGGCCGCGCGCATCATCCTCGTCGAGCGCCTGGAGGAGCTGACATGACACAGCGCTACGACGTGATCGTGATCGGCAGCGGCGCCGGCGGCGGGACGCTGGCGCGCCGGCTGGCCCCGTCGGGCAAGCGCATCCTGCTGCTCGAGCGCGGTGGCTGGCTCCCGCGCGAGCCGTCCAACTGGCTGGCCCAGGACGTCTTCGTCGACGGTCGCTACGTGTCCGCCGACACCTGGTACGACGCCGACGACAAGCCGTTCCAGCCGCAGGTGCACTACTTCGTCGGCGGTGCGACCAAGCTGTACGGCGCCGCGCTCTACCGGCTCCGGGCCGAGGACTTCGGCGAGCTGCGCCACCACGACGGCCTGTCGCCCGCCTGGCCGATCTCCTACGACGAGCTCGAGCCCTACTACACGCAGGCCGAGCAGCTGTACGAGGTCCACGGCTCCCGCGGCGAGGACCCCACCGAGCCGCCGGCGAGCGGGCCATACCCGTTCCCCGCCGTCTCCCACGAGCCGCGCATCCAGCAGCTCTCCGACGATCTCGCCGCGGAGGGACTGCATCCGTTCCACGCCCCGTGTGGCGTGCGGCTCCTGGAGGACCGGATGCCGTTCAGTCCCTGCGTGCGCTGCCAGGACTGCGACGGCTTCCCGTGCGTCGTGCACGCCAAGTCCGACGCCGAGGTGATGAGCGTGCGCCCGGCGCTTGAGCACCCCAACGTCACCCTGCTGACGCGCGCCCAGGTGTCACGGCTGCACACCAGCGAGAACGGGCGCACGGTCACCGGCGTGGAGGTCGACCTCGACGGAACGCCCGAGCGATTCACGGCCGACATCGTCGTCGTCGCCTGCGGCGCGGCCAACAGCGCCAAGCTCCTGCTTGCCTCGGCCGGCGAGCGTCACCCCAACGGCCTGGCCAACGGCTCCGACCAGGTCGGGCGCAACTACATGTTCCACGCCAGCACGGCCGTGCTCGCGCTGTCGCTGGAAGAGAACCCGACGGTCTTCCAGAAGACGCTCGGGGTCAACGACTTCTACTTCGGCACCGACGAGTTCCGCTATCCGATGGGCAACATCCAGATGGTCGGCAAGTCGCAGGCGCCGATGTTCCACGGCGAGAAGCCGCGTGCAGACCCGTCTGGCGCCGACCTGGTCGCTGGAAGCCATCGCCCGCCATGCCGTCGACTTCTGGCTGTCGACCGAGGATCTGCCACGCTCGGACAATCGCGTGACGCTGCGCGGCGACGGCGCTGTCCGCCTGTCGTACGCCGCAACCAACGCCGAGCCGAAGCGCCGGTTGTACGGCCAGCTGAAGTCGATGCTCGGACGCCTGGGCATGCACGACCATCTGGTGCCGCGCCACGCCTACCTCAAGAACGAGATCCCGGTGGCCGGATGCGCGCATCAGGCCGGCACGGTGCGCTTCGGGATCGATCCGGCCAGCTCGGTCCTGGACGCCGACTGCCGGGCCCACGAGCTCGACAACCTCTACGTGGTCGACACGAGCTTCTTCCCGAGCATCGGTGCGGTGAACCCCGCGCTGACGGCGATGGCCAATGCCCTGCGCGTCGGAGACCACCTGCTCGACCGCCTCGGAGCCCGGGCGGTCGAGTCGACGAGCCATGCCGGCTGAACCGCGGCGCGTCCACGAGGTCGTGATCGTCGGGGGCGGCTTCGCCGGCATCGCGTGCGCGCGGCGCTTGGCCCGCGAGGAGAACGTGCACGTGACGCTGGTCGATCGCAACAACTACCACCAGTTCCAGCCGCTGCTCTACCAGGTCGCCACGTCGCAGCTGGCCTCGTCGGACATCGCCTACTCGCTGCGCAAGCTGTTCAGCGATTCCCCCAGCGTCGAGGTCAAGCTCGCCGAGATCACCGAGATCGACGTCGCGACGCGCAGCGTGATCACCCGGGAGGGCGACACCCTGGCGGGCGACTCGCTCGTGATCGCGGCCGGCTCGCAACCGAACTTCTTCGGCACGGCGGGCGCGGAGAGCCACGCGCTTGCGCTCTACAGCCTGAGCGACGCCCAGCGGCTGCGCTCACGGATCCTCGAGGTGTTCGAGGACGCCGACCGCGACGCGTCCCGGCTGGACGCGGGCGCTCTGACCTTCGTCGTCGTCGGAGGCGGGCCCACCGGAGTGGAGGTCGCCGGCGCGATCGCGGACATGATCGCGGGGACGATGACGACCGAGTACCACGACCTGGCCGTCTCCCGCGCCCAGGTGCACCTGATCGACCACGCACCGACGCTGTTGACGCCGTTCTCCGATCGCGCCCATGACTACGTCGCCAAGGTGCTCGGCCGCAAGGGGGTGCGCCTGCATCTGGGCGTCGCCGTCACGGAGGTTGCGCCCGGCCACGTCGCCCTGTCGGACGGCACCACGATCCGCACGCGCTGCGTGGTGTGGGGTGGCGGGATCAAGGCGCCCGACATCGTCGGCGGACCGGGCATGCGCTGTGGTCAGGGCGGTCGGCTGGACGTGCAGGCGGACCTGTCCCTGCAGGCGGCGCCGGGCGTGTACGCGATCGGCGACGTCGCCAACATGCCGGGCCCCCACGGCGAACCGCATCCACAGCTCGGATCGGTCGCGGCGCAGGCCGGCGAGGCGGCGGCGGAGAACATCCTCGCCGATCGCGACGGGCGCCCCCGAGCGACGTTCCACTACCACGACAAGGGCATCATGGCGATGATCGGCCGCGGCGCGGCGGTCGCGGAAGTGGGAGAGCACCGCCATGAGCTGCACGGCGTCGTGGCCTTCTCGGCCTGGCTCGGCGTGCACGCGATGCTGATGACGGGCGTGCGCAACCGCACCGACGCCTTCATCAGCTGGGGTTGGGACTACTTCACCAAGGGCCGCGGCCCGCAGGTGCTGGACCGCAGCGAGGAGTCACGCATCGACTGGGACGACGATCAGGACCCCGGTGTGGCGAGCCCGGCACCGTGATCGGCGCGCGCAGCATCGACGGCGAGGCCGCGTTGACGCTGGGCAGCCCGCGGAGCGACCTGGAGGCCACCTTCGTTCCCGGTGCCGGGATGGTGTGCTGCTGCCTGCGCCATCGCGAGGAGGAGCTGCTGGGCCAGCGGCGCGGCCTGGGCGCCTACATGCGTGAGCAGGCGACGATGGGCATCCCGCTGCTGTACCCCTGGGCCAACCGGCTGGGCTCGGAGCGCTTCCGCGTGGGCGGCCGCGACGTCGCGCTCGACCGGGCGACGCTGCCGATGCTGCGCGACGACACCGGCCTGCCGATCCACGGCCTGCTGTCGGGGGTCGCCGGCTGGCGCGTGACCCGCCATGAGCCCGTGCCCGGCGGTGCCGCGCTGGCGGCGACGCTCGACTTCGCCGCTGACGCACGGCGCATCGCCGCGTTCCCGTTCGCGCACGAGCTGGTCTACGAGGCCATCCTCGTGGACGCGACGCTGGAGATCGCGCTCACCGTCATCGCCGGGCCGGACTGCGTCGTCCCGATCTCGTTCGGCTTCCACCCCTACCTGCGCCTGCCCGGCGTCGCCCGCCAGGACTGGGTGATCGATGCGCCGGTGGACGAGCGCGTGGTCCTCGATGGGCGCAGGCTTCCCAACGGCCGGCGGGAGCCGACCGCCGTCGCCGGCGGCCGTCTCGGCACACGGACGTTCGACGACGAGTACCTCGCGCCGCCGGAGCGGGCGCCCTTCACGCTGCGGGGCGGCGGGCGGTGCATCGCGCTGGCTGTCGAGAGCGGCTATCGCTATGCGCAGATCTTCGCCCCGCCCGATGACGACGTGATCGCGTTCGAGCCGATGACCGCCCCAACCAACGCGCTCGTCAGCGGCGGCTCAGAGCTGCCGCTGCTTGCGGCCGGAGAGCGGTACCGGGCCAGCTTCACGGTCACCGTCACCGACGAGCCCTGAACGAGCCGCCGGCGTCGCTCGAAACGCCGTCAGCTGCCGCCCGTGTTCTCGCCCTCGGCGACCAGACCTCGCTGAGCGAACGACCGCGATTTCGTCCAAACCGGGTGACATCGACGCCGCTCTGGTCGCGTAGGTTGGCGTGAAGCGTCGTGTCCCCCGTTGTCCGGTCGCTCGGGCGACCGCTCGGACGTTCCCGGCGTCGCCTGTTGCGCGTGCAGCCAGACCATCAACGGAGGCCCCAATGTCGAGCATCCCCGGATCGTCATGCCCGGACGATGCTGCCGATTCCCGACCGTCCGAGGCCGGGGTTGACGACCTATGACGCCAAGGATCCCGACACCTCGTTCCCGCCGATCGAGCCGCTGCTGCCGCCCGACGGTGCGCCCAACGTCGCTGATCGTGCTGCTCGACGACGTCGGGTTCGGCGCGTCGAGCGCGTTCGGCGGCCCGTGCGACCACGCCGACCGCCGAGCGGCTCGCCGCCGGCGGGCTGACGTACAACCGGTTCCACACCACGGCGCTGTGCGCGCCCACCCGCGCGGCGCTGCTCAGCGGCCGCAACCACCACTCGGTCGGCGATGGGGCAGCATCACCGAGACCGCGACGTCGGCGCCGGGCAACAGCTCGCTGCGGCCGAACACCAAGGCGCCGCTGGCGATGACGCTCAAGCTCAACGGCTACTCGACCGCGCAGTTCGGCAAGTGCCACGAGGTGCCGGTGTGGCAGTCCTCGCCGATGGGCCCGTTCGACGCGTGGCCCTCCGGCGGCGGCGGTTTCGAGAACTTCTACGGGTTCATCGGTGGCGAGAACAACCAGTACTACCCGGCGCTGTACGACGGGCACGACCCCGGTCGAGCCGCCGGCCGACCCCCGAGGAGGGCTACCACCTCACCGAGGACCTGGCCGACCGGGCGATCGACTGGGTGCGCAGCAGAAGGCGCTGATGCCCGACAAGCCGTTCTTCATGTACTTCGCGCCCGGCGCCACCCACGCGCCCGCACCACGTGCCGCAGGAGTGGGCCGACAAGTACGCGGGCCGGTTCGCCGACGGCTGGGACGCGCAGCGCGAGCAGACGTTCGCCCGGCAGAAGGAGCTCGGGGTGGTCCCCGCCGACGCCGAGCTGACCGCGCGGCCACGACGAGATCCCCGCCTGGGACGACATGCCCGACGACCTCAAGCCGGTGCTCGAGCGCCAGATGGAGGTCTACGCGGGCTTCCTGGAGCACACCGACTACCACGTCGGACGGCTGATCGACGCCATCGAGCGAGCTCGGCGTGCTCGACAACACGCTGGTCTACTACATCATCGGCGACAACGGCGCGTCCGCCGAGGGCACCGTCAACGGCGCGTTCAACGAGATGGCGAACTTCAACGGGATGGCCGCGCTCGAGACGCCCGAGTTCATGGCGTCAGCAAGATGGACAAGTTCGGCTCGCCCAGCGTCGTACAACCACTACTCGGTCGGCTGGGCGTGGGCGATGTGCACGCCCGTACCAGTGGACCAAGCAGGTCGCCTCGCACTGGGGCGGCACCCGCAACGGCACGATCGTCCACTGGCCGGCGGGCATCGACGACGCCGGGCGGGCTGCGCTCCCAGTTCACCCACGTCATCGACGTCGCCCCGACCATGCTCGAGGCGGCCGGGCTTCCCGAACCGACCATCGTCAACGGCGTGCAGCAGTCGCCGATGGAGGGCACGAGCATGGTCTACAGCTTCGACGAGCGCCGACGCCGCGGAGCGCCACGACCTGCAGTACTTCGAGATGTTCGGCAACCGCGGCATCTACTACCAGGGGTGGAGCGCGGTCACCAAGCACAGCACCCCGTGGGTGATGGTCGGCGGCGACCTGCCGGCCTTCGACGACGACGTGTGGGAGCTCTACGACGGAGCGCCGACTGACAGCCAGGCCCACGACCTGTCGGCCGAGCGGACCCTGACCGCTCGCCAAGCTGCAGCGGCTGTGGCTCATCGAGGCGACGAAGTACAACGTGCTGCCGATGGACGACCGCACGCGTCGAGCGGCTCGAGCCGACGATCGCCGGCCGCCCGACCGCTGATCCGCGGTACGACTCCCAGCTGTTCTTCCCCGGGCATGGGCCGGCTGTCGGAGAACAGCGTCCTCAGCATCAAGAACAAGTCGTTCTCGCGTCACGGCGGAGGTCGACGTCCCCGATCGGGAGGCGCCGAAGGCGTGATCATCGCCCAGGGCGGCCGGTTCGGCGGCTGGGCGTTCTACGTCAAGGGCGGCAGGGCCAAGTTCGTCTACAACGTGCTGGGCATCCAGGAGTTCGTCATCGAGGCCGCCGAGGAGGTCCCCGCCGGCAAGCACCAGGTGCGCATGGAGTTCGCCTACGACGGCGGCGGCCTCGCCAAGGGCGGCGACGTCACGCTCTACTACGACGGCGGCCCGGTCGGCGAGGGCCGCGTCGGAGCGACCCAGCCGATGGTCTTCTCCGCTGACGAGACGACCGACATCGGGTACGAGTCAGGTACGACGGTCACGCCCGACTACACGGCGAAGGACAGCCGCTTCACCGGCAGGATCCACTGGGTGCAGATCGACCTCGGCGACGACGACCACGACCATCTGATCGACCCCGAGGAACGCCTCCGCGTCGCGATGTCACGACAGTAGGACGCGACCGCAGGTCAGAAGGCGGCCCGCCGCCCGGCCCGAGCACGTTGCGCCCGCGGGCGGACGCAGCGCTTCATCGGGACCGGGCCGGGAGGCCGGGTAGGAACGCCGCTCCTCGTCTCAGCGCTCGGCTTCGACGGGCTCCCCGTACACCACTAGGCCGTGGATGCAGATCAGGCAGAGGGCGAAGACCCCCAGCGACCAGAACGGGTAGGCGCCGCCGATCGCGAGCAGCGCGCCGATCGCGCCGAGGCTCGCCGCGACGATCCCGAAGATGCGCCCGAACGCTCCGCCGCCGAACAACGACAGCGCAGCGAGGATCTCCACGACGCCCAGGATCAGCGTTATCCAGCCCCAGGTATGGAGGTTGCCGAGCACGAAATGGTTGTCGTTCACCCAGAAGTTCGCGTCCGCGACGGCTCCGATGCCGTAGATGATGTTCAGGATCCCTGCGACAAGCAGCAGGATCGCGACAAAGATGGCGCGGGCCGCTCCTCTGACTCTCATCATGTTCTCCTCGCCTCGTGGCTCTGCGGGCGGACTCGGTCGCCCGGTGATCCGACCCGCGATGATGTTTCGCTCGTGGCGACCATAGGCCGAGGTCTCGACGCCGGGCATCATCTTCATCGGGTGATCTCGGCCCACGGTCGTGTCGCCGGGCCGGCCGCCTCGGCGGCGCCGAGGCCCTGGCGGTCCCTGGCTGCCGCGGAGAGCCGGTCCCCGCGATCGGTGAAGGCCCGGTCGGCGGACGCGTCCAGAAGCCGGAGCTCGGCGTCCACGGCCGCCCGCCTCGGCTCGGGAACGGCCTCGCGCAGATCTTCGAGCAGCGCTCGCAGCCGCCGTGTCACCTGCACCGACCCCTCGCCGAACTGCCGCGTCTCGGCCACCGCCAGCGTGAGAAGGTCCTCCCAGGTCGGGACCGGGTACACGAACCGGGGAGCGCCGTCATCGCCGCGTCCGACGCCGGGCCCGAGGCGCCGGACGCCGATCGCACGGAGCAGCAGCTCGATCTGGTCGAGCGCCTGTGTTGCCGTGGTCGGGTCGTTGACCCCCGGCGACAGTGCCTTGGCCGAGATGTCGGCCAGCAGCCGAAAGGCGAAGGCCGGGTCCTGGCGCAGTGTGCGTTCGTCGCCGACGGCGATGGCGCCCTGCAGCCAGCGGTCATCGATCGTGCCGCCGTCGTCGTGGATGCGGAAGAGCGGCGCGTCGGGCGCGAGCAGATCGCCGATCCGAGGCACCAGCTCGATCACCGCGTCGGCGGCGGCCGCGCGGGCCACCAGGCCCTTGAAGTCGACGCTCTGCAGGACCCCGGGTTCGCCGTGATGGCGGACGATGCGCGCCGGTCCCCCGAGGTCGGGTGCACCGCCCTGCTCGTCCTCCCGGAACGGATCGGGGTAGACCCGGTCGACCACCCGCCGGGCGTCGCGACCGAGGTCTTGGAGCACGGCCGCCACCCGCAGCCCCTGGGTGGTACGACTGATCAGGCGCAGGAACATGAGCATGCTCAACAGCAGCATCAGCAGGGCGACCGAGATTGCGTTGCTGGGGACGAACGCCACCTCTTGCGCGGTGCCCACGACACGCAGGACGAGCAGCGCGTAGATGAAGGTCGCCATGAAGATCCCCAGCGAGAACTTCGTGGTCGGGTCGCGCAGGAAGCGGCGCAGCATCCGGGGTGAGAACTGGCTCGAGCCGAACTGGACCGCGAGCAGCAGGATCGAGAAGACGAATCCGGTGAAGGTGATCATGCCGCCGGCCAGGGCTCCGAGCACCGCCCTGCCGGCGTCGGCGCCGAAGGAGATGCCGATCGTCGAGTTGACGCTCTCGTCGACGTCGGGGAGGGAGAGTCCCAGGCCGATCGCCACGGCCATGAACAGCCCGGGAACGATCCACATGCTGTTGCGCACGTACTCGTAGATGCGCCAGCGCGTTCTCCACGACATGCGTCAGCGAGCCATCCCCACGGGAGGGTCGAGTCGCCCGTGCCGGCCGACGTTCGAGGTCCCGGCGGCTATGTGCGCGACCGACGTTCGCGCATGGCCTGACGGGGCCGACTTCCTCATGGGTCGATCAGCCCGACCGTGCGGGCGCAGGCCACGGCCTCCGAGCGCGATGACGCGCCCAGCTTGCGGTACACCGCGTGGGGCCTGCGTCTTGACCGTGTTGGGCGACGCGTGCAGCCGGGCCGCGATCTCGCCGAGCGACAAATGGCTGGGAAGCATGCGCAGGACGCGCAGTTCAGCCGTGGTCAGCGTCGTCGTGCCCACGACGGCTGAGGCGGCGAACCGGTCGACGCGGTCCCAAGCGTCGTCGATGGCGGCGCGCACCGCCGTGGCCTCAGGGCATCGGCGGATCAGCCGGCCGGCGCCGCTCAGCAGGTCACGCGCCGCGGCCGAGTCGCTCAACCGCAGTTCCGCGCGGGCCAGCGCAACATGGACCTCGGCCGCCAGCCACGGCCCGAACGCGCTGGGCAGCCCTGCCAGGCGGCGCGCCTGGGTCGCGTCTCGGCGCGCCTGCTTCAGCTCGCCATGGTGAGCCAGCGCGAACGCGGATGCCGCGAAGACGAGCGCCGCGGCGGGCTGCGTGTCGACGCCGTGCTCCAGCGCGCACGCCCGGGCGTGCGCGGCCTCCCGACGGCCGGCGTCCCAGCGCTCCGCCATCAGATCGATGAGGCCAAGCAGCGCGTGGGACAGCATCGCGACCAGCGGGGCGCCGACGGCGCGGGTGCGGGCGCTCTCCGATAGCCGGTCCCAGGCCAGCTGCTCGTCGCCGAGGAGGTGGTTGGAGGCGCCCTCCAGGAAGCAGGCCAGCCCGTACCAGCCGCCTGGTGCAGGCCCCAGCTCGCGCGCCCGCCGAGCGTTCGCTCCCATCGCGGCCACGCCGTCGCGGGCGACGACGGCGCGCAGCACGGCGAGTCCGGTGGCAAAGCGCGCGGCTTGGTCGCTCCCGGCGGCCGCCAGGGCGCGCTCGCCGACGTCGATCCAGTGTTCGACGTCCTCGCGATGCGCTCGCTCCAGGCCGGCGGCCGCTCGGGACAGCGCGAGCGCCGGGTCGGCCTCCACCTGGCCCGTCGTGAAGCCCTGCAGCGCTCGCTCCAGCACTTCGCCGCGGCCTTGCACGACGGCGGCCTCCGCCTCCGCCCACAGCAGCCCTCCGGCGCGCGCGGCGTCGCCGCCGCGTGCCGCTTGCTCGGCCGCGGTCCGCCGAGCCGCTGCTCTCTGGGCGAGGAACGTCGTCTTGCCGTAGCCGGACGGCGCGACGACGACGGCGACCAGCGTGGCCGGTGTGGCGTCGAGCGCGCGCCACAGCCGTGGCCGCACGACCGATCCGCTGCTGGGTGCGGTGGGTTCGGTGCGCGGATCGGCGGGCGATGCGGCCATGGGTGGACGCTATCTCAGCGCCGCGGGCGTCGGCCATCGTGCGTGCATCCGGATCGGGGGTTGGGCGCACCCACCAACGCCCCTCGTGTTCACCGATCCGGATGAGGAGATCGTCCCGCGTCTGGAGGATGCTGAACGAGTGGAGCACGGGCAGATCCAACACGCCACTCCGCCGCCGGCCCGGCGCGAACGTCCCGCGGGGGCCGCTGCCGGCTGGTTTCTCATCGTCTCGTCGATGTTCTGGCCGCGCGTGTTCATCATCGCGCTGTGGATCGTCGGCAGCCAGCTCGGCCGGGCCTTCGACTCGTGGGTGATCCCGGCGATCGGATTCGTGATCCTGCCGTGGACGACGGTCGCCTACGCGTTCATGTGGTCGCTGTCGTCCGACGGCGTTGCGGGCGTCGAGTGGGTCGTCGTGGGCGGCGCGCTGGTCGCGGACGTGCTCACGTGGCTGGGGCCGTTCGCCGTGCGCAGCCGTCGGTCTGATCGGTCGCACGGTCAGATCGCCGGCCCGGCGGCCTCGTCGGTTGCGGCGTTTGCCGACCCGACCGCGCGGGCCCGCCGCAGGTCGCCCGAGATGCGCACGACGGCGGACGTCACGGGCGCGGCCAGGATCAGCCCGATGGCGCCGAACAGCGCGCCGCCCGCGATCGTCACGATCAGCACGGCGAGCGGGTGGATGCCGAGCGCCGTGCCGTAGGCGATCGGCTGCACGAGCTGCTGGAGGATGCCGTTGGCCAGCAGCTGGAGGATGATCATTCCGACCGCCGCGTCGGTGCCGGCACCACCGAGCGCGAGCACGACCGAGAAGGCGCCAGCCCCCCAGGCGCCCAGATAGGGGATGTAGGCGCCGATGAAGGTGACCGCGGCAATGGTGCCGGCCAGCGGCACACCGAGGATGAACGCGCCCACGCCGACGACGACCGCGTTGAACCCGGCGACGATGGTGACGCCGAGGAAGTAGCCGCGCAGCGACTGCAGGCTGCGCCGGCTGACGATGGTCGCCAGCGACGGTGGCAGCCCCGTGTGCCGCTCGGCCCAGCCGCGGATCACGGGGCCGTCCTTGAGCAGGAAGAACAGGCTCAGGGCGGTGAAGGACAGGAAGACCACCAGCGACGACAGGCCGGCGATCGCGCCGGTGACGCCGTGCAACAGCGCCGGAAGCGCCGTGCTGAGGGCCGAGCCCGCGTCCTGGCCGCTGCTCTGCGCCTGCGACTGGCCGACGCCGAGATCGTTCAGCCAACCAGTGATCGTCTGGCGCGCCTGCTCGAGGTGGCTCTGGATCACCGCGCTCTCACCGGCGATGCCGCCGATCACCACGAACGTGACCGCGGTGCCGACGGCGATCACGCCAACGAGCAGCAGCGCGGCCGCCGCCGCGCGCGGCAAGCCGCGCCGGTGCAGCCAACCGACCAGCGGCGACATCACCGCAGCGATGATCGCGGCGGTGATCACGGGCATCACGATCGTGCGCGTCAGCGACGCGATCCAGATGGCGCCGACGAGGACGACGCCCACCCCGGCGAGCAGCCAGGCGCTGGTGCCCAGGTCACGTAGCCACACGGGCGCGGCGAAGTCCACCGAGACATCCGACGCGTCGGGCGCGACGAGCTCGTCGGCCGCTGCGTCATTGGAGGCCGAGGCGCGTAGGTGCCTGCGGCGGAAGCGGATCATGCGAGCGACTGTTCCAACGCGTCTGGGCGTCGGCATCACCTGATCCGGGCGATGCGCGCTGTCGCGCCCTTCGGGGGTGCTCCGACCATCGCCGAAATCGGCGCTCCCCGGCGCCGCCGCGCCGCGCCGGTCGCTGCTCCTGCTGATCAAGGGCGCCCCTGCAGCGTGTCGCTCAGCAGTGGTGGGACGCGCCGGTGTTCCCTCGCTCTCCCTCGGCGCGGCGACCGGGGTCGCGGCGGCCGGTCTGCCCGGCATCGCCACGTAGGACGCATCACCCGAATCGGAGGAGGCGCATGACCGCACGAGCCGCGAACGTGCGGCTCTGCGATCCGCGGCGTCGACGCCGTGGAAACCGATCCGGACAAGCAGCGGAGGCACGCAGATGGCGGCGCACAGTGACCAGGCGGATGAGGCCAACCGGTACGGAGGCGGGTTCCTGACGCGCGGCGCGCCTGATTGGGAGATTCCTGATGAGCCGATGGCGCCGTTGGAGGCCAAGCGGCTGATCGAGGAGGAGTTCGTCCTTGACGGTATTCCGGAGCGCAACCTCGCGACGTTCGTGACCACGTGGATGGAGCCCGAGGCCCAGCAGGTGATCGCGGCGAATCTGCACCGCAACTTCATCGACCACGCCGAGTATCCGCAGACGGCCGAGATCGAGCAGCGCTGCATCCGGATGCTCGCCAACCTCTTCCACGCGCCCGGGGAGACGACGGGCGCGCGGACGCAGGGCTCCTCGGAGGCGATCATGCTCGGGGCGCTGTCGCTGAAGTGGAACTGGCGCAAGCGCCGCGAGGCGGCCGGGCAGTCGACCGACCGGCCCGAATCTCGTCTTCGGCGGCGACGTGCACGTCGTGTGGGAGAAGTTCTGCCGCTACTTCGACGTCGAGCCGCGGATCGTGCCGCTGCAGCCCGGCAAGTACACGATCGGCCCCGAGGACGTCGAGCCGCACGTCGATGAGAACACGATCGGTGTCGCGGCGGTCCTGGGCACCACCTTCACCGGGCATGCCGACGACATCGCGGGATCAACGACGCTGCTGGTGTCGCTCAAGCACGATCGCGGCCTGGACGTTCCGCTGCACGTCGACGCGGCCAGCGGCGGCTTCGTGTGGCCGTTTCTGTACCCGGACTCCGCGTGGGACTTCCGCCTGGAGCAGGTGCGCTCGATCAACGTCTCCGGGCACAAGTTCGGGCTCGTCTATCCGGGCATCGGCTGGCTCATCTTCCGTGAGCGCGGCCGACCTGGCCGAGGACCTCGTCTTCTACGAGAACTATCTCGGCAAGACCGATGCGACCTTCACGCTGAACTTCTCCACCGGCTCGGCGATGGTGCTCGCGCAGTACTTCAACCTCATCCGCTTCGGCCGCGCCGGCTACCGGTACGTCATGCAGATCATGCAAGACGAACACGCGGCTGCTGGCCTCGCGGCTGGCCGAGCACAGGCCAGTTCGAGGAGATCGGCGCCGACGAGGAGCAAGCTGCCGCTGGTCGCCTTCCGCCTCGCCGAGGAGCGCCCGTTCGACGAGTTCGACATCGCATGGCAGGTCGCCGCCGAGCGCGGCTGGATGCTGCCCGCCTACACGATGCCGCCCAAGGCCGACCACGTCACGATGCTGCGCGCGCTGGTCAAGCTCAACCTCAGCCACGCGCTCGTCAACACCCTCGCCGACGACATCACAGCCGCATGCGAGACGCTGCAGCGCAAGGGCGGCGCGCACCCCTCCGAGCGGGCCAAGGTCAAGACCAACACCGGCTACTGAGCGCCCCCGCCACGAAGCACGCCGGTGCTCAGAGGGTGGTGTCTGCACCGTTGCCCCGACGCGATCGGAGCTGTGGCGCCGCCTCGACGGATGTTCGATCCGCCTCCAGGCATGATCTTTAGGGAGTTGGGAGAGGCTACGGCGCGTTGAGGTTGTAGGGGCCTCATCACAGACGGACAGCGAGGGCCACCGCACGGTGGCCCTCTGTCTGTCCGGGCCCGACATGCAGGAAGCGGAGTTCCGTTCCGGTATTTCTAGGCTGATGGAGTCCCATGACCCGCTGCGACGCACCTGATGGCCAGCCGCCGGCGTAAGCGCAACGCCCGTCACACCGGGCGTCCGGTCATGCGCGTCTTCGCGCTCGCGCTCGGCGTCGCCGCCATCGCGGCGCTCACCGCGGCGACGGTCGGCGCGCTGTGGGTCCTGCGCGTGTTCCACGACACGCCGGACATCGCGCAGCTCAAGCCCAAGCCGCAGGGCGCGATCTCGACGGTGTATGCGGCCGACGGCACGCGCCTGGGTTTCATCTCCTCCGACGTGCTGCGCCGCGCGGTGTCGGGCGGGGCGATCCCGGACGTCATCAAGCAGGCGACCGTCGACATCGAGGACAAGCGCTTCTACGACCACGGGGGCGTCGACTACATGGGCGTCCTGCGCGCCGCAGTCAAGAACGTGACGAGCGACAGCACCGAGCAGGGCGGCTCGACGTTGACCATGCAGCTGGTGCGCAATCTGTACACGCCCGACACGCGCTTCACCAAGACGCTCAAGCGCAAGATCCGCGAGGCCAAGCTGGCCGACGAGCTGGAGAACAAGCACTCCAAGAAGTGGATCCTGGACCAGTACCTCAACAACGTCCCCTACGGGACGGTCGGTGGCCAGACCGCGGTCGGCATCGAGGCGGCGGCGCGGGTCTTCTACGACAAGCGCGCCTCGCGCCTGTCGCTGTCGGAGGCGGCGCTGCTGGCCGGCCTCCCCCAGGCCCCGACCGACGACAACCCGTTCAACCACCCCCAGGCGGCCAAGCAGCGGCGCAACGAGGTGCTGCGGGCGATGCTCGAGCAGGGCGACATCACGCCGGCGCAGGCGCGTGCGGCGATGGCGGCGCCGCTGGGCGTCAAGACGAACAACTACTACTCCCAGCGCCGCGAGCAGTTCTTCTTCGACTACGTCAAGCAGCAGCTGATCGACCACTACGGCGTCGACGTGGTGCGCCGCGGCGGCCTGCAGGTCCACACGACGATCGACCTCAAGCTGCAGGACCTGGCGCGCAAGGCGATCGCCGACCATCTCAACCAGCCCGACCAGCCGTCGGCGGCGCTGGTGACGATCGATCCCAGCAACGGCCACATCCTGGCCATGGCGTCCTCCGCGGAGTACGGCTCGACCGTCTTCAACTACGCCACGCAGGCGCGCCGCCAGCCCGGCTCGACCTTCAAGGCGATCGACCTGCTGGGCGCCGTGCACCTGGGCGTTGATCCGGCCACGACCTACTACAACTCCCACGAGCTGCAGCCCGGCTGGGACGATGCCGCGCCGACCTGGCACGTCGAGACCGACGACCACTCCTACCACGGCAGCATCAGCCTGAGCGAGGCGATCGCGCTGTCGGACAACACGGTCACGCTGCAGCTGGGCGCCTGACATCACGCCTCCAAGGTCGTCCGCGCCACCGCCCACCACATGGGCGTCACCTCGCACTCTGGACGCCTTCCCGGGCCGAGGTCGATCGGCGGCCTGCAGCCGTGGGCGTGTCGCCGCTGGAGATGGCCAACGCCGACGCGACGCTGGCCGACGGCGGGGGTGCGCAACACTCCCGACGGCGATCGAGAAGGTCGAGGCGCTCCGACGGCAAGGGTGGAGAAAGTTCGCCGGCCATCGCTCGCTGCTCAGCCAATTCACCGACGGCGAGACCAAGCGAGGTCAACCAAGGGCGCTGCAGGGCGTGCTTCGACCAGCGGCACCGCGGCGTGGGCTCTGGGGCATCGGCTGCCCGGCCGGCGGGCAAGACCGGCACCACCAGCTCCTTCACCGACGCGTGGTTCGTCGGCTACACGCCGAACCTGTCGACCGCGGTGTGGGTCGGCTACCCGAAGGAGACGGCCTCGATGACCGCGGTGCCGGGCTACGGCGAGGTGTTCGGCTCCACCATCCCGGCCCCGATCTGGCACGAGTTCATGTCGGCGGCCAAGGGCGACCACTGCGACGACTTCCCCACGCCCAAGACCCCGTTCGAGTCCAAGCCCTTCCACGGCCACTACCAGACGACCGAGGCCCCGACCACCACCGACCAGACGACCTCGCCCGACGCGACGGGCGGCGCCACCGACGGCAGCGCGACCGACACGACCGGCGCGACCGGCGGCGACACGCAGGGCGGCGGCGGAGGCGGAGGCGGAGGCGGAGGCGGCTCGACGAACGCCAGCCCGCCCTCCCCCACCCCGACGACGCAGACGCCGGCCACCCCGCCCGCGCAGACGCCGGCGACGCCCAGCGCGTCGCCACCATCGCCCGACGGGTACTCCAGCGGCGGCGGCGCCGCCACGCCGAGCCCGTAGCACCTGCCGCCCGTCCGCGGGAGGACCAGCCCCGCGAACCGGCATACCGTCCTCTGTACGGTTCCGGCGCGCCTCGCCTCGCCCAGGACCGCGACACGCACCTGACCCCGGACGAGATCGCCACCGAGGCGCTGCGGCAGTTCGACGCGGGCGGCGCCCCGAGCATCCGCAGCCTGGCCACCGCGCTGAAGGTCGCGCCGACGGCGATCTACCACCACTTCGCCTCACGCGGAGCGATCATCGACGGCCGCCGAGGCCTTCCACGCATACGCGTCCTACGTGATCGGCGCGACGCTGTTCGCGACGATCCGCGCGGTGTCCGGCCCACCCGCGATCGAGAGGCCCGAGCCGGAGGAGCCGCTGGGCGGCACCCGCGCCGCGCTCCAGGAGATGATGCGCCTCTCGCCCGTCGACCCCGCGCGCGAGGAGGCGCTGTTCGCGCAGGGCCTGCGCAGGCTCGTCGTGGCGCTCACGCCCTGAGCGCCGGTGCCGCCCGCGCCGCGACCAGCTCGTCCAGCAGCGCCGCCCAGCGGGCGGCGATGGCGTCCCCGTCGTAGTCGCGCGCGCGCCGCAGGGCCGCCGCACCCATCGCCCGGCGCCGTTGCGGGTCCGCGATCAGCTGCTCGATCGCCACCCCCAGCGCGCCCGTGTCCTCGGGCGCCACGAGCAGCCCGTCGACGCCGGGGGTGATGATGTCCGACGGGCCTCGCGGGCAGTCGAAGGCGACCACCGGCAGGCCGCGGCTCATCGCCTCGACGATGACCAGGCCGAAGCCCTCCCAGCGCGAGCTGAGCACGAACAGGCTGCCTTGGGCCAGCGCGGCGCCCAGCTCCCGCGTGGAGCCCATCAGCCGCACCTGCTCGCCCAGCCCCAGGCGCTCGATCTGCCGCTGCAGGGCCGCCCTGTCGGCGCCGCCGCCGTAGATGCGCACGCTCCAGTCCGGGTGCCGCGCGGCGAGCGGGGCGAAGGCGTCGATCAGCAGGTCGAACCCCTTCTGGGCCACCAGCCGCCCGGCGGCCACGATCACCGGAGCGTCGAGCGTGGCGGTGCCGCCGCCCAGGTCGGGCACCGCGTTGGGCAGGCGCACCACGCGCGTGCGCGCGCCCGCGACCAGCGCGCCGTAGTCGCGCTCGTCGTCGGCGCTGAGCACGGCGATCGCGTCCAGCTCGCGGTAGCGGCGGCGCACGTCGGCCGCCAGCGCGGGCCGGTGGGCGTGGAAGTGCATGTGCTCCTGGTCGACGACGATCGCGTCACGCGGCGCGGCGGCCAGCGCGACGAGCGCCCACCCCGGGCGGGTGGCGACGATCGCCTCGCCGCCCATGCCGCGCAGCCGTCTCAGCAGGTGCAGGTCGGTCCACAGCGAGGCCGAGGGGTAACCGAAGTCCTCCGGGTGCACGAGAACGCTGGGCAGCGCGGTCAGCGCCCGCTCCAGCCACGGGCGGCGCTCGCGCGAGCGGTCGTCGAGCTCGGTCATCGTCACGCCGTCCGGCGGCGTGAAGAACGGCCGCCTGGTGTGGCGCTTGAGCGCGATGATCTCGACCTCGCGATCGCGGGCCAGCCGCCCGGCGAGGTTGAACGTCGTGCGGATCGTGCCGCCCATCCCGTAGGCGTTGGCGAGGATGATGCGCACCGGCCTGGGACCGGCGGGCGCGGCGGACGGCCGCGGCTTGGGCAGCGCTCGCACGAGCGCCAGCGCGCTGCGGTGCAGCGCGACCGCGGGCGCCCCGAGCAGGCGGCGGCGCCCGGAGACGCGCCGGGCCGGGCGCGACGGCTCAACCGCACGTTCGGGCGCCATGACGGCTGTGCAAGGTAGCGTCGAGCCGGTGCCCCGCGTCAGCGTCGTCGTCCCGATCTACGACGTCGAGCCCTATCTCGAGGACTGTCTGCTGTCGCTGCAGGCCCAGACGCTGGGCGACCTGGAGGTGGTGATGGTCGACGACGGCTCGCGTGATCGCAGCGCCGACATCGCCGGCGAGTTCGTCGAGCTCGACCGCCGGTTTCGGCTGATCCGCCAGGCCAACGGCGGGCTGGGCCACGCGCGCAACGTCGGCGTCGCCCACAGCAGCGGCGAGCTGATCGCCTTCTTGGACAGCGACGACCTCGTGCCCCCGGACGCCTACGCGCGCCTGGTGGCGGCGCTGGAGCGCAGCGGCTCGGACTTCGCCACCGGCAACATCGTGCGCTTCGACGCGGGCGAGACCTGGCCGGCGGGCTTCCTGCGCCGCGCGTTCACCCGCTCGCGGCGCGCCACACACGTCACGCGGCTGCGGCACCTGCTCAGCGACCGCATGGCCCAGAACAAGCTGTGGCGGCGCGACTTCTGGGAGGGCACGCAGATGCACTTCCCGGTCGGCGTCTTCCACGAGGACATCCCGATCGTCGTCCCCGCCCACTTCCGCGCCCGCACCGTCGACGTCCTGCGCACGCCGGTCTACTGGTACCGCTCGCGCCAGGAGGGCGCGCCGTCGATCACCCAGCGGCGCACCGACCGGCGCGTGCTGGGCGACCGCGTCGCCGCGGTCGAGGCGGTGCTCGGCTACCTGGAGCGCGAGCAGCCGGCCGGCTGGTCGGCGCTGTACGCCGAGCGGGCGCTGGCCGAGGACCTGCGCTACCACCTCCAGGTGCTGCCCGACGGCGACGCCGCCTACCGGGCCGAGTTCCTCGCCCTCGCCGGCCGCGTGCTCGCGCGCATCGACCCGCGCGCCGTCGCCTGGCAGCCGGGCGCGGAGCGACGCAAGTGGGAGCTGGTGCAGGGGCAGCGCCTGGAGGAGCTGCTCGCGCTGCTGGCCGCCGAGCGCGCGGATCCCGACGCCCACGGCGGCGACGACGGCTCCTGGCGACGCGCGCGCGAGCTCGACCGTGTCGCCCGCCGGGCACGTCCCTGAGAGACAGGTTTCGCCCTGTCCCGCGCCGGGGAGTTGCGCCGCGTGGGTCCGTTTCGCTGCATCACGTGCGGCGCCCGGAACGACCAGGCGACCGTCTGCGGCTCGTGCGGCGCGCAGCGATTCGTGCTGGCGCGCGAGGCGCGCAGCGCGCCCTGCGCGCGCCCCGACCAGAGCCCGCCGGGTCGCCTGATCTCGATCGGCGATGCGCCATCGCTGCGCCGGGGCCGACGCGAGCGCGGCGCGCGGTGAGGGCAATCCCCACCGATGCCGCCGGACCGGGTAGCGTTGCGCACGGGTCATGACCGAGTTCCCTCAGCCGAAGTTCCGCCTCGTCGCCGACGACGTCGACGAGCGCACGCGGGTCCTGACCGCCTCCGGGGAGGTGCACGTCTCCACCGCTCCCGACCTGGCCGAGCAGCTCAACGCCGCGCTCGCCGACGGACGCACCCGCATCGTGCTGGACTTCTCCGGCGTGGAGTTCATCGACTCGACCGGGCTCAGCGTGCTGCTCAACGCGCTGCGCCGTCTGAGCCGCATCGACGGCGCGCTGGCGCTGGTGTGCACCAACCCGACGGTGCTGCGCCTGTTCGAGATCACGCGCCTGGACGCGACGTTCGACATCGTGGCCAGCCGCGACGAGGCGCTGCGCCACGTCGCCGGACGCGTGGCCGGCTGAGCCTCGGCGGGCGCGTGGGCTCCGGCCAACGTCGGGCATCGAGAAGGAACGGAGCCGGCCTGCGGCGCTGACGTGATCGACCTGAGGTGCGATCACCATGCACGACGTCGAGCACGTCGCAGTCGCCGCGACGGAACCTGCGCCCTCGGAGGCCGCCGTTGGCCAGCCCGGCGACCTTGGTCTACGCGCTAACCGGCCGCGGCGGCGGGCAGCTCGGCGGGCGCGCCGTAGGGCACCAGCGCCGCGGGCAGCGCGACGCTGCCGTCGTCGCGCTGGCCGTTCTCCAGCAGCGCGATGATCGTGCGCCCGACCGCGACCGCCGTGCCGTTGAGCGTGTGCGCGGTGACGGGCCGGCCGCCGTCGGCCGGCCGCAGCCGCACGTCGAGGCGGCGCGCCTGGAAGTCGGTGGTGTTCGAGCACGACGTCAGCTCGCGATAGGCGCCCTGGCCGGGCAGCCACGCCTCCAGATCGAACTTGCGCACCGCGCTGGCGCCGAGGTCGTCGACGGCGATGTCGACAACGCGGTAGGGGATCTCCAGCTCCTGGAGGATCTCCTCCTCGGTGGCCAGCAGGCGTTGGTGCTCGTCCTCGCTGCGATCGGGCTCGACGAACGCGAACATCTCGACCTTGTCGAACTGGTGCACGCGGAAGATGCCGCGCGTGTCGCGTCCGGCGGCGCCCGCCTCGCGGCGGAAGCAGGACGAGAACCCGGCGTAGCGCAACGGCAGGTCGGCGGCGTCGAGGATCTCGCCCGCGTGCAGGGAGGCCAGCGGCACCTCGCTGGTGCCGGCCAGGAACAGCGGGTCGTCGGCCAGGCGGTAGATCTGCTGCTCGGTGTCGGGCAGCATGCCGGTGCCGAACAGCGCCTCCTCGCGGACGAGCACCGGCGGGATCACCGGCTCGTGGCCCTTGGCGCGCAGCTTCTCCATGGCCCAGCGCACGAGCGCCAGCTCGAGCAGGACGAGGTCGCCCTTGAGATAGGCGAAGCGCGAGCCGGCCACGCGCGCGCCGGCCTCCATGTCGATCATCCCGCCGGCCAGCTCGAGATGGTCGCGGCCGCGTCCTGGACGCGTCGCCGACCTCGCGGAGGTCGGTGTCGGCGTCGGGCGCCGCGTCGGAGGCGGGTTGGCCAGCGAGCGTCATCGCGGCGCGCAGACGCTCGTCGACGTCGGCCAGCTCGCGCGTTGAGCTGCTTCTCGCGCGCACCGACGTCACGCATCGCGGCGATCGCCTGCGACGCGTCCTCCCCCGCCTTCTTGGCCTTGGCGATCTGCCTCGGAGGCGGCGTTCTTGCGCGCCCGCAGCTCCTCCAGCTCGGGCAGCACCTCGCGGCGACGCGCGTCGAGCGTCAGCACCTCGCCGACGCGGACGTCGGAGCCGTCCTTGCGGCGCGCGAGAGCGGCCCGGACGCCATCGGGCTCGGCGCGCAGGCGACGCAGGTCGAGCACGAGGCCGACCCGCTACCCGCTGGAGCCGCCGCCCGAGTACTTGGCGACGAACTCGGCGACGGCCCGTGCGTCCTCCCCGACGACGATGTTCTCGGGCATGATCGCCCCGGAGAAGCCGCCGTTGCGGATCGCGTAGAGCACCTGGTCGACGGTCTCCTTGCGCGCGTTGAGGTTCGGGCCGTCGGTCTTCTCGCGGTTGTTGATCCCGGTGGCGGAGCCCTCGGTCGCCGCGGCGCTGAGGGTGTGGCATCCGGCGCAGTGGTCGTGGAAGAGCTGGGCGCCTTGGTTGACCTGGGCGCTGTTGTCGGGGCTGTCGACGACCTGCGCCTCGCCGCAGCCGCCGGCGATTCCGGCGACGACGAGCGCGCCGGCCACGGCAGCGGTCCTGAGGGTCTTGGCGGTCATGCGGGGCCGGATCATACGGAAGCGGGGCAGGGGGACGGCCGCTCGTGGCGAACTCCACCACGTCCCCGGTGCCGGCCGACCCCGGGTCGCTTGACGGACAGACCGCGCGACCTCGCGGAACGGCGGCAACCGCGGCCGGCACCGGGACTCCCCCTCACCGCTTGCGGTCTGCGTCGGCTCGGCGACGTCAGAAGCCGACGGCGGTCATCGCCGCTCGCGCCAGCAGGAACGCGTTGGCCAGGGCGGCCAACGCCATGATCCCGGTCTCGCGGCGCATGATCAGCTCGCGGATCAGCTCCTGCTCGTCGCGTGGCAGCCGGCGCATCGCCTTCGTATCGGCCAGCTCGCGCTGGTCGAGCACGGTGCGCGCACTGAGGATGCGGAACTGCTCGGCGACGAAGGAGATGCCCAGCGGCACGAGCACGTAGATCCAGAACAGGTCGTCCTCGGGCGCATCGCCGGTCAGCGCGACGATCCCGCTGAAGGCGGCGAACGCGACGACCGCCCCCTGGCCGGCGCGGGCCAGCAGCCAGAACGCGCCGCTGTGGCGGAAGCGCTGCCAGCAGAAGCCGCCCCAGGCGGCGGCCGCCAGGTTCACCGCGGCGGCGATCCACGCCGCCGCCTCCACCACTGCGTTCATCTCGTGTCTCCTGGCACTAAGTAACAACCTCGCACAAGGCGGTGCTATAACCCGGGGCGCAGTGCTCCGCTCCTACCTCCCCGCGCTCGTCTTCCTGATCCTCGGCGGCGCCATCGGCACCCTGTTCGCCTTCGCGAACTCACTGCTGGGCCCCAAGCCGCGTCCGATCAAGGCGCAGGCCGAGCCGTACGAGTCGGGCATGCCCACCGAGGTCAAGCGGACGTTCCGCTTCGGGATCAGCTTCTACATGATCGCGATGCTGTTCATCCTGTTCGACATCGAGGTGATCTTCCTCTTCCCGATCGCGGTGCAGCTGCGGGCCTTCGGGACCTTCGCCCTGTTTGAGACGATCACGTTCATCGTCCTGTTGGCGATCGCCTTCGTGTACGTCTGGCGCCGGGGTGCGCTCTCATGGAGATAGTCCGCGGCATTCCCACCGACCCCGCGGACTTCCGTGCCCGGGGCATCCGCGCCCGCGACGCGCTCAAGGGCGACCTGGAGGGCGACGCGCTGGAGCAGTACGTCGAGGAGCGCATCCTCACCACGACGCTCGACAAGGCGCTCAACTGGGCGCGCGGCAACGCGATCTTCCCCGCGACGTTCGGCCTCGCCTGCTGCGCGATCGAGATGATGACCCTCGTCGCCGGCCACATGGACATCGCCCGCTTCGGCGCCGAGGCCTTCCGCGGCTCGCCGCGCCAGTCGGACCTGATGATCATCTCCGGGCGCATCAGCATCAAGATGGCGCCGATCGTGCGCCGCATCTACGACCAGATGCTGGAGCCCAAGTGGGCGATCGCCATGGGGGCCTGCTCGTCCTCGATGGGCGTCTTCAACAACTACGCGATCGTCCCGGCCGACAAGTTCATGCCCGTCGACGTGCACGTGCCCGGCTGCCCGCCGCGGCCCGAGGCGGTCATGCACGGGATCCTCAAGCTGCGCCAGATGATCCAGGACGATCCGGCCATGGGCTGGCGCGACCGCTACGACGCACGCGGCACCGAGGAGCTGATCGGCGACCCGGCCGCTCACCCCGCCGCCGTGAACGTGCTCAAGCCCGAGGACAGCGAAGGTGCCTGACGCAACCGGCCTGGAGTTGCTCGCCGGCGAGCTGCGTGCAAGCCGACCCGGAGGCCGTGCTGGAGACTCCTACTTCCGCGACAAGGCGCGCATCGCCGTCGCGCCGCACCGGGTCCGCGACGTGCTGCAGTTCCTGCGCGGCAAGGGCTACGCGTTCCTCTCCTCCGTCCACGGCCTCGACTACTACCCCGAAGAGCCGCGCCTGGGCGTGCAGTACGAGCTGCTGGACATGCAGAACGTCGACCGATCTGACGATCACCGTGCGCGTGCCCCACCGACGCCGTCGAGGTCCCCTCCGTCACGCCCGACTGGCCGACCGCCGACCACCAGGAGCGCGAGGTCTTCGACATGTTCGGCGTGGTCTTCACCGGCCACCCGGACCTGCGCCGGATCCTGATGCCCGAGGACTACGAGGGCTACCCGCAGCGCCGCGACTTCCCGGTCGGCGGCGAGCCCGTCCTGTTCACCCAGCAGCAGGCGCACGGCACCGACTACACGCTCGGCGTCGACCGCCCGCACGAGGGAAGCGACACACCGCTGTGAGCGAGACGATCTCCGAGTACCGCCGCGACGAGCAGGCGATCGACCTGTCCGAGGGCGGCATCTCGATCCAGCACCAGCACGAGGAGTGGGGCGGCGACCAGGAGCTGCTGACGCTCAACCTCGGCCCGCACCACCCGGCCACGCACGGCGTGCTGCGCCTGTGGACGACGCTCGAGGGCGAGGTCGTGCGCGACATCAAGCCGGTCATCGGCTACGTGCACACCGGCATCGAGAAGACCGCCGAGCAGAAGAGCTACTGGAAGGTCATCCCCGTCGTCGAGCGGATGGACTACCTGTCCTACTACTTCAACGCGATGGCCTACTGCGGCGCGGTGGAGACGCTCATCGGCCTGGAGGTGCCCAAGCGCGCCCAGTACCTGCGCGTGATCCACCTGGAGCTCAACCGGATCATGAGCCACATGGTGTGGCTGGGCACGTCGGCGCTGGATCTCGGCGCGATGTCGCTGCTGTTCTACTGCTTCCGCGAGCGCGACAACATCCTCGACCTGTTCGAGATGAGCTCCGGCCAGCGCATGCACACGCGCTACTTCCAGGTTGGCGGCGTCATCGAGGACATCCCGCAGGGCTTCGAGGAGAAGGTGCGCGCCTTCTGCAAGCGCATGCCCAAGGCGGCCGACGACTTCAACGCGCTGCTGACGCGCAACGAGATCTTCCTCAACCGCATGCGCAACGTCACGCCGCTGGACGCCGAGACGCTGCTCGGCCTCGGCGTGACCGGCCCGCTGCTGCGTGCGGCCGGCAACCCGTGGGACCTGCGCAAGGCGCACCCGTACTCCAGCTACGACGACTTCGACTTCAAGGTCCCGGTCGGCACGATCGGCGACAACTGGGATCGCTACGCGGTGCGCTGGGCGGAGATCTACGAGTCGGTGAAGATCATCGAGCAGGCGCTGGACGGCCTGCCCGAGGGCCACCACATCGCCGACGATCGCAAGCATGTGCTGCCGCCCCGCCATGAGCTGGCCACCTCGATGGAGGCGCTCATCCACCACTTCAAGCTGGTGACCGAGGGCTTCCGCGTGCCGCCCGGCGAGGTCTACTACCCGATCGAGTCGCCGCGCGGCGAGCTGGGCTGCTTCGTGCGCTCGGACGGCTCGTCCAAGCCGGCGCGCGTGCACATGCGCGACCCCTCCTTCGTCAACCTGCAGGCGACCGCCCCGATGGTCCGCGACTCCTACCTCGCCGACCTGATCGCGACGCTCGCCATGCTCGACCCCATCCTGGGCGGAATCGACCGCTAGTGGCCTACCAGGTTCGTCGCTACGACCACGGCTCGCGCGTGCCCGGGTGGGACCGCGCCGCCGATCTGTCCAAGGAGCCCGCGGCGGTCCCCGATCCGGCCACGACGGCGGTGCCCGCCGAGCTGCGCGCCGAGATCGAGGCGGCGATGGCCAAGTACCCTGACCGCCGCTCGGCCGCGCTGCCCGCCCTGGCCGCCGCCCAGCGCGTTCCATGGCTGGTGCTCGCCGGAGGCCGTCGAGCAGGCCGCCTGCGTGATGCAGCTGACGCCCGGCTACCTGACCGCGGTGGCGACGTTCTACGACATGTTCGACACGGTGCCCACCGGGCGCCACCGCGTGTACGTGTGCACGAACATCTCCTGCTCGCTGCGCGGCGCCGACGAGCTGTGCGAGGCCATCGAGCAGGCCACGGCCGGCGACGACGACATCCAGGTCAAGCACTTCGAGTGCCTGGGCGCCTGCGACATCGCGCCGATGGCCTCGATCGACGGCGTCTACGTCGGCCCGATCGAGCTGGGCGAGGTCGACGAGCTGATCGACGAGATCCGCAACGACCGCCCGCCGCTGCCCGCCAAGCAGCTCAAGATCCGCCCCAGCGCCGACACGCTGCCGCTGGACGCGGGCCGCGCGATCCCCGCCCCGCCGAGCAGCTACGGCGCCGACATGCCCCACGACGCGCGCGACGCCGGACCGGTCGCGCCGATCGAGAAGGACCCCGAACACAGCGAGACGGACGACTCCTGATGCGCAAGCTCCTGTTCGACAACATCGACGAGCCGGGCCTCAACACGATCGACGTCTACCAGCCGGCGCGGCGGCTACGAGCAGCTGCAGCGCGCGCTGCGGATGTCGCGCGAGGAGGTCCTCAACAACCTGCTGGCCTCCGAGATCCGGGGCCGCGGCGGGGCCGGCTTCGCGATGGGCAAGAAGATCAGCTTCCTGCCCAAGGGCGTCACGGACGTCTACCTGTGCTGCAACGCCGACGAGTCCGAGCCCGGGACCTTCAAGGACCGGGAGATCATGCAGAAGAACCCCGCACATGCTGATCGAGGGGATCATCATCGCCGCCTACGCCGCGGGGGCCAACAAGGCGTTCATCTACATCCGCGGCGAGTACGTGCTGCAGGCCGACATCCTCGACGCCGCGCTGGTCGAGGCCCGCGAGGCCGGCTACCTGGGTGAGGACATCCTCGGCAGCGGCCACGACCTGAGCCTCGTCGTGCACCGCGGCGCCGGCGCCTACATCTGCGGCGAGGAGACGGCGCTGCTGGACTCGCTGGAGGGCAAGCGCGGCAACCCGCGCCTCAAGCCGCCGTTCCCGGCCAACCAGGGCCTGTACCAGGGGCCGACGCTGATCAACAACGTCGAGACGCTGTCGACCGTGCCGCACGATCATCCGCATGGGCGGCGAGGAGTACGCCAAGCTCGGCGTGTCCAACTCGACCGGCACCAAGCTCGTCTCGGTCTCCGGCCACGTGCGGCGCCCCGGCAACTACGAGATCGAGCTGGGCATGCCCTCGCGCGAGATCATCTACGGCCTGGCCGGCGGCCCCGAGGAGGGCCGCGAGGTCAAGCTGTGGTTCCCGGGCGGCTCGAGCTCGCCCGTGCTGACCAAGGACGACCTCGACCTCGCCTACGACTTCGACTCGATGGCCAAGGCCGGCTCGATGCTCGGCTCCGGCGCGATCATCGTCGTCGACGACTCGACCTCCGTCGTCGACGTGGCCTACAAGACCGCGAAGTTCTACGCCACGAGTCCTGCGGCAAGTGCACGCCGTGCCGCGAGGGCACCAACTGGACCGTGAAGATGCTCGAGCGCATCGAAGGCGGGCGAGGCCACGCCGATGGACCTCGACATCATGGCCTCTGTGCAGACGCACATCATCGGCAACTGCCTGTGCGTGCTCGGCGACGCGATGGCGATGCCGATCGGCTCGATGGTCGCCAAGTTCCGCGACGAGTTCGAGGCCTACATCGAGGCAGCGCCGCCACGGCCCGTCGGCGACCTGGCGCACGACGTCGAGCCCGCGGCCCAGAGCTGCCGCCTGCTTCAAGGCAGCGCTCGCGTAGTGCCGCGTCCCGAGGTCAAGATGATCACCTTCACGATCGACGGCCGCGAGGTGCAGGCGCCCGAGAACACGATGCTCGTCGACGCCGCCAAGCACGGCGACGTCGAGATCCCGGTCTTCTGCTACGAGCCCAAGCTCGGCGACCCGGTCGGCGCCTGCCGCATGTGCCTCGTGGAGATCGAGGGCATCCCGAAGCTGCAGACCGGCTGCTCGACGCCGGTCAAGGACGGGATGGTCGTCAACACCCAGACCGCACGGGTGAAGGAGGCCCAGGAGGCCGTCGTCGAGTTCCTGCTCATCAACCACCCGCTCGACTGCCCGGTCTGCGACAAGGGCGGCGAGTGCCCGCTGCAGGACATCTCCTTCGGCTGGGGCGGCGGCCGCTCGCGCTTCATCGAGCCCAAGCGCCACTTCCAGAAGCCGCTGGAGCTCGTCCCGCTGATCGCGATCGACCGCGAGCGCTGCATCCTCTGCTACCGCTGCGTGCGCTACTCGCCAGGAGATCGCCGAGGACTACCAGCTCGTCCTGCAGGAGCGCGGCGCCGCACTCCTACGTCGGCCACCTTCGACGGGCACCCCTACGTGGCGCCGTTCAGCGGCAACATCATCGAGCTGTGCCCCGTCGGCGCGCTGACCTCGCGGCCCTACCGCTTCCGCGCGCGCCCGTGGGACATCGAGGGCAGTCGGGCTCGGTCTGCACGCTGTGCCCGGGCCAGTGCAACGTCTCGTTCACCGTCCGCGACGAGCGCGTCCTGCGCGTGCTCGCCCGCGACAACCACGAGGTCGACGACGGCTGGCTGTGCGACCGCGGCCGCTTCGCCTACCAGGCCATCCACGTCGACGAGCGCATCACCTCGCCGATGGTCCGCGACGGCGGCGAGCTGCGCCCCGTCTCCTGGGAGCGCGCGCTGGAGGAGGCCTCCAAGGCGCTCGGTCGCGCCAAGCGCTCGGTCGGCGCGCTGGCCGGCGCCGGCGCCACCAACGAGGAGGGCTTCCTGCTGCAGCGCATCGTGCGCGAGGGCCTGGACTCCCCGCACCTGGACTCCCGCGCGCGCCCGTCTCGCGCGACGAGCTGCGTGGCCATCGGCGACCCGGGCCTGCAGGCCACGGTGCCCGACCTCGAGTTCGCCCACGCGGTGCTGGTGCTCGACACCGAGCCGGTCGACGACATGGCGATCGTCGACCTGCGCATCCGCAAGGGCGTGCGCCGCAACCGCGTGAAGCTGGCGATCGCCTCCGCCCGCCCCTCGTCGCTGGACGCCAACGCCGCGCTGACGCTGCGCTTCGCCCCCGGCGGCGGCCCCGCCTTCGCCGCCGACCTGGCCGCCGCCGCCCGCGGAGAGGCTGCGCCCGACGAGGTGCGCCAGGTGCTCGACCTGCTGCGCGACGCCGGCGAGGACATCGTGATCGTCGGCCAGCGAGCGCGTCGGCGGCGCGCTGGCGCGTCCTGGCCGACGCGCTCGGGCTGCGCGATCGCCTCGGCGCGGGCCTGCTGGTCGTGCCCTCCAGCGCCAACGGCCGCGGCCTGCGCGAGGTCGGCGTGCTGCCCGACGCGGGCCCCGGCCTGGCGCCCGTGGAGCAGGCCGGCATGCATGCCGCCGAGATGGCTGAGGCGGGCGCCGCGCGGCGATCTGACCGCGCTGTGGCTGATGGGCGTCGACCCGCTGCGCGACCTGCCCTACCGGGCCCGCTGGGAGCAGGCGCTGGAGCGCGCCTCGACCGTCGTGGCCCATGCGTCGTTCCTGACCGAGGGCATCCGCGAGCACGCCAACGTCGTCTTCCCGTTCGAGGCCTACGCCGAGAAGGACGGCACGCTGACCCACCCCGACGGGCGCCTGCAGCGCGTGCGCCCGGCGATCGGCCACCAGGGCGCCGGCCGCTACGGCTTCCAGGTGCTCGACGACCTGGCCAGGCGCGCTCGGGCTCGACCTGCGGGTGCTCACGTCCGGCATGGCGCTGGCCCAGTTGACCGCCGCCGTGCCCTTCTACGCCGGGCTGACGCTCGACGAGATCGGCGGACGCGGCATGCGCTGGCAGGAGCGCGAGGCGGCCGCCGCCTACCCGAGCTCCGCAGCCCCCGGCCCCGTGCGCGCACCGGCGCCCGCCGACAGCGGCAGCCAGGGGCTGCGGCTGGGCACCTTCCGCTCGATCTGGGCCTCGCCCGAGGTCGAGCACTCGCCGGCCCTGTCGTTCCTGGCGCCGCGCCAGCGCGCCGAGATGGCGCCCGACGACGCCGACCGCCTCGGCCTGCGCGATGGCGCCCCGGTCGTGGTGTCCAACAACGGCAGCGCGGTCGACGCCACCGTCGTGCTGCGCCACGCGGTGCCGGCCGGGACGATCTTCCTGCAGGACGGCCTCGACGGCCCCGACTCCGCCAACGTCCTCACCGGCTCGGTGGTGGAGGTGAAGGCGCGTTGACCCTGCAGGCGCTGTTCGGCGACGTCTTCTACTTCGAGCCCTGGTGGATGCAGATCCTCAAGGCGCTGTGCATCTTCCTCGTCGTCTTCAACTTCGTGCCGATCACGCTGATGGCCGAGCGCAAGCTGCTGGGCCGCTTCCAGGGTCGCTACGGACCCAACCGCGTCGGCCCGTTCGGCTGGATGCAGGCGATCGCCGACATCGGCAAGCTGCTGGGCAAGCAGCAGTTCGCCCCGCGCCACTCGCAGCGCTTCCTCTACATCCTGGCGCCGATCCTGTCGGTGATCGCGGCGGCCGGCACGGTCGCGCTGATCCCGTTCGGCCCGGTGGTCGACATCTTCGGCACGCCGACCGGCCTGTACGGCATCGACGTGCCGGTCGGCATCCTCGTGCTGTTCGCGCTGGGGGCGATCAGCTTCTACGGGCTGATGCTCGGCGGCTGGGCGTCGACGAACAAGTACTCGTTCCTGGGCGCGATGCGCTCGGCCGCCCAGCTGATCTCCTACGAGGCCGCCCAGGGCATGGCGCTGGTCGGCGTCGTCATCAGCGCCCAGTCGCTGTCGCTGGTGGACATCGTCGAGGGCCAGGCGGGCATGTGGTACTTCATCCCGCAGTTCGTCGGCTTTCTGATCTTCATGATCGCCGGCTTCGCCGAGTCCAACCGCCCGCCGTTCGCGCTGCCCGAGGGCGAGGCCGAGATCATCGGCGGCTACGGCACCGAGTACGGCGGCGGGCGCTTCGCCAACTACTACATGGCGGAGTACCTCGAGCTCGTCGTCATCTCGTTCCTGACGGTGACGCTGTTCTTCGGCGGCTGGTGGCTGCCGTTCGGCATCCACCCGCCCCAGTGGGTCTACCCGTTCGTGGTGATCGGCAAGGCCGTCTTCTTCATCTACTTCTTCATCTGGATCCGCGCGACGCTCCCGGCGCTGCGCTACGACCAGCTGATGAGCTTCGGCTGGAAGGTGCTGCTGCCGCTGGCCACGCTCAACACCCTCGTGACCGCGATTCTGGTGGTGACCGTCTTTTGACCCCTCCCTACGATCCCGGCGAGGTCGTCGAGGTCCTGCGCGCCCCCAACCCCGGCGGCGCCGGCGGCGCCTATCGCGCCTTCGGCGAGACGCTGCGCGGCCTCAAGACGACCCTGCGCCGCAGCTTCGAGAAGCCCGTCACGGTCGAGTACCCGGAGGAGAAGTACCCGGTGTACCCGCGCTTCCGCGGACGCCACAAGCTGCACAGGTTCGTCGACACCGGGCTGGAGAAGTGCGTCGGCTGCTCGCTGTGCGCCGCGGCCTGCCCGGCCGACTGCATCCGCGTCGTGGCCGCCGAGAACACGCCCGAGCACCGGGTGTCGGCCGGCGAGCGCTACGCCGCGGTGTACGAGATCAACATGTCGCGCTGCATCTTCTGCGGCTACTGCGAGGTCGCGTGCCCGTTCGACGCGATCACCATGGGTCACGACTACGAGCTGTCGGACTACGACCGCTCGGATCTCATCTTCACCAAGGAGATGCTGCTCGCCGAGCCGGTGGAGCGCACGCCGCTGAGGCGGGAAGGCGAGTAGGTTCCCGGACCGCCTCATGTCGCAGTTCTTCTTCTTCCTGTGCGGACTGTTCGCCATCGCCGGCGCGATCGGCGTGGTCACCGTGCGCAACCCGTTCTACGCGGTGCTGGCCCTGGTCGTGCACCTGTTCGCGCTGGCCGGGCTGTTCCTGCTGCTGGAGGCGCAGTTCGTCGCCTTCGCGCAGATCGTCGTGTACGCCGGCGCAGTGATGGTGCTGTACGTGTTCGTCGTCGGCTACATCGGCGGCGATGACGAGTCGGTGCACCCGTGGCAGGGCCCGTCGCAGAAGGGCGTCGCGCTGGTCTTCGGCGGCCTGCTGTTCGTCGAGCTGACGCTGGCCGTGGCCGGCACCGGCCTGCAGGCCGTCGACAGCCGCGGCGCGCCCTTCGACGAGCACTTCGGCACGCCGGGCCAGATCGGGGAGCTGCTGCTGACGAAGTTCCTGTTCGTCTTCGAGGCGGCCTCCGTGCTGCTGCTGATCGCCGCGGTGGGCGCGGTCGTGCTGGCCCGTCGCCGGGGCGGCATCAGCGAGGCCGAGGCCGGGCGCATGACCTTCACCGAGTTCATGCGCCCGATCGGCACCGGCACCACCGCCGAGGGCGTCGGCACGCGCGACGCGGGCATCAACCTGCCCGCGCCGACCACCGACGTCACCACCGAGCGCGGGCGCGAGACGATCGAGCGCGAGCAGATCGAGGCCGGCCGGGGGCCTGGAGCATGAACATCAACTGGTACCTGGCCGTCTCGGCCCTGATCTTCTGCACCGGCGCCGCCGGCGTGATCACGCGCCGCAGCCCGCTGGTCACGCTGCTCTGCCTGGAGCTGATGCTCAACGCCGGCAACCTCGCACTGCTGGCCTTCAGCCGCATGTGGGGCAACGCCGAGGGTCAGGTGTTCGCGATCATCGTGATGGTCGTCGCCGCCTGTGAGGTGTGCGTCGGCCTCGGCGTGATCGTGGCCATGTACCGCCGGCGCCTGCCGATCGACGTCGACGACATGAGGGAGCTGCACGGGTGACGACGACCGCGTGGCTCGTCCTGGCGTGTCCGCTCGCCGGGACGCTGATCATCGGGCTGGGCTTCAAGCTGTGGCCGGGCCGCACCGCGGGCTGGATCGGCACGCTGGCGATCTTCGCCTCGTTCGTGTTCGCGGTGCTCACGTTCCTGAACCTCCAGGATCGTCCCGCCGACGACCGCCAGGTCACCTCGACGCTGTGGAACTACGCCAGCACGCTCGGGCTGGACGCCAAGCTGACGATCCTCGTCGACCCGCTGTCGGTGTTCATGATGCTGGTGGTCACCGGGGTGTCGACGCTGATCCACCTGTACTCGGTGTCGTACATGGCCAGCGACCGCGGCATCGCGCGGTACTTCGCCTACCTGAACTTCTTCGTCTTCTCGATGCTGCTGCTGGTGATGTCGGGGGACTTCGTCTTCCTGATCATCGGCTGGGCCTTCGTGGGCGCCGCGTCCTACCTGCTGATCTCCTTCTGGTACCGGCGCCGCACCGCGACCACCGCGGGCGTGAAGGCGTTCGTCATCAACGTCGTCGGCGACATCGGCCTGACGCTGGGGACGTTCTTCATCTTCAAGCACTTCGGCAGCGTCGACTTCCTCAACGTCTTCGCCCAGGCCGGCGACGTCTCCACCAACAACGGCGACCTCGTGGCCGGCTGCATCCTGCTGCTCGTCGGCGCGTTCGCGAAGTCCGCGCAGATGCCGTTCCACACCTGGCTCGCGGACGCCATGGAGGGCCCGACCCCGGTCTCCTCGCTGATCCACGCCGCGACGATGGTGACCGCGGGCGTGTACCTGATCGCGCGCATGTGGCCGCTGTTCGAGGTGACGCCGGCCGCGGCCAACGTCGGCGCGATCGTCGGCTGCGTGACGCTCGTCGTGGCCGCGACGATGGCGCTGGCCCAGACCGACATCAAGCGCGTGATCGCCTACTCGACGATGTCGCAGATCGGCTACATGATCATGGGCGTCAGCTCCGGCGCCTACGCGGCCGGCATGTTCCACCTGATGTCGCACGCCTTCTTCAAGGCGCTGCTGTTCATGGGCGCCGGCTCGGTGATCGGCGCGATGGCCGGCCTGCAGAACATGAACCGCATGGGCGGCCTGCGCAAGGCGCTGCCGTTCACGTTCATCACGATGCTGGCCGGGGGCCTGGCCCTGGCGGCGATCCCGCCGTTCTCGGGCTTCTGGTCCAAGGACCAGATCCTGGCCGACGTCTCCCAGCGCGGCGGCTGGCACTGGATCCTGTTCTACGCCGGCTACGTGGGCGCGTTCCTGACCGCGATCTACACCTTCCGGATGATGTTCCGGGTCTTCTCGGGGCCCAAGGTGCCCGAGGCGATCGAGATCGAGGGCGGCCACCTGCCCCACCCCGAGCACCCGTTCAACCCGACCGACGGCGAGATCGAGGACACCGAGATCGGCTTCCCCGGCCCGGGCCACTACATCGCCGAGCGCGAGATCCCGATGAAGATCGCGATGGGGACCCTCGCGGTGCTGGCCACGATCGCCGGCGCGCTGCAGATCCCGGGCGTCACCGAGGCGATCCACAACTTCCTGGCGCCGACGTTCGAGGGCTCCAAGTACTTCGACTCGCTGAACCCCTCGGTCGGCTTCGAGTACATCGGCCTGGCCTGCGGCGCGGTCATCGGCCTGACCGGCATCTTCATCGCCTGGCAGATCTGGGTGCGCCGCCCCGGCACCTCCGCCGCCCTGCAGCAGCGCTTCAAGCCGATCTACGAGCTGCTCGTCAACAAGTGGTACTTCGACGAGCTGTTCGACGTGGCCATCGTCCGCCCGATGGCCTGGATCGGCCGCTTCGCCCAGAACACCTTCGAGCGCCTGTTCGTCGACGGCGCGCTGGTCGGCGGCAGCAGCCTGCTCGTGCGCGCCGGCTCCGCCGCGGTGCGCGCCGCCCAGTCCGGCCTGCTGCGCTCCTACGCGGCGCTGCTCGTCCTTGGCGTCACCGGCGTCGCCCTCTACTTCCTGCTGCAGAGCTGACCTGATGCCCCTGTCCATCCTCCTCTTCCTGCCCGCCGCCGTCGGCCTCGTCGCCGCGTTCATGCCGCGCGCGGTCGCCTCCAAGCTGGCCGCCCTGGGCGCGCTCGGCGCGCTGGGGATCGCCATCTACTACATCGCCGACTACGCGCCCGGCAGCGGCATGCAGCACGTCACCGACGACATGTGGATCTCCCAGCTGGGCATCCACTACAAGCTCGGCATCGACGGCCTCAGCCTGTTCCTGGTGGCCCTGACCACCCTCGGCTTCGCCGCCGCGATCATCGCCGCCAACTTCCGCGACTGGGGCGAGAAGGGCAGCCTCTTCTACTTCCATCTGCTGGTCGCCGAGACCGCCGTGCTGGGCGCCTTCCTGGCCCAGGACCTGGCGCTGTTCGTGATCTTCTTCGACCTGATGCTGATCCCGTTCTACTTCATCGGCGTCACCTGGGGCGTGGGCCCCAACCGCCAGCGCGCGGTGCTGAAGATGGTCATCTACACGTTCGTCGGGTCGCTGCTGATGCTGTCGGCGGTGATCGCCACCGGCGTGCTGGCCACGCCCGAGGGCCAGTCGATCTCCTTCGCCCTCAGCGACCTGCGGGAGCGCACGCTCGGAACCGGCACGCAGGAGTGGATCTTCCTGTTCATGGCCTTCGCCTTCCTGGTGAAGATGCCGGCCTTCCCCTTCCACGGCTGGATGCCCGACGGCTACAAGGTGCTGCCCGTCGAGGCGCTGGCCGTCTTCTCGGCCGTGCTGTCCAAGGTCGCGGCCTACGGCTTCCTGCGCATCGCGCTGCCGATCTACCCCGACGCCGCCGCCCACTTCCAGGATCTGCTGCTGATCCTGGCGCTGTGCTCGATCCTGTACGGGTCGGTGATGGCGTTCACCAACGACAACGCCCGCCTCGTCGCCGGTTACTCGTCGGTGGCCCAGCTGGGCTTCATCACGCTGGGCATCTTCGCGCTGAACGGCCGCGGCGCCCAGGGCGCGACGCTGCAGATGGTCAACCACGGCCTCGTGGTGATCCCGCTGATCCTCATCGTCGGCCTGCTCGCCCGCCGCGCCGGCGGCTCGGAGAGCCTGCGCGACATGGGCGGCATCGCCTTCCGCGCGCCTGTGCTGGCCACCGTCTTCCTGATCGTCGCGCTCGCCACCCTGGCCATGCCCGGATCGTCGAACTTCATCGGCGAGTTCCTGATCCTGCTCGGCGTCTTCCAGTCCAAGCTGGCCATCGCCTGCATCGCCTTCACCGGCGTCGCGCTGGCCGCCGTCTACGCGCTGCGCCTGCTCATCGGCGCGATGCACAATCGCGTCGGGCCGCACGTGGAGTCCCACGAGCTGTCGCTGCGGGACGCCGTCGTGCTCGTGCCCCTGGTCGCGGTGATCCTGTTCTTCGCCCTCTACCCGCAGCTGGCGCTGCATCGCGCGCAGGACAGCGTGGCCGCATCCGTCGCCCGTGCCGGGGAGGTCGCCCGATGATCCCGTTCGCCGATATGCAGGGCCCGCCGATCGACACCGCCGCGCTGTCGCCCCTCATCGCGCTCGGCGGCGGCGCGCTGCTGGTGCTGCTGATCGGCCTGCTGCGCCCGCGCTTCATCCGCGAGGCGGTCGTGCCGCTGGTCGCCTTCGGCGCCCTGGGCGCCGCCATCGGCCTGTCGGTGTGGCAGTGGGACGACAACGCGTCGATCATCTCCGGCGCGCTGCGCATCGACCAGCTGTCGCTCGGGCTGACCTGCCTGTGTGCGATCTCGGCGATGGTCACCGTCGTCCTGTCGCTGCGCGCCGTCGCCCCGCGCGAGGCCGCCCATGGCGAGTACTACGCGATGCTGCTGGTCTCCGTCGGCGGCATGGCCGTGCTGCTGATGGCCCAGAACATCGTCACGCTGTTCCTCGGGCTGGAGCTGCTGTCGATCCCGCTGTACGTGCTGTGCGCCACGGAGATGCGCCGCGCCAGCTCGCTGGAGTCGGGCCTCAAGTACCTGATCGTCGGCTCGGTCGGCTCGGCCACGCTGCTCTACGGCCTCGCCTTCGTCTACGGCGCCACGGGCCACACCGACTTCGACGCGATCGGCAGCGCGCTGTCGTCGGGCAACGGCGCGGTCAGCGATCCGCTGTTCCTGACCGGCCTGGGGCTGGTGCTCGTGGGCCTGGCCTTCAAGGCCTCGGTCGCCCCCTTCCACCAGTGGACGCCCGACGTCTACGAGGGCGCACCGACGCCGATCACCTCCTTCATGGCCACGGCCACCAAGGTGGCGGCCTTCGGCGTGCTGATCCGCTTCCTGGACGTCGCGCTGATCAACGCCCAGCCCGACTGGGAGCCGCTGCTGGCCGCGCTGGCCACCATCACCATCATCGTCGGCAACGTCGGCGCCATCGGCCAGACGTCGGTCAAGCGCCTGCTGGCCTGGTCGAGCGTCGCCCAGGCCGGCTACATGCTGGCCGGCATCCTCGTCGGCACGCAGCTGGGCATCCAGGCCGTCGCGTTCTACCTGGCCGCCTACCTGGTCATGAACGTCGCCGCTTTCGCGGTGGTCATCGCGCGGGCGCGCGAGACCGGCCTGGGCGACTCGATCCAGGCGCTCGAGGGCATCGGTGGCACCAAGCCGCTGCTGGCCTGGCCGATGACGATCGCCATGCTCGGCCTCGGCGGCATCCCCGGCACCGCCGGCTTCGTCGGGAAGTTCTTCCTGATCGACTCGGCCGTCGACGGCAACTACACCTGGCTGGGCGTGATCATCGTCCTCGGCTCCGCCGTCTCGCTCGTGTACTACCTGCGCGTGATCGCGGCCATGTGGGCGCGCCCCGCGACGCGCGCGGTCCCGGCCGTCGCCGGCGGCTCCGCGGATCTGCCGTCCGAGGACGCGCCGCGCGGGCCGCGCGCCGCCGGCTGGGAGATCACGGCGGTCGCCTTGGCCGCCGCCGCGGCGACGATCGTGATCGGCGTCGCCCCGGGCTGGCTGTTCGATCTGGCCCAGGACGTGGCGTCGTCGATGAGCCAGCTGTTCTGAGCGTCCGCGCGGCGACCTGCGGGCGCACCCCACCGTCGGGCTGCGCCGCTGTCGGAAGATGCCGTCCACGGTCACCCCGCTGCTGAGCGCCCTCGCGCTCGGGCTGCTCCCGGCTGCGGCTCCGGCGCCGCAGCCGGCGCGACCGCCCGTGCCGCCCCCGCGGCCGGCGGGCGTCGTGGTGCAGCATGATCGCTCCTACGGGCCGGCGCTGGCCCAGAGCCTCGACGTCTACCGCCCCGCGGGCGTGCGCTCGCGACGGCCGCGTCCGGCGATCGTGTGGGTGCACGGCGGCGGCTTCGGCGCCGGCAGCCGCATCGCCCGCCACAGCGCCGCGATGGCGCGCTCGTTCGCGGCCGCGGGCTACGTCGCGCTGGCCATCGACTACCGCCTGCTGGCGGTCCCGCCGTGTGCCGGCGCCACGCTGTCGACCGGCCGGTGCGTCCGTGCCTCCTCCACGGCGCGCGACGACGCCCGCCTGGCGCTGAGGTGGCTGCGCCGGCACCGGCGCGAGCTGAACGTCGACCCGCGGCGGATCGCCATCGGCGGCAGCTCGGCGGGCGCGATCACGTCGTTGCGCGTCGCCACCGAGCCGGTGGCGGGTAGCCGCGTCGCGGCGCTGGTGGCGATCTCCGGCGGCCTGCCGCGGACCGCGGACATCGACGCCACCGACCCGCCGGCGATCCTCTTCAACGGCAGCGACGACGCGATGGTCCCGTTCCGCTGGTCGGTCGCCGTCGTCGACGCCCTGCGACGGGCCGGCGTCCCGGCCGTCCACGTCGTCTTTCCCGGCGCCGGCCACGACCTGTGGCCGCACCGTCCGGAGATCGCCCGTCGCGCGATCGCCTTCCTGGATGCGCATCTGCGTGCTCGCGCCTCGCGATAGGGTCCACGCCATGTTCGCGGACATCACGGGCTACAACATCTCCGTCTGGATCCACATCAGCGCGGCCGTCGTCGGGCTCGGAGCGACGTTCGCCGAGGCGATCCTGTTCCAGGTCGCCCTGAAGATGGACCCGCGGGTGATGCCGTTCGTGCACCGCGCCCAGCGCGCGATCAATCAGCGGCTGGCCAACCCGGCGCTGCTGATCGTCCTCATCACCGGGATCATCCAGGTCGCGGCGAAGGACTACTACGGCTTCGGCGACGCCTGGATCAGCGCCACGTTCGCGATCATCATCGTGCTCGGCGCGCTGCTGGGCGCCTACTTCATCCCCACTGACCGCCGGCTGGAGAAGGTGGCCAGCGAGGAGGTCGCTGCCGCCGGCGACGGGCCGGTGCGCTTCTCACAGGGCTACCTGGACAAGCTCAAGCAGGAGGGCATGGTCGGCACGCTCAGCGGCGTGCTGATCATCGCGGCCATCTTCCTGATGGTCGTCAAGCCCGGCGCATAGGGCACGGCCGCGTCGCCCGCCGCCCAGCGGGGTAGCAGGTCACATATGCGCCAAGACGACGAGCAGACCCGCGACATCGGCGCGGGCTACCCCGAGGAGGAGCCGCCCGGCGCCAACCCGGGCGCCCGCAAGCACGGCGCCGGCGAGGGCGGCCAGTCCGCGCCGGGCACCAAGGGCGACCAGGACAGCAGCCCCGGCGCCGCCACCGGGAACCCCGGCGCGGCCGGCGCCGACGACTGAGCGCCCGGCTCGGCGCTCCGGGCGCGCGGGCCCCGACCGCACGAGCAACCCCAGCAACCCGGTGGATCATCTAGGCTCGCCCGCGTGCGCATCACCGCCAAAGCCGACTACGCGGTCCGGGCGGCGGCAGAGCTGGCCGCGGCCGTCGGCGGGGAGCACCCGCTCAAGGGCGAGACGATCGCGACCAACCAGGGCATCCCGCAGAAGTTCCTGGAGAACATCCTCTCCGACCTGCGCCAGGCGGGCCTGGTCAAGAGCCAGCGCGGCATCGACGGCGGCTACCGCCTGGCCCGCGCCCCCGAGGAGGTGACGGTCGCCGACGTGATCCGCGCCGTCGAGGGGCCGCTGGCCTCCGTGCGCGGCGAGGCGCCCGAGGACGTCGCCTACGGCGGCGCCGCCGCCCCGCTGCAGGACGTGTGGATCGCCGTGCGCGCCGCGCTGCGCAACGTGACCGAGCACGTCACGCTGGCCGACCTGGCTGCGGGCGGCGTGCCCGACGAGATCGGCCGCCTGGCCCACGATCCCGACGCCCGCCTCAGGCGCTGAGGGCCGCCCGCCGGGCGGCGCGGTACCGTCCCTGACCCTCGATGGAGTCCTTCACGCCCGCCGAACGCGCCCGCCTGGCGCCGCACTTCACGAGCCTCGACGATCCCGTCTTCGCGCTGGTGAACCTGCCCGAGACGGTCAAGGGCGCGCTGCTGGCCCGCTACTCGCGCTATCCGGGGACGCTGCGGCGGATGTTCCTGGAGGAGTTCGCCGACTCGCTGGGCGAGGGCCAGGCGCCCGCCTTCGAGGCGTCCGAGGGCGAGCGCGCCGCGCGCCTCTACGAGACGATCTTCCTCGGCTACGGCGACGACTCCGTCGCCCAGCTGGGCGGCGCCCACGTGGCCTGCGAGTGGGTCTCCAACGTGCTGACGAAGATCCTGCAACGGCCGCGGATCGCCGCCTATCTGGAGCAGTCCACGCGCTACATCGCCTACGACCAGCCGATGCCCGGCGGCGGCTACCGCTACTTCCGCGACGAGACGCTGGGGCCCGGCTACACGCGAGCGATGGACGAGCTGTTTCACACCTACTCCGACGCGCTGCCCCGCGTGGCGGCCTGGGTCGACGGCAGCTTCCCGGGCGACCCCTCCCCCGCGCGCACCCGGGCGGTGAAGGCCAAGGCGCTGGACCTGCTGCGCGGCCTGCTGCCCGCCGCCTCGCTGTCGCACATGGGCATCTACGCCTCCGGCCAGACCTACGAGCAGCTGATCCTGCACCTGATGGCCCACCCGCTGCCCGAGGCGCGCCGCTGCGGCGAGCAGATCCTCACCGCGATCCAGACCGTCATGCCGAGCTTCGTCGCGCGCGTTCCGCGCCCCGAGCGCGGCGGCGAGTGGATCGGCTACCTGCGCGGCCGCGAGGAGGCCGCCGCCCGCTGGACGGCCCGCCTGGGCCTCGACGACGCCTCCGCCGCTGCCGCATCCGAGGGCCCGGCGGTGCGGCTGCTGCACGTCGACGGCGACGAGGAGGCCCTGCTGGCCGCGCTGCTGTTCGAGGCCGCCGGCGTCGGCGAGCAGCCAACGCGCGCGGCAGTGGCGGCCCTCGGGGCCGACGAGCGGGCACGGATGCTCGCCGACCTGGTCGGCGAGCGCGCCAACCGCCGCCACCGCCCCGGGCGCGGCTTCGAGGCGCTGCGCTACCGCTTCGAGATCGTCAGCGACTACGGCGCCTTCCGCGACCTGCAGCGCCACCGCATGCTCACCGTCCAGTGGCAGCGGCTGAGCCCGCACCTGGGCGCCGAGGTCCCCGAGGAGCTCGACGCCGCCGGCGTGGGTGACGCGTTCCGCAGCGGGCTGGAGGTGTCGCGCGCGGCCTGGGAGCGCCTCGTCGCCGACGGTCGCGAGGGGGAGGCGCTGTACGCGCTGTGCCTCGGCTACCGCATCCGCTACGTGCTGGACCTCAACGCGCGCGAGGCGATGCAGCTGATCGAGCTGCGCTCCGGCCGCGAGGGGCACCCCAGCTACCGCGCCGTGGCCCACGAGATGCACCGCCAGATCGCCGCGGTCCACCCGGCGGTGGCCGACGCCATGACCCACGTGGACCGCGAGACCGAGCCGCGCCTGGAGCGGATCCTGGCCGAGATGCGCACCGAGGCCCGGCGCGCCGCCGTCTGAACCGCGCGCGTGCCGCCACCCGTGCGGGGTAACAAGGCGCCGTGGTCTGCAGCCTGACCTTCGACGACGGCCCCGATGCGACGTGGACGCCGCGCGTGCTGGACGCTCTCGAGGCGGCCGGCGCCCGGGCCACGTTCTTCGTGCTCGGCGAGCGGGCCGCGGCGCACGCCGAGCTCGTGGCTCGCATGGAGGGCGACGGCCACGAGGTGCAGCTGCACGGCGACGCCCACCTGCGCCACCCCGAGCACGACCAGGAGACGATCCTGCGTGACACCGGCACGGCGCTCGCCCACCTGGCCGAGCTCGGCCTGCGCCCGACCCTGTGGCGGCTGCCGTGGGGCCGCCCGGCGCCGTGGACCGCCGGCCTGGCCGACGAGCACGGTCTGCGGATCGTCGGCTGGGACGCCGACACCCACGACTGGCGGGGCGATGACGCGGCCGCGATGCTCGCCGCCGTGACGCCGCAGCTGGAGGATGGCTGCATCGTCCTGGCCCACGACGGCCTCGGCCCGGGCGCGCGACGCGACGACTGCGAGCAGACGGTCTCGCTGATCGAGCCGCTGGTGGCCGAGGCACGCGAGCGCGGCCTGGACTGCCGGCCGCTGCGCGAGAACCCGGCCGCGCTGGCGGCCCTGGAGGGCGACGCGCTGGCGCGCGTGGCCGCGCGCGCCGCGAGCCGCGACCGCGACCCCGGCGCGCCGTTTCCCAGCGCGGCGATCGCCGCGCTGGAGGCCGAGGGCCGCCTCGGCGTGCTGGGCGGCTTCACCGATCAGCTGGCGCTGGTGCGCGACGTCGCCCGCGCCGACACCGGCGTGTCGCGCATCGTCGACGGCCACGTCAACGCGCTCGAGCGCCTGGCCGTGCAGGCGCCGGCCGAGCTGCGCGACGCCGAGCTCGCCGCCACCGCGCTGTCGCGGCGGCGGCTGGGCGTGTGGGGCGCCGACCCGCGCCCCGGAGAGGGCGAGCCGGCGCGCATCGAGGACGGGCGTCTGTTCGGCGTCAAGACGTTCTGCTCGGGCGCCGGCGGCGTCGACCGGGCGCTCGTGCTCGCCCGCGGGCCCGGCGACGAGCGTCCGCTGCGCCTGGCCTACGTCGACGTCACGCAGGGCGCGACCGTCGACGCGCGCTGGTTCGCCGGTGCCGGGATGCGCTCGTCGGCCAGCCACCGGGTCGTCTTTGACGGTGCGCCGGTGCTCGGCGTGCTCGGCGGGCCGGGGGCGATCCTCGAGCAGCCGTGGTTCGCGCGCGATGCGGTGCGCACCGCGGCGACGTGGGCGGGCGCCGCCGACGCGGCCGCCGACGCGGCGCTGGAGCTGCTGTCCCAGCGCGACGGCGAGCTGGAGGCGCTGGCCGCCGGGCGCATCGTCACCGAGCAGCGCACGATCTCCCTGTGGCTGGACGAGGCCGCCCGCCGCGGCGACGCCGGAACGCTGACCACCGCCGATGCCGTCCACACCCGCGACGCGATCGCCGCCGCCGCCCGGCGCCTCCTCGACGAGGCCGCGCGCGCCTGCGGCTCGCAGCCGTTCGTGACCGGCGGCACGCTCGACCGCACCCGGCGCGACCTGGAGCTGTTCCTGCTCCAGCATCGCCTCGACCCGATCGTCGCCCGCGCCGGACGCACCACGCTGGAGGCGCGCCGATGAGCGCCACCCGGCTCGATCCCGCCTCCTTCGAGGCGCTCTACCGCGAGCGCGAGGACCCGTGGGCGTTTGCCAGCAGCACCTACGAGCGCGACAAGTACGCGCACACCGTCGCGGCGCTGGGCGAGCGGCGCTTCGACTGCGGCCTGGAGCTGGGCTGCTCGATCGGCGTGCTCACCGGGCTGCTGGCGCGGCGCTGCCGCCGGCTGGTGGCGGTGGACGCTGCGCCGACCGCGATCGCGAGGGCCCGCCAGCGGCTGGCCGGGTGCGAGCGGATCGACCTGCGCGTGGCGGTGATCCCCGAGCAGCTGCCGGCCGGCCCGTTCGACCTGGTCGTCTGCAGCGAAGTGCTCTACTACTTCTCCGCGCCGGCGCTGGCCGGCGTGCTCGACGCGCTGGAGGCCGAGCTGGCGCCGGGCGGGGTGCTGCTGGCCGTGCACTGGCGCCCGCCGACGCGCACCTATCCGCTGCGCGGGGACGCGGTGCACGCGCAGCTGACCCGGCGCGCGGCGTTGCGCCCACTGCATGCCGAGCGCCGTGAGCGCTACGCGCTGGACCTGCTGGAGCGACGCCCATGAGCGACCCGATCCTCCTCATCGGCGGCGGCCCCGCCGCGCTGGCCGCCGCGCGCGGCTACCGCGACGCGGGCGGCGACGCGCCGATCGTCCTGGCCACCGACGACGACCGCCCTCCCTACCGGCGTCCGCCGCTGACCAAGGAGTACCTGCGCGGCGACGCGCGGGCCGACGCGCTGCCGCTGGAGCACGAGCGCTGGTACGGCGAGCACGGCGTCGAGCTGCTGTTCGACGCCGTCGCCGAGCTGGACCCCGACGGGCGCCGCGCCCGCACCGCCGCCGGGCGCGAGCTGCGCTTCGCCGGCGCCGTGCTGGCCACCGGGTCGGCGCCCGTGCGCCTCCCCGTGCCCGGCGCCGACGACCCGGACGTGCGCGTCATGCGCCGCGTGGCCGATGCCGACGGCCTGCGCGAGGCGACCGGACCCGGCACGCGCGTCGCCGTCGTGGGCAGCGGCTTCGTCGGCTGCGAGGCGGCGGCGTCGCTGGCCCGGCGCGGAGCGCTCGTGACGCTGGTCAGCGACGAGCCGGCCCCCCAGGCGGCGCGCCTGGGTCCGGAGGTGGGCGAGCGCATCGCCCGCTGGCTGGCCCAGGAGGGCGTCGAGCTGCGGCTGGGCCAGCCGGTCGCCCAGCTGCTGCGCTCCGGCGACGAGCTGCACGTCGCCGCCGCCACCGGGCACACGGTGGCCGCCGACCTCGTCGTCTTCGGCGCCGGCGTGCGCGCCCGTGACGAGCTGGCCCGCTCAGCGGGACTGGAGCTGGGCAGCGGCCAGCGTCAGGTGCTGGTCGACGAGACGATGGCAACCTCCCACCCGGCGGTCCGCGCCGCCGGGGACGTCGCGCTCGCGCGCCATGCGCTGGCCGGCCGCCACGTGCACGTCGAGCACTGGGGCGACGCCCTTGCTCACGGCGAGATCGCCGGCCGCCGGCTGGCCGGTGACGACAGCGCACGCTGGGAGACGGTGCCGGGCTTCTGGTCGACCATCGGCGACCACACGATCAAGCACGCCGCGTGGGGTGACGGGCACGACGAGGTGCGCGTCAGCGACCACGGCGCCGGCGCGTTCACCGCCCGCTACTACGACGGGGGCACGCTCGTCGGGGTGCTGACCCACGAACGCGACGACGACTACGCCGCCGGTGGCCGCGAGGTGGCCGCGGCGCGATGAGCCTTCAGGCGATCGTCGTCGTGCCCGCCCACGACGAGCAGGAGCACATCGGCGCGTGCCTGGACGCGCTGGCCGCTCAGCAGGGCGTCGCGCTGGAGTCCTTCGCCGTGGTGCTCGTCCTGGACGCCTGCCGTGACGCGACCGCCGCGCGAGCGCGGGAGGCCGCCGCGCGCCACCCGCGGCTGGCGCTGGAGCTGCTGGACGGCCCCGGGCAGGGCGTCGGCGCCGCCCGCCGCCTGGCCATGGATCGCGCGGCGCAGCGGCTGCTGGCCGCCGGGCGGCCGGACGGGCTGATCGCCTCCACCGATGCCGACTCGGTGGTGGCGCCCGACTGGCTGGCCCGGCAGCTGGCGCTCGTCGCCGCCGGCGCGCGGGCGATCGGCGGCGACATCCGCCTGGCCGCCTCGGCCGCGCTGCCCGCCGAGCTGGCCGAGCGCCGCGCTGCGCGCGGCGCGCAGCGGCTGGCGCTGCTGCACGAGCGCGACCCCACCGCGCAGCATCCGCACTTCGCCGGGGCCTCGATGGCCCTCACGGCGGAGGCGTACGTCACCATTGGGGGCATGGACCCGCTGACCGCACTGGAGGACGAGGCGCTCGGCCGCCGCCTCGACGCGGCCGGCATCCCGATCGCGCGCCCCGCCGACGTGCACGTGCACACGTCGCCGCGCACGACGGGACGGGCCGCACGCGGCCTGGCCCACGACCTGGCGCTGGACGACTGGGTCGCCCGGCGCACCTTCGACGCCGCCGACTATCCGCTGGAGCGCCTGGCCGAGGCCAAGCGCGAGAGCGTCAGCGTGATCCTGCCCGCCAAGGAGTGCGTGGCGACGCTGCCGGCGATCCTGCGCCACCTGCTCGAGCTGCGCGACGCCGGCGTGGTCGACGAGCTGCTGGTGGTCGACGCCGACTCGCGCGACGGGACGGCCCGCGCGGCCGCCGCGCTGGGCGTGCCGGTCGCCCAGGAGGACGCGCTGCTGCCCGAGCACGGTCCCGCCCGCGGCAAGGGCGACGCGATGTGGCGCGGCCTGAGCGCGACCGGCGGCGAGATCGTCGCCTTCCTGGACGCCGACTCCGAGAACGTCGGCGACGCGTTCGTGCGCGGCGTGCTCGGTCCGCTGCTGTGCCATCCCGAGCTGGAGCTGGTCAAGGGCGCGTTCGCGCGACCGTTCCAGCCGGCCGGCGGCGGCGCGCCGATCCCCGACGGCGGAGGGCGCGTGACCGAGTTGATGGCGCGCCCGCTGATCAACCTGCACGTGCCGCGCCTGGCCGGCTTCGTGCAGCCGCTGGCCGGTGAGCTGGCGGCCCGGCGCTCGCTGCTGGAGCGCCTGCCCTTCCCCGTCGGCTACGGCGTCGAGATCGCCATGCTGATGGACGCGCTGGAGCTCGTCGGCCTCGACGCGCTGGCCCAGGTGCGCCTGCCCGCGCGGCACAACCGCCACCAGCCGCTGCCGGCGCTGGGCGCCATGTCCTACGCGATCCTGTTCGCCGTCGAGCGCCGGCTGGGGCGCACGCCGTCGTCGGCGCCCTATGCGCGACCGGGCGCAGACGGCATCGAGGAGCACACCGTCGCCGTCGACGAGCGCCCGCCGCTGGCCGGGCTGTGCCCGCGGGCGCGCGCGCTGGAGTCCGCCTAGGGGCTACTCCGAGCGCACGCCGCAGAAGCGGATGGCGGCCAGCGCGTAGAGCTTGGCGCAGTCGACCAGGTCGTCGAGCGGGACGAACTCGTCGACCGTGTGCGCGCGGTCGATCGAGCGCGGGCCGACCGCGATCGTCGGGGTGGCGCCGAAGCGGGTGAACGTCGCGCCGTCGTGCCAGGAGTCCAGCCCGCCACGGCGGCCGGGCCGACCGAGGTCGGCGCCGGCCTGCAGGGCGGCGGCGACGATCGGCTCGTCATCGGCGACCTCCGCGGCCGGGACGTCCAGCAGCCAGCGCACGCGCGGTGGGTGCTCGGCCAGCCACGGATCGGCCGACGCCGCGTTCTCGATCGCCGCCTCCACCTCGGCCTCGACCGCCGTTCCCCAGCCGTCGGCGTCGGCGTGGGCGGGCAGGTAGGAGACATGGTAGGTCAGCGTGCAGCGATCGGGCACGTTGACGGGCCAGTCGCCGGCGCGGATGCGGGTGGGGACCACGTGGCCGGGAGACAGGTGCGGGTGGCGGTGGTCGTCGCGGCCGCGCCGGTCGTCGTGCAGGCGCTGCAGCGCGCCCATCACCAGCCGCGCCTTGTCGATCGCGTTGACCGCGTTGCCCGGCGGGTGCTCGATCCCGGCATGGCCCAGGCGGCCGTCCACGATGATCTCGCACAGCACGTCGCCGCGGCAGGCGATCCAGGCGTCGAAGCCGGTCGGCTCGGGGATCAGTCCCGCGTCGGCACCGACCCCGCGCGCGACGGCGGCGATCGCGCCGGCGCCGGTCTCCTCCTCGTCGGTGACGGTGCAGACGATCAGCTCGCCGGCCAGCGGGGCGTGCTCGGCCAGCACCTCGGCGGCCACCACCATCGCCGCCACGCCGCCCTTCATGTCGCAGGCGCCGCGCCCGTGCAGGCGGCCGCCGCGCACGTCGGGGGCCAGCGGCGGGGTCGTCCACGCGGTCGGATCGCCGGCCGGGACGACATCGATGTGGCCGTTGAACAGCAGGCTGCGCCCGCCGCCCCCGCCGGCGAAGCGGGCGGCCAGCTGCGGACGCCCGTCGAAGTCGAACCCGTCGGGCACCTGGCGGCTGCCGGCGACCACGGACGCGTCGGGCACCCACAGGTCGATGTCGGCCCCGGCGGCCGCCAGCCGGTCGGCCAGCAGCGTCTGCAGCGCCGACTCCTGCCCGCTGCCGCCGGCGGTGGTGTCGTAGGCGATCAGCTGGGCGGCCAGCGCGGCCAGGTCCTCCCGACGACGCTCCACGGCGTCGAGGGCGGCCTGCTCGGCGTGCGTCATGGGAGGAGTGCGAGTCCGGGCTAGCGCTTGCGCCGCTTGCGGCTGGTGTGCGTCGGCCGGCTGGGCGCGGGCCGCGGCTCGGCGGCGTCGTCGGCCAGATCGCTGGAGGCGCTCTCGGACGGGCCGTCCGCGGCCGGCGTCATCGCCGCCCTGCGCTCGGCCGCGCTCGGCCACGGCACGGCCAGCCCGGTCGTCCACGCGGGCGGGGTGCCGTTCGGCCAGCGGTGGAGGAACAGCGGCACGAGCGCCAGCAGCCAGAACGCCTGCAGGACCGGCGCCGGGCCGATCTGGAAGACGTAGAGCGCGCCGGTGATCACGCCGATGATGCCCATGAACTGCGTCAGCAGGCCGGCGCGCATCGCGTTCAGGGCGATCAGCACGAAGGCCAGCGCCAGGCTCAGCTGCCCGACCAGGCCGACGACCGCCGAGGCCAGCACGCCGGTCCCGGCCAGCGCCTGGTCGACGGCGTGGCGCGACGTGTCGCTGCCGTCCAGGAAGCTCTTGCAGCCCAGGTAGCGAAACAGCGGCACAAGGATCGACGACAGGCCCATGAGCGTCGGGCCGATCACGGCCAGGTAGCGCACCCAGGCGGGCGTCTCGGCGCGGCGGGCGCGGGTCGCCGTGAACAGGTACCAGAGCACGTACCCGATGCCGAGCATGCCCAGCGCGAGCATCACGCCGCTGAGGATCGCCGGCCCGGAGTGGTGCGCCCAGTACTCGATCAGGGCGGTGCGCGGGCTGACCGCCGCCTCGAACTGCCCGTTGAGGGCCGGCGTGAGCGCCTGGATCGGACCGATCTCGGGCGCATTGGAGTTGACCCCGCTGGCGCCGATGTAGATCGTCGGCGCGACGAC
>CAVRPY010000004.1:0-243954 GCA_963723265.1 uncultured Solirubrobacteraceae bacterium
GTGGGCCGGCCATGAACGTTTGACCGGAAAGTCGTCGTGCGCGGCGAACCGGGACGTATCACGACCGAAGCGAGGTGGCGATGCGTCCCCCGGAGGTGTTCGTCCGCGAGTTGTTGCCCGAAGAGGGCGCGCGGTTAAAGCAGGTCTCTAGGAAGGCCAAGTACCAGTCCAAGCGCCAGCGGGCGATGATCTTGTTGGCATCCGCGACGGGCATGTCGGCGCCGCAGATCGCTGCGATGGCGCGCACCGACGAGTCGCACGTGCGCAAGGTCATCCACGCCTTCAACGAGCAAGGATTCGATTCGCTGGACCCTGACTATCGAGGCGGGCGTCCCCGAAGACGACGCCCGAGCAGCGCGACCGGATCGTCGCGGTCGCGCGCGCCCGCCCCGACACCCAGGGCGTCGCGCTGACCAGGTGGTCGCTGGCCAAGCTGGCCGACCACCTGGCCGGCCTGGGGATCGTGCTGTGTGAGCGAGGCGCTGCGCCAGACACTGCGCGCGGCGGGTCTGTCTCATCAGCGCACCCGGTCGTGGAAGTGGAGCCCCGACCCTGATTTCGCCGAGAAGGCCGCGCGCGTGCTTTCGCTCTACAGAGCCAAACCCGACGACGGCGTCGTGGTCTGCTTTGACGAGATGGGCCCGATCCAGCTGATCCCCCATCACGGCTCGGGCTGGGCCCCCAACACGCTGCCCCAGCGCCTGCGCGCGACCTACAACCGCCGCAGCGGGGTGCGCTACCTGTTCGGCGCCTACGACGTGCACGCCGACCGCCTCCACGGCCGCCTGCGGGCCCGCAAGAACGCCGGCGAAGTGCTCGCCTTCTACCGCCAGATCCGGATGCGCTACGCCCGGCGTCTGCGGATCTACCTGGTCGCCGACAACCTTTCCACCCACAAGACTCCGCCGATCCGCGAGTGGGCCGCCGACAACAACGTCGAGCTCGTCTTCACCCCGACCTACGCCAGCTTCCTCAACCGCATCGAATGCCACTTCTGGGGCATCGGCGAGTTCGTCGTCAACAATGCCGACTACGACAGCTGGGACGCCCTGGCTGCGGCGATGGCCGACCACATCCGCTACCGCAACGGCCCTCACCGCGACCAACGCTTGATCGTCGCCGAGCGCAAGCGGCTGATCGCCGCCTGAAGACCCGGTTACAGGTCAAACCATTCTGGTCGGCCCACTAGCGGCTAGACCGGCAGCGCCAGCTGGCCCGTGTCGACCTCCGGCGCGGACGCGACGTCGAAGCCGGCCACGCGCACGCCGAGCAGCCGCACGGGCCGCGCCGGCGCAAAGGCGCGCAGCAGCTCCAGCGCCACGGCGGACACGATGTCGGGATCGGCGGTCGGCTCGGCCACGGTGCGCGCCCGCGTGACCGTCGTCCAGTCGTCGAGGCGCACCTTGATGGCGATCGTGCGTCCGGGGCGCTTGAGACCGCGGCACAGCTTCTCGCTCAACTCGATCAGCACGTCGCGCAGCTCGGCCGGGTCGTCGACGTCCTGCGGGAAGGTCGTCTCGCGTGACTCGCTGACGGCGACGCGCTCGAGCGTCAGCTGCGTCGAGCCGTGAAAGCGCGCCCGGGCCAGCAGGTCGCGTCCGTGGTTGGCCCCGAAGCGGCGCTGCAGCAGACCCTCCTCCGCGGTGGCCAGCTGCCCCAGCGTCTCGATGCCCATCTCCCGCAGGCGCTCGACGGTCTTGGGGCCGATGCCCGGAACCAGCCCCGGAGGCGCCGCGGCGAAGCGCTCGCACGCCTGCTCGCGCGAGAGGGCGACGAAGCCCGCCGGCTTCTCGGCGTCCGAGCAGACCTTGGCCACGAGCTTGTTGGGGCCGATGCCGACCGACGCGGTGAGCCCGGTGCGCGCGCGGATCTCGGCCACCACGCGGCGCATCGCCGCGCGGGGGCGCTGCAGATCCGACAGGTCCAGGTAGGCCTCGTCGAGGCCGACGACCTCGACGCGGTCGATGTGCTCGCGCAGCACCCCCATGACCTGTCGCGAGACGGCGCGATAGGCGTCGAAGTCGGGCGGGATGAAGATCGCCTGCGGGCACAGCCGCCGAGCGCGGGAGGCGGGGATCGCTGAGCCGACGCCGAAGCGACGCGCCTCGTAGCTGGCCGTGGTGATCACGGCGCGTGGGCCGGTTCCCGAGACGACGACCGGCTTGCCGCGCAGCTCAGGGCGCCGCAGCAGCTCCACGGACACATAGAACGCGTCCATGTCGAGATGCGCGATCGTCGGCACCCGGGGAACGGTACGCCCCGGGGCCGACGAACACGCGTTCCTACCGCTGGGAGACCTGGATCGAGCCCAGCGAGCGGAAGTGCAGCTTGGCCGCGGTGGCCGACGTCAGGTCGAACTCGCGCCCGGCGACGAACGGCCCGCGATCGACGACGCGCGCGTGCACGGTGCGGCCGTGGTAGCGGAGCATCAGCTTCGTGCCGCACGGCAGCGTCTTGTGGGCGACGCCGATCGTGCCCGCGGTGAGCGTGCCTCCGCAGCCCAGCGCGTTGCCGTACAGGCCGGGGCCGTACCACGACGCGTAGGCCGAGCGGAAGCCGCGCAGGCGGCCGATCGACTTCGTCGCGGTGGCATTGCGCTTGTCGCCGGCGAAGCGCAGGCGGGCGGCGGAGCTGGAGGCCGACGTGAGCCGCTGCTTGAGGCGGAAGCGGCCCTTGCCGTCGGTGCGGTCGCGATCGACCGTGTACCAGTGGCGGCGACCGTGCAGCTGGAGCGCGACGGTGCGCCCCTTGCCCCCGCCGGCGACGGCCCCGCGCACGAGCGCGCGCTGGCCGGCGGTCACGTTGCGGCGCACGCCGTGGGTGACCAGGCGCGCGCCGACGGCTACTCGCCGCTGGGCGCTGGCGGCCGGCGCAGCAGTCTTGACCGCGGCCTGGGCGACGCCGGGCTGCACGACGCGCACGACCCCCGAGTGGCGCGGGTGCGCGCGCAGGGCGAAGCGACCGGACGGGCCGGTGGTCGCGTCGCGCAGGGTGGCCCAGCGCTGGGAGCCGGCGACGCGCTGCTCCAGGCGCACGGGCGCACCCGCCTGGCCCGAGGCCAGCCGGCCGCTGACGACGACGGGCTGACCGGCATGCAGCGACGTGTCCTTGACCGCCGCCTGGATGGCCGGGCTGTTCAGCGTGCGGTTGGCGGCGGGGGCGGCCGCCGCGCTGGGGACGGTGATGCCGAGCGCCCCCGCCGCGGCAGCGGCGGGCACGGCGCGCAGCAGAGTCTGCGGCCTCAAGGAGGTCCTCCTTTGGTGGCAGCCGGCCTACGGGGTGCTGCGTCGGGGTGGCGCGCGATGCGTGCCGGCGGTGCGGGCCTCGGCCCACCACTCACCCGTGCCGGCACGACGCCGGCGGTGTGCTCCCTCGCTCGCCGCGGATGGCCGCGGCGACTCGGCCTGCTGTGGATCGACTCTGCAGAGTAGCCCGTGGATCGCGCTCAACCTGCGACTGTGCGCGACCTCACACCCACAGGCGGGCGGCGCTGCGCTATGGGCGTGCGAGCCCGACGCGGGGCGTCCCGGCCAGCAGCTGCGCCGCCAGGGTGGGCGCCGCCTCGCCTGCGCGTGTGCGGGACATCTCGCCCGGCGGGGGCGGCGGGGGCATCTCCTGGGCCGCCTCGAGCAGCCCGTCGATGACCAGCAGCAGCTCCTCCTCGTCCCCGTTCATGCCGCCGGTGGGGATCTGGCAGCCCAGCCGCGCCAGCGCGAGCGCCTCGGTGGGATCCATGCCGCGGAAGCGCAGCTGGAGCGCGACGGCCGCGTAGGCGGTGATCCGCTCGCCGGCCAGCCAGCGCGACCCGAGCGTGCCCTTCCCGGGCGGTCCGCCCAGGTCGGCCGGCGGCTCGCCGGCCAGCATCCGCTCGACGTTGCCGGCCGCGATCGCCGCGAGCACCTCGGGCCCGTGCCCGACCTCTCGCGCGCAGCGCAGGAAGGCCAGCGCGGCGTAGCGGCACGAGCCGTAGGGCTGGTCGGAGGCGAACAGGATGCGCGACGGGTCGACCGTCTCGTACAGGGCGAGCAGGTCGGAGACCAGCCACCAGGAGGTGTCGAAGTAGATGTTGGTCAGCTCGTTGGCCGCGGGCGCCACCAGGCCCAGGTCGCTGATGCCGGCATGGGCCAGGATGAAGTTGGCACCCGGATAGCGGCGGGCCAGCGCAACGAGGTCGGAGCCGAGCGCAGGGATCCCCCGCCCGGCGTGCACGAGCACCGGCACCCGCTCGGCGTCGGCGATGCGCACGAGCGCCTCCACGGACGGGTGCGACATGACGAAGGCGTCCGAGCGCGGATGCAGCTTGAAGCCCCGTGCCCCCGCGGCCAGGCAGCGACGCGCCTCGGGGCCGGGATCGCCGGCGTTGGGATCGATGCGGGCGAACGCGGTCAGGCGTCCGCCGGAGCGCTCCACCTCGGCCAGCACGCGGTCGTTGGCCGGTGGGTAGCCGTCGGGCTCGGCCGCGCTGAAGACGATCGCCCGGTCGACGCCCGCGCGGTCGAGCCCGCCGAGCAGCTCCTCGTCGGTTCCCGTGACGCCGTCGGGGTCGTTGACGCCCGTGTGCGTGTGCGCATCGATCCACGCGGTGTCCTCCGGGAGGACTGACCGGGCCGCCTCGAGATGCTCGACGAGGATGTCGTCGTACGGCGCGCCCGGGATCTGCACCCGCAGCAGACTAGGGACTACGCCGCGGCGGCGGGCTCCGGCTCGCCCAGCGCCCCACGCAGGCGGGCCAGCCCGAGCCGGATGCGGCTCTTGGCGGTGCCCAGTGGCGTGCTGGTGCGGCGGGCGATCTCGTCGGCGGTCAGCCCGCCCCAGTAGGCGAGCACGAGGGCCTCGCGCTGCGGGCCAGGCAGCTCGCGCAACGCGGCGCGCACCGCGGCCCGCGACTCGCCGAGCACGATCTGCTCGTCCGGACGCTCGTCGTCGTCGCGGCCCGAGTCCTCGACGGCGACGAGGTCGCGCACGCGGTCGCTGGCGCGCCCCGCGGCCTGCGTCTCGCGCCACAGGTCCAGCGCGCGCGAACGCGCCATCAGCCGCAGGTAGGGCCCCAGCTCGCCGCGCCGGGGGTCGAAGCGGGCCGGGCGGGTCCACAGGCGCACGAAGACGTCCTGGACGACGTCCTGCGCTCGGGCCGGGTCCCCGAGCACCCGCATGGCCGCCGCGTGTACAGCGCGATGGTGCTCGGCGTAGGCCGAGGCGAAGGTGGCGGGGTCGCTCAGGTCCATGCTGCTTCTCTACCCAGTGTACAGGGTTCGTTACACAGCATGTTGAAGTTTGCCATCGCCCGTCCCGCCGACCACAATCACTGCGTGGCCAACCCCGACCGGCTCACGGGCCTGGACGCCTCCTTCCTGCACCTCGAGCGCGGCGGCCGGGCGCACATGCACGTCGCCTCGGTGCTCGTGTTCGAGGGCCGCCCGCCCGGCTACCTCGAGCTGGTCGACCACATCCGTCAGCGCCTGGATCTGGTCCCGCGCTACCGCCAGCGGCTGGCTCCGGTGCCGCTCGGACAGGGGCGGCCCGTGTGGGTCGACGACGTCCACTTCAACCTGCGCTACCACCTGCGCCACACGGCGCTGCCCGCCCCCGGCGACGACGCCGCGCTCAAGCGCCTGGCCGGCCGCCTGTTCTCCCAGCCGCTGGACCGCAACAAGCCGTTGTGGGAGATGTGGCTGGTCGAGGGCCTGTCCGGTGACCGCTTCGCGGTCATCGCCAAGACCCACCACGCGCTGGTCGACGGCATCGCCGGCGTCGACATCACCACCGTGCTGTTCGACACCAGCGTCGAGCCGCTCGACCTGCCCGGCGCACCGACGGCGTGGGTCCCCCAGCCCACGCCGACCGCGGCGCAGCTGCTCGCCCAGGCCCTGCTGGAACGCTCGATCGTGCCCAGCGAGATCATCCGCGGCCTGCGGGCCGTGCTGCGTGCGCCGCGCCGGGCCGCGACCGCGGCGGCCGAGCGGCTCGCCGAGCTGGGAGCGTTCGCCTGGGCCGGGCTGGAGCCCGCGCCGCACACCCCCTACAACGTCGAGATCGGCCCACACCGGCGCTACGACTGGGTCGACGCCGACCTGGCCACGTTCAAGCAGATCAAGGACCTCGTGGGCGGCACGGTCAACGACGCGGTCCTGACCGTGGTCGCCGGCGCGCTCGGACGCCACCTGCGCGCCCGCGGCCATCACACCGCCGGACTGGAGCTGCGCGCGCTCGTGCCCGTGTCCGTCCGCCTGGGCGAGCAGGCGCACGAGGCCGGCAACCACGTCGCGGCCGTGTGGGCGCCGCTGCCGGTCGGGGAGACCGATCCGCTGGCCGCGCTGCGCCGCGTGCACGGCGCGATGGAGCACGTGAAGGCCACGCACGAGGCGGTGGGCGCCCAGACGCTGACCGAGCTGACCGACTTCGCGCCGCCGACGCTCATGAGCCAGGCGGCGCGCCTCCAGGCCCGTCAGCGCCTGTTCAACGTCGTTGTCACCAACGTCCCCGGCCCGCAGTTCCCGCTGTACCTGCGTGGGCGCCGGCTGACCTCGATCTACCCGGTCGTGCCGCTGGCCGCCAACCAGGCGATCGGCATCGCCGTGCTCAGCTACGACGGGGCGCTGGGGTTCGGGCTGCTCGCCGACCACGACGCGGTGCCCGACCTGGACGCGCTCGCCCAGCTGCTGCGCGAGTCGATCGCCGAGCTGGCTGCGGCAGCCGGCGTGCGCCCGGCCCGCCGGCGCCGGTCCCCGGCCCGCACGGCCAACGGACGCTTCACCAAGTCGCCCGCCTCGACATGAGGCGCGTGCTCGCCGGCCTCCTGGCCGTGGTGCTCGCCACCGCGGGCGCCGTCGGCATCCTGCTCGCCCTCCAGAGCCGCGACGACGGGACGATCGATCGCCCGCCGCCGGCGAGCACCGCACAGACCCTGCCATAGCGGGTAGGAGAGGCGGGTGCGTCCGTCACACACCGATTTCTGGCAGGTCTTCCGGGACAGCCGCACCCCCCTGCTGCTCGTCGACGAGCGCCGCCGCTACGTCGACGCCAACGACGCCGCCTGTGCGTGCTTCGGGATGGCGCGCGAGGAGCTGCTGCGCACACGGGCCGGGGACCGCACCCCCGGCGACCTGCAGCACCGCCTGCACGAGCTGCTCGACCAGGTGCGCGCCGACCGGCCGCTGACCGTGCCCTGGGCGCTCGCGCGCCCCGACGGGGCCCGCCGGGACGTGTTCGTGCACGTCCACCCGGGCGCGCTGGACGAGCTCGACCTGGTGATCCTGCTCAGCGCGCCGCCCCGCGCGGCGGCCGGCGCGCTGACGCCGCGCGAGCGCGAGATCACCGCGCTGCTGGCCGGCGGCTGGGACGGCCGCGAGATCGCCGACCGGCTGGTGCTGTCGCCCGAGACCGTGCGCACGCACGTGCGCAACGCGATGGAGCGCGTCAACGCACGCACGCGGGCGCACCTGATCGCCATCGCGCTGCGCGAGCGCCTGATCGATCCCTGACGCCCGCTCCCCCGCCGGGGCGCTCGCCCGGCCGACCAGCGCGACTGGTGCGGGACGTCTAGGCGTGGCGCGGAGGCCGCACGGCGATGGTCATGCGCGTCACCGCGCACAGATGGCCGTCGTCGTCGCTGATCTCCACGTCCCACACCCACGTGGTGCGCCCGCGGTGGCGACGGATGGCGACCGCGTGGACGGTCCCCTCCAGAATCGGCCGCAGGAAGCTCGTCTGGTTGGACAGCCCCTGCGGGACGAGGCCCTCGGGCACGACGCCGGCGCCGGTGGCCAACGAGGCCAGCGACTCGGCAATGGCGGCGTACACGCCCCCGTGCACCAGCCCCATCGGCTGGCGGATGGCGTCGCGCACCGGCACGCGAGCGGTCGCGCGCTCGGCGCTCATCTCGTCGATCTCGAGACCGTAGAGCGCGTCGAATCCCTGGTCCCAGGGCACCACGGGCTGCCATTTCGCATCGAAGGCCATAGCGGCGGCACGATACCCGGCGCGCTTGCACTAGCCTTCCCCCGCTCGTGAGCCGTCTCGACGACCTCAGCCCCGACCAGCGCGCCGTGCTTCAGCTGCTGCTGCGTCAGGGCAAGAGCTACGACGAGCTCGCGGCCCTGCTGCGCATCGATCCCGACGCCGTGCGGGCTCGCGCGGCGTCGCGCGCTGGGAGCGCTCGGACCGCCCATCGACGAGGCCGACCGCGCCGATCTGAGCGACTGGCTGCTGGGCCAGCAGGACGAGATCGGGGCCGAGGACACGCTCGACCTCGTCGACGAGTCGCCCGCCGCGCTGGAATGGGCCATCGAGGTCAGCGACGCGCTGCGTGAGGGCGGCCTGGAGCCGCGCGCCGAGCTGCCCGACGAGGTCGACGAGCAGTCGCCGCCCCCGGACGCAGAGGCCCGCCCTCCCGCACCGGCGGCCGTTCCCGTCGCCGGACCGCCCGGTGAGGTGCCGGTGGCCGTCCAGCGGCCCACCTCCGAGCCGCGCGAGGCCGCCGGCGCGCCCGGCTTCGACACCGTCGAGGGCACGACCCGCCCGTCGCGGCTGGGCGGCCTGCTGCTGCTGGCCGGTGCCGCGGCCGTGGTGATCGTGCTCGTTGTCGTGCTGCTGACACGGGGCGGCGACGACAGCAGCAGCCAGGCCAGCACGAGCACGCCGGCGCAGACCGCGACCGCCTCCACCTCCACGACGGCCACCACCCAGCAGCCGATCACCGTCGAGGCACAGGTGAACATGCGCCCCACCGCCGAGGGCGGCGACGCGCTCGGCGTCGCGCAGTTCTTCACCGACGGCACCGACCACGGGGTGACCGTGACCGCGCAGGGCCTGCAGCCCAACAGCAGCCGCGACGTGTACGCGCTGTGGCTCACCGGGGGCACGAAGGACACGTCGTCGACGCTGCTGGGCTTCTCGCCCTCCAAGGTCAAGAAGAACGGCCGCTTCAGCGGATCGATCACCCTGCCCGACGACTACAAGGACTACCGCGAGATCGTGCTCACCCGCGAGACGCAGGCCACGCCCAAGCAGCCGGGAACCGTCCTCCTGCGCGGCTCACTCGGCTAGCGCCGACTCCAGCGCGTCCAGCGCGCTGCGCAGCTGGCGACGGGCCGAGCCGCGCACCAGGAAGCCGCCCATGCGCGACGCGCCGCGCATCCGCTGACGCAGCTCGATCGTCACGCGGGTGCCGTCGCCGTCGGCCGGCTCGAGCACGATCTCGACCTCGTTGGCCGCGAACATGCGCTCGAACGGGGTGCCGGGGATGTCCAGGCCCCAGGCGCGCCGGCGCGGGCGGCTGCTGGCCAGCACGTGCTGGTCGGCACGCACCTCGCGGCCCTGCTTGGAGCGCAGCACGAGCGTGAACGCCTTGGGCGTGACGCGCTCGACGCGCACGGCCCGCGGCCACCAGCGCGGCAGCTGGCGCGGGTCGCCCACCAGCGTCCACACCGCGCTCGGCGGTGCGGCCAGCGTGCGCCGTGCACGCGTCGTCGGCATCGCTACTCGGCGTCGTCGACGAGCAGGGCGTGCACGTCGTGGCCGGCCAGCCGCTCGCGTCCGGGCAGGAAGGCGAGCTCCAGCAGGAACGCGCAGGCCACCACGGTGCCGCCCGCGCGCTCGACCAGCTCGCACAGCGCCTTGGCCGTTCCGCCGGTTGCCAGCAGGTCGTCGTGCACCAGCACGCGGTGGCCGGGTCCGATCGCGTCCGTGTGCACCTCGAGGCGGTCCATGCCGTACTCCAGCTCGTAGGCGACGCTCACCGTCTCCCGTGGCAGCTTGCCGGGCTTGCGCGCGAGCACGAAGCCCGCGCCGATCTCGGCGGCGACGGCGGGACCGAACAGGAAGCCTCGCGCCTCGGCGGCGAGCACGTGGTCGGGCGCATAGGGCCGCGCGAGCTCCGCCAGGCCGTGCACGGCCGAGTGGAAGCCGTCGGGCGACGCCAGCACCGGCGTGATGTCGCGGAAGCCGATGCCGGGCTTGGGGAAGTCGGGCACGTCGCGCACGAGCGCGCGCAGCGACCGCGTGTCCAGCGGCGCGCTCACCCGACGATCGTGCGCAGGTCGCGTACGAGCAGCAGGTGCTTGAGGTGGCTGGTCACGGCGGCGAGGTTCTCCAGCGCCTCGACGGCCTCCTTGCGGCGCTCTGGGTTGCGCGAGCGCAGCGCCGGGGCGAGGATCTGCTGCAGCAGCGCCGCCTCGCGGTCGGCCGAGGAGCGGAACACGCGCAGGTTGCGCCCGCCGACGCCATAGCGCGCCAGCTCGGTGACGGCGCGCACGATCTCTCGCTCGGTCTCGTCGTAGTAGCGCGTGCCGGCGCGCATCTCGCCCTTGATGACGCCGTACTCCTCCAGCTCGCGCACGAGGGCGGGGTCGGCCCGCGTCTCCTCCACGACGTCGTCCAGCGAGTACAGCGGACCGCGCTCGCGCACGCTGACCGAGGGCCGGCGAGCGGCGCGGCGGCCGCCGTCGGGCCCGCTGGCCGGGACGGGCGCGTCGACGGAGCGGCCGGCGGCGAGCTCCTGGCGGATGACGCGCAGCGGCAGGAACTCGTCGCGCTGCAGGCGCAGGATCGTGCGCAGGCGCTGCACGTCGGACGGCGTGTAGAGACGGTAGCCGCCCGGCGTGCGCCGAGGAGACAGCAGCTTCTGGTCCTCCAGGTAGCGGATCTTGGAGATCGAGATGTCGGGGAACTCCTGCCCCAGCGCCTTGGTCACGGCGCCGATCGTCATCGCCTTCTCGCGCACGCCGGACTCGGCGACGACACCTTCGTCGGGGAGCGATAGCTCGAGCTCAGGACCGTCCATGGCGATCAGCGCTGCAGGAAGGTGAGCTTGTACTTGCCGATCTGGAGCTCGTCGCCGTCCTCCAGGCGATGCGACTCGATCCGGTGCCGGTTGACGTAGGAGCCGTTCAGCGAGCCGAGGTCGTCGAGGTACAGGTCGCCGCCGCGGTTGACCAGCAGCGCGTGGTCGCGCGAGACCGTCACGTCGTCGAGGAACACGTCGGAGTCGGGACGGCGACCGATCGTCATGCGGTCGCGGTCCAGCGGGAACGACTCGCCCACGCGCCCGCCGCCCGAGCGGATCACGAGCACGGGCCCCTCGGAGGCGGCGGTCTCCAGGTCGACGGGGATCAGCTCGCCGGTGTCGCCGACGCGGTAGGTGGCGGTGACCGGGTCATTCGGTCCAGCCGCTCCCTCGGGGGAGCCGAGGAACGCCCCGCACTTCTGGCAGTAGTTCGCGCCGTCATCGTTGACGAAGCCGCATTCCGGGCAGTGCAGCGCCATGGGCGATCGGATTCCTACGGTCCTTTCGCGCAGCTCAGGCGGCCGGCTCGTCGCCCGTGCGCCCGGCCAGGATGTCGGTGAGACGGCGTACGTCGTCGCCGGTGATGACGTCCTCACCGCCCTCGTGCTTCTTGCGCAGGCGGTTGACCAGCTCGGCGCGCAGGATGTCGATCTTGCCGTGCAGGATCCTGCGCTTGTAGGAGATGTCGACCTCCTCCTCGGTCAGCTGCTGGATGAGGTCCTTGAGTTCCTGGTCGGAAAGCGACCCGAGGTCGGGGAAGGTGTCCATGCGTTGACTCCTACCAAAGCGGAGCGGTCGGAAGGCGGCAGCATAGCCCATCCCCCCCGACCGTCAAGCTGACGTTGAGGGTTCGCGGAGTTGGGCCACTGCTGAGGAACCGTAGAGCACCGTCGCCCACAGCGATAGCGCCAATCCGAGGTAGAGCAGGATCGCGGGCACCACGGTCAGCCCGCACAGGGCCAGGCCGATGGCCGCCATCAGCGGCCAGACGGACCAGCGCCCGGGCCAGTTGATGTGCAGGACGACCCCCCGGCGCACCGCCAGCGGGCCCACGAGCAGCATGAACGCCTCGCGACCGGCGAGGACCGCGATGGCCCAGCGCGGCAGTAGCTCGAAGTGCCAGCAGACGACCACGCCGGCCAGGATCGCCGCCCGGTCGATGATCGGGTCGATGAGCGCGCCCAGGCGGCTGTACTGGCCGGTCACCCGCGCGGCCATGCCGTCGGCGTAGTCGCCGAGCGTGGCGCCCAGGAACAGCAGCACGATGACCGCGCTCGTGCCGTCGTCGCTGGAGAAGGCGACGATCAGGAACACCGGGATCAGCGCGGCGCGCAGGTAGCAGATCAGGTTGGGGATCGTCCACGGGCGCAGCGGCTGGCCCGCCTGGGTCTCGATGGGATCCGGGCCCGAGCGGTCCAGGCCCGTCAGCCGGCGAAAGGTCAGGGGACGCTTCGCCACAGCTCGGCCACCGCGCCGCCGCCTCCGCGCAGTGCGACGCCGCCCTCGTGGTCGGCGCGCCCACGGCGGACCTGCACCTCCGCGCGCCCGGACTCCAGCGACCGCTTGCCGACCGTGACGCGCAGCGGGCAGCCCAGCAGCTCGGCGTCGGCGAACTTCTCCCCCGGTCGCAGCGGACGGTCGTCGAGCAGCACGCTCAGCCCCGTCGCCTCGATCTCCTGCGCCAGCGCGGTGGCCGCGGCCAGCTCGTCCTCGCCGCCGAGCGCGACGACGTGGACGTCCCACGGCGCCAGCGCCCGCGGCCAGGAGATGCCGTGCTCGTCGGCGTGCTGCTCGATCGCCGCCGCGGCGATGCGCGCCGGGCCGATGCCATAGCAGCCCATCCACACGTGCTGCTCGGCGCCCTCCTCGTCCAGGTAGGTCGCGTTCAGCGGAACCGAGTAGCGCGTGCCGAGCTTGAAGATGTTGCCGACCTCGATGGCGGGCTCGATGCGGATCGGATGGCCGTCGACGGTGTCGCCCTCCACCACGGTGCGCACGTCCAGCCGCTCGCCGGCGGGCACGTCGAGGACCACGTGGTAGTCGGGCCGGTTGGCCCCCACCACGTAGCGGCCGGGCTCGACGGCCGCGTCGAGCAGCAGCTCGACCTGGTCGTTGGGGCCCATGAAGCCGCCGACCAGGCCGGCGCCGGCGAGCTCCTCGTCGTGGGCGGGGCGGAACGACTCGCCGAGCGCGTTCTGGAGCTTGATGTCGTTGACGCGGTGATCGCCGCGCACCATGACCAGCACCAGCCCGCGGGCCTCGGTCACGACCGGGAACGCCTTGAGCAGCGCGCCCGGATGGACGTCCAGCGCGCGGGCCAGCGCCTCGATCGTGCTCGCCCCCGGCGTGTGCAGCTCGCCGGCGATCGCCCCGGGCAGCGCGGGCACGGGCTGCGGATCGGCGCTGGCCACCTCGACGTTGGCCGCGTATCCGGGCGCCAGCGCGACGTCGTTCTCGCCGGCCGGGCACGGCGCCATGTACTCGTGCGCGCCCAGGCCGCCCATCATGCCCACGTCGGACTCGACCGAGTACCACTCCAGGCCCGCACGGTCGAAGATGCGGTCGTAGGCGCCGGCATGGGCCCGGTAGCTGACGTCCATGCCCGCCGCGTCGCGGTCGAAGGAGTAGGAGTCCTTCATGATGAACTCGCGCGTGCGCAGCACCCCGGCGCGCGGGCGCGGCTCGTCGCGCTCCTTGACCTGGATGTGGTAGAGCGAGAACGGCAGGTCGCGGTAGCTGCGCACGACCTGCGCGGCATGGGTCGTGACCGTCTCCTCGTTGGTCATCGACAGCACCAGGTCCGCACCCTTGCGGTCGTTGAGCTTGAACAGCTCCTCGGCGCCGTAGCGGCCGGTGCGCTTCCACAGCTCGGCGGGCACGAGCACCGGCATCATCACCTCCTGGGCGCCGATGCGGTCCATCTCCTCGCGCACGATCTGCGCGGCCTTCTGGTGCACGCGCCAGCCCGCCGGCAGCCAGGACCAGATGCCGGTGCCGATCTGGCGGATCAGCCCGGCGCGGACCATCAGCTTGTGGGAGATCGCCTCCGCGTCGGCGGGCGGCTGGCGTTCGGTGGGGAGAAGCAGCTGCGACTGTCGGTGCATCCGGGCGACAGCCTACGACGCAGATCGACGACACGGCGTCAGCAACCCCCGGTAGGGTCCCGGCACGATGCCCACCGGTCCCCTGCGCATGCGTCGTGCCGTCGCCCTGCTGACGACGGCCGCCACGCTGGCCATCCCCACCGCCGCGCTCGCCGCGCCCACCCCGTCCCCGTCGCCGAGCGGCGTCCACACGGGCGCGCTGCGCCAGCTGCCCGGCCCGTTCGGCTGCGTCTCCGACCGCTCGCACCACCCGCGCCGCTGCGGCGCGGCGCGCGGGCTGCGCGGCGTCGCCCCGTTCGTCGGCTCGGGCGCGGTCGCCATCAGCCCCGACGGGTCCTCCCTGTATGCCGCGGCCGCCAAGAGCGGCGCGGTCGCCTCCTTCTCGCGCAACCTGCGCACCGGCACCCTGCGCCAGGCCGCCGGAGCGGCCGGCTGCGTGGCGGTCGGCGGCGCCGAGGACTGCGCGCCGGGCATCGGCCTCGACGGTGCCAGCGGGCTGGCGGTCAGCCCCGACGGGCGCAACGTCTACGTCGCCTCGCGCGACGGCAACGCCGTCGCCATCCTCGACCGCGACCCGGCGACGGGCGCTCTCACCCAGCCGCCCGGCGCCGCCGGCTGCATCGCCGACGACGGCGCCGGCGGATGCGCGCCCGGCCGAGCCCTGGGCGGCGCCGCCGCGGTCAGCGTCAGCCCGGACGGGCGCAGCGTGTACGTGGCCGCCTTCAGCGGCAACGCGATCGCCATCTTCGTGCGCGACCCGGCCAGCGGCGCGCTGACGCAGCCCGCGGGGACCGCGGCGTGCATCGCGCTCGATCCCGACAGCGGCTGCGCGGCGGTGCCGCTGCTGCGTGCCCCCGAGGGCGTGGCCGTCAGCCCCGACGGCGCCAGCGTCTACGTGGCCGCCGCGTTCGCCAACGCGCTGCTCACGCTCACGCGCGACCCGGCCACGGGCGCGCTCATGCCCAGCGGCTGCGCCACGCTGACCGCGGTCCCGGGCTGCGCCGCCGCCCAGCAGATCGGCGGACCCAACGCCGTCGCGCTCAGCGGCGACGGTGCGAGCGTCTACGTGACCTCGGTGCTGAGCAACAGCATCACCGCGTTCACGCGTGCCGCCGCCAGCGGCGCCCTCACCCAGGGCACCGGCCCCGCCGGCTGCATCGCCGCGCTGCCCGCCGCCGGCTGCGGGCTGGGGCGCGGCTTCGCCCAGCCGGAGGGCCTGGCGGTCTCCCCCGACGAGCGCAGCGTCTACGTGGCCTCCTTCAAGGGCGCGCTCAACGTGCTCGCCCGCGACCCGGGCACCGGTGTCGTCACCCAGCTCACCGGCCGCCAGGACAAGGACGGCTGCATCGCCGCCAAGCGCACGCGCGGCTGCGCCACCGGGCGCGGCCTGGCGGGCGTCAGCTCGGTGGCGGTCAGCCCCGACGGCCGCTTCGTGTACACGGGCGCCACGGGCGCCGACGCCATCGCGGTCTTCCAGCGCGACCTGGTGCGCGGCTGAGCCGCGCAGCCTCCGGGTCCGACGACCGCCGATGGCTCGACTGCACAGCCGCACCCGGGAGCTGGTCGAGCGGCGCCGGTCGCTGGCGCGGCTGATCATCACGCTGTTCCTGGCGCGCCTGGCGACGACGGTCGTCGAGGTCGCCGAGTCGCACGTCACCTGGTGGTCGGCGCTGATCACCGTGGCCATCGGGCTGGAGGCGTGGCGAGCCTGGACGGTCATCCGGACCGCACGCGGCGACGCAGGGGTCTCCGCCGCGCCTGCGGAACCCGACAGCGCCTGGGACCGCATCCTGCGCCCGGTGGAGCGCTACGGCCCCGCGGTGCTGGTCGTCCTGACCGTCGTCTACGTCGTCGCGGTGGTCGTCCTGGCCGTCGAGGGCACCAGCCGCGACACGCTGCTGGACATCGGCCTGGCCGGCCGCGAGGCGACGACCTTCTTCTTTGTGTTCGTGCTGCTGGCCGGCTACGCCTCGGTGCGCCGAGCCGAGCCGACAGCGGCGGCTACGCCCGAGTGAAACGACGCCCGGCGACGGGCGAGCTGGCCTCGTCGAGCGGCGACGCGGGCTCGGGCTGCGCCTCGGCCTCCTCGCGCGCCTTCTCGGCCTCCAGCGCGGCCAGGCGCTCGGGCGTCATCGCGGTGGCGTCCTCCTCATCGGCCAGCCACGCGGCCGCCTCGGCGGCCGCCGCCTCGTCGCGCACGACCGTCTTGCCGGCGGCGTAGTAGCGGTCGATCTCGGCGAACAGCTCGTCGACGAGGTCGTCCGTGGCGACCTTCTTGAGCGGCTCGCCCTTGGAGTAGATCATCCCCATGTCCTTGGCGCCGGTGATGCCGAAGTCGGCGTGGCGCGCCTCACCGATGCCGTTGACCGCGCAGCCGAGGATCGACACCTCGATCGGGTCCTCGTAGGCCTCCAGGCGCCGCTCGACCTCGGCCACGACCGAGTCCATGTCGAACTGCAGGCGCCCGCACGTCGGGCAGGCGATCAGCACCGGCCCGCGCTCGCGCAGCTTGAGCGCCTTGAGGATCTCCCAGGCCACCTTCACCTCCTCCTCGGCGTGGAAGGTGGACAGCGAGATGCGGATCGTGTCCCCGATCCCGTCGGCCAGCAGCGTGCCCAGCCCGACCGCGCTCTTGAGCGAGCCCGACCACTTCGTGCCCGCCTCGGTCACGCCGAGGTGCAGCGGGTAGGGGATCCGCTCGGCCAGCAGCCGGTTGGAGGCGATGGTGTTGGGCACCGAGGTGGACTTCATCGACACCTTGAAGTCGTCGAAGTCCAGGCGCTCCATCAGCTCGACCGTCTCGACCGCGGCGCTCACCAGCGCCTCGACCGGGTTGGTGTACTCCAGCTCGCGCAGATGCTTGGGCAGCGAGCCCGAGTTGACGCCCACGCGGATCGGCGTGCCCTTCTGCTTGGCCTTGGCGATCACTTCGGCGACCTTGTCGGGCCCGCCGATGTTGCCGGGGTTCAGGCGCACGCAGTGGGCGCCCGCGTCGAGCGCCTTGAGCGCCAGGGTGTGGTTGAAGTGGATGTCGGCGATGACCGGGATCGGCGACTGCGCCACGATCGTCTTGAGCGCCTCGACGTCCTGCTCGCGCGGGACCGCGCAGCGGACGATGTCGGCCCCCGCCTCGGCAACGCGGTGGATCTGGTCCATCGTCGCCTGCAGGTTCGCGGTCTCGGTCTTGGTCATCGTCTGGACCGCGACGGGGGCTCCGCCGCCCACGGGCACGGGTCCGACGTGGATCTGTCGCTGCGATGCCATGTCCTCCAAGTGTAGGAACGTAGGCTGGGGCAGCCTGTGAACGTCTATGCCACCGCCCGCGGCCCGCTGGCCCGCATCGCCGAGCCGCTGGCCCAGCGCGCCCGCGCGCAGCGCCATCGCCAGTTCCTCGCGCTGACCGGCGTCACCGCGTCGACGCGCATCGTCGACGTCGGCTGCGGCGCGCTGGGCCTGCGCGGGCTGGCGCCCGGCCTGGACGTGACCGGTGTCGACGTCGCCGACCGCCCGGACTACCCCGGGCCATTCGTGCGCGCCGACGCGACGCGCCGCCTGCCCTTCGACGACGGCGCCTTCGACCTCGCCTACTCCTCCAGCGTCGTCGAGCACCTGCGCCCCGCCGATCGCGCCGCGTTCGCCGCCGAGCTGCGGCGCGTGGCCCGCGGCTGGTGGGTCCAGACCCCCGCCTTCTCGTTTCCGATCGAGCCGCATGCGCTGCTGCCGTTCGCCCACTGGCTGCCCGCCGGGCTGCGCCGCCGCTACTGGCGCCTGGGCGCGGCCGGCGCGTGGGAGGAGATCGCGCTGCTGCGCCGCGACCAGCTGGCCGAGCTGCTGCCGGGCTCGACCGTCGTCGCCGAGCGGTTCGGCCCGCTGGCCAAGTCCTGGATAGCGTTGCGCCGGCCATGAGCTGGGACGAGGCGATCAACGCCGCCGACTTCGAGGCGCTCGCCGAGCGGGCCCTGCCCGCCGGGACGCTCGGCTACTTCGCCGGCGGCGCCAACGACGAGCGCGCCCTGCGCGACAACGTCGCCGCCTACGCCCGACGGCGGCTGCGCCCGCGGGTGCTCGTCGACGTCGACGTCGTCAGCACGCAGACGACCGCGCTGGGCACGCCGATCTCCATGCCGCTGATCGTCGCTCCGATGGCGCTCCAGCGCATGGCCCACCCCGACGGCGAGCCTGCCACCGCCCGCGCCGCCGCGGCGGCGGGCACGATCCTCACGCTCTCCACCCTGGCCACCTCGAGCCCGGCCGAGGTGGCCGAGCAGGCGCCCGCCGAGGCGCCACGCTGGTTTCAGCTGTACATGCTGCGCGACCGCGGGGTCACGCGCGCGCTGTGCGACGACGCGCTCGCGCGGGGCTTCCGCGCCGTCGTACTGACCGTCGACGCCCCGCGCCCCGGGCGCCGCGAGCGCGACCTGCGCACCGGCTTCCACGTCCCCGACGACATCGACGTGCCGGCCATCAGCGCCGTGCTGGGCGCGGACGCCTGCCCGACCGTCCAGGACTTCTTCGCGCTCGTCGACGGGGCGATCACCTGGGACACCGTCGCCGAGCTGGCTGGCGAGCTGAAGGTCCCGCTCGTCCTCAAGGGCATCCAGACCGCCGAGGACGCGCGGCTGGCCTGCGAGCACGGCGCCGGCGCGATCGTCGTCTCCAACCACGGCGGCCGTCAGCTGGATGCCGTCGGAGCCACGATCGACCTGCTGCCCGAGATCGTCGACGCGGTGGCCGGGCGGCTGGAGGTCTACGTCGACGGCGGCGTGCGCCGCGGCAGCGACGTCCTCGTCGCGCTCGGGCTGGGTGCGCGTGCCGTGCTCGTCGGCCGGCCCGTGCTCTGGGCGCTGACCTGCGGCGGCGAGCCGGCGGTCGCCCGCCTGCTGGAGCTGCTGCGGGCCGAGATCGAGCTCGGGCTCAGCCTGATCGGCGCGCCGTCGCCGGCACACGTCACGCGACGGCACGTCGCGCCGTAGGCGCCGCGCACTGCTCCAGCGGCGTCGTGTAGACCTCCGACATCAGCCGCCCCGGCCGCCGGTCGTGGTCGTGGCCGGTCAGGTGCCCGTACTCGTGCACGATCACCGTGCACAGCTTGGGCCAGTCGAAGTGCGCGGCCGGGTTGAGCGCGATCGAGCAGTCGCGATTGTCGGACGGGTCGGCGTAGGGATCCGGCGACGCGGTCGTCCACGTCGACAGCGCGTTGATGTCGGCGTCCTGGCGCACCCAGCGCAGCGCGACCGACCCACCGCACGCGTCGGTGCCCCAGTGGTCGCGGGCGATCCGCTCGGCCTGCTCCAGGGCGGACGAGCCGACCGCGAAGCGGGCGGCGGGTCCGGCCACCGCGGAGGAGGCCACCAGCGCCGTGAGCGCCAGCGCGGCGACCGCGATGGTGAGCGTGATGCGGGTGCGGAGCGCCACGCCCCATGTGTCGGCGCCCCGCGCGATTCCTTGAGATCTGTCAGCCGCCGTACAGCGCGGCGATCTCCTGCTCGTACTTCTCGGCGATCGGGCGCCGCTTGAGCTTCATCGTCGGTGTCAGCTCGTCCCCGCCGGGCATCCAGTCGCCACGCACCACGAAGAAGCGCTTGATCTGCTCGACGCGGGCGAGCTTGGCGTTGGCCGCGTCGACCCCCGCCTGGACGGCGTCGCGCACGCTGGCGTCGACGGCCAGCTCCTCCAGCGACGTCTCGGCGAGCCCCTGCTGGGCCGCCCACGCCGGTGCGAAGTCGGCGTCGAGGACGATCAGCGCGGTGTTGAAGGGCTTGCCGTCGCCGATCACGGCGGCCTGGCCGATCAGCGGCGAGGACGCCTTGAGCGTCGCCTCGATGTTGGCCGGCGACATGTTCTTGCCGGCCGCGTTGATGATGATCTCCTTCTTGCGATCGACGATGCGCACGTAGCCCTCGTCGTCGATCTCGGCGATGTCCCCGGTGTGCAGCCAGCCGTCGGAGTCGAGCGTCTCGGCGGTCTTGTCGGGCAGGTTGCGATAGCCCGACATGACGACCTCGCCGCGCATCAGCAGCTCGCCGTCGTCGCCGAGGCGCAGCTCCATCCCCGGCGACGGCGGGCCGACGCTGCCGATCTTGATGCGCTCGGGCGGGTTGACGCAGCCGGCGCCGGTCGTCTCCGACATGCCCCAAGCCCTCGGCGACGGGGATGCCGATCGCGTGGAAGAACTCCAGGACCTCGACCGGGGTCGGCGCGGCGCCGACGTTGACGGCAATGAGGGCATCGAAGCCCAGCTGGGCGCGCAGCGGTGCGAAGATCGCCGCGTCGGCCTGCGCCCAGGCCTGCTCGAGCTCCTCGGGAACCGGCTCGCCGGCCTGCTGCAGGCGCACCTGGCGCGTGGCCGCCCCGATCGCCCGCTCGCTGGCCTCGCGCTGCTCGTCGGGCAGCGCGGCGACCATCGCCTCCAGGCCCGCCTTGAGCTTCTCCCAGATGCGCGGCACCGCGAAGAACCAGGACGGGCGCACCGCGGGCAGCACCGCGATGATCTGGCGCGGGTCCGGGCAGGTGGTGACGGTCAGGCCGTAGGCGATCGGCAGGTAGTGGTGGGCGACGCGCTCGGCGACGTGGGCCGCCGGCAGCCACGAGATCACCCGGCCGTTGGCGGGCAGCCGGATCACCTCGTCGACCATCCGCACCGCGCTCATCACGTTGCGGTGGGTGAGCTGCACGCCCTTGGGCGGCCCGGTCGTGCCCGACGTGTAGATGAGGGTGATCACGTCGTCGGGATCGACGAGCGCGATCGAGGCGTCGGGATCGAACTCGGGGTCGGCGTCGGCCATCACCTCGTCCAGCGACAGGCAGCCGGCGGGCGGCTCGCCGTCGATCACGATCACCCGCTCCAGGTCGCTCAGCAGCTCGCGGGCGGCCAGCGCGTTGGCCAGCAGCGCCTGCTCGACGATCAGCACGCGCGCGCCGGCGTCGGAGAGGACGAACTCGATCTGCTCGGCCGCGTAGGTGTTGTAGATGGAGAACGGCGTCGCTCCCAGCGTCATCACCGCCAGGTCGGCGAGATGGAACTCCGGCCGGTTGCCCATCAGCAGCGCGACGCTGTCCCCACGCCGGACGCCCAGCCGCGACAGGCCCGCGGCGAGCGTGTCGACGCGCTCGCGCAGCTGCGTCCACGTCCACGCCACGCCTCCGTCGGGATGCGCTCGCACGGCGATGTCATCGGATCGCTCGTCGGCGGTGATGCGAAACGCCTCGGCGACGGTGGCGGCGTCCAGCGCGCCCGGGCGATGGCCGGCGGCGGTGGGCTCCATCGGTTCTCCTCCCTACGGGGCTCGAGGCGAGCCTAACGCACCTGGAAGCCCCCGTCGGCGATACGCCCGATGTCGTTGCTCAGGCCGAGCACGAACAGGCACGCCACCAGCGCGAAGCCGACCAGCCCGGCGCGCTCCATGACCACGAAGGGGATCGGGCGGCCGCGCACCTTCTCGGCCAGCGCCCAGAAGATGTGGCCGCCGTCCAGCGGCAGGAAGGGAAACAGGTTGATGACCGCCAGCGACAGCGAGATCAGCGCCAGCACCCAGACGGCGCGGGCGATGTCGAACTCAAACGACTGCCGCGTGGCCTCGTAGGAGCCGACGACGCCGGAGACCTCCTTGCGCGCCTGCGAGTCGTAGAAGATCTTGCCGATCGCGCTGACCGTCGTGTGGGTCACGTACCACATGCGGTCGAGGCTGGTGATCGCGGCCTGACCCACCGGCTCGGTCACCTTTGGCGGCACGTAGTCGGCCGCGAAGCCGTAGGTGAACCCGACGCGCGTGCGCTTGACCGCGGGGTCGTAGACCGGGGTGAGCGTCAGGGTCTTGCGCGCGCCGTCGCGCTCGACGACCATCGTCACGGGCGTGGTCGCCCGGCAGCCGGCGGTGGGAGCGCCCGCGCAGTGGTGTGCGCCGATCGCCGCGCTGAAATCCGCGGTGCTGGTGTGACCGTCGACCGAGACGATCTTGTCGTCGGGCCGCAGCTGACCCTGCGACGGGGAGCCCTGCTCGACTGCGGCGATGTAGCGCTGCTGCTGGGGATCGGGGTTCTCCAGGCCGGAGAAGGCGACCAGGCCCCAGATCAGCAGGAACGCGATCAGCACGTTCATCGCCGGCCCGGCGGCGATCACGACGATGCGCTTCCACACCGGCTGGCGGTAGTAGGCGCGGTCGACGGCCTCCGGCGGGATGTCCTCCGCCGGGTTCATGCCGGTGATCTTCACGTAGCCGCCGAGCGGGATCGGGCCGATGCCGTAGGTCGTGTCGCCGCGGCGGAATTTGGCGAACATCGGGCCGAAGAACAGCGAGAACTTCTCCACCCGCATGCCGGTCGCCTTGGCCGCGACGAAGTGGCCGAACTCGTGCAGCACGATCAGCGCGGAGAAGCCCACGAAGGCGAGCACCCAGCTCATCTCAGGCGACCTTGTCCTCGACGAGCTCGGCGGCGGCGCGGCGCGCCTCGTGATCGGCGTCGTAGAGCGTCTCGAAGGCGCGGATCGGCTGGCTGCCCAGCGCGTCCAGCGTCTCCTCGATCACGGCGGCGATGCCCAGGAACGGCAGGCGCCCGTCCAGGAAGGCGTGCACGGCGACCTCGTTGGCCGCGTTGAGCACGCACGGCGCGGTGCCGCCGGCGACCGCGGCCGCGCGGGCCAGGCGCAGGCACGGGAAGGCGTCCAGGTCGGGCGGCTCGAAGGTGAGGCTGCCGACCTCCTCCAGGCGCAGCCGGCGGGTGGGCAGCGGGGCCGGCTCGGGATGGTGCAGCGCGTAGGCGATCGGGATGCGCATGTCCGGGTGGCCGAGGTGGGCCAGCGAGGCGCCGTCAACGAGGTCGACGACGCCGTGGACGATCGACTGCGGATGCACGACCACGTCGATGCGGTCGTACGGCGTGCCGAACAGGTGGTGGGCCTCCATCAGCTCCAGCCCCTTGTTCATCAGCGTCGCCGAGTCGATGGTGATCTTGCCGCCCATCGCCCAGGTCGGGTGGGCCAGCGCCTGGTCGACGCTCACCTCCCCCAGCTGCGCCCGCGAGCAGCCGCGAAACGGCCCGCCGCTGGCCGTGATCACCAGCCGCTCGACCGCGCCGACGGGTAGGCCGGCCATCAGCTGGTGCAGCGCGGTGTGCTCGGAGTCGACGGGGATCAGCGTGGCGCCGGTCGCCTCGGCCAGCACGGTCACCAGCTCGCCGCCGACGACCAGCGACTCCTTGTTGGCCAACGCCAGGTCGATGCCCTCGCCCAGCGCAGCGACGGTTGGGCCCAGGCCCGCCGATCCGACGAGCGCGTTGAGCACCAGGTCGGCGCCGCTGGAGACCACGAGCTCGACGAGGCCCTGCGCGCCGACGAGCACCTCGCCGTCGGTCCACGCCTCGCTGGCCCGGGCGCCCGCGTCGCGGTCGGCCAGCGCGATGCGCCCTACGCCCAGGCGGACGGCCTGCTCGACGAGCGACTCCCAGGAGCGCTCGGCGGACAGGCCGACGACCTCCAGCTCGCCCCCGGAGCGCTCGACCACGTCGAGCGCCTGGGTGCCGATGGAGCCCGTGGAGCCGAGGATCAGCAGGCGGCGCGGCATCGCCGTTCAGGGTAGAGCCGTGCATGAAGGGCGTGTAACGGTCATAGGATCGCGCTCGTGATCGACCTGCGCTCGGACACCGTCACCCGCCCCACCGCCCCCATGCGCGCGGCGATGGCCGCCGCGGAGGTCGGCGACGACCAGTTCGGCGAGGACCCGACGGTCAACGCACTGCAGGAGCGCGTGGCGGAGCTGCTGGGCAAGCAGGCGGCGCTGCTGGTGCCCTCCGGCCACATGGCCAACCAGCTCGCGCTCAAGCTCTCCTGCCAGCCGGGCGACGACGTCGTCGTCGGGCGCGAGACGCACGCTGTCTGGCATGAGACGGGCGCCGGCGCCGCGCTTTCGGGCGTCCAGTTCACCGAGATCGGCTCCGACGGGCGCTACGGCGCGGGCGAGCTGGCGGCGGCGATCCGCCCCCGCGGCCATCTGCTGCAGCCCCCGACGACGCTGATCGAGGTCGAGAACACCCACAACCGGATGGGCGGCCTGGTGTGGGACCTCGGGCTCCTCCAGCGCGTCGGCGACACGGCCCGCGAGCACGGGGTCGCCTCCTATCTGGACGGCGCCAGGCTGCTGAACGCGGCGGTCGCCCGCGGGACGGACCCGGCCGCCCTGGCGGCGCCGTTCACCCTCGTATCGCTGGCGCTGTCCAAGGGGCTGGGCTGCCCGGTCGGCTCGCTGCTGGCCGGCTCGCGCGAGCACATCGGGGCGCTGGTGCGCTACCGGCGGATGCTGGGCGGTGCGATGCGCCAGTCCGGGTTCCTGGCGGCCGCGGGGCTGTACGCGCTCGACCATCACGTCGAGCGCCTGGCCGACGACCACGCCAACGCCGCGCTGATCGCGCGACGGCTGGCCGAGCTGGAGCAGGTCGACCTGGACCCGTCGACCGTGGAGACGAACATCGTCGTGCTGCGCCTGCGCGAGGGCGGCCGCGACGCCGCGGCCGTCGTCGAGCGCGCCGCGGCGGGCGGCGTGGCGGTGATGGCCTTCGCGCCGCGCACGGTGCGCGCGGTCACCCACCTGGACGTCTCGCGCGAGGACTGCGAGCGCGCCGCCGGGATTCTGGCCGAGGCGGTCGCCGGATGAGGGGGTCGTCCGCCGAGTGGCGTTTCTTGCCCGCTGAGCGGGAAGAAGACGCCACTCGGCGCTCAGGGGCGCGTGGCTGCGGCGGCGAGCGCGTAGGTTCCGGCGTCCTCGGCCAGCGCGACGGCCGCGTCGGGCAGCGGGAACGCGGCGACGAGCGCGGCACGGGCGTGCTGGCCGGCGAACGCGGCGCCGACGGCTGCGGCGACGCCGAGCGCCGCGCCCGCGGGGCCGCCCAGGCGGTGGCCGCAGCATGCGCCTGAGGCGATCCGTGCGGCCAGCGCGGGTGGCGCCGTGCGCGGCGGCGTCCACGGCAGCTTGTCGCCGGCCAGCTCTCCGGCCGCGAGCGTGAGCATGACGGCCCGCAGCGGTCCGTCGCCCAGTCCGCCGCGCCAGGCCAGCACGCCGGGGCCGCTGAAGGCCCGCAGCCCGCACGCCGCGCCGATCGCCGCCGCCTGGATCGCCGTCATCGCCGCGACCCTACCCGGCGAGCGACTCAGAGCATCGCGTGCCACACGTAGTAGCCCGCCACGGCCGCGAACAGCACGGCGTCCAACCGGTCCAGCGCGCCACCGTGAGCGCCGAACAGCTTCCCCGAGTCCTTCACGCCAGCGTCGCGCTTGATGTAGGACTCGAACAGGTCGCCCAGCGGCGCCACCAGCGCGACGGCCAGGCCGAGCAGCAGCGCCTGGTAGCCCGACAGCCAGTCCTGATAGAGGCCGGCGAACCACACGCCGACGATGGCGGCCCCGACGCCGATCGCCCAGCCCTCCACCGTCTTGTTGGGCGAGATCCGCGGCGCCAGCGGCCGGCGGCCCACCGCGCGCCCGCCCAGGTAGGCGCCCGTGTCCCCGACGAACGTGCCGACGAGCACGTCGATGACGATCGCATCGCCGTGGGGCAGCTTGCGCAGCAGCACCGCGTGGGCGAGCGGCAGCGCGATCCACACCAGCCCCAGGGCGGTGACGCTCAGCCCGGGCGCCCCCATCCTGGGCTGCGTCACGCCGACGAGGAACACCAACGGGACCGTCGCGACCAGCGCCAGCAGCACCGAGGACGGCCCGCCGACCTGCGCCGCCACCAGCATGCCCGCCAGGCCGATGAAGCCCGCCAGCCGCACCGGATGGCCGTTGCGCAGCATCGTGAACAGCTCGCCCATGCAGGCGACGCCCAACACGATCAGCGCCACCGTCCAGATCCAGCCGCCCCGGTCGACGATGAACAGCGCGAAGGCGATCGCCGGCACGGCGACGAGGATGCGGGCGCCCAGCTCCCCGCCGGCGTTGCGCCGCCGCGCCCGGTCGGCGCGCCGCCGCGACGCGGGGCGACGGCCGCGCGTGGCCACCTCAGCGGCCCCCGAAGCGGCGCTTGCGAGCGGCGAACTCCTCCAGCGACGCCTCGAAGGCGGCCCGGTCGAAGTCGGGCCACAGCTCGTCGCGGAACACGAGCTCGGAGTAGGCGGACTGCCACATCAGGAAGTTGCTCAGGCGCACCTCCCCGCTGGTGCGGATCACCAGGTCAGGGTCGTGCATCTCGGGGGCGTACAGCAGCTTCGCGAAGTCCTCCTCGGTCCCTCCCGCAAAGCGCGCCGCCGCGTCGACGATCTCCGCCCGACCGCCGTAGTTGAAGGCGATGAACAGGGTGATGCGGTCGTTGCCGGCGGTCAGTGCCTCGGCCGCGTCCATGCGCTCCAGCAGCTCGGGCGCGACCCGTTCGCGCCGGCCGACGAAGCGCATGCGCACGCCCTCGGCGTGCAGCTCGGGCGTCTCGCCGTCCAGGCGCTGGGCGAACATGCGCATCAGGCCGGCGACCTCGTCGTCGGAGCGCGCCCAGTTCTCCGTCGAGAACGAGTAGACGGTCAGCTCGCGCACGCCCAGCTCGACGGCGTCGCGCAGGCGCGCCTTGACGACGTCGGCGCCCGCCTGATGGCCCTGGAGCACGGGCAAGCCGCGCTGCTGGGCCCAGCGCCCGTTGCCGTCGGTGATGATGGCGACGTAGCGCGCCCGAGCCGGGGGCGCGGACATCAGACTTCCAGGATCTCGGCTTCCTTGGTCTTCAGCAGCTCGTCGAGCTCGGTCACGCGGGCGTCGGTCAGCTTCTGCAGCTCCGTCTCGGCGCGGTGCTCCTCGTCGGAGCCCACGTCGCCGCCGTCGCGCAGCTCGCGCAGGTCGTGCATCACGTCGCGACGCACGTTGCGGATCTTGATGCGCCCCTCCTCGGCGATGCCGCGCACGACCTTGACGAGGTCCTTGCGGCGCTCCTCGGTCAGCTCGGGCAGGACGAGGCGCACGACGTTGCCGTCGTTGGACGGATTCAACCCGATGTCGGACTCGTTGATCGCCTTCTCGATCGCCTTGATCGAGCTCTTGTCGTAGGGCGTGACGGTGATCAGGCGCGCCTCCGGCGCGCTCACCGTCGACAGCTGGCTCAGCGGCGTCTGGGCCCCGTAGTACTCGACGGTGATGCGGTCCAGCAACGTCGGATTGGCCCGCCCGGTGCGCACCGAGCCGAAGTCGTGCTTGGTCGCCTCGACCGACTTGGACATCCGATCCGCCGCGTCGGCCAGCAGCTCGTCGATCAACTCGCTCATGTCTTCACCAGAGTCCCCACGCGCTCGCCGGACACTATCCGGTCGATGTTGCGTTCGTCGTCCATGTTGAACACGTAGATGGGCAGCTTGTTCTCGGCGCACAGGGTCAGCGCCGTGGCGTCCATCACGCGCAGCTGGCGGCTGACGGCCTCCATGTGCGTGATCTCGGAGATGAACTCGGCCTCCGGGTCGGTGCGCGGGTCGGACGTGTAGACGCCCTCGACGTCGTTCTTGGCCATCAGGATGGCCTCGGCGTGCATCTCGATCGCGCGCAGCGCCGCCGCGGTGTCGGTCGTGAAGAACGGATTGCCGGTCCCGGCCGCGAAGATCACGACGCGGTGCTTCTCCAGATGGCGCATCGCGCGCCGGCGGATGTACGGCTCGGCCACCTCCTGGATGTCGATCGCCGACTGCACCCGCGTGTGGACGCCCTGCTTCTCCAGCGCGTCCTGCAGCGCCAGCGCGTTGAGGACCGTCGCCAGCATGCCCATGTAGTCGGCGGTCGCGCGATCCATGCCGGCCGCCGCCCCCTTCATGCCGCGGTAGATGTTGCCCGCCCCCACCACGATCGCCAGCTCGACGCCGCGCGCGTGCACGCGAGCGATCTGCTCGGCGAGCCCACGCAGGCGATCGGGATCGGTCCCGTAGTCGAGGGAGCCCATGAGGGCCTCCCCCGACAGCTTCAGCAGGACACGGCGAAAGGCGGGCTCGGCGCTCACTTACTGACCGACCGCGAAGCGCGCGAAGCGCCGGATCTGCACGTTCTCGCCGGTCTTGGCGCGCAGCTCGTCCAGCAGCTGGCCGACGGTCTTGCCCTCGTACTTGTCGCCGTTGACGTGCGGCTGGTTGAGCAGCACGACGGTCTCGTACCACTTGCGCAGCTTGCCCTCGGCGATCTTGGAGCGCACGTTCTCGGGCTTGTCGGCGGCCTCCTGCTCGTAGATGCGCAGCTCGGCCTGCTTGCGCTCCTCGTCGACCTCGTCCTCGGAGACGTACTCCGGGGCGGCGGCGGCGATGTGCAGCGCGATGTCGCGGGCGAAGTTGACCGTGTCGTCGTTGCGGGCGACGAAGTCGGTCTCGGTGTCGACCTCGACAAGCACCCCGACCTTGCCGTTGGAGTGGATGTAGGCCTGGACGGTGCCCTCGGTGGCCTGCCGCTCGCCGCGGTCCTCGATGCGCTTGCCCTGCTTGACGCGCAGGATCTCGATCGCCTTGTCGACGTCGCCGCCGGACTCGGTGAGCGCCTTCTTGCAGTCCATCATGCCCGCGCCGGTGCGGTCGCGCAGGGCCTTGACGTCCTTGGCGCTGATCGTGGTGTCGGTCACTTGGTGGGTTCCTCGGTCTGCTCGGTCTGGGTCTCGCCGGACGCCTCGGCCTGCGGCTCGGGCGCGCCGCTGGTGCCGTTGCCGTTGGCCGGCTTCTCCTCGGCGGCGGGCGCGGCTTGGCGGCCGCGTCCTGCGCCTCGGCGGCGGCGGCCGCCTCCTGGACGTCCTGGTTGGTGATCGGCTCGCCGGCCTCCGCGACCGGCGCCGGGCGGGGGTCGCGCGCCTTGCGCGGCCCACCGGCCTTGCGCGCCGCCTGGGCCTTCTCGCGGTCGGCCTCCTGGGTCACATGCGGGTCGGGCTGGGCGCGATGCTCGGAGGGCTCGCCGGGCACGGCGTTGGGGTGCGCCTGCTGCTCGGCGGCGGCCTGCGCGGCCGCCTCGCGGGCGGCCAGCTCGGCCTGGCGCTGCGCCGCCTGCTCGGCCTCGCGCTTGGCGCGCTCCTCGGCCTCGCGCTTGGCGCGCTCCTCGGCCTCGCGGCGGGCCTTCTCCTCGGCCTCCTTGCGCGCCTTCTCCTCCTCGGCGCGGAACACCGCGTGGGCGGCGCCCGCGACCTCGCCGATGGCGCGCGTGATCAGCGCGCACGACTTGATCGCGTCGTCGTTGCCCGGGATCGACGTAGTCGATGCCGTCCGGATCGCAGTTGGTGTCGACCAGGCCGATGATCGGGATGCGCAGGCGCTGCGCCTCCTTGACGGCGATCGCCTCGGTCTTGAGGTCGACGATGAACATCGCGTCGGGCGTGCGCTGCATGTGCTTGACGCCGCCCAGGTTGGCGCGCAGCTTCGTCAGGTCGGCCTCCGCGGCCAGGCGCTCGCGCGTCGGCAGCAGCGACAGCTGGCCCTCGCGCTCGTAGCGCTCGAGGTCGTGCAGGCGCTTGATCCGCTGCGAGATCGTCTGGAAGTTCGTCAGCAGGCCGCCCAGCCAACGCTGGTTGACGTACGGCATGCCCGCCGCCTCGGCGGTCTCCTTGATCGAGTCGCGGGCCTGCTTCTTGGTGCCGACGAACAGCACGCTGCCGCCGCGGGCGCCGACGCGCTGGGCGAACTCCTGCGCGTTGGACAGCAGCGCCTCGGTCTTGAGCAGGTCGATGATGTAGATGCCGTCGCTCTCGCCGTAGATGAAACGACGCATCTTGGGGTTCCAGCGGCGCGTCTGGTGGCCGAAGTGGACGCCGGCCTCCAGCAGCTCGCGGATGCCGATCTTCTCGGCCATTGAGCCACTCCTATGGTGTTTGCCTCGCCGTCGGCGGCCACTGCTCACGTTCAGGCACGCGGGCAGGGGTTCGGCCGACCGACGGCCTGATTGCCCGTAGTGTAGCCCCATGCACCCCAAGACGGCCGCGTTCGCCGACGTCGCCGACGCCTACGAGCGCGGGCGCCCGGGCTACCCGCAGGAGATCGTCACGCTGCTGGAGCTGGGTCCCGGCAGCGACGTGGTCGACATCGGTGCCGGCACGGGCAAGCTGACCCGCGTCCTGGTCGCCTCCGGGGCGAACGTCGTCGCCGTCGAGCCGCTGCCGCGCCTGCGCGAGCGCATCCGCGCGACCACCGTGCTGGAGGGCACCGCCGAGCGCCTGCCGCTGCCCGACGCGTCCGTCGATGCGGCCACGGTCGGTGAGGCGTGGCACTGGTTCGATCACCAGGCCGCCGCCGACGAGCTGGCGCGCGTGGTGCGCCCCGGCGGCGGCGTCGCGCTCATCTGGCAGCAGTCGGACCCGCAGAGCCGGCCGGCATGGATGCAGCGCACCTGGGACATCGTGCGCGCGCACCGCGCCGACCATCCCGCCTTCGGCGACGACGAGGCGGGCCGGCCCGCGCTCGACGCGCATCCGGCCTTCGACGGCCTGCGCCACCGCCAGCTGTCCCACCTCCACCACACCGACCATGACGGCGTCATCGCCGAGGCGGCGTCGATCTCCTACATCGCCGCGATGGACGCCCACGAACGCGCCACGCTGCTGGGACAGCTGGCCGCGGTGGTCCCGCGCGGCGCCTTCGACGTGCCCTACCTGACCGACGTCTACCTCACCCGCCGGCGCGCCTGAGCGCGGCGGCGAGGTCGCCGGGCAGCGGCGAGGTCACCTCGACGCGTCCGCGCCCGGAGTCGGATGGGTGGTCGAAGGCCAGGCGGGCGGCGTGCAGGAACTGGCGCTCGAGACCGTAGGCCTCGCCGCGGCCGTACGTCGGGTCGCCCACCACGGGATGGCCGATGGCCTCCAGATGCACGCGGATCTGATGGGTGCGCCCGGTGTCCAGGCGCACCCGCAGCAGCGACGCCGCCGGCAGCGCCTCGATCAGCTCGAAGTGGGTGACCGCCTCGCGCGGCGCGTCGGTGTCGGTCGAGTGCCGGGTGCGGTCGCGGCGGTCGCGCCCGATCGGCGCGTCGATCGTCCCGGTGCGTGCCGGCGGGCGGCCCTCGACCAGCGCGAGGTACTCGCGCTCGATGCGCCGCTCGCGCAGCTCCTGCTGCAGCGCCCGCAGCACCGGCTCGCTCTTGGCGGCCAGCAGCAGGCCGCTGGTGTCGCGGTCGAGGCGGTGGACGATGCCGCCGCGCTCGGCGTCGATCCCGCGCGCGGCGAGCGCCTGCGACAGCGTTCCGCTGCGGTGGCCGGCGGCAGGATGCACGACGAGGCCGGCGGGCTTGTCGATCACGAGCAGGGCATCGTCCTCGTAAGCCACGGCGAACGGCACGTCGGGCGCGGCATCAGCGTCCGCGGCGGCGGCCGGCGGCTCCTCCTCATCGACCTCGATGACCTCGCCAGCGGCGACGAGATGGCGCTTGGGCCGCGCCTGCCCGTCGACGGTGACGCGCCCGGCGTCGATCAGCCGCTGGGCGCGGGTGCGCGACCCCAGCGGCGCGGCCAGCACGTGGTCGAGCCGCAGCCCCGCCTCGTCGTCACCGATCGTTCTTCTCATCGAGGACGAAGACCAGCGAGATGACGCCGAGGGTGACGGCGATGTCGGCCACGTTGAACTGGGGCCAGTGCGGGAACTTGATGAAGTCGGTGACCGACCCCTCGGCCACCCGGTCGATGATGTTGCCCAGGGCACCGCCCAGCAGCAGGCCGGCCGGCAGCCACGCCCAGCGGCGCGTCGCGTTGCGCGCGAACACGACGACGATGCCGATCAGCGCGACGATCACCAGGACGCTGACCAGCCACGAGCCGCCCAGCCCGCCGAAGGCGATCCCATCGTTGCGCGTGTTGACCAGGTGCAGGAAGGAGAAGATCTGCACCCGCTCGGCCGGGTCGATCGTGGCGCGCACGATCGCCTTGCTGACCTGATCGGCGACGAGGACGGCGACGACGACGAGCAGCGCCCGCGTCCATGCGGCTCGCTCGCTCACCCGTCGATCAGCCCGACGACGATCGCGGCCACGATGCGCAGCAGGATCAGGGCGACGATCGGGCTGAAGTCGAACGGCCCGAACGTCGGCAGCACGCGGCGGATCGGTGCCAGCACCGGCTCGCAGATGTCGCGCAGGAAGCCGAAGATGATCGTCAGCCAGCGCCAGTAGGGCACGCGGGCGAACGCGTAGATCATCGACAGGATGATGTAGGCGAACAGCAGCAGCGTGTAGACGTTGAACAGCGCCGCCACGTAGTCGGCCACGTCGTGGCGGTCGATCGCGGCGAGGATCATCGGTTCAGCACCGCTCTCGTGGCCGCGTCGAAGGCGGTGCGCAGCCCGTGGGCCTCCAGGGCGGCCAGCCCGCGCGCGGTCGAGCCGCCGGGCGAGGTCACCTCACGTCGCACGGCCAGCGTGTCGCCGTCGCGGGCCTGCAGCAGCTGGGCGCTGCCGGCCAGCGCGGCCAGGAAGATCTCGGTGGCCAGGTCGGCCTTGAGCCCGTTGCGCACCGCGGCGTCGATCGAGGCCTCGGCGACCAGCGCGACGTAGGCGGGCGTGACGCCCATGGCCGACGTGGCCACGTCGAGCTGCTCCTCGGGCACCACGAACACCCGGCCGACGCGCTCGAACAGCGGCACGGCGAACTCGCCGCCTGCGGCGATGCAGGTCACGCCCTGGCCGATGGCCACAGGCGTGTTGGGAATCGCGCTGGCGATCCGGGACCCCGGGTAGGCGGCCTGCAGATCGGCCAGGGACGTCCCGCCGAGCACCGAGATGACGGTCTTGCCGGTCCCGTCGACCTGCTCGGCGACCTGTCGCAGCTGGTAGGGCTTGTGCCCAAGCAGGATCAGGTCGCAGCGGCGGAACAGCTCGGCGTTGTCGCTGCCCAGCGACTCGCCGCCCAGCTCGTCGACGAGCTGCTGCGAGCGGCCCGAGCCGCCATCGGTGGCCAGCACCGGCTCGCCCCATCCGCGGGCGAGCGCACCAGCCATGTTTCCGGCACCGACGATCCCAAGCATGCGCGGCGCAGTCTACGAGGCGCGTACGCGCGCTAGGACTGGTTGAAGAAGCCCTTCTCGATCAACCGCGCGCGCTCCTCGGCGGAGATCTCGACGTTGCGCGGCGTGAGCATGAAGACCTTGTCGGCAATCCGCTGCATCCCGCCGTCCAGCGCGTAGGTCAGGCCGGAGGCGAAGTCGATCAGCCGCTTGGACAGGTCCACGTCGACGCCCTGGAGGTTGAGGATCACCGGGATCGAGTCCTTGAACTTGTCGGCCACCTGCTGGGCGTCGTTGAACGACTTGGGCACGACCAGGTGCACGCGCACGTCGTTGGAGCGGCCGTTGGCGCCGCGCGTGCTGCCGCCCACCGGCCGCAGCACCGTCGTCGGCCGGCCGGCCGGCTCGTCCTCGGCGAAGATGTCGTCGAAGTCGTCGCCGCGGCGACGGCGACTGGACAGCCGCCGGACGTTGGGACGATCGCGGTAGCGATCCTCCATGTCGACCTCGGCCTCGCGCTCGACGGGCTCTTCGTCCTCGTACTCGACGCGTCCCTCGCGCTCCTCGGCCAGGCCGAAGTAGACGAGCGCGCTATGCCAGGAGTCACGGAAGGCCATACGGAATGCCCCTTTCGGGGAGGCAGGAGAATTCCCTGCTAGAGGCGAGTGTAGAGCCGTGAGCCGATCCGCACGATCGTTGCACCCTCTCGTGCGGCGATCGCGTAGTCCTGCGTCGTGCCCATCGACAGCTCGCGCAGATCGTGCTCGGCGGCCAGCTCGCGCAGCGCGGCGAACCAGCGCGCGTTGCCCGACGGGTCGGCGGCCAGCGGCGGCATCGTCATCAGGCCGACGATCGACCAGTCCGCGGCGGCGGCGCGCTCCAGATAGGCGGGCAGCGCGCCCGGCGCGATCCCCGCCTTGCCCGCCTCGCCGGCCACGTTGACCTCGACGAGCACCTCGGTGCCGCTCGGCGCGTGGCGGTCGAGCTGGTCCAGCGCGGAGGTCGAGGCGACCGAGTGGATCCAGCGCACGAGCGGCAGCATCTGCTTGACCTTGCGGCTCTGCAGCTGGCCGATGAAGTCCCAGGTCAGGTCGGGGTGGTCCGCGTGCTTGTCGGCCAGGTCCTGGGCCCGGTTCTCGCCGAAGACGTCGAGGCCGGCCTCCGCCAGCGCGCCCATCTCCTCGCGCGGAACGTACTTCGTCGCGGCGAGAATCTGCACGCCGGGGCCCACCTCGGCGCGCACCGCGGCCAGGTTGTCGCGCACGACGTCGGGGTCCAGCCCCCGGATCAGCTCAACCACGCGACCCCCGCCTGGCGTCCCGTGCGCCCGCGGTCACGGCGGTGGGAGAAGAACAGCTGAGGCTCACAGGACGTGCACAGCTCGCAGTCGTCGACCTGGTCGACCCCGGCGTCGCGCAACTGCCGGCGCGCGATCGCCTTGAGATCGAGGTGGTCGCCGCGGCGGGCGAACTCGCCGCCGCCGACGCCCGCGAAGGCGGCCCGCACCTCGTCGCCGACCTGATAGCAGCACAGCCCGATCCCGGGGCCGATCGCCGCCACCTTGGGTCCGTCGCCCAGCATGGCGGCCCCGCGCGCGAGGATCCCGCCGGCCAGGCCGCGCCAGCCGGCGTGGAGCATGGCGACGCCGTGCGGGCCGGCGATCGCCACGGGGAGGCAGTCGGCGACCATCACCGTCAGCGCCTGGTCGCCGAGCGCGGTGGCCTGTCCGTCGGCCTCCGTCAGGGCGTCGCCGTCGGTGGCGATCGCCGTCGCGTGCACCTGGTGGGCGGTGCGCAGCGGTCGGCCGCCCGCCGCGCGCGAGACCAGCGCGCGGTTCTCGGCCACCGCCGCGCGGTCGTCCTCCTCCAGGTCGGCCCGGGTGCGGCCGAGGTTGAGCGCGGCGAACGGGCCGCGCGAGACGCCGCCCCGGCGGGTGGTGAACAGCGCGCGCGCCCCGTGCGGCAGCGCGGCGGCCAGGTGGTCGCCGTCCCAGCGGAAGCACTCCATCAGAGCAGCGGCTCCAGGCCGGCGACCGGCTGGCGCTGGGCGTACTCGAAGTGGGCGCAGCGCTCGCCGACGAGCGTCTGGCGGCGCAGCCAGCCGCGGCGCGGGCGGCGCACGCGGTCGAGCACGGTCAGGTGGATCGTGGCCACCTCGCTGTTGTAGCAGTAGGCGCGCTCGCCGTCGGGGTCGTGGTAGGTGACGCCGACCAGGTGGTCGCGCTCGACGGCGACGGTGCCCTGGACGCGCCGCGCGCCGGCGGTCGCCGCGAACTCCCAGCCGGCGAGACCGAACAGGGAGCGGTTGGCGAACACCTGCGCGGGGCCGGTGGAGGCGAGGTCCTCGCCCAGGAAGCGCCCGACGAACGGGCTGGAGGGGCCGATCTCCCGACCCAGGCGAGGGACGTAGACGCTGACCCCGTCAAGGAAGGTGTCGGGCGCCGGAGCGCCGTCGGGGTCGCGCAGGTCGCCGGCGTGGACCCAGGCCCACCGGCCGGCGTGCTTGGCGCCGTACAGGTGGGCCTGACCGCCGCGGGCGCCGTCGATGGCCAGCTGACGGCCGCCGGGCAGCGTGACGGTGCCGCTGATCGCCACGTCGCCGTGGGGCAGCGTGAGGATCGTCCCGGCGACCTTGGCGCGGCCCAGCAGCCGATGGACGTGGTAGTAGGCCCGACCCGGCGGCCAGCGCAGGTCCCAGGCGACGTCCTCGAAGCGGCCGGAGCTCGACGCGTCGTCGAGATGGGCGCCGGCCATCGCCACCCGGAACGGCTGCGCGTCGGCCTGCAGCGCCGCGATCGGATGCGTCGCCTTGCGGGCGACGACCGTGTCGGAGGCCGGGTCCATCGCCGCCAGCCACAGCGAGCAGGTGGCGGGGCCGGTTCGCGGAGCGACCATGGTCAGGCGGATCCACACGCCGACGCCCGATGCCGGGTCGGTGAACGTGAGGTACCAGACCTCGTAGTGGCCGGGCGAGCCGTCCCACTGCATCGCGTTGCGTTGCACGGCGAGCGCGAGCCTACCCCTCCAGGGCCGCGCGCAGCTCCGCGTCCCGCCCCGGGCCGATCGTCGCGTCCAGGCGCGCGTCCAGCGCCCGCTGCAGGCCGGCGGCGATCGCCGGGCCCTCGGGCACGCCAGCGGCGATCAGGTCGTGGCCGTCGATCTCCAGCGCGACGTGGCGCAGCTCGGCCACGTAGGCGCGCACCGCATCCTGCGCGCCCAGCGCTCCGGCCAGCGCGACCATCTCCGCCGGCTGCCGGCGGGCGAGCGCGACGAGCTGCGAGGGCCGCTCCGCGGCGCGCAGCCGGGCGGCCAGCTCGTCCGCGCCCGCGGTCTGCGCCGCGCGCCGTCGTGCCGGGCGCGACTCGTCGAACCACTGCACGTTGCGCTGTGCGGCGCGCGCGTCGCCGATCGTGCCCGAGCCGACGGCGACCAGCGCGATCGGCGCGGCGGGGTCGAGCGCGAGCGCGCGGCGGGCGAGATCGACGTCGATGCGCGGCGTCGCCCCGGCGGTCCACTCGTGCAGAGCGGCCAGCGTGGCCAGCGGGTCGGGCTCGTCCAGGGCCAGGCGCAGCTCGCCTGCGATGCGGTCACGGGTGACGGACAGCAGCGCGCCGTCGGCGATGGCGGCGCGCGCCAGAGCGGCGGTGTGGGGCTCCGGGCTGAGCCCGAGGCGCTGGGCATAGCGGACCATGCGCAGAATCCGCGTCGGATCGTCGGCGAAGGAGCCGTCGTGAAGCACGCGCAGCGCACGCGCAGCGAGGTCATCGTGCGCGCCGAGGACCGCCAGCTCACGCCCCTCGTCCAGCGATACGGCGATCGCGTTGACGGTGAAGTCGCGGCGGCGCAGGTCGTCGGCGACGCTGGCGCCGAGGGTCACGTCGGGCAGCGCCCCGGGCCGCGCGTAGGTCTCGGTGCGCGCGGCGGCGAGGTTGACGATCGTGCCCGATCCGGCCAGGCGCACCTCCGCGGTGCCGAAGCGCTCGTGCTCGGAGACGACCTCCCCCAGCTGGCGGGCGACGGCGAGCGCGTCGCCCTCGACGATGACGTCGAGGTCGCGCACCGGCGCGCCCAGCAGCGCGTCGCGCACCGCTCCGCCCACCAGCCACAGCCCGCCGTGCGCGCGCAGCTCGGTCAGGCCCGGCAGGTCGCTGAGACGCTCCAGCAGCATCGTCGGGGGCATCCTGACGGACGGGTCAGCCGCTCATCAGCCCGGCGGCCGCCTGCTTGAGGCGGACCAGGCGCCCGGGCACGCCCTGGGCGAGCTCGTCGACCTTGACCGTGCGCCCGCCGGCGCGGAAGACGTAGTCCATGCCGTCGGCGACCGCGACGTCGCCGGGCGCGGCGTAGTGGGAGGCCAGGGTGGCAAAGCGGCTGTGGCGGAACGCGGCCCGCAGCGCCCGCGTGGCCGACGCGGGCAGGCGCACCCGCTCGCCGTCGCGGTGGGTCAGCGTGGCGCGGCCGCTCGGGCGCACGACGAGGCGGTCGGCCAGGCCGGCGAGCCCGCCGCTGCGCTTGATCACGAGCGGCAGCGCGGCTCGAGCCGACTGCGGCGTGGTGTTGGCCGCCTGGGCCCGGGCGCAGGCGGCCGGCAGCAGCACGAGGACGAGCGCGACGAGCAACGTACGCATCGCCCCGTCCTACCCCGCGGCGGCGGGCGGGCGAACGGCGAGCCCGGCGTCGGCCAGATAGCGCTTGGTCTCGGGGATCGAGAAGCGCCCGAAGTGGAAGATCGAGGCGGCCAGCGCGGCGTCGGCGCCGGCGTGCAGCGCGTCGGCCAGGTGCGACAGCTCGCCCGCGCCACCCGAGGCGATCACCGGCACGCCGACCGCCTCGCTGACGGCGCGCGTCAGCTCGAGGTCGTAACCGGCGTTGGTGCCGTCGCGGTCCATCGAGGTCAGCAGGATCTCCCCCGCGCCGCGCTCGACCGCCTCGCGGGCCCAGCCGACCGCCTCGATGCCCGTGGGCGTGCGCCCGCCGGCCAGGTACACCTCCCAGCCGTCGCCGTCCTCGCGCCGCTTGGCGTCGATGGCCAGCACGACGCACTGGTTGCCGAACACGGCGGCCATCTCCCCCAGCAGCTCGGGGCGCTGGACCGCAGCGGAGTTGACCGACACCTTGTCGGCGCCGGCATCGAGCACGGCCTGCGCATCGGCGGCCGAGCGGATACCGCCGCCGATCGTGAACGGGACGAACACCTCGTCGGCCGTGCGCCGCGCCAGCTCGACGACCGTCTCGCGCTTGTGGTGGGTGGCGGTGATGTCGAGGAACACCAGCTCGTCGGCGCCCTCGCGGTCGTACAGCGCGGCCAGCTCGACCGGGTCGCCGGCGTCGCGCAGGTCCAGGAAGCGCGTCCCCTTGACGACGCGGCCGGCGTCGACGTCCAGGCAGGGGATGACGCGCTTGAGGTGCATGCGGCGCCTGAGGCTAGCCCGCCTCCAGCGGCCGATCCGGGTCGGCGGTCCACGCCGTCATCGACCCGTCGTAGACGGCCACGTCGTCGCGACCCAGCCGCGCCAGCCCGAGCGCAGCGACCGTCGCGGCGATCCCGCCGCCACAGTAGGTCACGGGGCGGCGGGTGGGATCGAGGGCGCCGAGGCGCTCGAACGCGGCGCGCGTCGACTCGATGTCGCGGAAGCGGCCGGTCTGCGGGTCGACGACCGTCGCGTACGGGACGCTGTGGCTGTCGGGGATGTGCCCCGCCGCGAAGGCCTCCGGAGGCAGCGCGTTGATCAGCACCGTGTCGGGGTCACCGATCGCGGCCCGCACCTGCTCGGTGGACACCAGCAGCTCCGGGCGTCGCGCGGCGGCGAAGTCGGCGGGCGGATGGCCGGGCGACGGTGCAGCGGTGACCGGGCGGCCCTCCTGCTTCCACACACCCAGCCCGCCGTCGAGCACGGCGACGTCGGCGAAGCCCTCCAGCCGCAGGTGCCACCACAGCCGCGGCGCCCAGAACTGGTAGCGGTCGGCGTCCAGCCCGGGATCGAACTGGTCGTAGACGACGACGTAGGTGCCGTCGCCGACCCCGAGCGCGCCCATCCGCTGCGCGAAGCGCTCGGAGCTGGGCACGGTGATCGGCTGTGGCCCGTCGGGGTCGGCCAGGTCGACCAGCAGGTCGGCGAACAGCGCACCGGGAAGGTGCTCGCGCTCGTAGCTCGCGCGCCCGGAGGCCAGCTCGGGCGCTCCGCCGGGCGGCAGGCGCAGCGTCGTGGTGGCGTCGAGCAGGCGCAGGCCGGGGTCGTCCAGTCGGTCCTGCAGCCATGCGCCGTCGACGACGATCGGCAGGTCGTTCATGTCGCCGACCCTACCGGGCGCTCAGCCGCGCCAGGCCAGACCCGGGATCGTGCCGATCGTGCCGTCGCCGGCCAGCGCCACCGAGCCGTCCAGCGACGTGCCCGCCGGCTCGATGACCCGCGCCGCCGGCCAGCGGCGCGTCAGCTCGCGCCAGAACGGCTCGCGCAGCAGCGCGCCCGCCCGCCACAGGTTGCCCAGCGGCGCCACGTCGGCGGGGATCCCCGGGGAGAACAGCCGCCGCAGCGCGGCCACGGCGCTGAGCGCGAGCTGCTCGCCGGCCTCGCCGAAGATGTTGCGGGCGGTGACGTCCCCGGCGGCGGCCGCCTCGGCGACGGCCGGCGCGAACGAGGCCACCACCCGCGGCGCGGGCGTCGGGTCGCGCAGGATCGCCACCGGCAGGCCCGACAGCGGACCCCAGCGCGCCTCGGCGGCAGCGCGCAGCGGGGCCGAGCCGGCCCGCCCGTCGAAGGCGCGCAGCGCGGCGCGCAGGCCCGCTCGGCCGACCGCGAAGCCGCTGCCGTCGTCGCCCAGGAGCGCCCCCCACCCGTCGACGTGCGCCCAGCCCTCGGCGCCGTCGTGGCCGAGCACCACCACGCCGGTCCCGGCCGCCACCACCACGCCGGCGCGCCGGGCGCCCAGCGCGCCCAGCAGCGAGGTGATCCCGTCGGTGGCGATGACCACCGGGGCGTGGGTGTCCAGCCGTGCGCGCATGCGGGCGGCAATGCGCTCGAGGTCCCCGGGCCCCAGCAGCTCGAAGCCCGACAGCCCGATCCCGATCGCCTCGATCTCTGCGCTGCGCGCGGCCAGCCCGAGCGGCGCGATGGCGGCCAGCAGGGCGGTGGCGACGTCATCGGGGCTCAGGTCCGCCTCCATCCGCGGCACGCCGGGGACGGGCTCGCCGACGGTGCCGTCCGACAGGGCCGCGCGGATCCCCGTCTGCCCCGCGTCGATCCCGACGATCATGGGGCGCCGCCTAGGCCGTCCTGGCCTTCGGGGGCTTGGGAGGCTTGGGCTTCTTGGCGGCGTCGAGGACCTTGAGCGCCTCGGGCACGGTGAAGCGGCCCTCGTAGAGCGCCTTGCCGGCGATCACCCCGGCGAGGTTGACCTGGCGCAGCTTGACCAGGCCCTCGAGGTCGGCCAGCGAGCCGACGCCGCCGGAGATGATGAAGCGCCCGCGGACGATCGAGGCGATCCAGGCGACCTCCTCGAGGTCGAGCCCCTGGAGCATGCCGTCCTTGTCGACGTTGGTGTAGACGAACTGGCGCACGCCGCGGTCCTGCAAGCGCTGGATCGCGGCGTCGGCCGGCATCTGCGTGGTCTCCTGCCAGCCCGCCGCCGACACCTTGCCGCCGCGCACGTCGACGGAGACGACGACGCGCTCGCCCCAGGAGGCCAGCGCCTCGTCGAGGAAGTCGACGTCGCGGAAGGCGGCCGTGCCGAGGATCACCCGCTCGGCGCCGGCCCGCAGCGCGTCCCGCACCGCCCCGATGTCGCGCAGGCCGCCGCCGTACTGCACCGGCACCTGCAGCTCGCGGGTGATGCGCTGCAGGTGGTGCAGGTTCTGCGGGCTACCCTCGCGCGCCCCGTCGAGATCGACGATGTGCAGGTAGCGGGCGCCGTCGCCGACCCACCGGCGGGCGGCCTCCAGCGGGTCGTCGCCGTAGATCGTCTTGGCCTCGAAGTCGCCCTTGGTCAGGCGCACGGCCTTGCCGTCGGCGATGTCGATGGCGGGATACAGGCGCATCAGGCGGCCACCCGCTGGCACAGCCGTGCGAAGTTGCGCAGCAGGGCAAGGCCATGGGTCGAGGACTTCTCGGGATGGAACTGCGCGCCGAACACGTTGTCGCGTGCGACCACCGAGGCGAAGCGCTCGCCGTACTCGCTCACGCCGAGCACGTCCTCCTCGTCGGCGGGATGCGGCGCGTAGGAGTGCACGTGGTAGAAGATCGACGGGTCGGGCAGGCCCTCCAGCAGCGGCGACGGCGCCTGCCACTCGACCTCGCTCCAGCCGATGTGGGGCAGGTTCAGCCCGCCGGTGTCCAGCCCGCGCACCGCGCCTCGCAGCAGGCCCAGCCCGGTCGCGCCGCCGTGCTCCTCGGAGGTCTCGAACAGCAGCTGCATGCCCATGCAGGAGCCGAAGAACGGCATCCCGCCGCGAGCGCAGTCGATCAGGACGTCCTCGAGCTCGAGCTCGCGCAGCGTGCGCATCGCCGCCGGGAAGGCGCCGACCCCGGGCAGCAGCAGCCCGTCGGCGGCCCGCACCTGCGCCGGGTCGCGCGTGGTCGAGACGACCGCTCCGACGTGCTCGAGCGCCTTCTCGACCGAGCGGCGGTTGCCCATCCCGTAGTCGACGATCGCGATGCGGGCGGTCACAGCACGCCCTTCGTCGAGGGAATGCCCGTCTCGGTGGGGTCGATCGCCACCGCGGCGCGCAGCGCCCGCGCGAACGCCTTGAACAACGCCTCGATCACGTGGTGCACGCCGCCGTCGGCCTCGACGGTCAGGTGCACGGTGATCCTCGCCTGGTTGACGATCGCGCGGAAGAACTCCTCGGCCAGCTCGTGCTCGAACCCGCCGGTGACCCCGCCGGGCAGCGCCGCCTCGAAGCGCAGGAACGGCCGGCCCGACACGTCGATCGCGCAGGCCGCGCGCGCCTCGTCCATCGGCACGACCGCCGAGCCGTAGCGATGGATGCCGACGCGCTCGCCGAGCGCCTGATCGAGCGCCTGACCGAACACGATGCCGGTGTCCTCGACGGTGTGGTGCGCGCCGGTCTGCAGGTCGCCCCGCGCGCGCACGTCGAGGTCGAGCCGGCCATGGCGCGCCAGCAGGTCGAGCATGTGGTCGAAGAAGCCGACCCCGGTCGTGCGCTCCCCCGCGCCGGAGCCGTCCAGGCCCAGGCGCAGGCGGACGTCGGTCTCGCCGGTGGTGCGCGCGATCTCTGCGCTGCGGGTGGTCATGAGGAGCTCCCATTCTGGCGGGCTTCCATCGACTCCGCGTGCACGGTGAAGCCCTCGGCGCGCGCCACCGCCGCGCCGGCCCGCGCCAGCGGGCCGGCGGCCCCATCCACGTGCACCTGCGTCATGCGCCGGCGGAAGTGGCGCGGCGACAGGCCGGAGGCGAAGCGCGCCGCCCCGCCGGTGGGCAGCACGTGGTTGGAGCCGGCGACGTAGTCGGTGAAGGCGGTGCCGCTGGCACTGCCGACCAGCAGCGTGCCGGCGTTGCGCACCTGCCCGGCGCGGGCCTCGGCGCGTTCGCCGACCAGCTGCAGGTGCTCGGGCGCAAACGCGTTGGCCAGGGCGATGGCCGCATCGGTGTTCTCGGCCGACACCAGCGCCAGGGGCGCGAAGTCCACCTGCGGGCGCTCGGCGGCCAGCTCGACCGCACGCTGGCCGATCGCCTCGAGCGTGTCGAGGTCACGGCTGACCAGCACGGCCAGCGAGCCGGGACCGTGCTCGGCCTGGGCGAGCAGGTCGAAGGCGACGATCGTGGCGTCCACCCCGGCGTCGGCGACGACCAGCACGTCGGAGGGGCCGGCGAAGCCGTCGATGCCGACGTGGGCGCTGCACTGCACCTTGGCCTCCTGCACCCACAGGTTCCCGGGCCCCACGATCACGTCCACGCGCGCGATCGCCGCGGTGCCGAAGGCCAGCGCGCCGACCGCGTGGGCGCCGCCCATCCGGTAGACCTCGTCCACGCCACACAGCGCGCACGCCCCGAGCACGACCGGGTCGATCTCGCCGGTGCGTCCCGGCGGGGAGACGACGACCACCTCCTCCACCCCGGCCACGCGCGCGGTGGTGGCGCCCATCAGCACGGTCGACGGGTAGGGCGCGCGCCCGCCGGGCACGTAGATCGCGGCGCGGCGCACCGGCAGCTCGCGCACGAGCACGCGCTGTCCCTGGGGCAGCAGGATCTCCGCGTCGTCGCCGAGGCTGGCGCCGGCCACCGCGGCGATGTTGGCCATGCCGACCTCCAGGCCGGCGCGCACGTCGGAGCGCAGCGCCGCCGCCGCGGCGTCCAGCTCGGCCGGCCCGACGCGCAGCGGCCGCGGCTCGGCGCCCGCGGTGTCGAAGCGGCGCGTCAGGTCGAGCACGGCCGCGTCGCCCTCGGCGCGCACGCGCGCGAGGATGGCGCGCACGCCGTCGGCCACGCTCTCGGGCGGCGGCACGAGCGCGCGCACGCGCGCGGCCACCAGCTCGGGGACGCCGGCCTCGAAGCGCTCAACGCGCACGCAGTGCCTCCACGACGGCGTCGATCTCGCGCGCGCGCAGCTTGTGGGAGACCGGGTTGGCGATCAGCCGCGCGGTCGAGTGGGCGATCGTCTCGCGCACGACGAGCCCGTTCTCGCGCAGTGTCGTGCCGGTCGCGGTCAGGTCCACGATCGCCTCCACCATCCCGGTCAGCGGGGCCAGCTCGACCGAGCCCTTGACCTCGACGATCTCGGCCTGGCGACCGGTGTCCTCGAAGTAGCGCGCCGCGATGCGCGGGTACTTGGTGGCGACGCGCATGACGCCCAGGCGGCGCAGCGCCTCGGCGGCGGGATCCTCACCCGCCTGCGAGGCGAGCACCATCTGACAGCCGCCGAAGCCGAGGTCCAGCAGCTCGTAGACGTCGCGGCCGGCCTGCTCCATCAGCACGTCCTTGCCGCAGATGCCGATATCGGCGGCCCCCGCCTCCACGTAGGTGGGCACGTCGGAGGGGCGCATCGTCACGATGCCGACGGACTCGAACAGCAGCTTGCGGTCGTTGGCGCGCACCTCGGAGGTGTCGACGCCGAGCGTGTCGAGCAGCTCCAGCGTGCCGGCCATCAGCGCGCCGCGGGGCACTGCGATCGTCAGTCCGAGCGTCTCGTTCATCGCTGCGTCAGCGCCTCGTGCAGTCCGTCGACGTGCAGGCCGAACCCGACGGCCGGCAGCTCGCGCCCGAAGCGCCCGAGCAGGTCGTCGTAGCGCCCGCCGCCGCCCAGGGTCGAGCCGATCCCGGGCGCGTACACCTCGAAGATCGCACCCGTGTAGTAGCCGAGCTTGCGGGCCAGCCCCAGGTCCAGGATCACCCGCTCGCGCACGGTGGGCGACAGCAGCTCGATCGCCTCCCCCAGCAGCCGCCCGGCCGACCCGGGCAGCCGGTCCAGCACCTCGGGCCCGCCACGCAGCAGCGGCACCCCGGCGATGCGCTCGTCCAGGCCCAGCCGGCGAACCTCGCGCTCCAGGCCGACGAAGTCGCGCGTGACCAGCTCGTGCAGGACGGCGTGACGATCGGCGGGATCGATGCCCGCCTCGTCCAGCAGCCGCGGCACGATCGAGGCCGAGCCCAGCCCCAGGCGGAAGTCGCGCAGCCCGACCGCCTCCAGCGCCCGGGCCAGCACCTCCAGCACCTCGGCGGTCCCGTTGGGCGCGGGCGCGCCGATCAGCTCGACGCCGGCCTGGCGCAGCTCGCGCATCTGGCCGCGGTGCGGGCGCACCTGGCGGTAAGCGTTGGCGACGTAGCAGAAGCGCAGGGGCGGCTCGACATCGGGGTAGCGGGTGGCGGCCACGCGCGCGATCGGCACCGTCATGTCGGTGCGCAGCGCCAGCACGTTGCCGTGATCGTCGAGCACGCGATAGGCGGGCGGCGTCACGTCGCCGCGCGCCAGCACCGACTCGAACTCGAGCGCGGGCGTGGCCACCTCGCCGTAGCCGGCGTCGGCGAACACGTCGCGCAGCGCCGCCTCGACGGCGCGTCGCTCGCGCATCTCGTCGGGCAGGACGTCACGGGTCCCGCTGGGGATCGGGTGGATCATCGCGGCCCGCAGCGTATGCGGTCGGCGCGCTAGCTGACCGGGACCGGCTCGGTGGCGACGCGCTCGATGCGCGCGCCCAGCTCGCGCAGCCGCTCGTCGATGCGCTCGTAGCCGCGGTCGATCTGGCGGATGTTGCCGATCTCGCTCGTGCCCTCGGCGCACAGCGCGGCGATGAGCATGGCCATGCCCGCCCGGATGTCGGGCGACTCGAGCCGCTCGCCGTGCAGCCGGCTGCGGGCCGATGACGATCGCGCGGTGCGGGTCGCAGAGCGATGATGTCCGCGCCCATGTTCACCAGCTTGTCGGTGAAGATCATGCGGTTCTCGAACATCCACTCGTGGATCAGCACCTGGCCCTCCGACTGCGTGGCGAGCGCGATGGCGATCGAGGTCAGGTCGGCGGGGAACGCCGGCCACGGGCCGTCCTGCACCTTGGCGGTGAACTCGCCCATGTCGCGCTGGACGGCCAGGCGCTGTTGGCCCGGGCACGAGCACGTCGTCGCCGTCGAGCTCGGTGCGCAGGCCGAGCCGGTCGAACACCAGCCGGATCATGCGCAGGTCGTCGATGACGCAGTCCTTGATGCGCAGCTCGCCGCCCGTCACGCCGGCGAGCGCCATGAACGAGCCGACCTCGATGTGGTCGGGCGCGATGTCGTGCGTGCACCCGTGCAGGTCGGTGGTGCCATGGACGGTGAGCACGTTGGAGCCGATCCCGTGGATCGTGGCGCCCATCTTGACGCAGCATCCGCGCGAGGTCCTGCACGTGGGGCTCGCAGGCGGCGTTGCCGATGACGGTGGCGCCCGGGCACGCGCACCGCGGCCAGCAGCGCGTTCTCGGTGCCCATCACCGACGGCTCGTCCATGAACACGTCGCTGGCGCGCAGACCTCGCGGCGCGCGCACCGTCACGTCGCGCCCGAACTCGACCTGCGCCCCGAGAGCCCGGAAGGCATCGAGATGCGGGTCCAGGCGCCGGCGGCCGATCACGTCGCCGCCGGGCGGCGGCATGCGCGCCTCGCCGAAGCGGGCCAGCAGCGGCCCCGCGAGCAGGAAGGAGGCGCGGATCGCCTCGGCCTGATCGCGTTGGACGTCGGCCTCGGCGTCGACCCCGTCGGCCTGCAGCGCGACCTCGTGCTCGCCCTGCCAGGTGACGCGTACGCCCAGGCCGCGCAGGATGTCGAGCATCGCCTCGACGTCACGGATGCGCGGGACGTTGCGCACGACGACCTCGTCGGTCGTGAGAACCGACGCGGCCAGGATGGGAAGGGCGCCGTTCTTGTTGCCGGCCGGGATGACTGTCCCGGACAGCGGGGCGCCGCCGTCGATGACGAACTTCTGCATGAGGGGCTTGGGTTGCGCCTGCGGCGGAACCGATGCAGTGCGCCCGGCAAGGGTAACAGCCATGACGCGGTGATCTTCGCCGCGCAGGCCCCGGCCCCTGCGACGGTAGTCCCCCGCAGTTCGGCGGGTAGTCCGGACGGATGGCGGCTGCGGCGACCCGACGTAGCGTCGCGTCATGACCTCCAGCGCGACCGACGCGGCCGCGGCCCGTCCGGGCACCACGACCACCGACGCGCTCGTCCGCCTGGACCACGTCTCGCGCCGCTATCAGGTCGGCGGGGCGGTGGTGACCGCGCTGGAGGACGTCGACGTGACCATCCGCGCCGGCGAGTTCACGGTCATCCTCGGCCCGTCGGGCAGCGGCAAGACGACGCTGCTGAACATGGTCGGCGCGCTCGACGTCGCCCACCGGCGGACGGATCGTGGTGGCCGGCGACGACATCACCCGGATGAGCCGGCGCCAGCTGTCGCGCTTCCGGCGCGAGCACGTCGGCTTCATCTTCCAGACCTTCAACCTCTTCCCGGCCTGACCGCGATCGAGAACGTCGAGTTCGCGCTCGACGTCGCCCACCGCTCCGGCGGGCGGGCGCACGGCCAGGGCGACGCTGGAGCGGGTGGGCCTGGGCGGGCGGCTGGACCACTTCCCCCACGAGCTGTCGGGGGGCGAGCAGCAGCGCGTCGCGATCGCCCGCGCGGTCGCCACCGGCAGCCCCGTGCTGCTCGCCGACGAGCCGACGGGCGAGCTGGACTTCCGCACCGGCGTGCAGATCCTCGAGCTGCTGCGCGAGCAGGCGACCGACGGACGCTGCGTCCTCGTCGTCACCCACAACCGGGAGATATCGCGCGCCGCCGACCGCGTGGTCGAGCTGTCCAGCGGGCGCAGTCGTCTCCGACGGGCCGCCACCCGGAGGGACGAGCCCGCGGCACTCGCGGACCTGCACTGGTAGCGCGATGGGCTCGGCTGTTGGCTGCGCTGGACGTGGCGGGACCTGCGGGGCCGCTGGCCCCAGGTGCTGGCCACCGCGCTCGTCATCGGCGTGGGCATCGGCGCGTTCGCCGGGCTCGGAGGCCTGCGCGCCTGGCGCGAGCAGTCGGCCGACGCCAGCCTGGCGGCGGTCCGGGCGCACGACCTGCGCATCGACCTGGCCGACGGCGCGTTCGTCGACGCCGGGGCGCTGCGCGCCGCCCTGCGCGACGTCCCCGCCGGCACGGTCGCCGCCGCCCAGGAGCGGATGATCGCGCCCTCGCAGATCGACGCCTCGCATGACGGCCGCAGCGTGCTGGTGCCGGCCCGGCTCGTGGGGATCCCCGGTGGCCCGCGGACACAGCCGGTCGACTCCGTCGCCGTCTCGGCCGGGCACGGCGGCCCCGACGCGATCGTCCTGGACGAGAACTTCACCCGCTACTACGACCTCCCGCCGACGGGGACCGTCCGCCTTGCCGGCCTGGGCCGCGTGCGCTACGACGGCGTCGGCGTCGCCTCGCAGCACTTCCTGATCGTCGACGAGAGCGGCATCTCCGGCGCGCAGAGCGGCCTGGCCATCGCCTACGTGCCGCTCGGCGCTGCCCAGCGCGCGGTGGGACGGCCCGGCCAGGTCAACCAGCTGCTGGTCCGAGCCGGGCCGGACGTGGACGTGCGCACCGCGGCGGCGCGCGTGCGCGCCGCCCTGACGCGAGCGCTGCCGGACGTCGGCTTCGCGATCGTGCGCGGCCCCGACGAGCCGGTCACGCGCATCCTCTACCGCGACGCGCGCAACGACCAGCAGACCTACACGGCGTTCGCCGTCCTGCTCATCGCCGGCGCGGCGCTGGCCGCCTTCAACCTGGTCAGCCGGGTCGTCGAGGCCCAGCGCCGCGAGATCGGCATCGGCATGGCGCTCGGCGCGGAGCCGCGGATGCTCGCGGTGCGCCCGCTCGTCCTCGGCGTGCAGATCGGGGTGCTCGGCGCCGTCCTGGGCGTGCCGATCGGCATCTTCCTGGCGCGGCTGATCCAGAGCCTGTTTCGCGACTACCTGCCGCTGCCGGCCTACGCGGACACGTTTCCCACGACCCTGTACGTGATCGGGGGCGTGGTCGGGGCGGTCATTCCGATCGTCGCGGCCGCCCTGCCGGTGCGCCGGGCGGTGACCGTCGCGCCGGTGGAGGCGATCCGCACCGGCGACCGCACCGCGTCGGGCGGTGGGGCGACCGGCGCGCTGCGGCGCCTGCGGCTGCCCGGGCGGCCGCTCACGCAGCTGCCGCTGCGCAACCTCGCCCGCACCCCGCGCCGCACGGTGATGACGCTCGCCGCCCTGGGCGCGGTGATGACCGCCGTGGTGGCGGTGCTCGGCATGGTCGACTCGGTCAAGGACGTCGCCGCCCGCCAGGAGGCCGAGCTGCTGCGCATGAGCCCCGACCGCGTCGACGTCACGCTGACCGGCGTCGTCGACGCCGGCGGACCCGAGGTGCGCCGCATCGCCGCCCTGCCCGGCGTCCGCACCGCGCAGCCGTCGCTGGTGGTGAGCGGCAGTGTCCGTCACGAAGCCCGGAGCGTGCCGATCGCCCTCACCTTCGTGTCCCCGACGTCGCGGGTGTGGCACCCGAGCCTCGAGGAGGGCCGTGCGACCGAAAGCGGGATCCTGTTGTCGCGCAAGGCCGCCGACGACCTGCACGTCGCCGTCGGCGACAGCGTCGTGCTGCGCCATCCGCGCCGGGCACAGACCGGGATGGCGATCACCGACACGCGCGTCCGGGTGGCCGGCATCCACGCCAACCCGGTCCGCCCCTACGCCTACATGGACACACGCGCGGCGCCCGCGCTCGGCCTCGGAGGCCTGGCCGACGCGGTCACCGTCGTGCCGCAACCGGGCTCCTCCACCCTCGACCTCGAGCGGAGGCTGTTCGGGCAGCCGGGCATCGCCTCCGTGCGCGCCGCCTCCGAGCAGGCCAGCGCGCTGCGCACGGCGGTCGACTCGTTCAGCGGCTCCATTGGGATCGTCGCCTTCATCACGCTCGGCCTGGCGCTGCTGGTCGCCTTCACGTCGACGAGCGTGTCCGTCGACGAGCGGCGACGCGAGTACGCGACGATGTTCGCCTTCGGCCTGCCCACGCGCTCCGGTCTGCGGGTGGCCGCCATCGAGAGCCTCGTCACCGGCCTGCTGGGCACCATCGTCGGCGTGGGACTCGGCGTCGCCGTGATGGGCTGGATCGTCCACCGCCTGATCCCCGACTCGTTCCCGGACCTGGGAGCACGCATCGCCCTGACCGGCGGCTCGATCGCCACGACGATCGCCGTCGGGGTGATCGCGGTCGGCGTGGCGCCGCTGCTGATGGCCCGGCGCATGCAGCGCATGGACATCCCGGCGACGCTGCGGGTGATGGAGTGAGCGGCCTGGTTGGCCGGGCCGGCGCGGCTACCCTCCCAGGCCATGCCGTCGATGCCCCGCGAGCAGGCCTGGGGGCTGCTGACCGAGTGGGTCCAGTCGCCGTCGCTGCGCCGCCACTGCCGCTGTGTGGAGATCTGCATGCGCGCCTACGCGCAGGAGCGCGGGGCTGACGTCGAGACGTGGGGCCTGGCCGGCCTGCTGCACGACGCCGACTACGAGCGCCATCCCGACATGGACGCCGACGACGGCCACCCGCGCACGATCATGGCCGAGCTGGAGCGCCGTGGCGAGGACCCCGTCGTCGTGCGCGCGATCGCCTCGCACGCCGACTTCCTCGGGGTCTCGCGCGACAGCGACATGGAGAAGACGCTGTTCGCCGTCGACGAGCTGTCGGGCTTCGTCGTCGCCTGTGCCGCCGTGCGCCCCGAGGGCATCCACGGCCTGACGCCCAAGTCGGTCAAGAAGAAGCTCAAGCAGCCGAGCTTCGCCGCCGCCGTCAACCGCGACGATGTGCGCCACGGGGCTGAGGAGCTGGGCGTCGACTTCGACGAGCACGTGCGGTTCGTCGTCGGCGCGCTCGAGCAGCACGCCGCCGAGCTGGAGCTCGACGGCAGCGCCGCCGCGGCGTAGCGCGCCGCCCGCGCGTGTACGGGCAGGTCCTCAGCGCGCCGCACGTGCGCCGGCTCGTGGCCTTCTCGGTCATCGCGCGCGTTCCGCTGGGCATCACGTCGATCGCCCTCGTGCTGTTCGTGCGCCAGCAGACCGGCTCGTTCGCCTGGGCCGGCGTGGTCACCGCCACCTTCGCGCTCAGCAGCGCCCTGCTGGGCGTCGCGATGAGCCGGCTCATCGACCGCCACGGCCAGACGCGCGTGCTGCTGGCCGGCATGGCGGTCTACTGCGCGGCGATCGCGGCCATCGTGACCCTCGGACTTGCCGGCGCGCCGGTGGGCGCGCTCGTGGCGTGCGCGGTCGTCGCCGGTGCCCAGCCGCCGGTCTCCGCGTGCCTGCGCCCGCTGTGGCCGCACCTGCTGGCCCCCCGGCCGTCGCTGCTGCCCACCGCCTACGCGCTGGACGCCCTGCTGGTCGAGGTCGTCTTCGTCGCCGGGCCCCTGCTGACCGGCCTGATCGTCGCGCTGTTCAGCCCGCAGGCCGCTCTGCTCACCGGGCTTGGCTTCATCCTCATCGGCGTGATCGGGTTCGCCGGCAGCGAGCCGTCGCGGCGCTGGCGCGGCGCGCACCGTGCGGCGGGGGACCTGATCGGCGCGCTGCGGTCGCCCGGGCTGCGCACCCTGACCACCGCGGCGTTCGGGATCGGCAGCTGCTTCGGCGCGATGGAGGTCGCGTTCGCCGCCTATGGCACCTCGCGCGACCTGTCGGCGCTCGCCGGCGCGCTGATCGCCCTCAATGCGGCCGGCTCGGCGATGGGCGGCCTGTGGTACGGCGCCAACGCCCAGCGCGTCCGCCCCGTGCACGTCGCCTACGTGTGGCTGGTGTGCGCGTTCGGCCCGCTGATCGCGCTGGTCGCGGCCGCGCCGACGCTCGGGCTGGTGATCGTCATGGCGGTGGTCAGCGGCGCGGCGATCGCCCCGTTGACGACGGCCCAGAACCTGCTGGCCGGAGCGCTGGCTCCACGCGGGCGCGTGACGGAGTCGTTCACCTGGCTGGTCACCGCGCTGGTCGTCGGCGTCGCGGCCGGCAATGCGGTGGCCGGAGAGCTGAGCGACGTCGCGTCGTGGCGCGTGGCCGTGCTCGCCGCGGCGGCCTTGGCCGGAGTGGCCGCGCTCATGACCGTGGCGCGACGCCGGACGCTCGTTCCGGCGTAGCTAGGTGCCGGCGCGGAAGCGGCCGCCGCGCTTGGCCCAGCTGGCCAGGTGCTCGACGTCGCAGAAGCCGTCGCCGATGCGGTGGGCGCCGCGGTGGCGCACGAGCAGCACCGCGTCGCCCTCCAGGTCGGCCCCGCATTGCGCGCAGACGCCCAGCCCCAGGTCGGATTCGTCCCCCGCCTCGGCCGCGGCTCCCAGCTGCGCGCCGGCCATCACCCAGGGCACGACATGCTCCAAGCGGCAGAAGACCGCGCCCCGCCCGGTACGCACCAGGCGGAAGCCATCGTCCTCGTCGACGGCGACGCCGCACCAGCTGCAGGACTCGCTCACCCCGCCGAAGATACCTGGCGCGACGGCTCTAGACTGCGGCCTCCCATGCTGACCATCACCGTCCTCGAGGGCGACGAGACCGGCCAGGAGCTGCTCGAGCAGGCGCTGCGCGTGCTCGACCCGACGTGCTCGGCGTCGATCTGGAGCTGCGAGCGCTTCGACCTCTCCCTGGAGAACCGGCGCGCGACCGACAACGGCGTCGTGCACGAGGCCGCCGCGCGCGATGCGCGCATGCCGGCCTCGGCATCAAGGCGGCGACGATCACGCCCGAGGGCAAGGACGACGTCGGCTCACCCAACCGGCATCCTCCGCGAGGGCATCGACGGCAAGGTGATCATCCGCACCGGCCGCCGGATCCCGGGCGTGACGCCGATCGCCGGCGATCTACCACCCGATCTCGATCGTGCCGCATGGCCGTCGGCGACGCCTACGGGGCCAAGCAGTGGCGCGAGGGCGAGGAGGGCTCCGACGACGAGGTCGCCTACCGCACCGAGCGGATCAGCGCGCTCGGTCTGCCGGGCCGGTCTCCGAGTACGCTTCCGCACCGCGGCGACGATCGGCGGCGAAGGTCTACGGCGGGCCCGAAGTGGACGGTCTAGCCCCGTCTACGAGGGGATGCTGAAGGAGGAGATGGACGCGGCTGCGGCGCGCCATCCCGACGTCCCCTACGAGCCGGTGCTGATCGACGCCACCTACGCCGGCCTGGTCAGCGGCGCCCCGGCGGAGCCGCTGGTGATCCCGACGCTGAACCGCGACGGCGACTGCCTCATCGGACCTCGTGATGCCGATGTTCGGCTCGATCGCCGGCGCGGAGTCGGTGCTGCTCAGCCTCGACGACGACCTGCAGATCGCAGGTCGCGATGGCCGAGGCGCCGCACGGGACCGCGCCGGCGCTGACGGGCAAGGACATCGCCAACCCGATGGCGATGATGCCTCGCCTGCGGCGCGGTCCTCGCACTACGCCGGGACGCGCGGGCGCGCCGGCGCCGAGCACGGCGTCGCGGGCGATCTACGAGGCGATGCTCGAGGCGGTCGGCGCCGGGATCCGCACCCCGGACCTGGGCGGGCACTCGAGGACGTCGGAGATGACCCAGGAGGTCGTCGACCGGGTGCGCACCAAGCTCGAGGTCTGGTCCTCGCTGGGCTCCAGCCGCTGACCGGTCTTCATCGGCCGCGGCCGGCGGCGCGCTGGGCCAGGTGGGCGCGGCGGCGGCGCACGAAGGCGGCCCGCTGGACCAGCAGCGTCAGCGTGCCGGCGACGATGATCGTGGCGATGTTGGCCCCCAACTGCTCGGCGGCGCCGCGCATCGAGTCCCAGTCCGAGGACGCGGCCGACAACCCGATGTCGGACGCCGCCGGGATCGTCGTGACGCTGATCAGGACGCCGATGAGGGCGCCGGACTTCGCCGTCGTCAGCGAGAGCGTCCCGGCCGCCCCGGCGCAGAAGGCGACGATGAACGTGTAGGCGTCGGGGTTGGCGATCAGCTCCGCCAGCCCGCCGAGATCGGGCCGAAAGCCCGAGTCGGCCGCACCGGTCGCGAACAGCAGCTCGGACAGCAGCCATGCCATCAGCGCGGCGGCGGCGAACCCGACGACGATCGCGACGAACGAGCGTCCGGCCAGGCCGTGGCGCTGTGTGGTCAGGCCGACGCACACACCGGCCAGCGGACCGAAGTCGGGGCTGACGACCATGGCACCCACGATCAGGATCGGGTTGTTGGTCAACAGCCCGGAGACGCCGATGCACGCGGCCAGCAGCATGAAGGCCAGGAAGGTCCACGACAGCGCCGCCTCCTCGGATGTGCGCGACTCGACCTCCTCCCACACGACGGCGTCGGCCTCGTCGCCCTCGGCGCGTGAGACGGCGCGGCGGACATCGGGGCCCAGCGCGGTGTCGATGCGCGTGAGCGTCACCGAGCCCTCGTCGACGATGCCCATGAGGCGCAGATCGCCCACGATCACCGACGCGTCCTCGCGCGCCACATCGGCCATCACAACGTCGCCGTCGGGCCGGATGGAGGCGTTCTCCATGCGAACGATGTTGCAGATCGCGTCATCGTCGGTGAGCAGCTCGACGACCTCGTTGGTGCGCCCAGGCGGGCTGACGACGCGCAGGTGGATCACGGGGTCGGCACGCTACCGGGCACTGATCGATACCGCTGTTTGCGGGGAGATTGCGCGTCGCCTGCAACATCGCTTGCAGAACACGTGTTCCGTCCGAACCCCCACCTACTCTCACGAACACATGTTCCCCTCTACGAACACCCCGCACCGCGCGCAGCAATCGTGGCAGGAGGCCCGTCGCTGGGAGGCTTCGGATCGGCCGTCCACCGTCACAGCGCTGCCGTCGAATGCGGGCACGCCGGCGGGCGCGTCTGGATGGCGCGCCGCAGCCGGCCGAGCGCTCGGCCTCGCGCGCGCCTTCCTGACGCTCGACGACTCCGCCGTCTCGGCGGAGCCGGCGGGCCGTCCGCGCGTGCCCGCCGGCGCGACGGCGCACCCGCACCGCAAGCCGCTGCGATCGGATCTCCGGTCGCGCCGGCCCGGTGCGGCCGCGCCGCGCCACCACCATTGCCTCAGCCCGGTGACCGGCGGCACGCCCCGCGTGCCCGCCTGGACGCCGCGCTGACGTCCGACGGCCACGCCGGCGACACGCGGACGACGAGGACGCCGGCTCGCGAACGGTCGAGCCGTCGGACCGCGCGCCCGCCGCTCGCGCCGTGACGGCGAGCGGCGGGCGGGCGGCCCACGGGTGGTTCGAAGGCATCGCGGGCGCCGCTGACCCTGCACCCCCCGTCCCCGCCGACACGCGCGCAGCGGTCAGGCGCGCGCACGGCCAGACGCGAGGCGCCAGCGGGCGCGGCCACGCGCGAGCGGTCCGGACACGCGCAAGCGGTCCAGACACGCGCAAGCGGCGAGGGCCACGCGCAAGCGCCGCGACCACGCGCAAGCGGCGCGCCGAGACGAACCCGACCCGCCGGACCGAGCCGTGTCTGAGTCGCGCACAGCGCCGCCCAACTCCGGTCGCGGCCGGCGGCCTGTGCCGACTGTGGGCATCGACGCCACTCTCGAGCCCGGGTGTCGGGGACGCCCTAACGCCGCACTGGACGAAGGTGGTCCCGACCGCCGCTGAGGCGTGGCGCGGGCGGACAACCACGCCACGCCCACAACGACGAAGGGCCGCCCAGCGGGCGGCCCTTCGTGAAGCTAAACCGGCGGCGACCTACTCTCCCGGTCCCTTGCGGGACAAGTACCATCGGCGCTGAGGGGCTTAACTGCTCTGTTCGGAAAGGGAAGAGGTGTTTCCCCCTCGCCATAGCCACCGGAAACTCGCGAGAGCCTCCGGCGGTCCCTCAAAACTGCACAGATCGCCACATCGGGTACCACGCCCGGCGCAGAGCGCGAGAAAAAATATCCGTCAAGCCCTCGTTCCATTAGTACCGGTCTCCTTCAAGCGTCGCCGCTCTTCCAGATCCGGCCTATCAACCTGGTGGTCTACCAGGGGACTTACCCCCTCAAGAGGTGGGAGAATTCATCTTGAGGTCGGCTTCCCGCTTAGATGCCTTCAGCGGTTATCCGATCCGCACGTAGCTAGCCTGCAGTGCCCTTGGCAGGACAACAGATACACCAGAGGTGCGTTCATCCCGGTCCTCTCGTACTAGGGACGAATCCTCTCAATTCTCCAACGCCCACGGCAGATAGGGACCGAACTGTCTCACGACGTTCTGAACCCAGCTCGCGTACCGCTTTAATGGGCGAACAGCCCAACCCTTGGGACCTACTTCAGCCCCAGGATGCGACGAGCCGACATCGAGGTGCCAAACCGGGCCGTCGATGTGGACTCTTGGGCCCGATAAGCCTGTTATCCCCGGAGTACCTTTTATCCGTTGAGCGACGGCACTTCCACTTGCTACCGCCGGATCACTAAGACCTGCTTTCGCACCTGCTCGACCTGTCAGTCTCGCAGTCAAGCTCCCTTGCTGCCTTTGCACGCTACGCACGATTTCCAACCGTGCTGAGGGAACCTTTGTGCGCCTCCGTTACATTTTGGGAGGCGACCGCCCCAGTCAAACTACCCGCCTGGCACTGTTCACCGCCCCGATGAGGGCGCGATGTTAGAAGTCCAATACACCAAGGGTGGTATCTCAACGTTGGCTCCACACCAACCGCAGTCAGTGCTTCAAAGCCTCCCACCTATCCTGAGCGAAATGCATCGAACCCCAATACCAAGTTGTAGTAAAGGTTCACGGGGTCTTTCCGTCTAGCCGCGGGTACTCGGCATCTTCACCGAGACTGCAATTTCACCGAGCCCCTCGTTGAGACAGCGTTCAAGTCGTTACGCCATTCGTGCAGGTCGGAACTTACCCGACAAGGAATTTCGCTACCTTAGGACCGTTATAGTTACGGCCGCCGTTTACCGGGGCTTAGCTTCGGTGCTTCGGGCGAACCCTAACACCTCCACGTAACCTTCCGGCACCGGGCAGGCGTCAGCCCCTATACGTCGTCTTTCGACTTAGCAGAGACCTGTGTTTTTGGTAAACAGTCGCTTGAACCTATTCACTGCGGCCCCCTCGGGCTCAGCGCGCGAGGCGCATCACCCTACCGGGGCGCTCCTTATCCCGAAGTTACGGAGCAATTTTGCCGAGTTCCTTAACGAGGGTTATCTCGATCACCTTAGTATTCTCTACTTGCCCACCTGTGTCGGTTTTGGTACGGGCGCGTGATGTCTCCCTAGAGGCTTTTCTCGGAGGCATGGCGTCAGGAACTCGCCGGCTCATAGCCAGCTGGCACTCGTCTCAGGTTAAACGGCCCCGGATTTGCCTGGGACCGACCCTACACGCCTGCTGCGGAACAACCATTGTCCGCTAACCCTAGCCTTCCTCGTCCCCCCATCGGTCAAATGACAACGACGCGGTGCAGGAATATCAACCTGCTGGCCATCGACTACGCCTTTCGGCCTCGCCTTAGGACCCGACTAACCCTGAGCAGACGAACTTTACTCAGGAACCCTTGGGCAATCGGTGGACGGGATTCTCACCCGTCTTTCGTTACTCATGCCGGCATTCTCACTTCCGAATCCTCCACGGCTGGCTTACGCCGCCGCTTCACGGGAGACGGAACGCTCTCCTACCGCGCGATCCGAAGATCGCACCCGCAGCTTCGGTGACTAGCTTGAGCCCCGTTACATTATCCGCGCCCGGACACTTGACCAGTGAGCTGTTACGCACTCTTTCAAGGATGGCTGCCTCTAAGCCAACCTCCTGGTTGTCTGTGCACCCGGACATCGTTTCCCACTTAGCTAGCACTTAGGGACCTTAGCTGGCGGTCTGGGCTGTTTCCCTTTTGACGCTGAAGTTTATCCCCCAGCAACTGACTCCCAGGGTAGACGTAATGGTCTTCGGAGTTTGCCTGAAGTTGGTAACCTGGTAGGGCCCCGCGTCCAAACAGTAGCTCTACGGCCAAAACGCAATTCACCTGAGGCTATACCTAAATATATTTCGGAGAGAACCAGATATCACTGAGCTTGATTAGCCTTTCACTCCGACCCACAGGTCATCCGCCCAGTTTTCAACCTAGGTCGGTTCGGTCCTCCACGAGGTCTTACCCCCGCTTCAACCTGCCCATGGGTAGCTCGCTCAGTTTCGGGTCTACCGCCTACGACTCAAATCGCCCTGTTCGGACTCGCTTTCGCTACGGCTCCGCTCATCGCTTAACCTTGCCGCAGACGAGTAACTCGCCGGCTCGTTATGCAAAAAGCACGCGGTCACAGGACAAGCCTGCTCCCACCGCTTGTAGGCACGCGGTTTCAGGTACTATTTCACTCCCCTTCCGGGGTACTTTTCACCTTTCCCTCACGGTACTGGTCCGCTATCGGTCACCAAGGAGTACTTAGCCTTGGAGGGTGGTCCCCCCAGGTTCAGACCGCGTTTCACGGGTGCGGTCCTACTCAGGGACGTCCGACAGGAGGCTGCGAGGTTTCGTCTACGGGACGGTTGCCCTCTGTGGTTCGCGGTTCCACGCGATTCGACTACCACGCAACTTTGTAACTCCTGCTGGGCCAGCCACAGCCCAGAACGAACGCCCTACAACACCCCGTCCGCAACGCGTGGCCGCTTTGCACGGACAGGGTTTGGGCTGGATCCCCTTTCGCTCGCCACTACTCAGGGAGTCTCTGTTGATTTCCTTTCCTCGGGGTACTGAGATGTTTCACTTCCCCCGCTTGTCTCTGCCCGGCCTATGTGTTCAGCCGGGAGTAACACCCTTTTGGAGTGCTGGGTTTACCCATTCGGGAATCCCCGGGTCAAAGGCTGTTCAACGCCTAACCGGGGCTTATCGCAGTCGTCCACGCCCTTCATCGACTCTTGGTGCCTAGGCATCCACCGTGTGCCCTTACTATCTTGACGGTGATCTGGACCGGCCCCAATTGCTCGGGGTGGCGGTCCGGTGATACCCAACTCGCGCTCACGCGTTGGATCGTGAGCGCAAGGAACCATCGCGGGCTTATCGATCCGCGATGGTGATGTGGCTACTGTGCAGTTTTCAAGGACCGCCGAGAGGTGCGGGAGGGACGCTCCACGCGGTCTCTCAAAACTCAACAGCATGCAACCGCGCTAAAGCCCCGCGGTATGCGGCGCTCGCACGGCCAGGCTCGGTCGACATTCCTAGCGGCAGGGCCCAAGGCCTCTGCCGGCTCCGGATTCGGAGCTCCCTAGAAAGGAGGTGATCCAGCCGCACCTTCCGGTACGGCTACCTTGTTACGACTTCACCCCAGTCACGAGCCCCACCTTCGACGGCTCCCTCCCAGAGGGTTAGGCCACCGGCTTCGGGTGTTGCTCACTCCCGTGGTGTGACGGGCGGTGTGTACAAGGCCCGGGAACGTATTCACCGCGGCAATGCTGATCCGCGATTACTAGCAACTCCGCCTTCATGCAGGCGAGTTTCAGCCTGCAATCCGAACCGAGACGCGCTTTAAGGGATTCGCTCCACCTCACGGTATCGCAACCCTCTGTACGCGCCAATGTAGCACGTGTGTAGCCCCGGACATAAGGGGCATGATGACTTGACGTCATCCCCACCTTCCTCCGGTTTGTCACCGGCAGTCTCGCATGAGTCCCCAACTAAATGCTGGCAACATGCGACGGGGGTTGCGCTCGTTGCGGGACTTAACCCAACATCTCACGACACGAGCTGACGACAGCCATGCACCACCTGTGATCCTGCCCCGAAGGGAAGACCTGTTTCCAGGCCGGTCAGGAACATGTCAAGCCCGGGTAAGGTTCTTGGCGTTGCGTCCAATTAAACCACATGCTCCGCTGCTTGTGCGGGCCCCCGTCAATTCCTTTGAGTTTTAGCCTTGCGGCCGTACTCCCCAGGCGGGGCACTTAATGCGTTAGCTTCGGCACAGGGGGAGTCGACACCCCCTACACCTAGTGCCCATCGTTTACGGCGTGGACTACCAGGGTATCTAATCCTGTTTGCTCCCCACGCTTTCGCGTCTCAGCGTCAGTCACGTCCCAGCGAGCTGCCTTCGCCATTGGTGTTCCTCCTGATATCTGCGCATTTCACCGCTACACCAGGAATTCCACTCGCCTCTTCCGGACTCAAGCTCGGCAGTATCCACCCGCATCCCAGGGTTGAGCCCTGGACTTTCAGAGCGGACTTACCGAGCCGCCTACACGCGCTTTACGCCCAATGATTCCGGACAACGCTTGCCCCCTACGTATTACCGCGGCTGCTGGCACGTAGTTAGCCGGGGCTTCTTGTGAAGGTACCGTCACTCCATACGGCTGTTCACCGCAGAAGCTTCGTCCCAACTGAAAGAGGTTTACAACCCGAAGGCCTTCTTCCCCCACGCGGCGTTGCTGCGTCACGCTTTCGCGCATTGCGCAAGATTCCCCACTGCTGCCTCCCGTAGGAGTCTGGGCCGTGTCTCAGTCCCAGTGTGGCTGATCGTCCTCTCAGACCAGCTACGCATCGTCGCCTTGGTAGGCCGTTACCCCACCAACAAGCTAATGCGCCGCGGGCCCATCTCGATGCGGAAGCCGAAGCTACCTTTCCTCCGAAGAGCACATCCGGTATTAGCCCGTCTTTCGACGGGTTGTCCCGGTCATCGAGGTAGGTGACCCACGTGTTACTCACCCGTTCGCGGCTCTGCCCCAGGGCAAGCCCTGGTTCGTCGCTCCACTTGCATGTGTTAAGCACGCCGCCAGCGTTCGTCCTGAGCCAGGATCAAACTCTCCGTGAAGAACTACCTACGGCTGGCTCCCTGGCGGAAACCGGCCATCACAGAGGTTGTCATGACTACTTCGATGACACGGCCAAGTACACAGAGGCCGTGCCGATCATGACGAGGTTGTTTCAGTCCACCCGGCCGCTGGCGACCGGATGGATCGAGCCTGTCTTCGGACCCCGAAGGGTCCAGAAGCGCATGCTGTTGAGTTTTCAAAGACCGCCGCGACTCTCGCGGAGGGGGTTGCCCTCCGAGGGGCGCGATCCGAAGTCTGCTCGACTTCGGGTCGGACCGGGCAGTATAGCGCGATGCTCGGAGGCTCGGAAGGGAGCCTGCAGCACCGCGAAGGAACTGCGTGGAGACCACTGTAGCAGCATCTCCGGCGGACTTCCGTGGGCCCCGAAGCGCTTCGCTGCTTCAACCCGGCGCGGCACTGTAGCAGGGTCTCGCCGCCGCGCCGCTCAGGACAGCACGGTCACCGACACGGTCCGCTGACGCGGCCGATCGTCGAAGTCCAGCAGCACGACCTGCTGCCATGTGCCCAGGCCGAGGCGCCCGTCGATGATCGGGATCGTCTCCGACGGTCCGATCAGCGCCGCGCGCAGGTGCGCGTGCGCGTTGGTGTCCCCGTTGCGGACGTTGTGGGCGTAGTCGCCGGCCCCCGGTGCCGCGCGCGGCACGAGCCGCTCGATCGTCGCCTGCAGGTCCTCGACCCCGCCGCTCTCGTACTCCATCGTGGTCACCGCCAGCGTCGCGCCGACCCCGAACACCAGCGCGGCCCCCATCTGCACCTGGGAGGCCTGCACCACGGAGGCCACGCCGTCGGTCAGGTCGACGATCTCGCCGTCGCCGCGCGTGGAGACGCGCAGCAGGCCGCCGTGCGCGCTCATCCGATCACCCGGACGCGCGCGAAGCGCCGCTTGCCGGCGCGCAGCACGGCACCATCGATGCGCTCGCGCGACAGGTCCAGCTCGCCGACCACCTCGTCGTCCACGCGCACCCCGCCGCCGTCGATCAGCCGCCGCGCCTCCGAGCGCGACACGCCGAACGCCTCGCCGAGCGCCTCGGGCAGGTGCACCAACCCGTCGCTCGCGCTCACGCTGACCGTCTCCAGCTCGTCGGGCACGCCGCGCTGGACGAACACACGGTCAAAGGCGTCCTGCGCGGCCAGCGCCGCCTCCGGGCCGTGATAGCGCTCGACGATCGCCCGCGCGAGTGCACGCTTGGCGTCGCGCGGGCCCAGGGCCGGATCGGGGTCGTGCCCGAGCAGCAGCCGGTACCACGTCCCCATCGCGTCGTCAGGCAGCGACAGCGTCTTGCCGTACTGCTCCTCGGGCGGGTCGGTCAGCCCGACCGAGTTGTTCAGCGACTTGGACATCTTGTCGCGCCCGTCGGTCCCGACCAGCAGCGGCAGGGTCAGGACCGCCTGCTCGGGCTGCCCGTAGGCGCGCTGGACGTCGCGGCCCAGCAGCAGGTTGAACTTCTGGTCGGTGCCGCCGAGCTCGACGTCGGCGCGGATGGCCACCGAGTCGTAGCCCTGCAGCAGCGGATACAGCAGCTCGAGCACCGAGATCGGCTCGCGCGCCGACCAGCGCTTGGCGAAGTCGTCGCGCTCCAGGATCTGGGCCACGGTCGCCACCCGCGCCAGGCGGAACAGGTCCTCGGTCGGCATGTCCAGCCACTCGGAGTTGAAGCGCAGCTCCAGGAGCTCGGGATCGTCGCGCAGGATCTTGAACGCCTGCTGCTGGTAGGTGCGGGCGTTTCGATCGATCTGCTCGCCCGACACGACCGGGCGCGTCTTGGAGCGGCCGCTCGGGTCCCCCACGCGCGCCGTGTAGTCGCCGATGATCAGCACGACCGTGTGCCCGGCGTCCTGGAACTCGCGCAGCTTCCCGAGCACGACGCTGTGGCCGAGGTGCAGGTCGGCGCTGGTGGGGTCGACGCCGAGCTTCACGCGCAGCGGCCGGCCCAGCGCCAGCTTGCGCTCCAGCTCGCCGCCGGGCAGCGCATCGACGACGTTGCGCAACAGGTCAGAGGGCATTCGGCGCGATGGTAGTCTGACCCCCGCTGGACCGCCCTGCCGCCGGCGGTCGCGCATCACCTTCCACGGCATCCTGGAGTCCCCGTCCGCCGTGGCACCCGAAGCATGAGCGACCCGATCCCCTTCCCGACGCGCCGCAAGCCGCGCCTGAAGAAGCTCCGGCTCCTGCTCATCCTGCTGCCCGTGATGGCGCTGGCGGTCATCTCCACGGTGTTCGGGATGATGATGGCCGTCGCCTCGGACCTGCCCGATCTGGAGAACCGCGCCGAGTACAAGGAGTCCAAGAACTCGGTCATCCTCGACGACCAGGGCCGGCGCCTGGGGATCCTGACCTCCAACGAGGGACGGGTGCTGATCGACTTCGACCAGATCAACCCGTCGATGGTCAACGCGATCATCGCCATCGAGGATCAGCGCTTCTACACCAACGACGGCGTCGACCTGCGCGGCATCGCGCGCGCCTTCGTGGCCGACGTGATCCAGGGCAAGCCCCGCCAGGGCGCGTCGACGATCACCCAGCAGTTCGTCAAGCGCGCGCTGGAGCGAGAGAACAAGCGCACGCTGTTCGAGAAGCTGCGCGAGGCGGCCCTGGCCTACCACCTGACGCGCAAGTGGTCCAAGGAGAAGATCCTCACCGAGTACCTCAACTCGATCTACTTCGGCAACGGCGCCTATGGCGTCGAGGCGGCCGCGCGCACGTACTTCAGCGCCGACCATCCCGGCTGCGGCGAGACCCCCGAGCGACCGTGCGCCAAGGAGCTGCACCCGTGGGAGTCCGCCCTGCTGGCCGGCATCGTGCAGAACCCGTCGGGCTATGACCCGATCGCCCACCCGCAGGCGGCGCGCGAGCGCCGCGACACGGTGCTGGAGAAGATGCGCGAGCAGGGCAAGATCACCGACGCCGAGTACCGCCAGTTCATCCAGGAGGCGCTGCCCTCCGAGAACCAGGTGCGCCCGACGGCCCAGAGGTCGCCGACGCCCGCCACGCCGTACTTCACCACCTGGGTGCGCCAGCAGGTCGTCGACCGCTACGGCCCGGTGAAGGCCTTCCAGGGCGGGCTGACGATCAAGACGACGCTCGACCTGGACATGCAGAAGGCGGCCGAGGCGGCGGTCAGCCAGCGCTTCAGCGACCCCAATGGCCCGACCGCCTCCGTCGTGGTGATCGACAACCACTCGGGCGGCGTGCGCGCGATGGTCGGCGGGCTCGACTACAACACCACGCCGTTCAACCTGGCGACCCAGGGCCAGCGCCAGCCGGGCTCGAGCTTCAAGCCCTTCACCCTGGCCCGCGCGCTGGAGGACGGCATCTCGCCCAACTCGACGTGGCCGTCGGAGAAGCGCGAGTTCAAGGTCCCGGGCACGCACGGCAAGGAGGTCTTCGTGGTCAACAACTACGAGGGCAGCTACGCCGGCGTGCGGACGCTGACCGCGGCCACGACCTACTCCGACAACGCCGTCTACGCCGCGGTCGGCATCCACGTCGGCACCAAGCGGGTGGCCAAGCTCGCCCGTCACATGGGCATCCGCACCCCGGTCTCCCACAACTACGCGATGACGCTGGGCGGCCTGCACAAGGGCGTCACCGCGCTCGACATGGCGCACGCCTATGAGACCTTCGCGCGCGGCGGCAAGCTGATCACCGGGACGCTCAGCGCCGGCAAGCGCGGCCCGCTGGGCATCGAGCAGGTGCGCCGCGGCGACAAGGTGCTCGACGACAACCGCATCGAGGCTAAGCGGATCCTGCCGACCGACGTCGCCGACGAGGTCACCTCGATCCTGCACACGGTCGTCACCAGCGGCACGGGCACGCACGCGCAGCTGTCCAACACCGACGACCTCGTGGCCGGCAAGACGGGCACCACCGAGAACTCCGGCGACGCCTGGTTCGTCGGCTACACGCCGCGCTACACGACCGCCGTCTGGGTCGGCTATCCGGACCGCCTCAAGCCGATGGAGACCGAGTACAACGGCGGTCCGGTCGAGGGCGGCACCTTCCCGGCCGACATCTGGCACGACGTGATGACGCAGATCTACGCGATCGACGCCGAGCGCGAGAACGCCAAGCGCCAGCGCGAGATCGAGAAGCTCCAGCGCGAGGGCAAGGACATCCCGCCCGAGCTGCAGCAGACGGTGCCCACGACGACCACCCCGTCGCCGGTGCCGGCGGCGCCGAGCACCACCGCGCCGACCACGACCCCGTCGGATTCGACCGGGGGCGGCGGCGCCGCGCAGGACCAGACGGGGCAGCAGGGCGCCCAGCAGGCGACCCCGGGCGCCGCGACCGGCGGCAACGCCGGCGGGGGCGGCGGCGGTGGCGGCGGTGGCGGCGGCGGGACGAACGGCCAGCAGGCGCCGGCAACGCCGGCGACCCCGGCCGCGCCCGACGGCGGCGGCGCGACCGGCGGCGCTGCGCCGCAGGCCGGCGGCGCGGCCGCTCCGCCCGGCTAGATGATTGATTCCACGGGCCGGGTGCGCGGGCCGTGGAAGCAATCGTCGAGCGCCTCAGGACGCCGCCAGCGTCGCGGCGCGCAGACCGGGCGGCCAGGGACGCGACACGCTCGGCGCGCCGATCGCGCAGAAGCGCCAGGGCAGGTCGATCGCCTTGCTGATGCCGACGCGCGGCCCGGTCACCCAGCGCACGTCGCGCCAGGCCGGCGGGCGGGCACCGATGCGCAGCGGGCCGTCGACGAGCGACGTGTCGTTCAGCGCGAGCGAGACGGCCAGTGCCTGCGACAGCTTGCCCGGGCCCGAGCACAGCTCGACCTCGCGCGCCACGCCCCGGCGGGCGAACATCGCGTCAACCCCCTCCAGCGGCTCAAGCGCGCGGATCAGCACCGCCTCGCCCTCGCCCTCGATGCCGCACACGGCGTTGACGAGCGCGTGGATGCCGTAGGAGCGGTACACGTACGCGCGCGCGGGCGGGCCGAACAGCGGCCGGGTGCGCTCCGTCAGCCCCGAGAAGGCGTGGCAGGCCGGCTCGGACTCGTGGTAGGCCTCGGTCTCGACGATCACGCCCGCGCTGTCGCCGTGGCGCAGCACGCAGCCCAGCAGGGCGGGCGCCACCTCCAGGGCGGGGCGCGCGTAGAACGTGGTCGCCAGGACGCTCACGCCGGCGAGGAGGCGGCCAGCGCGGCCCGCGCCGCCTCGAGCTGGTCGCGCACCCGCCCGCTGGCGGTGCCGCCCTCGGAGTCCTTGGACTCCAGCCACGACGACTGCGCCAGCAGCGCGCGCGCCTCCTCGTCGAGATGCTCGGACTCGACCTCGCGCAACGGCACGCCGCGCTCGACCGCGGTGCGCACGAGCCCGCCGACGATCCCGTGCGCCTCGCGAAACGGCATCCCGCGCTTGACGTAGAGGTCGGCGATGTCGGTGGCGGCGATCAGGTCGTCGGAGGCCGCCGCGGCCATCCGCTCGGCGTCGAAGACCGCGCCGGCGACCATCCCCCGCGCCGCCTCCAGCGACACGTCGAGCGTGTCGACGACGTCGAACAGCGCCTCCTTGTCCTCCTGCATGTCCTTGTTGTAGGTCAGCGGAAGCGCGTGCAGCGCCCCGTAGAAGCCGGTCAGCTCGCCGACCGCGCGCGGGCCTTGGCCGCGCACCAGCTCGGCCGCGTCGGGGTTCTTCTTCTGCGGCATGATCCACGAGCCGGTCGACCACGCGTCGGGCAGGCGCACGAAGCCGAACTCCGACGACGACCACAGCACCAGCTCGGCGCCCAGCCGCGACAGGTGCATGAGGCAGGTCGCCGCCGCCGCCAGGTGGTCGATCACGAAGTCGCGGTTGGAGACGGCGTCGATCGAGTTGGGCGCCACGCCGGCGAAGCCCAGCTCCCGCGCGACGATCCGGCGGTCGGTGGGGAAGTTCACGCCCGCCAGCGCGCCCGCGCCGAGCGGCAGCAGCGCCGCCGAGCGATCGCGCACGAAGGCGAAGCGCTCGCGGTCGCGCAGCAGCATCCACACGTAGGCCAGCAGGTGGTGGGCGAGGTAGACGGGCTGGGCGCGCTGCAGGTGCGTGTAGCCGGGCAGCGGGACGTCCAGGTGCGCCGCGGCGGCGTCGACGAGCGCCCCGGCGAGCGCCTCCACGCGCTCGACCGCGCGAGCGGCCTCGTCGCGCACGAACAGCGCCATGTCGGTGGCGACCTGGTCGTTGCGCGAGCGCGCCGTGTGCAGCTTGCCGCCGACCGGCCCGACCAGCTCGGTCAGCCGCCGCTCGATGGCCAGGTGGATGTCCTCGTCATCGTCGCTGAACGGGAACGTCCCGCCCGCCAGCTCGGCCTCGACGAGCTCCAGGCCACGCAGGATCTCGTCGCGCTCGACGTCGGCGATGATGTCGCACGCGGCGAGCATGCGCACGTGCGCGCGCGAGCCGCGCAGATCCTGCGGCCACAGCCGCCGGTCGAAGTCGATCGAGAAGTGGATGGCCCGGAAGGCGGGGTGCTGGGGCTCGGCGAAGCGACTCACGCGCCGGATTCAAGCACCGCGCGCAGCGCGATCCCGACCTGCTCGACCTGCGACGCGGTGATCTGCGGGAAGAACGGCAGCGCGATCGAGCGCGCGGCGACGTCCTCGCAGACCGGGAACTCGCCCTCGCGGTGTCCGTAGGTCTCGCGGTAGTAGCTCATCAGGTGGATCGCCGGCAGATAGGGCTTGGACTGCACGCCGCGAGCCCGCAGCGCCTCGATGACGCGGTCGCGGTCGTGGCCGCGCGGGACCTGCACGACGAACACGAACCAGCCGCGCCGGTCGCCGCCGCTGTCGGGGCAGGGCAGGTCGAGCCCCTCGATGCCGGCCAGCGCCTCGCGGTACCAGCCGGCGGCCCGCGCCCGGTCGGCCAGCATCCCGTCGAGGCGGTCCAGCTGGACCAGGCCGATCGCGCAGGCGATGTCGGACAGGCGGTAGTTGAAGCCGAGGCGGTCGTGGTCCAGCCAGTCCATGTTCGGGGCGCGACCCTGGTTGCGCTCGGAGTCCACGCGCTCCTTGACCGCCGCGTCGCCGGTGGTCAGCAGACCGCCCTCGCCGGTGGTCAGCTGCTTGTTGGCGTAGAAGCCGAACACCGCCGGGTGGCCGCGCCCGCCGACCGCGACGCCGTCGGCGTGCACGGCGCCCAGCGCCTCGCAGGCGTCCTCGACGATCGGCAGCCCCATCGCCTCGAAGGCGGGCAGGTCGGCCGGGTAGCCGAAGATGTGGACGGGCAGCAGCGCGGCGGTGCGCTCGGTCACGGCGGCCGCAGCGGCCTGCGGATCGAGGTTCAGCGTGACGGGGTCGATGTCGGCGAACACCGGACGGGCGCGCTCGTAGGCCATCACGTTGGCGCTGGCCACGAAGGAGAACGGCGACGTGACGACCTCGTCGCCCTCCCCCACGCCGGCCGCGCGCAGCGCCAGGTGCAGGCCGGTGGTGCCCGACGAGACGGCGCTGGCGTGCGCCGCGCCCAGGCGCCGGGCGAAGCGCCGCTCGAACTCGACCACGCGCGGGCCCAGGGACAGCTGCCCCGAGCGCAGCACCTCCAGGACGGCCGCCTCCTCCTCCGGTCCGAGGACCGGCTTGGCCAGCGGGATCACTTGGGCGCGGGGACCGGCTGCATGGCCCGCTCGAGCGAGTCGACCAGCGCCCGCCAGGACGCGGCGATGACGTTCTCGTGCACGCCGATCGTGTCCCACACGTCGCGGTCGCCGTCGGAGGTCTCGATCAGCACCCGGGTGACCGCGCCGGTGCCCTTCACTCGTCGAGGATGCGCACCTTGTAGTCGACCAGCTCGAGGTCGGCCAGTCGCGGATAGATCTTCTCCAGCGCGTCCCGCAACGCGCGGTCGAGCGCGTTGACCGGGCCGTTGCCCTCGCCGGTCGCGACGATCCGCTCGCCCGGCGACAACAGCTTGACCGTGGCTTCGCTGACCACCTCGCCGCGGCGGTGCTCGACGATGACCCGCCAGGACTCCAGCGAGAAGTAGCGCGCCTCGCGACCCGAGACCTCGTCCCGCAGCATCAGCTCGAACGACGCTTCGGCGGCCTCGAAGACGTAGCCGCGCGACTCCAGGTCCTTGACCGATCGACGACCCTCCCGAGCGCTTCCCGCTCGTTGGACAGGTCCAGCCCCAGCTCGCGGCCCTTCAGCTCGACCGTCGCCCGGCCGGCCAGCTCGGAGACGAGCATCGTCATGTCATTGCCGACCAGCGCCGGATCGATGTGCTGGTAAGATCCGGATCGACTTTGATGGCCCGCCGCGTGCAGCCCCGCCTTGTGCGCGAAGGCCGACATGCCCGACGTAGGGCTGTGGGGTTGGGCGCGGGTTGGCACCTCGTTGACGCGTGTGCGCGGCGCGGTCAGCCTCGCCAGCTGCGTCGGCCGGGACCACCTGACGGCCCATCTTGAGCTGCAGCCCGGCGACGACGCTGAACAGGTTGGCGTTGCCGGTGCGCTCGCCGTAGCCGTTGGCCGTGCCCTGGACGTGGGTGGCGCCCGCCTCGACCGCGGCCAGCGTGTTGGCGACCGCGCAGGCGGTGTCGTCGTGGCAGTGGATGCCCGAGCGCGGCGCCGGCGCAGGCCGCGAGCACGCTGCCGACCGCGTCGGCGAGCTGGCTCGGGCAGCAGCCGCCGTTGGTGTCGCACAGCACGACCACGCTCGGCGCCCGCCTCCGCGGCCGCCCGCACGACTTCCATCGCGTAGCCGGGGTCGGCCGCGTAGCCGTCGAAGAAGTGCTCGGCGTCGAGGAACGCCCGCTTGCCCTCGCCACGAGGTGGGCGACCGAGTCGGCGATCATCGCCAGGTTCTCCTCGCGCGAGACGCGCACGACCTTCTCGACGTGGACGATCGAGCTCTTGCCCACCAGCGTGCACACCGGGGCGAACGCCTCGACGAGCACGCGCAGCCCCTCGTCGCCGTCGGCGGCCACCTCGCGCCGGCGGGTCATCCCGAAGGCGACGATCTCGGCGTGGGCCAGGCGCTCGCCGGCCAGCAGGTCGAACAGCTCCTGCTCCTTGGGGTTGGACGACGGGAAGCCGGCCTCGATCAGGTCGACGCCGAGCGCGTCGAGCTGGTGGACGACGCGCAGCTTCTCGTCGGCGGTGAGGCTCAGGCCCCCGCCTCCCATTCCGTCGCGGAGGGTGGCGTCATACAGCTGGATGGTGGACATGGCGGTGAAGGACTCCCTGGGTCAGGTGATCGGCCGGACGTGCGCAGGCACCCAGCCGATGCGGCCGGGCGCCTAGGGAATTCGGGCCGGGACCTCGACGGGGTCCAGCCACTCGCGGTAGCGCTCGGTCCGGCCGTGCAGCGCGTCCTCGAAGGCGGCCTGCACGGCCCGCGTGATCTCGCCCGGGCGGCCGCTGCCGACCGCGTGGTCGTCGATCTCGCGCACGGGCGTCAGCTCGGCCGCGGTGCCGGTGAGGTACACCTCGTCGGCCAGGTACAGCTCGGAGCGGGCGATGTCACGCTCGACGACCTCGAAGCCGAGGTCGCGGGCGACCTGGATCGCGGACCGGCGGTTGACGCCATCGAGGATCGATGCGGTCTGGGGCGGCGTGTGGATGACGCCGTCACGCACGACGAAGATGTTCTCGCCCGAGCCCTCGTTGACGTGGCCGTGGTCGTCGAGCAGGATCGCCTCCTCGTAGCCGGCCTTGTGCACCTCGATCTTGGCCAGGATCGAGTTGAGGTACTGCCCCGACGCCTTCGCGTGCGGGATCAGCGACTCCGGGCTGATGCGCCGCCAGCTGGAGACCTTCGCGCGGATGCCGTTGCGCTTGCCCTCCTCGCCCAGGTAGGAGCCCCACTCCCACACCGCGATGATCACGTCGACCGGCGCCTCCAGCGGGAACAGGCCCATCGTCCCGTAGCCGCGGAACACGAGCGGGCGGATGTAGCAGGAGCGCAGCCCGTTGCGGACGATCAGCTCCTTGGTCGCCGCCCGCAGCTCGTCCACCGAATACGGCACGTCCATGTAGTAGAGGTCGGACGACTTGCGCAGCCGCTGGAGGTGCTCGGTGTGACGGAAGATGGCCGGGCCCATCTCGGTGTCGTAGCAGCGCACGCCCTCGAAGACGCCCGTGCCGTAGTGGAGCGCATGCGTGAGGACATGGATCGTCGCGTCCTCCCATTTGACGAACTCTCCGTTGAACCAGATCAGCTCGGTCGGCTTCACAGATGCTCCAAGACGGCCCTCGTGGCCTCGTCGGTGTTCGCGTCACCGCCAAGGTCGCGGGTCCGCAGACCGCTCTCAAGCGCGCGGTCCACCGCCGATTCTACGGCGTCGGCCTCCGCGCTCAACCCCAACCCGTGGCGCAGCAGCATGGCCGCCGACAGGAAGGTGGCCAGCGGGTTGGCGACGCCCTGTCCGGCGATGTCCGGCGCGGAGCCGTGCACGGGCTCGAACAGGCCCGGCCGACCCTCGACGCCCAGCGACGCGCTGGGCAGCATGCCGATCGAGCCGGTCAGCGTGGCCGCCTCGTCGCTGAGGATGTCGCCGAACATGTTGTCGGTGACGATCACGTCGAACTCGGTCGGGCCGCTGATCAGCTGCATCGCGGCGTTGTCGACGAGCAGGTGGTCGAGCGCGACCTCGGGGAACTCGCGGGCGTGCACGTCGAGCACGACCTCGCGCCAGAAGCGCGAGACCTCGAGCACGTTCATCTTGTCGACGTTGGTCACCTTGCGCCGGGCGGCGCGGAAGGCGACGCGGGCGATGCGCTCGACCTCCGGGCGCGTGTAGGCGTTCTCGTCGCACGCGCGATCGGCCTCACGCTCCTTGCGGCCGAAGTACATGCCGCCGGTGAGCTCGCGCACCACCAGCAGGTCGGTGCCCTCGATCACCTCGCGCTTGAGCGGGCTGGCGTCCAGCAGCGCGGTCAGCGGCTTGATCGGACGCAGGTTGGCGAACAGCTCCAGGCCCTTGCGGATGCCCAGCAGTCCCTGCTCGGGGCGCGGCCGTCCGGGGTCGGTGGAGTCCCACTTCGGACCGCCGACGGCACCGAGCAGGACGGCCTGTGAGCGCCGGCAGGCCTCCAGCGTGGCAGCGGGCAGCGCGGTGCCGGTGGCGTCGATCGCCGCGCCGCCGATCAGCTGCTCGTCGTAGGTGAACTCGCCGACGGCGTCCAGAACGGTCTGCGTCGCGGCGACGACCTCCGGCCCGATGCCGTCGCCGGGCAGCAGCACGATGTGATGGGCCATCACGCGGCGAGCGTCATCGTGTCGGGGCCGGTGCGCTCGCGGTCGGCCTCATAGGCCTTGATCGCGTCCTCCTGCTGCAGCGTGAGGCCGATGTCGTCCAACCCGTTGACGAGCCGGTGGTGGACGCCGTCGTCCAGCTCGAAGGACACCTCGTCGCCGCCGAAGCGCACCACCTTGTTGGGCAGGTCGATCTCGCACTCCCCGTGCCCCATGATCGCCGTGACGATGTCCTCGGGCAGCGCGACCGGCAGCAGGCCGATCTTGGTGCAGTTGCCGTAGAAGATGTCGGCGAAGCTCGGGGCGATGATCGCCTGGAAGCCGTAGTCCTGCAGCCCCCACGGCGCGTGCTCGCGCGACGAGCCGCAGCCGAAGTTCTGCGCCGGTGACGAGGATCGGGCTTCGTTCGGCAGGTCCCAGTCCGGGCTCCTTGGCCCAGTCGTGGAACAGGAACTCCCCGAAGCCGGTGCGCTCGACCCGCTTGAGGAACTGCTTGGGCATGATCTGGTCGGTGTCGACGTCGTCTCGGTCGAGCACGCTGACGCGGCCCTTGATCGTGGTGATCGATTCCATGCTCAGCTCCAGTCGCGGATGTCGACGAAGTGCCCGCTCGATGGCGGCCGCGGCGGCCATCTCCGGGCGACACCAGGTGGGTGCGCGCGCCACGGCCCTGGCGGCCCTCGAAGTTGCGGTTCGACGTCGAGGCGACGCGCTCGCCGGGGGCGGCGATGTCGGGGTTCATGCCCAGGCACATCGAGCAGCCGGCCACGCGCCAGTCGAAGCCGGCGGCCTTGAACACCTCGTCCAGGCCCTCGGCCTCGGCCTGCGCCTTCACCTGCTGGCGTGCCGGGCACGACCATCGCGTCGACGTGGTCGGCGACCTTGCGGCCCTCGACCACCTCGGCGGCGGCGCGCAGGTCGCCGATGCGGCGTTGGTGCACGAGCCGATGAAGACGCGGTCGACGCGTGATCTCCGGTCATCGGCGTGCCGGCCTCCAGGCCCATGTAGACGAGGGCGCGCTCGTCGCCGTCGTCGCTGGCGGCGTCGGGGACCGACGCGGTGACCGGCACGACCATGCCGGGCGTGCTGCCCCAGGTGACCTGCGGGCTGAGCGCGGCGGCGTCGACGACGACGGTCTTGTCGAACTCGGCGCCGTCGTCGGTGCGCAGGTCGCGCCACGACGGGTCGGGCTCGATCCCGCCGGCGCTGCCGCGCCGCCCTCGACGTAGTCGAAGGTCGTCTCGTCGGGCGCGATCATGCCCGCGCGGCCGCCGCCCTCGATCGTCATGTTGCAGATCGTCATGCGCCCCTCCATCGAGAGCGCCTCGATCGCCGGACCGGCGAACTCGACGACGTGGCCGACGGCGCCGTCGACGCCCATCTGACCGATGGTCGCCGAGGATCAGGTCCTTGGCGGTCACGCCGAAGCCGGGCAGCGCCCTCGTAGTGGATCAGCATCGACTTGGGCCTGCGCTGCACCAGGCACTGCGTGGCCAGCACGTGCTCGACCTCGGAGGTGCCGATGCCGAAGGCCAGCGCGCCGAAGGCGCCGTGGGTGGCGGTGTGCGAGTCGCCGCAGACGATCGTCATGCCGGGCTGGGTCACGCCGAGCTCCGGGCCGATCACGTGGACGATGCCCTGCTTGTCGGAGCCGAGGCTGTAGATCGGGATGCCGAACTCGGCCGCGTTGGCCTCCAGCGTCTCGACCTGCTTGCGGCTCAGCTCGTCCTTGATCGAGCCGGGCCGCCGGCGTGCCGTCGGTCGGCGTGTTGTGGTCGGCGGTGGCCAGCGTGCGGTCGGGCCGGCGCACGCGGCGCCCGGCCAGGCGCAGCCCGTCGAAGGCCTGCGGACTGGTGACCTCGTGCACCAGGTGCAGGTCGATGAACAGCAGCCCGGGAGCGACCTCGTGGGCCTCCCAGAGCTTGTCGAACAGCGTCTTGGGCATTCGCTTCTCCTAACTGCGGCGCAATCCGGCCGAGACGACGGCGAGGAACGTCGCCTCGTCGGGCCCTGGGTTCTCGAAGTGGTGGGACAGGTCGGCGTCGAAGGTGACGGTGTCGCCGGCTGACAGCTCGTGACGCTCGCCGTCGATGACCAGCGTCAGCGTGCCGGACTGGACGTGGGCGATCTCGCGGCTGCCGGGCTCGTGCATCGGCGGGTCGCCGGCGCCGCCGGTAGCCGCCCCGGGCGCCAGCAGGTGCCGGCTCAGCTCGGCGCGCAGCCCCGGCAGCGGGGGCGTGAGCACGTCGAAGGTGTGGCCGCGCAGCCCGCCGCCGCTGCGTACCGCCTCGGCGCGCACGATGGAGACCGTCCCGCCCTCGTCCAGGCGCAGCAGCTGGCTGAGGGTCAGCTCCAGGCCCGAGGCGATGCGCCCGGCCGTGGCCAGCGTGGGGCTCGTCTCCCCGCGCTCGACCTGGCTGAGCATCGGCGCGCTGACGCCGCTGCGCTCGGCCAGCTCGCGCAGGCTCAGGTCCATCCCCTCGCGCAGCGCGCGGACGCGCGGACCGATGTTCAGCGAAGCCTCGACGGTCGCCATACGCGCGTACGTTATCGCATACAGATTCGTCGCGCGCCCCCTCGGCGCAGACGCGCCGCCTATCGTCGGAGAGATGCCGATCGCCCGTCCCGACGTTCTCGTGCTCGCCGCGGGCGGGATCGTCGGCGAGGCGTGGATGACCGGCGTGCTGGCCGGGCTGGAGGACGCGAACCGCCTCGACTTCCGCGACACCGAGCAGCTGATCGGCACGTCAGCCGGAGCGATCATCGCCGCCACGCTCACGGCCGGCCACCCGCCCCGCCGGCCCCCTGTTGCGAAGCGGCCGCCCACACCGGCCGCGGCTGCGGGGCCGCCCGCAGCGCTGGGCGCCGCCGCCCGCGCGCTGGCCGGCGCCGCGTGGGCGGCGACCGCACCGCTGGCCGACCCGCTGCTGCGCGCCGGCGCCGCTCCCGGTGCCCTGGCGCGCTCCTACGTGCTGGCACGCATCCGGGCGCGACACGCACCCTGGAGCAGCTGCGCACCGCGCCCGAGCTGGCGGCCGCCCGCTTCGACGGGCGCCTGCGCGTGGTGGCCGTCGATCGCGCCAGCGGCCGGCGCGTGGTCTTCGGCGCCCCCGGCGCGCCGGCCGCGGAGGTGCGCGACGCCGTCGCCGCCTCGTGCTCGGTCCCCGGCCTGTTCGCGCCGGTGACCATCGACGGCCGCAGCTACGTCGACGGCGGGGCCTGGTCGCTGACCAACCTCGACGTGGCGCGCGCCGGACGCGGCACCGAGGTGCTGTGCCTGAATGTGCTCGGCGCGCTGCCGCTGCGCGACGTGCCGCCGCCGCTGCTGGCGCTGCGCGCCGGCGCCCGCGCCGGCGAGGCGGTCGAGGGCCAGGCGCTGCGCCACCGTGGCGCCACGCTGCGCACGATCGTCCCCGACGCGGCCGCCACCGCCGCCATCGGCGGGCGGCTGATGGACCCCGAACGCGCGGCCTTCGCGCTGGCCGCCGGCTACGCGCAGGGCATCGCGACCCGCTGACCGGCGCGCGGGGACGGTCGGCCCGCCTCCGATCGACGTCCCCAAGCACTAGGCTCGGACCGTTGTCCGACGCGACGCAGAAAGCCAACCGCAGGGTCGACCAACTCGACGGTCTGCGCGGAATCGCGGTCTGCGCGGTGATGGCGTTTCACCTGTCGCTGGGGGTCCTCGCCTACGGCGGCTTCTTCTCGGTCGACGTCTTCTTCGTGCTCAGCGGGTTCCTCATCACCGGCGTCCTGCTGGGCGAGCAGATCGCCCGCGGGCGTGTGTCGCTCAAGCGCTTCTACCTGCGCCGCGTCCTGCGGCTGTACCCCGCGCTCGTGTTGATGCTCGTGCTGATGATCCCGTGGGGCGCCGAGCTCGCCTACCACAACTCCTGGGGCAACTGGTGGCTGTCGGTGGGCGCGGCGCTCACCTACCAGTCGACCCTGGGTGATGATGATCGCCGGCAACGAGATCTTCGGCAACATCGGTCAGGTCTGGACGCTGGCCATCGAGGAGTGGTTCTACCTGGTGTGGGCGCCGCTGCTGGCCTTCCTGCTGCTCCGCGTCTCCGACATGCGCCGGCTGATCCTGCCCGTGGCGATCGTCTCGGTCGGGCTGATCTCGATCCTGTGGGTGGGCTGGACGCCGGAGCACCCCAACGGGATCACGCTCTACTACAACCCGTTCTCGCGCTACGGCGAGCTGCTGCTGGGCAGCGTCCTGGCCCTCGTGCTGGCCCGCCAGCGCGCACCGCTGGCGATCACATGGGACCGACTGCTGGGCGTCGCCTCGCTGCTGGCGGTGGTGGGCTTCTGGTGGCTGCGGCGGCGCTACTGGAACATCTTCGGCCAGCCGGCCAACGTCAACGTCGTCGCCGGCGTGCCCTTCGCCGCGCTGTTCAGCCTCATCATCGTCGCCCGGCTGGCCACCAGCGACCGTGCGATCCTGTCGCGCCTGCTGCGCATCCCCCCGCTGCCCTACATCGGCCGCCTGTCCTACGCGCTGTACCTGTGGCACATGCCGCTGTTCCTGCTGATCCACGGCACGGTGCTCAAGGTCGCCGCGACCTTCGCGATCTCGATCGCCAGCTACCACCTGGTGGAGCTGCGCTTCCTGCGGCTCAAGGACCGCCTGCGCTCCACCCCCGTCGCCGGGCTCGGCGCCACCGCCGCCCAGGGCGGTCAGCCGGTGGCGCCGTCGCCGGCCGCCGCGGAGGAGCGCTCCTCCGCGACTACGGCCCGGGCGTGAGCGTGGTCTCCGAGGCGCGCGGGTCCTCCGCGGAGGCGGCCATGCGCACCTTCTCGGCGGCCACCGACAGCGCCCGCACGTAGGCGACGCCCCGCCGCCTCGAGGATGTCGGTGGCGACGCCCTGACCGGAGGCGCTGCTGACCGTCGAGCTCGAGCACGACCGACACCTCTCCGAGCGCGTCCTGGCCGCCGGTGACCGCGTCCACGCGGAACTCGCGCAGCCGCGCGTCGACGCCGGTGGCGGAGTTGATCGCGTGGAAGATCGCGTCGATCGGGCCGTCGCCGGTGAAGCCGCCCTGGACGCTGGCGCCGTCGGGCGTCGTGACCGACACCGTCGCGTGCGGCGGGCGGCGCGAGGAGGCCTCGACGTCGAACCACTCCAGCGCGAAGCCGGGGATCTCGGCGCGCAGCTCGTCGGTGACCAGCGCCTCGAGGTCCATCGCGGTGACCTGCTTCTTCTTGTCGGCGAGCTCCTTGAAGCGCTTGAAGGCGGTGTTCAGCGCCGCGCCGTCGACGTGCGTAGCCCAGCTCCTCCAGCGCCTGGCGCAGCGCGTGGCGGCCGGAGTGCTTGCCCAGCACGAGGTCGTTGCCGGCCAGCCCGATCGTGGTGCGCGTCCATGATCTCGTAGGTCGTGCGCTCCTTGAGGACGCCGTCCTGGTGGATGCCGGACTCGTGCGCGAAGGCGTTGCGCCCGACGATCGCCTTGTTGGGCTGCACGGCATAGCCGGTGAGGCGCGAGACCATGCGGCTGGTGCGCGCGATCTCCTGCGGTGACGACGCCGGTGTCGCAGCGCCACGGTCGTCGCCGCGGGTGTGCAGCAGCCATCACGATCTCCTCGAGCGACGCGTTGCCGGCGCGCTCGCCGATGCCGTTGATCGCGCACTCGACCTGCCGCGCGCCCGCGCTGGACGCCGGCGAACGAGTTGGCGACGGCCAGGCCCAGGTCGTCGTGGCAGTGCACCGACAGCACGACGTCGGTCGCAGCCGGGCACGAGCTCGTACAGGCCGGTCAGGAAGGCGGCGTACTCGTCGGGCATGCGCGTAGCCGACCGTGTCGGGGATGTTGATCGTCGTCGCGCCCTCCTCGATGGCGATCGCGATCACCTCGGCGGTGAACTCGAGGTCGGCGCGCGTGGCGTCCATCGGCGAGAACTCGACGTCGTCGACGAACGACTTGGCGTGCGCGACCGCGGCCCGCGCCTGGGCCAGGACGTCCTCGCGCGTGTTCTGCAGCTGGTGCTCGATGTGGATGTCCGACGTCGAGATGAAGGTGTGGATGCGCGGTCGCTGAGCGTCGCGTACCGCCTCCGAAGGCCGCCTCGATGTCGGCCGCTTGAGCGCGCGCGAGCCCGGCGATCACCGGGCCGTCGACCTCGCGGGCGATCGTCTGCACCGCCTCGAAGTCGCCGGGGCTGGCGATCGGGAAGCCCGCCTCGATGACATCGACGCCGAGGCGCGCCAGCTGCTGGGCGATCTCCAGCTTCTCGCTGGCGTTCAGCGAGATGCCGGGCGACTGCTCGCCGTCTCGCAGGGTGGTGTCGAAGATCTGTACGCGGTCCATCGTGAGGTGCTCCTTCGCTTGGTCGGCCTGTCGCTGCTTCCGGTTGAGTTCGCGCCAGTCAGCGGGCGCCACGCATCGCTCCCCCTAGCGGGGGAGGAGAAGAAGCAGGGAAAGGGCCGAGAAGGACCGCATTCCCCCAGGACGGTATCAGCCGGCGTCGCCGACGACCAGCACCGACGCGACGATGGGCCGCGCCGGTGGCGTGTCATCTGCACCTTGCGGACAAGCACGGATGGCGGCGCGAGCAGCCGGACGTAGCCTGACGTCATGCCGGCGATGCGCACCGCAGACGCGGCCTGGCTGCGGATGGACCGTCCGACCAACCCGATGGTCATCAACACGCTGCTGCGCTTCGACACGCGCATCGATCCGGCCGCCCTGCGCGACCGTCTGACCGAGCGCCTGGTCGACCGCTTCCCGCGCTTTCGCCAGCGCCCGGCGGGCGATGCGCTGCGCGGCCTGCGCTGGGAGGACGACGACCACTTCGACATCGACCTGCACCTCCAGCACGTGGGGCTGGCCGAGCCCGGCGACGAGGCCGCCCTGCGCGACCTGGTCAGCGATCTCATCTCGGTGCCGCTCGACCACCAACGGGCGCTGTGGTCGACGACGCTGATCGACGGCCCGGGCGACGGCTGCGCGCTGCTGTCGCGCATGCACCACTGCATCGCCGACGGGATCGCGCTGGCGCGCGTGATGCTCACGCTGGCCGACGCACCCAGCGAGCCGGCGATGGCCGACCCGCCGGCGCGCGCTCGCAGGGTGCCGCTGCCGCCCGCGCTGGGCGCGCTGACCGGCGCCGCCGGGGCGGCGGCAGCCGGCCTCGCGCACGAGGCGCTGGTGACGCTCAGCGACCCGCGTCACGTGACCGAGCTGAGCCGGACCGCCGCGCGGGACGCGGGCATCGTCGCGAAGTTCCTGGCCAACCCGCCCGACAGCCGCACGGCGCTGCACGGCACGCTCGGCGCCGGACAGCGCGTGGCGTGGTCGCCGCCCCTGCCGCTGGACGGCGTGCGCACGGTGGCCCATGCCTTCGACGCCACCATCAACGACGTGCTGCTGGCCGCGGTCACCGGCGTGATGGGCGACTTCCTGCGCGGCGCCGGAGACACGGTGCCCGACGAGATCCATGCGATGGTGCCGTTCAACCTGCGGGCGACAAGCGAGCCGCTCCCCCGCGACCTGGGCAACCGCTTCGGCCTGCTGCTGCTGGGCCTGCCGGTCGGCATCGACGGGCCGGTGACGCGGCTGCTGGAGCTGCACCGTCGCGCCGACGCGATCAAGCACTCCCACGAGGGTCAGATCGCCTACGGGATCCTGAGCGCGATGGGCACGACGCCCAGCATGGTCGAGGCGCGCCTGATCGACCTGTTCTCGGCCAAGGCCACGGCGGTGATCACCAACGTGCCCGGCCCGCGCGAGCCGCTGTCGGTCACCGGTGCCCGGCTGAGCGACGTGCTCGTGTGGGCGCCGTCTTCGGGCAGCCTCGGGATGAGCGTCAGCATCTTCAGCTATGCCGGCCACGTCACGGTCGGCTTCCTCGTCAACCGCCGTCTGACGGACGACCCGCAGGCGCTGGCCGATGGCGTGTCCGGTCAGCTGGAGGCGCTGGCAGCGGCGACGTCGGCGGGACGGGCGGCAGTCGCTCCATGACCGCCAGCCACTGACCCAGGTGGCGGGGCTCCAGGAAGTGCTCGCGCACGCGGTCGCGCGCGGCGTTGCCCAGTCGGCGCGCCAGCCGCTCGTCGGACAGCAGCCGCACGACCGCGTGGCCGAAGGCGGCGAGGTCGTGCGGGTCGACGATCAGGCCGGTGACGCGGTCGATCACCTGGTCCTGGATGCCGCCCACGCCGCTGGCCACGACCGGCCGCGCCTTCCAGCCCGCCTCGGTGACCGTCAGCCCGAAGCCCTCGGCCAGCGACTTCTGCACCACCACGGTGGCGTGGCGCTGGATGGCGTTGACCACCGCGGCGTTCTCCTCGCCGTCGACCATCGGCAGCGTGCACAGGTGCACGCGCCCGCGCGCCGGCATCGGCAGCGACCGCCACGCCTGCACGACCTCGGCCAGCACCTCGGCACCCTCGGGGTCGTCGTGCACGCCTGAGACGTCGGGCCCGACGAGCAGCAGATGCGCGTCGCCCGTCTCGCCGACGTGTGCCGCGAAGCCCTCGAGCACCCCGACCGGATCCTTCAGGCGATCCCAGCGTGACACCTGCGTGACGATGCGGTCGTCCAGGCGCAGGGGCTGCTCCTGGACCATCTGCGCGGTCCGCACGATGCGCCCGGGCGTGCCGTCGGCGCGCACGAACGCGCCCGGCGGCCCGCCGCCCTCCACCACCCCGGCGCTGCGCAGGATCGCCGCCACGGCATTGGCGTCCAGGTCCTGGTTCTTGGGCGAGAAGACGTCGATCGACGGCGGCACGATCGTCACGCGAGCGCTGTCGACGCCGTCCCACACGAACCGCTCGCGCGAGAACACGTACTCGTCGACGAAGGCCAGGTGTGGGCGCAGCAGCTCCCACGCCGCCCGCACCGTCGCGTCCGGCTCGTCGACGCCGATGTGCGAGCGCCATACCACGCGCGTGCCGCGGCGGCGCAGCGGCCCGGCCATGCCCAGCGTCTGCGGGTCGTGCAGGATCACCACGTCGCCGGGTCGCGCGAGCTCGGCCATCCGGGCGCCGGCGACGGCGCTGACCTCCTCGTACACGGCGCGCAGCTCGGCGACGGAGCGCCCGCCGTCGGGCGCGAGCCCGTGCAGCCAGTTGTGCAGCTGCTTGGTGGCCACGAAGAAGTCCGCGGGGGCGCGCACGACGCGCCAGCGCGTGTCCAGGCCCGCCCCGCGCGTGTAGGCCAGCAGCGGATGCAGCATCTCGGCCACGCCGCCGCCGCTGCTCGTCGAGCTGACGCACCACACCGTGCAGCCGTCGAGCAGCGCGTGAGCCCCGTCGCGGGTGGTCAGCAGCGCGCGGTAGGCGTCGGTGCCGATAACCGCCTCGAAGCGCTCGATGGCCAGCGCGGCAACCGGCACCTCGCGCAGCGTGACGGCGCCGTCAGTCCCCGGCAACGGTGGCCTCCCTCGGCATGGTCTCGCGGGTCTCGCGGGTCGGTGGTGGCTGCTCGCTGCGCTTGGTCGGCCACCAGCCGCGGCGCCCGAGCAGCTCCGCCGCCGCGGGCAGCAGCACGGGGCGCACGACGAGCGCGTCGAGGATGATCGCCGCCGCAACGCCGACGCCGAGCTGCCGCGCCACGACGAGGCCGCTGGCCGCGAACGTGATCACCGCCGCGACCATGGCGATCGCCGCGCCGGTGCCCGCGGCCGCGGTCTGGCGCAGCGCATCGTGCGCCTCCGCGCCGCCCACGAAGGCGTCGCGCGTGCGTTGCAGCAGCTGGACCTCGTAGACGACGGTGATGCCGAACACGGCTGCGAAGGTCGCGACGATCGACATCGGGTCAACATAGCCCGGACCGCCGAAGAGCGCGTCGCCGCCGGCGAACAGCAGCTCCATGACGCCGAACGTCACGGCCGTCACGAGCAGGTCGAAGGCGATCGCCGCCAGCGGCAGCGCGATGGCGCGCAGCATCACCATCAGCAGTAGGGCCAGCGCCACGGCCAGGGCGGTCACCACGGCCAGGATCCGTGAGGTGGTCTCGGTCGTCTCGGTCGTGAAGTCGCCCAGCTCGCCGGCGGGCCCACCGACGGCCGCCTGCGTGCCCGTGGCCGCCGCGAACGCGTCCACGCGGCGCTGGAGGTCCATCCCCAGGTCACGCGTGGCCTGCGCGTCGGCGCCCTGCTTGGCGATGACGGTGATCTGCCCGGCGGACGGATTGCGAGACCAGCCATGTGGAGCATCGGGCTCCCCTTCTCTCCTGCGGACAGCCGCGACGGTAGGCACGCGGTCGGGACGCGCCATCCGTAGACATCGCGGTGCTGCGCCCGTGGTTGTTGCGGATGATCACGGTCCCGCCGTTCACGAGGATGGAGTCGGTCCTGAGGAGGAGCATCCATGTCCGTCGACAGCCTTCACCGCGAGCGCGCCACGGATCGCTCGCTGCACGCAACCACTTTGGGCCGCATGGTCCTCGCGGCCGCCGAGCGTCCCGGCGTCGCGATCCGCTTCCCGCGCGAAGGACGCTGGGAGGAGTGGACGTACGTGCAGCTGGGCGAGCGCGCCCGCCGCATCGCCCTGGGTCTCGCCGCGCGCGGGATCGGCCGCGGCGACCGGGTCGCGCTGTTGGGCGAGACGCGACCCGAGTGGACGCTCGCCGACGCGGCGATCCTGTGCGCCGGCGCCACCGTCGTGCCGATCTACCACACCAGCTCGCCGCCGGAGGTCGCCCACGTGATCGCCGACTCCGGTGCCTGCGTGGTCGTCTGCGAGAACGCCGAGCAGGCCGCGAAGGTCGCAGAGATCCGCGCCGACTGCCCGCAGCTGCGCGAGGTCGTCACGATCGACCCCGTCGACGGGCTGCCGTCGCTCGACGACGTGGCGCAGGCCGCCGACGGACGCGACCTCGCCGAAGCCGACGGCCTGCAGGAGGGGATCACGGGCGACGACGTGGCCACGATCGTCTACACGTCGGGGACCACCGGTCCGCCGAAGGGATGTCTGCTCACGCACGCCAACCTGCTGAGCACGATGGACATGTACGAGCAGCGGCTCGACCTCGGGCCGCGCGTCGTGATCTTCCTGTTCCTGCCGCTGGCGCACGTGCTGGCGCGCATCACCCAGCTCGTCGCCCTGGACGTCGGCGGCACGCTGGCGTTCTGGAGCGGCGATCCGGCCCGCCTGATCGACGACCTCGCGGGTGCCCGCCCCACGCACGTGCCGTCGGTGCCGCGCGTCTTCGAGAAGGTGCACACGCGGGCGCTCGGCCGCGTCGAGGACGCGGGCGGGCTGCAGCGGCTCGTGTTCCGCTGGGCGATCGCCACCGGCCGCGCCGCCCGCCGGGCCGAGCGCCGCGGGCGGGTCAACCCACTGCTGCGGGCCGGGCAGCGGCTCGCCGACCGGCTCGTGCTCTCACACGTGCGGATGCTGTTCGGAGGCGGGATCGAGCTCGCGCTGACCGGCGCGGCGCCGATCTCGCGCGAGGTGCTCGACTTCTTCGACGCCTGCGGGGTGCTGGTGCTGGAGGGCTACGGCATGACCGAGACGTGCGCGGCCGCGACGCTGAACACCGAGCACGAGTTCCGCTTCGGCACGGTCGGGCGTCCGCTGCCGGGGACGCGCGTGCGCATCGCGCCCGACGGCGAGGTGCTCCTGTGGGGCCCCAACGTGTTCGCCGGCTACCACGGCAAGCCCGAGGCGACGGCGGAGACGGTCGACGAGGACGGCTGGCTGCGCACCGGCGACATGGGCGAGGTCGACGCCGACGGCTACCTGCGCCTGACCGGCCGCAAGAAGGAGCTGATCATCACCTCGAGCGGCAAGAACGTCTCGCCGGCCAACCTCGAGGCCGCGCTGCGCGACTGCCGCTGGCTGTCGCAGGCGGTCGTCTACGGCGACAACCGGCCCTACCTCGTCGCGCTGCTGACCCTCGATCCCGAGGAGGCGCTCCGCGCTGGCCGAGGAGCTCGGCATCGCCGCCGACATCCCGTCGATGGCCCGCGATCCACGGGTCCGGGAGGTCATCCAGCGAGAGATCGACGCGGTCAACGCCGGCTTCGCGCGCATCGAGCAGATCAAGCGGTTCGCGCTGCTCGAGCGTGACCTGTCCCACGACGACGGCGAGCTGACGCCGACGCAGAAGCTGCGCCGGCGCGAGGTCTACACGCGCTACGCCGACCGCTTCGACGCGATCTACGCAGAGGAAACCCCCGTGAGCGGGTAGAACCTCCCGCGCCATGCCGACCGCCCGCCGCACCGGCCTGTCCGGCGTCGACGCGCAGGACGACTTCCTGCGCGCGCGGCGCCGGCAGATGCTCTCGCGCGCGGGCCGCGTGCTGGCGCGGGAGCGCGGCGACGTCGACCTGATCCTCCCCTTCGACGAGGTCGTCGCCGCGCTGGGCCGCGTCGGCGAGCGCGAGCTGGGGCTGCAGGTCGTCGCCCTGGAGACGATCGTCGGCACGACCGACCGCCTGTCGGGCTTCGACCGCCAGTTCCGGCCCACCAGCGGGCGGATGCGCGGCCGCTGGGAGCGGATCGCGGCGGCCATGCACCGCGGCGAGCCGATGCCCCCGATCCTCCTGTACCGGGTCGGCGAGGCGCACTTCGTGCGCGACGGACATCATCGCGTGTCGGTGGCGCGTGCGCTGGGCTGGCGGGTGATGGACGCGATGGTCACCGAGGTGCTGACGCGCGTGGGCACCGGCCGCGACCTGCACCTCTCCGACCTGCCGCTCAAGAGCCACGAGCGGCTGTTTCGCGAGCGCGTCCCGCTGAGCCCCGAGCGCGCGGAGCAGATCGTGCTCAGCGACCCCGCCAACTTCGGATCGCTGGCCGAGGGCGTGGAGGCATGGGGCTTTCGCCGCATGCAGGAGCTGGGCGACCTGCTCGACCGCGCCCAGGTCGCCGAGCTGTGGTTCGACAACGAGTTCGAGCCCGTCGTCACGCTGCTGCGCGGTGCCGGCCTGCTCGACGGCGGCGGCACCGAGGGCGACGCCTACCACCGCCTCTCCTGCCGCCGCTACGAGCTGACGCGCTCGCACGAGTGGAGCGACGAGGTGATCGCGGCCCTGCGCGCCGATCTGCGCTAGGTGGGTGCGCGCGACGCTTGCCATCTCGCTGCGCGACCGCCAGCGTGTGAGCCCATGAGCGCCGTCGAAGAGTTCTGGGAGTCGTTCTACGCCGAGGGCCGCCGCCCCTGGAGCGGCCGGCCGAACGCCTCGCTGGTGGCCGAGGTCGCCGAGCTGCCGCCCGGGCGAGCGCTGGACCTCGGCTGCGGCCACGGCGGCGATGCGATCTGGCTGGCCCAGCGCGGCTGGACCGTGACCGCGATCGACGTCTCGGCCGCCGCGCTGGCCGTCGCCGAGGAGGACGCCCGGACCGCCGGTGTCGAGGCGGCCATCTCGTGGCAGCTGCGCGACATCGCCGACGGCCTGCCCGCCGGCCCCTTCGAGCTCGTCGCGGCGACCTACCTGCACTCTCCGGTCGAGCTGCCGCGCGAGCCCATCCTGCGCGAGGCGGCGTCGATCGTCGCCCCCGGCGGGACGCTGGTGGTCATCGGGCACGCGCCCTCATCCGAGCATCCCGACCACGACCTGCCCTCCGAGCAGGAGGTGCTCGACGGGCTGGCGCCGGCGACCGCCGGGTGGGAGGTCGTCACGTGCACGCAGCGTCCGCTCCAGCACGCCTTCCCGGGCCAGGAGCCCCGGGAGCGCATCGACACGATCGTGCGTCTGCGCCGCCCCGACGGCGACTAGCGCGGCTGCAGGGCGCCGCCGCAGTGCGGGCAGCCGCTGCGCTGGGCGACCCGGTCGGGCGCCCACAGGCGGAGGCAGCGTCGGCAGAACATGCGCATGGTGTCGAGATTCCCTGTGCGGCCGCGCCTTCCTGCCGCTGTCCGCGGTAGTCGGCACCCATCCGCGCAGCTTGAGCCGGCCGATAACAGGCTGATGACGTCCCACGCGCCGATGCTCAGCATCCCCGAGTGCTCCAGCGGCCACGCACGCGGCATCACGCCCGCGATCTCGACGCCGACGCTGCCGGTCGGCCTCGACCCGTTCGTCACCGTCGACCGCAACCAGACCGGCGGCCCGTCCAGGGACGAGGGGACCGCCTACCTGCAGGGCTTCGCGCCCCTGACGAGGATCCCGCTCAGTCCGGGAGGGTGAGGCTGCGGCCCGACTGCGGGTCGAACAGGTGCAGCTTCGACGTGTCCATCCACAGGCGCGCGCGCTGGCCGCGGGCCACGTCGGAGTCCGGGTTCAGGCGCGTGACCACCTGCTGCTCGTCGCCGCCGGCCACCTCGCCGCCCGCGTCCTGGGCCAGCTCGACGATCTGCTCTGACGCCGCCCCCTTGCCCTCGTAGGCGAAGTACGCGTAGATCTCCGAGCCCATCGACTCGACGAGGTCGATCGTCGTGTCGAACTCGTATCCGTTCGGATGATGCTCGCGATCGACGAGCGCGGCGTCCTCGAAATCCTCCGGGCGGATGCCGGCGATCACCTCGCGGGCGCCCGAGCTGCCGTCCAACCGCGCGCGCAGCTCGTCGGACAGCTCGATCTCGCCGATCGGCAGGCGCACGCGCCCGCCCTCGACGGTCGCGGCGAAGAAGTTCATCGCCGGCGAGCCGATGAACCCGGCGACGAACAGGTTGACCGGGCTGTCGTACAGCTCCTTGGGCGTGCCGACCTGCTGCAGCTCGCCCAGGCGCATCACCGCGACGCGGTCGCCGAGCGTCATCGCCTCGGTCTGGTCGTGGGTCACGTACACCGTCGTGGTGCCCAGGCGCGACTGGATGCGCGACGATCTCGGTGCGCATCTGCACGCGCAGCTTGGCGTCCAGGTTGGACAGCGGCTCGTCGATCAGGAAGGCCTGCGGGTCGCGCACGATCGCGCGGCCCATCGCCACCCGCTGGCGCTGGCCGCCGGACAGGTTGGCCGGCTTGCGGTCCAGGTGCGGCTCGAGGTCGAGCACCTTGGCCGCCTCCTGCACCTTGCGGTCGATCTCCTCCTTGGGCGCACCGGCCAGCTTGAGCGCGAAGCCCATGTTCTCGCGCACCGTCATGTGCGGGTACAGCGCGTAGTTCTGGAAGACCATCGCGATGTCGCGATCCTTGGGCGCCCGCTCGTTGACCACGTCGCCGCCGATGCGCAGCTGCCCGTCGCTGATGTCCTCCAGCCCGGCGATCATCCGCAGCGCCGTCGACTTCCCGCACCCCGACGGCCCGACCAGGATCAGGAACTCGCCGTCGGCGATGTCGAGGTCGAGCTGCTTGACGGCCTCGGTGCCGTCGGGATAGCGCTTGGTGACGTGGTCGAGGACGATCTCTGCCATGGCTGTCGGGCTCCTTACCCCTTGACCGCGCCCGCGGTCAGGCCCGCGACGATGCGTCGCTGGAAGATCAGGACGAGGACGATGATCGGGATGGTGACGATCACCGCCGCGGCGGCGATCGACCCATAGGGCGCGCTGAACTGCGACGCGCCCGGGAACTGCGCCAGCGCCGCCGGAACGGTCTGGGCCGCCGACGTCGACGTCAGCGCCGACGCGAACAGGAAGTCGTTCCAGCAGAAGATGAAGACGAGGATCGACGTGGTCGCCACACCGGGGGCGGCCAGCGGCACGATCACCTTGCGAAAGGCCTGGAACGGGGTGGCGCCGTCGATCTGCGCCGCCTGCTCCAGCTCCCACGGGATCTCGCGGAAGAACGTGGTCAGCGTGTAGATGGCCAGCGGCAGCGCGAAGCTCAGGTACGGGATGATCAGGCCCGGCCAGGTGTTGTAGAGCCCCAGGTTGCGCCACATGTTGTAGAGCGGGCCGACGATCGAGATCGGCGGGAACATGGCGATCATCAGCGCCGAGCCGAGGATCAGGAACTTGCCGGGGAAGTTCAGGCGCGCGATCGCGTAGGCCGCCATCGAGGCGACCACCACGGCGATGACCGTGGCGATTGCGGCGATGCCGAACGAGTTGCGCAGCGCCGCGGTGAAGATGTCCTGGTCGAAGACGTTCTGGTAGTTGACCAGCGACCACGTCTCGGGCAGCACGCGGCCATCGGTCACCTGTGCCGGGTCCTTGAGCGACAGCGAGATGATCCACAGGACCGGCAGCAGCGCGAACAGCAGCACCAGGCCGTCGGCCACGCCCCAGCCGAAGATGCGCAGGCGAGTGCTCTGGGACTCCATCACGTCTCCCCGGGCCGGTTGGTGCCCAGCCCCTTGACGAAGAGCAGCGCGATGAGGATGACGCTGATGAAGATCAGCACCGAGACGGCGGAGCCGAGACCGAGGTTCAATCGCGTCAGCAGCTGGTTGTAGCCCAGTACCGAGACCGTCTCGATCTTCGGGTTGGTGCCGTTCTGGCCGATGATGTACGCCGAGTCGAAGATGCGGAAGGCGTCCATCGTGCGGAACAGCAGCGCGACGAGGATCGCCGGCTTCATCAGCGGGACGGTGATCTTCCAGAAGCGCTGCCAGGCGCTGGCGCCGTCGACCTTGGCCGCCTCGTGCAGCTCGTCGGGGACCAGCGCGAGGCCGGCCAGCAGCAGCAGCGCCATGAACGGCGTGGTCTTCCACACCTCGGCGAGGATCACCACCACGAAGCTCGTGACCGGGTGCGCCTGGTCGACCGGGTCAAAGGTCCAGCCGAAGATGTGCGGGATGAAGCCGCCGTTGGGCGTCGACCAGGCCAGCAGCCACGCGTAGGCGGCGACCACGGTGACGATCCCGTACGGGATCAGCGTGACCGTGCGCACCATCCCCCGGCCGAAGATCGCCCGGTGCATCACCAGCGCGACGAGCATGCCCAGGACGAGCTCCAGCCCGACCGAGAACAGCAGGATGATCATCGTGCGCCCGAAGTCCTTCCACCACAGGCTTGAGCTGAGCACCGTGATGTAGTTGTCGAGGCCGACCCAGGCGTCGCGGCCGGGGAAGCGCAGATCGGCGCGCTGCAGCGACAGCGCGATCGAGTAGACGATCGGGTAGGCGGTCACGGCGATCATCACGATCGCCGCGGGCGCGCACAGCATCCAGCCCAGCCGCCGCTCGGAGCGCGCCCGATCCGTCAGGCGGGCCTTGTCCTTGCGGCCGGGGGCGGCGGTCTGTCCGGCGGTGGTGGCCTCCATCAGAGCAGCCCCTTCGACTGCAGCGCATCGGACACCCGGCTGCGCAGGACGGGCACGTCCTTGTCGGGGTTGACGCCGCTGGGCGGCGAGACGGTGACGTAGATGGCGCGCGACACGTCGGCGTAGAACGGCGTCTGCGGGCGCACCGCCGCCTTGGCCAGCTGCTGGCGGATCAGGTCACCGAACGGGTACTGCTTCTTGAACTCCGGATCGTCGTACAGGCTGGCCAGCGTCGGCGGCAGCCCGCCCTTGGCGGCGAACTCGCGCTGGTTCTGCTCGTCGCGCATGCAGGTGGCGGCGTCGAAGGCCTCCTCCGGGTGCTTGGTGTAGCCGCCGATGCCCCAGTTGAAGCCGCCGATCGGCGCGTTCTCGCCGGCCGTCCCCGCGTCCTTGACGCTCGGGTACGGTGCCCAGCCGATGTCCTTGACCAGGTCGGGCGCGCTGTCCTTGGCGCTGGCGTAGATGTAGGGCCAGTTGATCTCGAAGGCCGCGCTGCCCGCCTCGAAGTACAGGCGCGCCGGGTCCTCCTTCATCGACGACAGCGTCGGCGGGGCGGCCGACGAGTTGCCCAGTCGCGCCATCACCCCGAGCGCCTGCTTGGTCGGACCGTCGGGCAGGCCGACCTGGTCGGGCCCGTCGAGGATCTGCCCGCCGGCCGACGCCTCCAGCGAGTTGAACCACACGGTCGCTCCCTCGTACTGGGCGCCCTGGATGGCGATCTTGCCCGCCTTGGACATCTTCTCGGCCGTCGAGATCAGGTCGTCCCACGTCTTGGGCGGGTCCTGGACGAGGTCCTTGCGGTACCACAGCAGCTGCGTGTTGGAGTTGGCCGGCGCCCCGTAGAGCTTGCCCTGGTAGGTGGCGGTGTCCAGCGGGCCCTGCAGGGTGCCGTCCTTGATCTTGGCGGCCCACTTCTGCGGCCACGCCTTGGCCCAGCCGGCCTCGGCGAACTCGGCGGTCCACACGACGTCCATCGACATGATGTCGATCGAGGAGTCCTTGGCTGCCAGCCGCCGCACCAACGCCTGGCGCTGCGTGTCGGCGTCGTTGGCCAGCGCGTGGAAGACGATCCGGTAGCGGCCCTCGGACTGCTTGGTGCAGCGGGCGGCGGCGCCGCGGAAGGAGCCGCCGGGCTCGTTGTAGGACCAGAAGTTCAGCGTCACGCCCTGGCCGCTGCTGCCTCCGCACCCAGCGAGGAGCGCCAGCCCTGCCACGACCGCGACGATTGACCCAAAGCGTCCCACGGCAATCGGTGCTGTACCCGGGCGGGTGCGAAGAGAAACCAGACCGCGAGGATCTGGTTTCCTGTGTGGTCCGCGGGCCTAGCCGAGCGCCTTGGCGGCCTTGCGCGCGGGGTTGGGTCGCACGACGTCCCAGGCCAGTCCCGCCCGCTCCAGCCCGCGGATGAACCACGCCGACGGGTCGATCTGCCAGCGGCGCATGCCATGGAAGGCGGCGGTCGGGAAGGCGTGATGGTTGTTGTGCCACGCCTCGCCGAAGGAGAACGGCGCCAGCCAGGCGAGGTTGCGCGACTCGTCCTCGGTCACGTACGCCTTGCGCCCGAAGAAGTGGCACAGCGAGTTGATCGAGAACGTCACGTGGTGGACGACGAACATGCGTACCAGGCCGCCCCACAGCAGGCCGGTCAGCGCGGCCTCCCAGGTGCCCCCGATGAGGAGGCCCGCCAGCAGCGGGATGGCCAGGCTGAGGGTCGCCCACAGCACGAACGTGCGGTCGACGAGGGCGACGATCGGATCCTTGAGCAGGTCGGGCGCGTAGCGGGTCCGCAGCCCGCGCTGGGTGTGGATGAACAGCCAGCCCACATGCGCATGCACCAGGCCGCGCAGGGCTCCCTTCCAGCCATGGCCGTGATCGACGTGCGGGCTGTGCGGGTCGCCGGGCTGGTCGGAGAAGACGTGATGCTTGCGGTGGTCGGCGACCCAGGAGATGATCGGCCCCTCGATCGCCGCTGAGCCGGCTGCGGCCAGCGCGAAGCGCATGGTCGACCCGGTCTTGAAGGAGCGATGCGTGAACAGCCGGTGGAAGCCGGCGGTGATCCCCAGGCCGGTGACGATGTACATCCCGGCGAAGATGGCCAGGTCACGCCAGTAGAGCCACCCGCCCCACGCCTGCCAGGCGACGAAGGCGAGCGAGACGATCGGCAGGCCGGTGACCAACCCCGTGATGATGCGGTCACGGGTCTCGTTCGCGACCGGCTCGACGTCGTCCGACGGCGCGGACGACGCCGGGCCGGTGTCCGTCACAGGGGACGGACTGCGACGGCCTTGGGACCCTTGGGCCCATCCTCGGACTCGTACGAGACGCGCGCGCCCTCGGCGAGGGTGCGGAACCCGTCGGCCTCGATGCCGCTGTAGTGCACGAACAGGTCCTTGCCCGGCTCATCGGGGCTGATGAAGCCGAACCCCTTGTCGTCGTTGAACCACTTCACGGTTCCGGTTGCCATGGTGTCCTCCACGGTCATGTGCTGCGATCGCGGAGGGTCTCTGCGCGGCGCTTGCACGGCTATGTGGCCAGGTCCCGCCTGGCCCGTTCGCGCGGGAGCGTAGCCAAAAACAGGGCTTCGCGGTGAATTCTTCGCTACCGCGTGCCCGCCACGATGCCCTCTCCCGGACGGAGGAGACGGCTGGCGCATGCGCGGTCGTGCGTGTGGAGCAGCACCTCGCCCGCGGCCGGCGCCGGTGCGGGCGCATGCCCGGCGTTGAGGGCGATCAGATGCTCGCCGCGGCGCAGGACGACGAGCTGCGGGTCGGCCTCGAGCAGCTCGATCGGCCCGTGCAGATCGCGGCGCAGCGCGATCAGCGCCGTGTACAGCGCAAGCATCGAGCCGGGGCGTGTCCGCTGCTCGGCGGCGGTCCCCTCGGCCGGCACCACCACCTCCAGCCAGGGCGAGCCGGCGCTGAAGCCGGCGTTGGCGCCGGCGGGATCCGCTTCCCACGCCATCGGATGGCGGTGGCGGTCGCGACCGGCGCGGTCGTCGGGCGGGGTGCGGCCGGGGCCGTCGGCCATGCCCAGCTCGTCGCCCTGGTAGACGAACACGGGTCCGGGCAGCGTGAGCAGCAGCAGCGCGGCGGCCCGCGCGTGCGCGGCGCCGACGCGATCGGGCAACCGCGGGAAGTCGTGGTTGGACAGCACCCAGGCGACGCGCTCGGGCGCGCCGGCGATCGCGGCGCGCAGCGCCGCCGGCTCCCAGCGCGCGTGCAGCAGCTCGAAGCAGAAGCAGGCATCGAGATGGGCCAGGTACGGCCCCAGTCGGTCGGAGGGCACGTAGGCCTCCCCCACCATCCACGCGTCGGGCGCGCCCGCGCGCAGCGCGGCCAGCGCGCGGCCGAGGTCGGGCCGATCGCGGGAGAAGACCGGATCCAGCGCGGCGACCTCAGGGCGCTCGGGCAGCAGCGGTGGCGCGGCGGCCGGCGGGTCGTCGCGCAGCTGCTCGTCCTTGAGCAGCCGGTCGATGGCGTCGACGCGGAAGCCGTCGACGCCGCGATCGACCCAGAAGCGCAGCACCTCGGCGAACGCGGCGGGCACCTGCGGGTTGCGCCAGTCCAGATCGGGCTGCTCGGGGTAGAACGAGTGCAGGTACCAGCCGCGCCCGGCCGGATCCTCCGACCAGGCGGGGCCGCCGAACGTCGCGCGCCAGTTGTTGGCCGGGCCGTCGACCGGCGACCACACGTAGCGGTCGGGGTGCTCGGCGAACCACGGATGCTCGATCGAGGTGTGGCAGGGCACCAGGTCGACCAGCAGTCGCAACCCGCGCTCGTGCGCGCCGGCGACAAGCGCGTCGAAGTCCGCCAGCGTCCCGAACCGCGGGTCGACCCCGGTGTAGTCGGCGACGTCGTAGCCGCCGTCGGCCCACGGCGACGGCTGGAAGGGCGACAGCCACAGCGCGTCCGCACCGAGCGCGCGAATGTGGTCCAGGCGGGCGAGGACGCCGCGCAGGTCGCCCTCGCCGTCGCCGTCGGAGTCCTGAAACGAGCGGGGGTAGACCTGGTAGACGACGGGGTCGTCGACCAGACCGCGGCCCACTAGAGGGTGACCGCGGCGCCGTCGACGAAGCCGTCGAAATCGACGATCTGGTCGACGATCTCCTGCGGCACCGGCTCGCTGGTGGTGACGACCATCACCGCCGCCTGCGTATCGCTCTCACTGGGGTCCAGGCCGACCGCGGCCGAGACGATGTTCACGCCGTTGGAGCCGAAGCAGGTGCCGACCTGGCCGATCATCCCGGGCTGATCCCAGTAGCGGAAGAACGCGAGGTTGTCCTGCAGCTCGAGGTTGAAGCGCTGCCCCATCGCCTCCAGCAGGTGCGGGCGGTTCTGGCGCCCCAGCACGGTGCCGACGACCCGCCGGCCGTCGATCGTGACGCGCACCAGGTCGGTGAAGTCGCGCGCCGACGAGCGCTCGATGCTCGTCACCTCGATGCTGCGCTCCTCGGCGATCGCCGGGGCGTTGACGGCGTTGACGTCGTCCTCGACGTGACCGCGCAGCGCCCCGAGCAGGACCGCGGTCATCAGCGGGCGCGTGTCGCGCTCGGCGATGCGCCCGAGGAACTCGACCTCGATGGCGCCCAGCCCGCCCGACAGCCCCACGCCGATCTTGCCCAGCGCCTCGCACAGCGGCACGAACGGCCCGAGCGTCTCCAGGTCCTCGGCGGCGACCGCCGGCACGTTGACCGCCGTGGTCACCGAGCCGCCGGTCAGCGCGGCGATCACCTGCTCGGCCGCCTGGTAGCCGGCGCGGTCGGTGGCCTCCGCGGTGGACGCGCCCAGGTGTGGGGTGACGATCACGTTCGGATAGGCGAACAGCGGGTGCTCGGTGATCGGCTCGCTGCGAAACACGTCCAGCGCCGCGCCCGCGACCTTGCCGGAGTCCAGCGCCGCCTGCAGCGCCTCGTCGTCGACGAGCGGGCCGCGCGCCACGTTCAGCACGCGCACGCCGTCCTTCATCTTGGCGAACGCCTCGGCGTTGAGCCAGTTCTCGGTGTCGGGCGTCTTGGGCAGGTGGATGGTGATGAAGTCCGCGACCGCGTACAGGTCGTCGGAGCTCTCGGCCTTCTCGACGCCCATCTCGCGGTAGCGGTCGGGGCCCACGAACGGGTCGTAGGCGATCACGTGCATGCCGAAGCCCTGAGCGCGCTCGGCCACCAGCTGGCCGATGCGCCCGAACCCGATCACGCCGAGCGTCTTGTCCATCAGCTCGACGCCGGAGAACCGCGAGCGCTCCCACTTGCCGGCCGTCAGGCTGGCGTGGGCCTGGGGCACGTTGCGGGCCAGGGCCAGCAGCAGCGCGAGCGTGTGCTCGGCGGCGGTGACGACGTTGGACTGCGGCGCGTTGGCCACCACGACGCCCGCCTTGGTGGCCGCGGGCACGTCGACGTTGTCGACGCCGACGCCGGCGCGGCCGATCGCCCTCAGGCGCGTGGCCCGCTCGATGACCTCGGCGGTGACCTTCGTGGCCGAGCGGATGATCAGGCCGTCGTAGTCGGCGATCTGCTCGAGGTGGTCGGCGCCCTCGTCGACCTCGAAGTGCTCGCGCAGCAGGGCGACGCCCGACTCGCCGATCTTCTCTGCCACCAGGACCTTCATCGGACCTGCTCCACGACGAAGTCGATGCAGGCGGTCAGCGCGCGCACGTCGTCGGGCTCGACGGCGGGGAACATGCCGATGCGCAGCTGGTTGCGCCCGAGCTTGCGGTAGGGCTCGGTGTCGACGATCCCATTGGCGCGCAGGGCGCTGGCCACCTCGGCGGCGTCGATGGCGTCGTCGAAGTCGATCGTGCCGACGACCAGCGAGCGCTTGGCCGGGTCGGCGACGAACGGCGTCGTGTACCCGGTGCGCTCGGCCCACTCGTACAGCGCCGACGAGACTCTCGGTCGTGCGCGCCACGCACCAGTCCAGCCCGCCGTTGGCGTTCATCCACTCCAGCTGCTGCTCGAGCAGGATGAGCGTGGCCACGGCCGGCGTGTTGTAGGTCTGGTCCTTGCGCGAGTTCTCCAGGGCCGTGGGCAGCGACAGGAACTCCGGCACCCAGCGCCCGCTGGCGGCGATCTCCTCGATGCGGGCGACCGCGGCCGGGCTCACGAGCGCCAGCCACAGGCCGCCGTCGGCGGCGAAGCACTTCTGCGGCGCGAAGTAGTAGACGTCGGCCTGGGTGGGATCCAGCGGCAGGCCGCCGGCGCCCGACGTGGCGTCGATCAGCACCAGCTGGCCGTCGTCGCCGACCCGCTGCACGGGCACCATCACCCCGGTCGAGGTCTCGTTGTGGGCCCAGGCGATCACGTCGACCGACGGGTCGCCGACCGGCGCGGGGGCGTCGCCCGGATCGCTGGAGACGACGATCGAGTCGGCCAGGAACGGCGCGGTGCCGGTCGCCTTGGCGAACTTGGAGGAGAACTCGCCGTAGGTCAGGTGCAGCGCGCGCTCGCGCACCAGGCCGAAGGTCGCGGCATCCCAGAACGCGGTCGTGCCGCCGTTGCCGAGCAGCACCTCGTAGTCGTCGGGCAGCGAGAACAGCTCATCGAGCCCGCTGCGCACGCGGCCGACCAGCTGCTTGACCGGCTTCTGGCGGTGCGACGTGCCCATCAGTCCGGCGGACGGGCCGGCCAGGGCCGCGAGCTGCTGCGGGCGGACCTTCGACGGTCCGCAGCCGAAGCGGCCGTCGGCCGGTCGCAGGGCGGGCGGGATCTCGATCTCGGTGGCGTTCATCGGCACAGGTCCAGGGCAGTGGGACACGACGGTTGATGCCCAGGCGCGCGGCGACCTCCTGCGGTCGCCGCTTCCCGGTGGTGCTCCACCCCGAACGCCAGTCACGGCGACCCGGCATGGAGCGTAGCGGAGCGGCGTTTCGCTGGCTCAGAACTCGGTCTGGATCCAGTCCATGTGGGCGCGCAGCTCCTTGCCCGTGGACTCGATCTGGGAGCCGGCCTGCTCGGAGCGCATGCGCAGGAAGTTCTCCTGGCCGGCTCGGTTCTCGGCGATCCACTCGCGCGCGAAGGCGCCCGACTGGATCTCCTCGAGGATCTTGCGCATGTTCGCGCGCGTCTCGTCGGTGATCACCCGCTTGCCGCGCGTGTAGTCGCCGTACTCGGCCGTGTTGGAGATCGAGTAGCGCATCCCCGCCAGGCCCTTCTCGTACATCAGGTCGACGATCAGCTTGAGCTCATGCAGGCACTCGAAGTAGGCCATCTCCGGCGAGTAGCCGGCCTCGACCAGCGTCTCGAAACCGGCCTGGACGAGCTCGGAGGCGCCGCCGCACAGCACCGCCTGCTCGCCGAACAGGTCGGTCTCGGTCTCGTCCTTGAAGGTCGTCTCGATCACGCCGCCGCGGGTGCAGCCGATGCCGCGCGCGTAGGCCAGCGCCAGCGCCTTGGCCTTGCCGGTGGCATCCTGGTGGACGGCGATCAGGCCCGGCACGCCGGAGCCCTCCGTGTACTGGCGGCGGACGAGGTGGCCGGGCCCCTTGGGGGCGACGAGCGCGACGTCGACGCCGGCGGGCGGCTCGACCTCGCCGTAGTGGACGCTGAAGCCGTGGCCGAACAGCAGCAGGTTGCCCTCGGCGATCCCGTCGCGCACCTCGGTCTCGTAGATCGCGCGGTGCTTCTCGTCGGGCGTGAGCATCATCACGACGTCGCCGCGGCTGGCGGCGTCGGCGACGCCGAGCACCTCAAGACCGTGGTCGCGGGCCTCCTGCACCGACGCGGAGTCCTCGCGCAGGCCGACGACGACGTCGACTCCGGAGTCCTTGAGGTTCAGCGCGTGGGCGTGTCCCTGCGAGCCGAAGCCGATGATCGCGACGGTCTTGCCGTCGAGGAGGGAGAGGTCCGCGTCGTCGTCGTAGTACATAGGACGCCTGACCCTACAAGGCGCGAACGGCGTGGGCTCAGGCCTCGGCGCGCGCGACGTGCGTGGCCGCGGGGATCTCGACGCTGCCGTCGGCCGTGACGTAGGGCTCCAGACGCGCCTGGGCGGCCTCCATCAGCTCGTCGCGCATCGCCGGGTCGACGCCGACCAGGGTCTGACGCAGCGACGGGGACATGTCGACCTGGCGATCCCACCAGGCGTCGAGGTCGGGCAGCACGAAGCTGAAGGCGACGGTGTCGAGCACCACGTCGGTGAAGCCGGCGTCGGCCAGCCGCTCGCCGATCGCGTCGCGGTCGCTCCAGCTGAACGGCCCGGGCGCGGCCGGGTCGGGCGCCCCCACGAGGTCCCGCGCGCGCAGCTCCAGGTTGATGGCGGCGTTCCACGGGTTGGCCTCGCGGTCGGCCCAGGCGGCCAGCGCGACCACGCCGCCGGGGCGCAGCACCCGCCGCGTCTCGCGCAGCGCCGCGTCGGGATCGGCCAGCAGCATGTAGCCCCATCGAGCGACGACCGCGTCGAAGGACGCGGTCGGCGCGTCGATCCACTCCGCCTCCATCGGCTGCGCCTGGGCGACGTCCTCCAGGCCCCGCGCGGCCAAGCGTGCGGCGAGCGCCTCGACCATCGCCTCGGCCCCGTCGGTCAGCACCGCGGTTCCGCCCGGACGCAGCAGCTCGGCCACCAGCAGGCCGACGTCCCCCGGTCCGGCGGCCAGCTCGAGCACGCGCTGGCCGGGCTGGGGCGCAATCGCCTCCACCAGCCACTCGCTGACCGGACGCGTCGAGACGTCCCACGCGTCAGCCTCGGCCGCCCAGCCGGGCGCCGCGCCCTCCCACGCCTCGCGCGCGCTGACGCGGAACTGCTCGGGATCGATCGGCATGCGCGGGACGCTACAGCGCGCGGCGCAGGAGCTTGCCCGAGGCGGTGCGCGGCAGCGCGTCGGCGAAGGCGATCGCCTTTGGCACCTTGAAGGGGGCCAGGCGCGCGGCGGCGAAGGCGCGCAGCTCGGCCTCCGTGGCCGCCCCGCGCAGGACGACGGTGGCGACGACGGCCTCGCCCCACTGCGCATCGGGCCGCCCGTGGACGGCCGCCTCGGCGACGGCCGGGTGCTCGGCCAACACGGCCTCGACCTCGGTCGGGGCGACGTTCTCGCCTCCGCTGATGATCGTGTCGGCCTTGCGCCCGGTGATGCGCAGATGGCCGCGCGCGTCCAGCTCCCCCAGGTCGCCGGTGCGCAGCACGCCGCCCAGGCCGGGCGACACGGTGGGCCCGCCGACGACGATCTCGCCGTCGTGGGCGATCGTCACGCGGGTGCAGAACAGCGGCGTTCCGGCGGTGGCGATCTGCGAGCAGGCCTCGGTCATGCCGTAGGTGGGCGTCACCGGCACCCCCGCCTGGGCCGCCCGCTCCAGCAGGGCGGGCGGGATCGCCGCGCCGCCCAGCAGCACGGTGCGCAGGCTGGCTGGCTCGCGCCAGCCGGCGTCCAGCAGCCGTGCCAGCGTGGTGGGCACGAGCGACACCAGCGTCGCCGTGCGCAGCTCCTCCAGCGCGCGGTCGACGTCGAAGCGCTCCAGCACCCTGGCGGTCGTCGCGTAGATCGCGCTGCGCACGACGATCGACAGGCCGCCGACATGGCTGAGCGGCAGCGGGCACAGCCAGCGCTCCTGCGGGTCCAGTCCCAGGGCCACCGCCGAGCCAAGGGCGCTCCACAGCCAGTTGCCGAACGTCAGCTCGATCGGCCTGGGCGCCGCCGTCGAGCCGCTGGTGTGGATGATCGCCGCGGGCGCGCGGAGGTCGTGGTCGGCGACGAACGCGCCCTCGCCGTGCTCCTCGAGCGGCGTCTGCACCACCAGCCGGCAGCCGCGTTGCACGTGGGCGCGCTCCTCGGCGCCCAGCCGCGGGTCGACCGGAACGGCCACCGCACCGCAGCCCCACACCGCATGCAGCGCCACGACGAACGCGGTGCCGGGCGGCAGCGCGATGGCCACCAGGTCGCCCTCCGCGACACCCCCGGCGTGCAGCTGCCCGGCCCCCGCTCGCGCGCGGGCGAGCAGGTCGCGGTAGCCGACGCCGTTGACCGCCTCGCGCTGGGGATGCATGCGGGCAGCCCGCCGCAGCCATGCCTCGACGACCATGCGCAGGCAGATTACCCCGGCCGCGGCGCCGTCGGCCCGCCCGCGCCACGCGCGGGATAGCCTGCGCCCCATGTCAGTCACCTGGACCCCGGCCGGCGAGTACACCGACATCAGGTACGAGCTCTCCGGCGACGGCATCGCGAAGATCACGATCAACCGTCCGGAGGTCCGCAACGCCTTCCGCCCGCAGACCGTGATCGAGCTGATCGACGCATTCGAGAAGGCCCGCGAGGACCCGTCGGTCGGCGTGATCATCCTCACCGGCGAAGGCGACCTGGCCTTCTGCTCGGGCGGCGACCAGCGCGTGCGCGGCGACACCGGATACCTGACCGAGCCCGGCCAGCCCGAGGCGGTCGGCCGCTTCCACGTCACCGACCTGCAGGTGCAGATCCGCCGGCTGCCCAAGCCGGTGGTGGCGATGGTGGCCGGCTATGCGGTCGGCGGCGGCCACGTGCTGCATCTGGTCTGCGACCTGACGATCGCCGCCGACAACGCGCGCTTCGGCCAGACCGGTCCGCGGGTGGGCTCATTGGACGGCGGCTTCGGCGCCAGCGTGCTGCGCGACCTGGTCGGCACCAAGAAGGCCAAGGAGATCTGGCTGCTGTGCCGCCAGTACGACGCCCACCAGGCGCTGGACATGGGCCTGGTCAACACCGTCGTCCCGCTCGAGCGACTCGAGGAGGAGACGGTCCAGTGGTGCCGGGAGATGCTCGCGCTGTCGCCCTTCGCGCTGCGCCTGCGTCAAGTCGAGCTTCCACGCCGCACGAGGACGGCTACGCGGGCATCCAGCAGCTGGCCCACGACACGAACCTGCTGTTCTACGGCGCGCCCGAGGCGGCCGGAGGGCCGCGAGGCCTACAAGGCCAAGCGCGGCCCCGGACTTCTCCAAGTTCCCGAGACGCGCGTGAGGATCTGGCTCATGGCCGCCCGGCTGCGGACGCTGCCCGCGGCCGTGGCCCCGGTGCTGGTCGGCACCGCGCTGGCCATCCAGCACGGCGACTTCGACGGCTTCGCCTTCGCCGCCGCGCTGCTGGGCGCGCTGTTCATCCAGGTCGGCACCAACCTGTCCAACGACTACTCCGACGCGCGCCGCGGCGCGGACACCGAGGACCGCCTGGGCCCGGTGCGCGTGACCGCCGGCGGCCTGGTTCCGCCGCGTCAGGTGCTGCTGGCCACCTACGCCACCTTCGGCCTGGCGGTGCTGTGCGGGGTCTACCTGATCGTCGTGGCCGGCTGGGTGATCCTGGCCATCGGCGCCGCCTCGATCGTCGCCGGCGGTGCTCTACACCGGCGGGCCGCGCCCGTACGGATACGAGGGCCTGGGCGAGCTGTTCGTGTTCCTGTTCTTCGGCCTGGTGGCCGTGTGCGGCTCCTACTACGTGCAGGTGCAGGAGCTGCCCGTGGCAGGCGTTCGTCGCCTCGGTGCCGGTCGGGCTGATCGCCGCCGCGATCCTGATCGTCAACAACGTGCGCGACCTGGAGACCGACCGCCGGGCGGGCAAGCGCACGCTGGCCGTGCGGATGGGGCGCGCCCGCACCCGCGTGTTCTACGCCGTCGTGCTGACGGTCGCCTACCTCGCGCTGATCCCGCTCGCCTTCGGGCTGTCGGCCTGGGTGCTGCTGGCGGTGGTCAGCGTCCCGCTGGCCGTGCGGATCGTCGCCGTCGTGCGCACGCGCACCGATGGTCCCGCGCTCAACGGCGCGCTGGCCGGCACCGGCCAGCTGCAGCTCGCCTTCTGCCTGCTGCTGTCGGCTGGCATCCTGCTGTCGTGAAGGTTGCGCTGCGCACCCGCTCGCTGGAGCTGCGCGAGCCGATGCCCACGGCGTCGGGGCGTGCTGCGCGAGCGCGCGCTGGTCGAGCTGGAGGTCGAGGGCCGCGACGGGCTGGTCGGGGTCGGCGAGGCGGCGCCGTTGGAGGCCTACGACGGCGTCCCGCTCGACGCCGTGCTGGCCGCGCTGCGCGCCTACGTGCCGGTGCTGGAGGCCGGCGACGACGTGCGCGGCGACCACCTGTACGACCGCTGCCGGGAGATCGTCGACCTCCCCCAGGCGCTGGCCGCGGTCGACATGGCGCTGTGGGACCTGGTCGGCAAGCGGCGCGAGCAGCCGATCAGCGCGCTGATGACCGACGCGGTGGCGCCGCGCGTGCGGGTCAACGCGTCGATCGGCGCCGTCGACCGGGGCCGCGCGGCGGCCGCGGCGGCCGAGGCGGCCGCGGCCGGGTACGGCTGTGTGAAGCTCAAGGTCGGCATCGGCGACGACGCGGGTCGGGTCGCCGCGGTGCGCGCGGCGGCGGGCCCGCAGATGGCCCTGCGCCTGGACGCCAACGGCGCCTGGGACGTCGAGCAGGCGGTGCGCACGATCGCGGCGCTGTCGCCGGCCGGCCTGGAGCTCGTCGAGGAGCCCGTGCATGGCATCGACGCGATGCGCGCCGTGCGTGAGCGCACCGCCGTGCGCGTCGCGCTGGACGAGACCGCCGCGGTGCCCGGCGCGCTGGCCGCGGGCGTGGCGGACGCGGTGTGCCTCAAGCTCGCACGCAGCGGCGGCATCAGCTCGCTGCTGGTGCAGGCCACGCTGGTGCGCGCGGGCGGGGCGGAGGCGTACCTGGCCTCCAGCTACGACGGGCCGCGCGGGATTGCCGCCGCCGTCCACGCGGCCGCCGCCCTCGGCGTTCAGCTGCCCTGCGGGCTGGCCACGCTGTCGCTGTTCGCCGACGAGGCGCTGGCTGGCGCCCTGCCGGTGGTCGCCGGCGCGATCGCCACGCCGACGGCGCCCGGACTCGGCCTCGGCTGACCGTCCGCCCTCACGTCGTTGCCAGCTCAGGCCGGCTCTGCGGGCTCGGGCGGACATCGGGGCGCAGCGTGGTCAGCCGGGCCCGCGCGACGAGGGCGGCGACGGCCGCGAAGGCGCCGGCGGCCACGAACGCGGCCGGCACGCCGGTGGCGCTGATCAGCGCGCCCCCGACGGCGCCGCCGGCGGCCAGGCCGGCGAACAGCCCCGAGCCCAGCCACGTGAAGGCCTCGGTCGTGGTGCCCGCCGCGGCGACGGAGCCCACCAGCGAGTACAGCGTGGCGAACATCGGCGCGGCGATGGCGCCCGAGGCGCCGAGCATCAGCCCCAGCGTCCACAGGCCCGGCATCAGCGCCAGCGCCGCGGTCGGCAGGGCGGCCGCGGCGGTGAGCACGACGAGCGCGCGCGCTTGGTCGCCCGGCTCGCCGCGGCGCGCGCTGATCAGCCCGGCGACGAGGCTGGGGATCGACCAGACCGCGAGCAGGAGGCCCAGCGCGACGTTGCTGTGCGCGTGGTCGGCGGCGCCGGCCAGGGCGACCTCGGTGGCGCCGTAGGATCCGCCCATGCCCGCGGCCACGAGCAGCAGCGTGCGGATGCCGGCGGCCGACAGCGCGCCGCCGCGCGGGCGGCGCGAGCGGTCGGCGGGCACGTCACGCGATTCGGGCGAGGCGGCGAAGGCCAGCGTGCCGGCGAGCAGGGCCGCAGCGGCGCCGAGCAGGCCGAGGGCCGGCGAGATCGCCGCCAGCGCGGTGACGAACACCAGCGGCCCGAGCATGAACGAGACCTCCTGCAGGGCGGCGTCCAGCGCAAGCGCGCCGTGACGCTGATCGCCGGCCAGCGTACGGCCGAAGAGGGCGCGCAGGCAGGGGGCGATCGGCGGAGCGGTTAGGCCGGTGAGCAGGGCGAGCGGGAGCAGCAGCACCGGGGCCGCCGCGGCGGGCAGCACGCCGGCGATGGCCAGCGCCGCGCTGGCCGTGGTGGCGGTCGCCGTCAGCACGCCGGTCTGGCCGCGGCGGTCGACCAGGCGGCCGAGCAGCGGCGCGCCCATGGCCAGGCCGAGGCCGAGCACGGCCGACACCAGGCCGGCCAGCGCGAAGGAGCCGCCGAGGTCGCGCACGCGGAGGATGAGCAGGAGGCCGATCGCGGCCTCGGGCGTGCGCGCGACCATCGACAGGGCGAGCAGGCGCGCGACGCCCGGCGTGCGCAGCGGGTTGGTGCGGGAGGTGATGGGGACCGCGGCCGACATAAGTGATGACGACATTATCACCTGCCCGCCACACGGTCGCGCGCCCGGCGTGCGATGTGTCACGCAGGCGCGGGGCCTACGCGGCCAGGCGCTCGCCGAGCACGTCGTCGAGCATCGCCGTGGCCGTCGCCAGGTCGACGAAGCCCCAGCGCAGCGACGGGCCCAGCCCGTCGACCAGCGTGGTCAACAGCAGCGCGGCCGCCCCCGCGTCGACGCCCGCCCGCACCGAGCCGTCCCGCACGCCCCGCGCGATCAGGTCCTCTATGCGGCCCACCCACGCCGACTGGCGCTCGGCGATCACGTCGCGCAACTCGAGCGCCACCATGCCGTGCGTCCACAGCTCCTGCCACAGGCGCCACGCCTGCGCGACGACCGGATCGCCCTCGTCGTCCAGGCACAGCAGCAACTCGACGCGCAGGGCGGCCAGCGCGGTCGGGGCGCCGGCCGAGCGCTCGCCGATCACGGCGGTGGCCCGCTCGTCGGCCTGCACGAACGCGTCGCGCACCAACTCGTCGCGCGAGCGGAAGTGGTTGGAGACCAGCGGCTGGGAGACGCCCGCCTCGTCGGCCACGTCGCGCACGCGGAAGCCGCCGACCCCGTGGGCGACGATCGCCCGGCCGGCCGCCTCGACGATCTCGGCCCGGCGCGCCTCGGCGCTCATGCGCTGGCTCATGGAAGGCCAGCGTAGAGCGCCGAAGCGACAGCGCCTCCTAGAACGGGTAGACGGCCGGCGTCGCGCGCTCGGTCGTCCAGCGCCACTGGGTGAACTCGTCGATGTCGGTCGGACCGCCGAACGGCCGCCGTTGCCCGAGCGCCCATGCCGCCGAACGGGACGACGCATTCGTCGTTCACCGTCTGGTCGTTGATGTGCAGCATGCCGGTCTTGAGGACGGTCGCCGATGGCCGCGCACGCGTCACGTCGGGGCGAGATCACCGCCGCGGCCAGACCGTACTCGGTGTCGTTGGCCGGGTGACGGCCTCGTCGTCGCTGGCGAAGGTGATGACGTTCACCACCGGGCCGAACACCTCCTCGACAAGGCGCGCATGCCCGGCCGCATCACCGGCCAGCACCGTGGGTTTGAAGAACAGACCGTCGTGAGTCCCACCCGCCTCGAGCTTCGCGCCCGCCTTCGCGGAGTCGTGCACGATGCCGTGGGCGCGCTCGACCTGCTTGGCGTTGATCATCGGCCCCAGCGCCACCTGTTCGCTCGTGGGGTCTCCCACCGGCAGGTGTTCGGCCTTCTCCACCAGCTTGGCGATCAGCGCCGGCAGCGATCTGCTCGTGTATCAGCGCGCGCCCCGAAGCCATGCAGATCTGGCCCTGGTGCAGGAACGAGCCCCAGGCGCCGACGAGTGCCGCGGCAAGATCGAGGTCGGCGTCCTCGAGCACGATCAGCGCACTCTTGCCGCCCAGCTCCAGGACGACCTTCTTGAGGTGTCTGCCCGCAGGCGCGCCGACCTTGCGCCCCGCCGCGGTGGAACCGGTGAACTGGATCATCCCGACCTGCGGATGCGTGCACACCGCCTGGCCGGTTTCGGCGCCGCCGGGCAGCACCTGTAGCGATGCCCGCGGGCAGCCCGGCCTCCTCGAAGATGCGCGCGATGATGATGCCGCCCGCTGACGGGCGTGTTGCGGGTCGGGCTTGAGGATGACCGCGTTGCCCAGCGCCAGCGCCGGCGCGACCGAGCGCATGCCGAGCATCAGCGGGAAATTCCACGGCGCGATCACTCCGACGACGCCGATCGGCACGCGCTGGGCGATCGACAGCTTGCCCTCCGGCTCGGGGATCACCTCGCCGCGCATGCGCGGCGCCAGCGCGGCGGCCTCCTTGAGCTCCGCGCTGGCCAGGCCGATCTCGAAGTCGGCCTTGGGCGGGATCGAGCCGGTCTCGCGCACGATCCAGCCGATGATCTCGTCCTTGTTGGCCTCGATGACGTCGGCGGCGCGCAGCAGGATCGCGGCGCGATCGTGCGGATCGGTCGCCGCCCAGGCGGTCTGGGCCTCGCCGGCGATCTCGGCCGCGCGGTGCACATCCTGCGGCGTGGCGGCGCCCACCTCAGCCAGCTGCTCGCCGGTCGCCGGCTCTGTCGTGGCCAGCCGCTCGCTGCCGGCGATCCAGCCGCCGCTGAAGATCTTGCCGTCGAGGACGTCCGCGCTGAACAGCTCGGAGGCCGCGGTCGCTGCCATGGTCGTTTTCTCCTCCGTGGGTGGAACTACGCTTTGTGTCAGACGTTATCGAGCCGGCCGCTCCGCGTCGACGTACGGGCGGGCCTGGAGCGCGACGTGCAGCGACAGCAGCTGGTCGGCGTTGGACAGGTCGACGCCGAGCAGCTGCTCGATGCGCGTCAGGCGGTGGTAGAGCGCCTGACGGTTGAGGTGCAGCGCGCGCGCCGTCTCGGCCTTGCGCCCGCCGTTGGCCAGCAGCGCCTCCAGCGTCGGGAGCAGCACCAGCTTGCGCCGGCTGTCGTGGGCGATCAGCGGTCCCAGCATCCGCTGGACGAACGCTGCCAGGTCCGCGTCGTCCCGCCGCGCCCACAGCAGCCGCCGCAGCTCCAGGGCGCCCGCATCGTGCCAGGCGCGCTCAGGCAGGCCATCGGCGGCGGCTGCGCTCTGCTCGGTCAGGCGCAGCTCTGTGCCGGCCTCCGCTGGCGCCACGGCGCGACCGGCCGCCACCGTCACCGCGCCGGCACCCAGGCGCCGGCCGCAGGCGTGGCGAAGCGCGGCAGCGGCAGCGTCGGCGGCCGTCGTGCGATCGGCGCCGTCGCGCAGCGCGACGAGCGCAAGCAGCGTCATCGTGGTCGTGCGGCGGCCGACGATCGCCGGCAGCCCGCGGTCGGCCAGGTGCTGGCGCGCGTCGCGCAGCGCGGTCGCCCACTCCGACGGCGCGGCGCTCGCGCCGGCCCGCACCTCGGCGGCGATCGGCAGCACCAGCTCGGGCGCGGCCTCCAGGCCGGCGGCCATCGCCGCCCGGGCCACGTGGTCGGGGTCGACGCGACCGTCGGCCAGGTTGGCCAGAAAGGAGCCGCGCTCGCGGGCGATCAGCTCCTCCTCCTGGCGCGCACGCAGCAGCGCCAGGGCCACGATGTCGGCGGCGTGGTCGAGCGTCACCGCCGACAGCGCGTCGAAGGCCGGGGCGAGGTCGGCCACGACCAGGCGGCCGGCGTCGCCATGTCCGCCCATGCGCACCGCGCCGGCCCGCACCCCCGGTGCCCCCGTCGTCGAGCGTGCGGCGTCCCACACGTCCAGCGGGTCGAGGTCGTAGCCGGCCGGCGTCGCATGCGCCAGCAGCCGTCCACCGTGACCCTCCAGGAAGACGGGCGCGTGCAGCGTGTCCGACAGGGCGCTGAGCACCTCGGGGATGCCCTCGCCGTCGAGCATCAGCCCGGTCAGCCGGCGCTGGATCTGCTCGCCGCGGCGCAGCAGCGCGTAGTGGCTGGAGACGAGCTCGGTGTGGATCGCCTCGGTGACGGTGACGAAGGCGATCTCGCGATGCAGCGCCACCAGCGGCAGGTGACGGCGCTGGGCGGCGCTGACCATGGCCGGCGGCAGCGTGTCGAAGCGCGTGCCCAGCTCGACGACCAGCGCGGCGACGTCCTGATCGGCCAGGCCCTCCACGAAGCGCCGCTGGTCGGCTGCCCGTGTGCCGATGCCCATGCCCGTGGTCAGCAGCATCTCGCCCCCCATCAACAGCGACGCGATGTTGGCGACCTCGCCGGCGTGGACCCAGCGGATCGGCCGATCCAGGCGGTCGTGGCCGGCCAGCACCTGCGGCATGCCCCGCCGCAGCACCCCGAGCGACAGCGCGTGGCGGACCGTCACGTCCGCCGCGGGCGGTGCGGGCTCGATCGATTCGTGCTGGGCCACAGCTGTAGCTTGACGCCCCGGCGGCGCGCTGTCAGGCGGCGAGGTCGGAGTGGACCGCGTCGCGGTCGAGATCAAGCACGGTCGCGGCCAGCCGCTCGCCGAGCAGCGGGCCGAACTTCATCAGGTTGGAGCCACCGAGGGCGACCACGCGGCCGTTGCGCCGGGCGGCGAAGCCGTCGGCGTCGTCATCGAGGTAGGGCGCGACGACCGACACGCAGCGCATCTCGTCCAGCGGCGCCGGATCCAGCCCCGGCAGGTGGGCGGGGATCCAGGCCGCGTGCTGCTCGCGCACGCGCGCGGCGAACGCGTCGATGTCCATCGCGTCGATCGCGACCGGGGCGCCGGGGTCCTCCAGTCCCATCGCGAAGCGGCCCGTGGTGCCCAACGGCAGCCCGTAGCCGCTGCCGCCCACGACCAGGCACGCCGACGGCAGCACCCGCTCGCCCCGGTAGCTCAGGCGCACGTGATGGAAGAACGACAGCTCCAGGTCGAGGCCGGCGGTGGCGGCCAGCGGCGGTGTGCCCGTGCCGGCGCAGATGAGCACGTGGTCGGCGCGCAGCCGCTCGCCGCCGGCCAGCACCACGGCACCCGACGCATCGACCGCGCGCACGTCGGCGTCGCGCACGTCAAGCCGGGCGGCGAGAGCTCGCAGGGTGCGCCGCACGCGGATCGCGCCGGCCTGGGGGTCCAGCAGCCCCGCCTGCCATGCAGGACGGTCGCCCACCACCGGGACGCGCTGCGCGATGCCGTGGGCGTCCAGCGGCTCCCACGGCGCCCCGACGGCGTCCATCGCCGCGGCGCGCAGATCGGCGGCGTCGCGCCCGGCGACGACCAGCCCCTCCTCCCCCAGCAGCCGACCGGCGCCCAGCTCGCGCTCCCAGCGCCGCCAGCCCGCCCGCGCCCGCAGGGCCAGCTCGGCCAGCCGCGGCGTGCGGTGGGCGACCCGGAAGATGCGCGCCAGCCCAGCCGACTGCTCGGCGCCGAGGCCCGCGCGCTCCAGCACGGTGACCTCAGCGCCGCGGCCGGCGAGCTCGTGGCCGGCGGCCAGCCCGCAGATTCCGGCCCCGACGACGAGGACGCGGGTCAGACGCCCACGCCCATGTAGGCGCCCGCGTCGGCCAGTACCTCGCCCAGACGCGCCACGAGGTCGTCCAGCAGCGCTGCGTCGGCGATCAGCGGCGGCGCGATCTGCAGCACCGAGTCGCCGCGGTCGTCGGCACGGGCGATCACGCCGGCCTCCAGCAGCCGCTTGGGCAGGAAGCCGCGCAGCAGCCGGTCGCGCTCCTCCTTGGTGAACGTGCGGTTGGCCTCGTCGCCGACCAGCTCGATCGCCCAGAAGAAGCCGCGTCCGCGCGTGTCGCCGACGATCGGCAGCGAGCGCAGCCCGGCCAGCCTGGACTCCAGATGGCCCTCCAGCGCGTGCACGTTGGCCAGCACGCCCTCGCGCTCCATGATCTCGATGTTGCGCAGCGCGACCGCCGCGCACACCGGATGCCCGGCGAAGGTGATGCCGTGACGCAGCGGACCGCCCGACCCGTGCAGCGTCTCGGCGACGGCGTCGGAGACCATCACCGCGCCCATCGGCAGGTACGCCGAGGTGATGCCCTTGGCCGTGGTGGCGATGTCGGGCACGACGTCCTCGCGCATGATGCCCAGCCACTCGCCCAGCCGCCCGAAGCCGCAGATGACCTCGTCGGCCACGAGCAGCGCGCCGATCTCGTCGGCGATCTCGCGCAGTCCCTGCCAGTAGCCGGGCGGCGCGACCAGGCAGCCGCCGGCGTTCTGCACCGGCTCGGCGATGATCACCGCGACGCTGTCGGGTCCCAGGCGCTCGACGGTCTCGCGCATCTCGCCGAGCAGCCGGGCCGTCATCGCCGCCGGGTCAGCACGGTCGGGCGCGCGGAACATGTTGGTCGTCGACACGTGGGTGACATCGACCGGCGGCGGGCCGAAGATCTCCTTGAAGCCGGGCACGCCGGTGAACGCCAGCGCGCCGAGCGTCACGCCGTGGTAGGCGATGTGGCGGGCGATCGCCTTGGTGCGCTGCGGCTGGCCGATCGCGACGAAGTGCTCGCGGGCGATCTTCCACGCCGCCTCGACGGACTCCGAGCCGCCGTTGGTGAAGAAGACGTGGTTGAGGTGGCCGGGCATGCGCTCGGCCAGCGCGTCGGCCAGCTCGATCGCGGGCGGGTGCGCCGTCGACCAGTTGGTGTTGAACGGCAGCGCCTGCATCTGCGCGGCGATGACCGAGGTCATCTCCTCCCCGTAGGAGTAGCCGATCTGCGCGCAGAACAGCGACGACAGCGCGTCGACGTAGCGGTTGCCCTTGGTGTCGAACACGTAGGGCCCCTCCCCGCGCTCGAGCACGAGCAGGTCACGATCGTCGGCGTAGGCGGCCGAGTGGTTGGTGAAGTGCAGCAGCAGATGCTCGCGGGCGGTGTCCTGCAGCAGCTGGTGGCTCATCGGATTCGCGCTCCTCACGCTCGCAGGTCGGCGGCCATCTCGGCGAAGACCGCGACGTAGGCATCGATCGCCTCGTCGGTGTGGGTCACCGACAGGGTCCATTCCTCCTCGCGGCCGGGGGTCATGAAGATGCCACGGTTGGCGTTGTACAGCCAGGCCAGGTCGGCCAGCTCGGCGTCCTGGTGTTCCTTGAAGGTCTCGTAGTCGATGACCTTCACCGGCGCGAAGGTGACGCAGCCCTTGGAGCGGATGCCCAGCGCGTAGCCCGGCAGCTCGTACTCGTCGACGACGGCCTGGCAGCCCTGCACGATGCGGTCGTTGAGCCGGTCCAGGTGCGCGTAGGCCTCCGGCGTGAGCACCTCCAGCAGGTTGGCCCGCGCGGCCGCCATCCCGAGCGGGTTCCCGTTGTAGGTGCCGACCTGGTACACGGTGCCGTCCTCGACGACGCGCGCGACCTCCTCGCTCATGCCGATCGCGCCGGTCGGCAGGCCGCCGCCCAGCGCCTTGGCCAGGGTGACCATGTCGGCCTGCACGCCGTAGCGCTCGGTCGCCCCGCCGGCGGCGATACACAACCCGGTCTTGACCTCGTCGAAGATCAGCACGACCGCGTGGCGGCGGGTGATGTCGCGCACCGCGTCCAGGTAGCCGTCCTCGGGCAGCACGACCCCGAGGTTCATCATCGCCGCCTCCATGATCACGCAGGCGGGCTTGCGCCCTTCGCGGTCGAGCTCGATGATGCGCCGTTCCATCGAGTCGGCGTCGTTGAAGTGCACGGCGAAGACGTGGTCGACGGTCGACTGCGGGATGCCGCCCCCGTAGGCCAGCGAGACCGGGTGGTCGTGGTCGCCGATCCTGTCGTACTCGACGCCGATCGAGACCATCACGGTGTCGTGGTGGCCGTGGTAGCTGCCGAAGATCTTGAGCACGTCGTCGCGGCCGGTCAGCGCGCGAGCGATGCGGATGGCGTCCATCGTCGACTCCGACCCGGAGTTCGTGTAGCGCCAGCGCGGCAGGCCGAAGCGCCGAGCGAGCTCCTCGCCGACGACGATCGCGTCCTCGGTGGGCGCGGCGAAGTGGGTGCCCTGGGCGTAGCGGGAGGCGATGGCCTCGCCGATCGCCGGGTGGGCGTGGCCCTGCACCATCGAGCCGAAGCCGTTGTGGAAGTCCCACATCTCGTTGCCGTCGACGTCCCACACCTTCGGGCCGTCGCCACGCTCGAGGTGGATCGGCCACGGGTCGCGCACCTGGTAGGTGGAGGCGACGCCGGCGGCCAGCGGTCCCCGGGCGCGCTCGTACATGCGCCCCGACCCCTGGGTGCGCGCGTCCAGGGCCTTGGACTCACGAGCGGTCAGCTCGGCGATCCGCTCGCGCGAGATCGCGGTGGCGGTGGTGCTCATGACTCTCCCAGGTTGCACATGACGTGCTTGACGCGGGTGTACTCCTCCAGCGAGTACGCCGACAGGTCCTTGCCGTAGCCGGACATGCCGAAGCCGCCGTGGGGCATCTCCGACAGGAAGGGGATGTGGTCGTTGACCCAGACGCAGCCGAAGTTCAGCGCCCGGGTGAAGCGCAGCGCCTGGGTGACGTCGCTCGTCCACACCGACGAGGCCAGTCCGTAGGCGCAGTCGTTGGCCCACGCGAGCGCCTCGTCGGCGTCGGCGGCGCGCGGCTTGCCGGCGTTGGCGGCCTCGAGGTCGGTCAGCTCGTCGGCGTGCTCGTCGAGCAGGTCGGCGAGCGCGAGCAGGGCGGTGGCGCGGTCGGCGGGCGTCGTGCGCCCCCAGGCGGGCGCGGCGGCCGACGCGGCGGCGACGGCGCGTGCGACGTCGTCCAGGTCGCCCAGCGGCACCCGGGCGATGGTCTCCTCGGTGGCCGGGTTGACGACCTCCTCCAGCCGACCGGCGACCGACTCCACGGCCTCGCCCCCCACGACGTTGCCCAGGGTGACCTGCTCGGTGGCGCTCATGGACGAATCATGGCGCTTCGAACGCGATTCGACCTAGCGACAACCCGTCGGAGGCTGGCGGCGTCTTCCCGACACCAGGTCCGCCGGCCCGCGCGTCCAGGCGGCGGAAAACACGCCGCGGCCCGCGGCCGAGCGCCCGATCAGCGGCCCGACACCACGTCGGCCAGGCGCGCCAGCCGGCTGGGACGCGGGTCTGCCCGCGCGCCCTCGCGGCGGTCGGCGGCGCGGTACAGGCCATAGACGAGCTGAGCGCCCAGCCAGCGCAACGGCTCGGGCTCCCAGCGCCGCGCGTTGCGCCCCACCCACGGCAGCCGGGTCAACTCGCTGTCGCGAGCCAGCACGAGGTCGGCCAGCGTGCGCCCGGCGAGGTTCGTCGTCGACACGCCGTTGCCGACGTAGCCGCCGGCGATCCCCAGCCCCGTCTCGCGGTCCAGGCGCACCGTCGGCGACCAGTCGCGCGGCACGCCGAGCACCCCGCACCAGGCGTGATCGATCGGCGCCTCCGTCGCGGCCGGGAAGAAGGCGTGCAGCAGCTCGGTCAGCTGGCGCACCGTCCAGTGCTGCGTGCGGCCGCGCTCGTCGGTGCGCGAGCCGAAGCGGTAGGGCACCCCGCGGCCGCCCAGCGCGATGCGCCCGTCGGCCGTGCGCTGCGCGTAGACGTAGGCGTGGGCCTCGTCGCCCAGCAGCTCGGCGCGCTCCCAGCCGATGCGCTCCCACGTCGCGTCGCCCAGCGGTGCGGTGACGACCATCGCCGAGTTGAGCGGCAGCCAGTCGCGACGGTGGTCGGCCAGCGACGCGGTGAACCCCTCCAGGCAGGTCAGGACGGTGGGCGCGCGCACGCGGCCCAGCGGCCCGATCGCGGCGCCGGGGACCACCGCGGCGACCGCGGTCGACTCGTGGATCGTCACGCCCAGTCGCTCGACGGCGGCGGCCAGGCCGCGCACGAGCTTGGCCGGCTGGACGCGCGCGCAGTTGGGGTTGAAGGCGCCGGCCCGCGCTTCCGCGACGCGCACGCGCGCCTCCAGCGCGGCGCGGTCGAGGGCGACCAGCTCGCTGCCCCACGCCGCGTCGGCGGCCAGCTCGGCCTCCAGGCGGGCGACTTGGGCGGCGCTGCGGGCGACCTTCAACTCCCCGTGCTTGACGATGTCGGCGTCGACCTCCTCCCGCGCGGCGACCGCGATCACCTCGTCGATCGCGCCGCGCATCGCCGCGCGCAGCGCCAGCACCGCGTCTCGCCCGTGGGTGGCGGCCAGCGCCGCGTAGGAGCCGCTGTGGTGGTCAGCTGAGCCAGCCGCCGTTGCGCCCGGACGCGCCGAAGCCGGCGAACTCGCGCTCCAGCACGACGATCTCCAGCTGCGGTTGCGCGCGCTTGAGGTAGTAGGCGCTCCACAGCCCGGTGAAGCCGCCGCCGACGATGCACACGTCGGCCTCGCGGTCGCCCGACAGCGGCGGGCGCCGCGACGGCAGCCCGATCGCGTCGTACCAGAAGGAGACGCCGCCGTTGCGCATCAGCCGGCATTCGCGGCGGCCGCATCGGCGAGTCGGTCGTCGCCCCAGAAGTGCGTGTCGCCGACCGTGACGGTCGGCACGCCGGGCACGCCCACGGCGATCGCCGTGTCGGTCGCCGCCCGCAGCCGCTCGCGGCCGTAGCCGCCCAGCTCGGCCCGCACCTCACGCGCGTCCAGGCCGGCGCGCTCGCACACGTCGTCGACCATCCGTTCGTCAGCCAGGCCGATGCCGTCGACGAAGTTGCGGGCGAAGGCGGCGGCGCTGAACGCCCGCAGGGCCCCGAGCCGCTCGGCGGCCCACGCGGCGCGCAGCGCGGCGAGCGTGTAGCTCTCGATCGGCCAGCCCGGCGGCCAGCGCAGCCGCGGGAGCCCGTAGGCCTCGGCGCGACGAGCGCACTCGCGCATGCCCGCGTCACGGGACGGCTGATGGAAGGACCACGGCTCGCGCCGCTGGGCGCGCAACAGGAAGGCGAAGGCGATCGGCTTCCACGTGACCGCCGCGGCGCCCAGCACGGCGTCCACGCGCGACGCGGCCAGGTGGGCGTAGGGCGAGTTGAAGTCGTAGCGGAAGACGGCGGTCACGCGAGCTCGGCCACCTCCCCCGCAAGCACGGCGGCGACGATGTCGGCGCGGCGCAGCTTGCCGCGCGGGCTGCGCGGCAGCGTGTCGGCGACGAACACCCGCCGCGGCCGGCTGGGCTGCGGCAGGTGCTCACGCAGGTGCATGCGGACCTGGGCGCGACCGGGCGCCGCATGGCCGTCGAGCGTCAGCACCGCGACGGGGATCGCGCCCCATCGCTCGTCGGGCAGGCCAACGCAGGCGGCGTCGGCCACGCCGGCCAGCTCGATCAGCGCCTGCTCGACGTGAGCCGGCTCGACGTTGAAGCCGCCGCTGACGATCGTCTCGCTGGCCCGCCCGGTCAGCGACAGCCAGCCGTCGCGCCAGGAGCCCAGGTCACCGACGCTCGCCCACCCGGCGGCGTCCGGTCCACCGACGAGACCCCCGGGCGTCAGGTAGCCAGCGAACAGCATGTCGCTGCGCACGTGGATCAGCCCCCGTTCGCCGGCGGCGACGGGCGCGCCGTCGGGATCGCGGATCGCCACCTCCACCCCCTCGAACAGGCGCCCCGCGCGGCTGGACGGCGGATGCTCATCGGTCCGGCTGACGCTGACGAAGCTCAGCTCCGAGGCGCCGTAGAAGTGCGAGATCGCCGCCGCGGGCAGCAGGTCGGCCAGCGCCCGCCGCGCCGGCTCGGGCCACGGCGCCGCCGACGAGACGACCTCGCGCACGCGGGCCAGGCGCCGTGTGCCGAGCAGGCCCACGAGATCGACGGCCAGCGTCGGCACGAGGTAGGCGTGGGTAACGTCGTCGGCCGCGAACGCCCGGGCCAGTGGGCGCAGGTCGACCGTCGCTCCTCGTGTGAGCGCGTGCAGCGCCCCGTAGAAGAAGTGGCCGTGGTCCAGCGGGCCCGGCGTGGCGACGACATCGCCCGGGTGCACGTCGAAGGTGGCGTCGGAGCGCTCGAGCGTCGTGGCCCAGGACGCCTGGTCGCGCACGAACAGCTTCGGCTCCCCGGTCGTGCCAGAGGTCAGGCCGCCCAGCAGCTCGTCGGCCGGCCTCGCGAGCACCTCGGCGATGGCGCCCGGCGCGTCCCGCAGCAGATGCGCCGGCCGGCGCATGCGGGCCGGGTCCAGGCCGGCCAGCCCCGCGGGCAGCCGGCCGCTGGCCACCACCAAGGCGGGCTCGGCGACCGCGAGGACGCGCCGGGCCTGGCCGGCGGTCAGGTGGCGATCGACGAGGACCACGCTCGTGCCGCTGGTCATAGCGCCCAGGACGACCGCGACCGAGTCGACCTCGCCGCGCGGCAGGAGCGCGATCCGCTCCAGGCCGTGCAGTGCCCGCGCCGCGCGCAGCACGCGGTCGTGCAGCGCGCCGTAGCTCGTCGCGCCGGTGGCGTCGATGAGCGCGGCCGTGTCGGGGCGGGCCGTGGCGCAGGCGTGGAAGCGGTGGGCAAGCAGGTCGGGCATCGAGCCGGCGTCGGTAGCGTGACGAAGTCCTGGCGCGAGCGCGTCCAGCTCAGCGGATGATCGCGCGCGCCAGCGCCCCGGGCGCCTCGAGCGGCACCGAGTGGCCGACGCCGGCCACGACCATGACCTTCGCCCACGACATCTGGCCGTGCATCGTGCGCGCGATCTCGCGGTAGCGCTCGTCCTCGGACCCCACCACGATCGTCACCTTCATGTTCAGCGTCTTGAGGCGGTCCCACGCGTGCGGCATGGTGCCGGTGCCGAAGCCGCGCAGGCAGGCGGCCAGCCCGGCCGGATCCTGCGCGAGGCGCTGCTCGCGGGCGACGGCGCGCACCTCCTCGCTCTGCGTGCGCCACAACGGCAGCTGCTCCCAGCGCTCGGCGAACGCCTCGATGCCATCGCGCTCCAGGTCGGCGGCCAGCGCCTCGTCGTCGGCGCGGCGCTGCGCGCGCCGGTCGGGGTCGCGAATCCCGGCCGTGGTGGAGATGAGGACGAGGTGGCGGATGCGGTGCGGCGCGGCCAGCGCGACCTGCAGGGCCAGGCGCCCGCCCATCGAGTAGCCGGCCAGCGCGAAGCGCCCGTCGGTCAGCGCGAGCACGTCGGCGACCAGATGCTCGGTGTCGATGGGCCGCGACGCGGCGCCGGCGCCGTGGCCGCGCAGATCGGGCGTGATCGGCGCCAGCTCGGGCGCGAACTGGCGCAGCCGCTCCCGCGTGGCGTCCCACGCGCGTCCGGTCTGGGTGAACCCGTGGAGGAGGACGAGCGGGTCGGCCATCGGGCACACGATTACAGTCCAGGCCGCCCGATGTCCCCGCCGAGAGACGACAGCCACCTGCTTCTGCGCGCCGTCGCCGACGAGCTCGTGCGCTGCGGCGTGACCGACGCCGTCACCTCGCCGGGCTCGCGCTCGACCCCGATCGTGCTGGCCCTGGCCCGCGAGCGAGGCCTGCGCACGCACTCCCACGTCGACGAGCGCGCCGCGGCGTTCTTCGCGCTCGGACTGGCCAAGGCGAGCCGGCGCCCGGTGGCGCTCACGTGCACCTCGGGGACGGCCGCAGCCGAGTACCTGCCGGCGGTGATCGAGGCCCACGAGGCCGGCGTGCCGCTGCTCGTGCTGACGGCCGACCGCCCGCCCGAGCTGCGCGACTCTGGCGCCGGGCAGACGATCGACCAGGTCAAGCTGTACGGCGCGGCGGTGCGCTGGTACGTCGACCTCGGCATCCACGAGGCTTCGACCGCCTCGGTGCGGTGGGCGCGGGCGCTGGCCTGTCGCGCGGTGTGGACCGCCCGGGGGGCGACCGGCCGGCCGGGACCGGTGCAGGTCGACGTGCCCCTGCGCGAGCCGCTGGTGCCCGCGGGCCCGCTGGGCGACGACCCCCAGCCGGGGCGCCCCGGTGGCGCACCATGGCTGGCGCGTCCCGCCGCCGCCCCCGCGTCGAGCGCGGGGACGCTCAGCGCGGCGGTGGTCGACCACGAGCGCGTGGTCGTCGTCGCCGGCCGTGCAGAGCGCGACCCCCGCCTGCCCGATGTGATCGAGGCGTTCGCCGACGCGGCCGGGGCGCCGCTGCTGGCCGACACGCTCAGCGGCGCGCGCCGCTCGCCCAACGCGATCGCCCACTACGACGCGCTGCTGCGCGACGAGCGCTTCGCGGCCGCGCAGCGCCCTGAGCTGGTGCTGCGCGTCGGCGACCTGCCGACGTCCAAGCCGCTGCGCGCCTGGCTGGCCGGGCTGGAGCCGTCCGTCCCCCAGCTGGCCTTCGACCCCGAGGCGGTCTGGCACGACCCCGACGCGACCCTGCACGCCGCGCTCGCCGGCGACCCCGGCGCCTCGCTGCTGCACGCCGCGGCCGACCTGGCCGAGCGCGGCGCGGCTCGCGAGGGCGGGTCCTGGCTGGCGTCCTGGCGCACCGCGGATGCCGCGGCGGCCGCCGCGATCGATGCGGCGCTCGGCGACGGCGCGCTGAGCGAGCCGCTGGTGGCCCGCACCGTCGCCGCCGCGCTGCCGGCCGCCGCGACGCTGTTCGTCGCCTCGTCGATGCCGGTGCGCGACCTGGAGACGTTCGCCGCCGTTCGCGAGGACGCGCCACGTGTGCTGTGCAACCGCGGCGCCAACGGCATCGACGGCACGATCGCCTCGGCGCTCGGCGTCGCGGCGACGGGCGCGCCGACGACGTTGCTGATCGGCGACGTCGCCCTGGCCTACGACCACTCCGCGCTGCTGGCGCTGCGGCGCGACGGCGGCACGTCGCTGACGATCGTGCTGGTCGACAACGGCGGCGGTGGGATCTTCGACTTCCTCCCCGTCGGCGGTCCCGCCCAGGCCGATGTCTTCGAACGCCACGTGGCCACGCCCACCGGCCTGGAGCCCGAGCGGCTGGCCGCCCTGTACGGCCTGGCCCACACGCCGGTGTTCACCGCGGCCGAGCTGCGCGCCGCACTCGCGGCGCCGGCGCCCGGCCTCCGCCTGCTGCACGTGCGCACCGACCGCGCGGAGAACGTCACGCTGCACCGCCGCATCTGGGACGCGGTCTCCGCCGCCCTGTGACCGTTGTCGTCTGACGGTCGCATGGCGACCGCCAGACGACAATCGTCCGTCGGCGTGACCTGCCCTACAGCGCCAGGACGGGCAGCAGCGCCTGCAGCTTGACCTCGGTCTCGGCCAGCTCGGCCGCCGGGTCGGAGTCGGCCACCACCCCCACGCCGGCGAAGCAGCGCGCCAGCGGGCCGCGCAGCAGCGCGCTGCGCAGCGCCACGCAGAACTCGCCGTCCTCGGAGGCGTCGGCCCAGCCGACCGGGCCCGCGTACCAGCCGCGGTCCAGGCCCTCCAGCGCCGGGATCAGCGGCCCCGCGACGGCCAGCGGCTCGCCGCCGACGGCGGGCGTCGGGTGCAGCGCCCCGGCCAGCTCCAGGGCGCTGACGGGATGGCCCAGCTGCGCCCGGATCGGCGTGGCCAGATGCTGGATGTTGGCCATCTGCACGACGACCGGATCGGACGCCGCGGTCACCCACAGCGCGTGCGGTCGCAGCGAGCGCTCGATGCGCCGCACCACGATCGCGTGCTCCTCGCGGTCCTTGTCGGAGCGCAGCAGCTGCTCGCCCAGGTGGTCGTCGACGGCGGGGTCGGCCGAGCGCCGCGTCGAGCCGGCCAGCCCCAGCGTCGACACACGCAGCCCGTCGCGGCGCATGAGCAGCTCCGGGCTGGCCGCCGATGAACGACGCGTCGCCGCGGCTGACGGCGAACACGAAGCAGGAGGGGAACGCCTCGCGCAGGATCCCGTGGATGGCCGCGACGTCATGGGCGGCCGGTGCGTGGACAGCGACCTCGCGGGCCAGCACGACCTTGCTCAGCGCGCCGGCGCGGATGCGCTCGACGGCGCGGGCGACGGCCTGCTCGTAATGCTCGGGCGGCATCGTGGAGGCGACCTGCACGCGTCCGGCGGGCTGCGGGTCCAGCAGCGGCAACGGCAGCTGGCGCAGCGAGGCCACGCGCGCGTCCAGGCGCGCGAGGAGATCCTCGATGGTGTCATCGGGCCGGGCCAGCGCGCACAGCGTCATGCGCACCTCGCCGCGCCGGCGATGCAGCGCGACCTCGGGCACGTGCAGCGAGGCCGGCTCGAAGCCGGCCCAGTGCGGTGCGGCCGACCCGTGCTCGGCGAAGGCGAAGCCGCCGACGGCGACCGGGCCGCTGCCGGGCGGGCCGTCCGGCGCGTCGAGCGCCGCATCGGCCACCAGCCCGCGCCACTCGGCGGCCACGCGGGCGAAGCGATCGGGACCGGCGGCGCACAGCGCGCGCACGCAGCCCAGCCCGGCCAGCGCGCTGCCGTCGCGGTCGGGCTGCTCGAAGACGAACGACGGCTCGTCGCCGACGCGCGAGGCGAAGGCCACCGCGGCCGGATCCATGTCAGCGTCGAGGCGGAGCGTGACCGCCGCCAGCGCCTGGCCGCGCGAGCGCGCACGGCGCACCGCACGGCCCAGCCGCCGCTCCAGCCGCCCGCGATCGCCCGCGCTCAGCGCGAAACGGTCGGACGAGAGGGTCTCGGCGGGCACGAATCGAGGATAGTTGCGCGCCGCATGCGCCGCTCCAAGGTTCCGGACATCGCGCTGATCGTCCTGGCGCAGAGCTCGCAGGCGCTCGTCCTCGGCGGGGTCGCGCTGTTCCTCCCCGCTGATCCGTCACGACCTCGGGCTGAGCTTCAAGCAGGCGGGCGCGCTGGACGCCGCCTCGGTGCTCGTCTACGCCTGCATGCAGATCCCGTCGGGCCTGCTGGCCGACCGCTTCGGCCCGCGCCGGCTGTTCGTCTGTGGCCTGCTCGGCGTGGACGTCCTCGCCCTGACGTTCTCGCTGCTGCACCGCTACGAGCTGCTGGTCGCCAATCAGGCGCTGTCGGGCTTCTTCCGCTCGCTCGTGTTCGCGCCCGGCATGCTGCTGATCGCCGCCCTGTTCCGTCCGCAGCGACGCGCGACCGCGCTGGGCCTGTTCGTCGCCGGTGGGTTCTCCAGCAACATCTTCCTCAACCTGCTGGGGCCGCTGCTGGAGCCCAGCCTGGGCTGGCGCGGGCTGTTCGCCGCGTTCTCGGGGATCGGGCTGGTCGTGCTCGGCCTCTACTCGCTGCGCACGCGCAACCAGCCGCCGGCGCCACGGCCACCCCACGTGCCGCTGCGCGAGGCCCTGGGCGTGCTGCGGGAGAAGGCGATGTGGGCCCTGGCGGTCGTCCAGTACGTCCGGCTCGCCGTCGTGTTCGGCGTCAACGTGTGGCTGCCGACGTTCATCGTCGACGACCGCGGCTACTCGCTGCAGACCGCCGGCGCGATCGTCGCCATGGGCGCCGCGCTGACCGCCCCCTTGAACTTCCTCGGCGGCTACCTGAGCGATCGGCTCGGCCGCCCGCTGGCAGTGATCGGCGGGGCGCTGATCGTGCTCGCCACGACGACGCTGCTGCTGCCGCGGGTGCACTCGATCGGCCTGCTGCTCGCCGTGATCGCCGTCAACGCCGTGACGATGCAGCTCTACTTCGGGCCGCTGTTCGCCGTGCCGGTGCAGATGTTCGGCGCCCGCTCGGCCGGCCTGGTGTCGGGCTTCGGCAACTTCTTCGCCAACCTCGGCGGCTTCACGTTCGTCTACGTGCTGGGGGCGGTCAAGGACGCCACCGGCTCGTTCCAGTCGGGCTTCGCGGCCCTGTCGGTCGCCTGCCTGGTGTCGCTGGGCGCGCCGGCGCGGTCAGGTCTCGCCGCGGCCGCGGGCGATGGCGATCTCGCCGGTGCGCATCATCTCGACCAGGCCGAACGGGCGCACCATGCGCTCGAAGGCCTCGATCTTGTCGGTCGTGCCGGTCACCTCGATGGTCAGCGACCGCTTGGTGACGTCGACGACCTTGCCGCGGAAGATCTCGCAGATCTGCATCACCTCGGCGCGCTGGACCCCGTCGACGGCGACCTTGAACAGCGCCAGCTCGCGCGAGACGGTGTCGGCGGGCTCGAGGTCGCGGATCTTGAGCACGTTGACGAGCTTGTGCAGCTGCTTGGTGACCTGGTCGATCGGATGCACCGCGCCGTCGAGCGTCAGCGTGATGCGCGAGATGCGCTCGTCGTCGGTCGGGCCCACGGTGAGCGTGTCGATGTTGAAGCCGCGCCGCGCGAACAGGCCGGCGATGCGCGTCAGCACGCCCGGCTTGTTCTCCACCAGGATCGACAGCGTGTGCTTGCGCCCGGAGCGCAGCGCCACCGACGCCTCGAGGTCCTCGAGGCTCAGCAGCTCCTTGGTTCCCGGTTCACCCATGTCGCCTCACCCCACCATGTCGCGCGCGGGGGCGCCGGGCGCGATCATCGGGAACACGTTCTCCTCCTTGGTGACGCGCACGTCGACGAGCACCGGCCCGTCGACCGCCAACGCCGTCTTCATGTCGTCGACCAGCGTGCCCTTGTCGGTGAAGCGCAGGCCGGTGGCGCCGTAGGCCTCGGCGAGCTTGACGAAGTCCGGCCACTGGCCCATGTCGACGTGGCTGTAGCGGCGGTCCCAGAACAGCTCCTGCCACTGGCGGACCATGCCCAGGTAGCCGTTGTTCATGATGAACACCTTGATCGGGATGCCCTCGCTCGCGCAGGTGGCCAGCTCCTGCATGTTCATCTGCACGCTGCCGTCGCCGGCGATGCAGACGACGGTCTCGTCCGGGCAGCCGACCTGGGCGCCCAGCGCGGCGGGCAGGCCGTAGCCCATCGTGCCCAGCCCGCCGGAGTTGATCCAGCGGCGCGGCCCGCTGAAGTCGTAGTACTGCGCCGCCCACATCTGGTGCTGGCCGACGTCGGTGACGACGATCGCGTCGCCGCCGGTGGCCTGGTACAGGGCCTGGATCATGAACTGCGGCTTGATCTCGGCGTCGGTGCTCTCGTCGTAGCGCAGCGGATGGCGCTCGCGCCACGCCTCGATGCGCTGCCACCACTCCTCCAGCCGGGAACGGTCGGGCTCCAGCGCCCGGTACTCGGCCACGAGCTTGGTCAGCACGTGCTTGGCGTCGCCGACGATCGGGATGTGGGCCGGCACGTTCTTGGAGATCTCGGCCGGATCGATGTCGATGTGGATGAACTTCGCGCGCGGGGCGAACTCGCTCAGCTTGCCGGTGACGCGGTCGTCGAAGCGGGCGCCGATGCAGCAGATCAGGTCGGCCTCGTCGATCGCGTAGTTGGCCGTCCGCGTGCCGTGCATGCCCAGCATCCCCAGCCACTGCGGGTCCGGCGCCGGGTAGGCGCCCAGCCCCATCAGCGTGCAGGTGACCGGGAAGCGGTCGGCGCGCGACGAGCGCGGTGAGCTCCTCGGCCGCGTTGGCGTTGACCACGCCGCCGCCCGCGTAGATCACCGGGCGTCGCGCCGAGGCCAGCGCCTTGGCCGCCTGGCGGATCTGCTTCTGGTTGCCCTCGGTCGTCGGCTGATAGCCGGGCAGCCGCAGGTCGGTCACGGGCTCGTAGTCGATGTCCGCACGCGACAGGTCGGTCGGGATGTCGACCACGACCGGGCCGGGACGGCCGGTGCGGGCGATGTGGAAGGCCTCGTGGATCGCGCGCGGGATCTCGTTGGGGTGCTGGATCATGAAGCTGTGCTTCACGATCGGCATCGTGATGCCGAGCATGTCGGCCTCCTGGAAGCCGTCCGTGCCCGAGCAGGTCGGTGCGCACCTGGCCGGTGAGGAAGACCACCGGCGTCGAGTCCATCATCGCGTCGGTGATCGCGGTGACGAGGTTCGTCGCCCCCGGGCCCGAGGTGCCCAGCGCCACGCCGACCTTGCCGGTGGCGCGCGCGTAGCCCTCGGCGGCGTGGCCGCCGCCCTGCTCGTGGCGCACGAGCACATGCTTGATGCCCGCATCGACGAACGCGTCGTAGGTCGGGAGGTTCGCGCCACCGGGGTAGCCGAATACGACCTCGACGCCCTCCGCCTTCAGGCACTCCATGACGGCATCGACCGCACGCATGCGCGACCTCCTTCCTGCTCGTGTCGTGTCGGGATCAGACCGGCCGCTCGGCAGGCGGCGCGGACTGATCAGTGTAACCCGGGTTCAGCTCGGTTCCGCAGCGCGTGCAGATCGCCTCGTAGAACTTGACGCGCTTGCCGCAGCGCGGGCACTGCGCGTCGGGCTCGCGGTCCTCGAAGCGGTAGAGGATCACCGCCAGCAGCCCGACGAACGGCGGGATCAGGCAGATCAGGAACCAGACGAAGAACGACGATCCCTTGACGCGCGCGATCCAGCCGCCGGCCAGGCCGCAGCACAGCGCGATGAAGACGAAGGCACCGCCGGCCACGGCGCGCTACAGCTGGCGGATGGCCCAGACGACGCCGACGATCGCCGCGATGACCACGATCACCGTGGCCAGCCAGGCGATGAAGCCGAAGGCGAACTTGAACAGGATCCACGCGGCGACCGCGAGGATCACGACCGCGAGGACACGCCTCGCAAACGACGGTGACGAGCTCTGCTCCATGATGGGCCGGAGTCTACGCCCGGCACCTGAAGCGGGGCTCAGTCGTAGGTGCGCCTGAGGTGCGCGTGGCGCGCCTCGCCCAGCCGCGACCGCCCCTCGACCCGCAGGCGGGCCAGGCGGTACTGGCGGACGGCGGCGCGGTCGCGGCCCCGGGATCCCTGGGATCCCCGGGTCGGGCCGACGAGCACCAGGCGGTTGGCGGCGGCAATGGAGGCGGTCATGCGCAGCATGATGAGGTTCCCCGCGGGCTGGGACATTGGACGGCGGGCCAGAGTCCCGTTCTCTGGCCTGGACACAGTGTCGGACCACAGACGGGCGTCCAGGTGAACATCCGGTGAGGCCACGGGCCGTGCAATATGTCCTGCAATGGCGATCCCCCGACTGCGGCCGAGCGATCTGGCCGCCCGCGTCTCCGACGAGGTCGAGCTCTACCACCGCACGTACTCGACGCTGCTGCGCTCCTCGGGCGAGACGCTCCTGCGCGTCCTGGAGTCCTCGCACCGGGCGATGGACTCCAGCCTGCACGCCGGAGCGGCGGCCGACGCGCTCGACCTCGGCGCCTTCCTGTACGCGCTCAACCGCCTGCCCGCCGGCGTCTGGCGCGCCCGGCTGGTCGCCATGGGCCAGGAGGCGACCGCCTTCCAGCGCGCCGGGCTGGGCGACCTGAACGCCTGGGACACCGTCGAGGCGCCGGCCCGGCGGCGGCGCTGGCACGAGGACGGCAAGGGGATGCTCGCCGTCCTGATCGCCTCCTCGTCTGACCTGGACGACCTGATCCCCACGCTCGTCGCCTACCAGATCGAGTGGAACAAGCTGCACGACGCAGCCGCAGGCCTCGTCGTGCCCGAGGACGTGCGACCCGGCTGGTGCGCCCAGCAGCTCGGCGGATCCGACGACGACTGGGAGCGTCTCGCCGACGCCTGGAACGGCGACCTGGCCGGCTTCCTGGACGCGGTGCGCGACATCGAGCTCGACCTGCGCATCCGCATGCTGGGCGGCAGCGAGGTCGGCTACGGGCGCGTCACGCGCCGCTGGTGGGAGCCGGTCCTGCGCTGCCTGCAGGAGCAGGGGCTCGGCGAACGGCGCCTATACCTCGTGTCCTCCAACACCCACTCGCTGGTGAATCTGGTGACCGGCACCGCGCGGCTGCGCGAGGATGAGATCGTCGGCTGGGTCGAGCGCAACGGGCCGCGCTACCTGCGCGCCGAGCTGGACAAGCTGCGCTCGGGCCGCACGCGCGGCTCGTGGGACAACCTCCTCTACTACTGCACGCGGCTGTACTTCAACGCCACCTCGGAGGACGGCGAGGCATGGGCCGAGCGCCGCGCGCATGAGCGCGAGCTCGGCGTCACGCACATCCCCAGCTCCACGGCGGTGCGCGTCTCCTCGCAGGTGATCGACCCGGCTCGCTGGGATGCCTCGCTGCTCGATCCGCGCCTGGCCGACATCGACGCCGATGCCCTGGCGCGCTTCGGCGGGGTGATCGTCAACATCGACTATCCGCTCGGCGTCGGCGCGTACAACATCCTGCGCGAGATCGGCGAGTCGACGGACACGCTGCGCGGGGTCTACGTGCTCGGCAAGGCGGCGACGCTGAACGCCGACGTCGGCGACGTGCTGATCTCCAACGTCATCCACGACGAGCACTCGGGATCGACCTACTGGCTGGACAACGCCTTCAGCTTCGCCGACATCCAGCCATGGCTGATGTTCGGCTCGGGCCTGGACAACCAGCGCGCCGTGACGGTCAAGTCGACCTTCCTCCAGAACCGCCAGTACCTCGACTTCTACTACCGCGAGGCGTTCACGGTGGTGGAGATGGAGGCCGGCCCCTTCTGCAACGCCGTCTACGAGATCGCCGACCTGGATCGCTATCCGATGGGCGAGTCGGTGAACTTCGCCAAGCTGCCGATCGACTTCGGCGTCATCCACTACGCATCGGACACGCCGTACACGCAGGCGCGCACGCTGGGCGCCCGCGGCCTGTCGTACTTCGGGATGGACTCCACCTACGCGTCGTCGCTGGCGATCCTGCGACGGATCCTGCGCCTGGAGGGCGCGCTGACGCGCTGAGGCGCCGTCACCGCTGGCGACGGGCGCTGAGTGCGACGGCCAGCGTCCCTCCGACCGCGGTGGCCAGCACGTAGGCCGCGGCCACCGCGCCGAGCTGCGGCTCGATCCCGGCGGCGACGGCCAACCCGGCGAGCACGATCGAGAACTCGCCCCGGGCGATCAGCGACAGCCCGGCATGCCAGGCGCCCTCGCGTCCCACCCCCGCCCGCCGGGCCGCCCACCAGCCGGTGGCGATCTTGGTGGCGGCGCCGACGACGACCAGGACGGCGACCGCGGCCCAGGCCGACCCGACCGCGCCCAGGTCGACCTCCAGGCCGAAGAACGCGAAGAAGGCGGCGGCGAACAGGTCGCGCAGCGGCGTGATCGCCTCGCGCGCCCGATCGACCACCGGTCCCGACAGCGCGATGCCCAGCAGGAACGCGCCGACCGCGGCCGACAGGTGCGCCTGCTCGGCCAGGCCGGCGACGAGCAGCACCAGGCCGAAGGTGGTCAGCAGGAAGGCCTCCTCCGAGCGCGGCGACAGCGCGGGGGTCAGCCGGTGGCCGTGGCGCAGCGCGAACAGCAGCGCGAGCGCCGCGGCCACCGCCGCGGTGGCCAGCGTCACCAGCGCGTTGCCGAGATCCTCGCCGGAGACGAGCACGGCCACCAGCGGCAGGTAGCCGACCATCACGAGGTCCTCGAGCACCAGCAGCGACAGCACGACCGGCGTCTCGGGCGCGGTCCTGCGGTCCAGGTCGCCGACCAGCTTGGCCACCACGCCCGAGGACGAGATGTAGGTGACGCCCCCGAGCACGAGCGCCGCGCGGACGTCCCAGCCCAGCAGCAGCCCGGCGGCCACGCCCGGCACGAGGTTGAGCACGGCGTCCAGCAGGCCGCCGCGCGTCTGCGCCCGCAGGTGCACGGCCAGCTCGCGGCCCGCGTAGTCGAGCCCCAGCAGGAACAGCAGCAGCACGACGCCGATCTCGGCCCCGATGCGCACCACGTCGGCGTCGAAGGTCAGCGGGCCCTCGCCGACCTGGCCGAGCGCCAGGCCGACGAGCAGGTAGACCGGGATCGGCGGGATGCCGACGCGGTCGGCCAGCCGCCCCAGGACGCCGAGCCCCAGCAGCAGGGCGCCGATCTCCACGAGCACGCTCGCCGTCGAGCCGGTGGCGAGGCTGTCGGCGGCCGGGAACACGCCGGGACGACGCTACCGGGCCAGCGGGCGCGCACCTCCGGGGCCTGCCGACGCCGGCCCGTGGACAACTACGCAGCCGCGGCGGTCCATCCGGGCGCGCTTGGCATGCTTGGTCGATGCCATTCCCGATCCGCACCCCTGCCCTGGCCGCCGCAGCCGTCGGCGCGCTGGCCCTCGTCCCGGCGGCCGCCTCCGCGTCGCCGCCCCGCTGCACGACCGCCGACCTGTCGGCGAAGGTGGGCCAGGTCGGCGCCGGGGCGGGCAACCGCTACGCGCCGCTGATCCTCAAGAACCACTCGGGTCACACCTGCCGCACCGAGGGCTACGTGGGGCTGCAGCTGGCCACCAAGAGCGGACGCAAGCTGCCGACGTCGACGTCGCGCTCGGGCGGGAAGACGCCGCTGGTCACGCTCAGGCCCGGCCAGAAGGCCGTCACCCGCCTGCACTGGACGGTCATCGCCAGCGGCGACGAGCCCGTCGACAAGCCGTGCGAGGCGACGCCCAGCGACCTCCTGGTGATCCCGCCCGACGGCTACAGCCAGACCGCCACGCGCTGGAAGAACGGCCCCGTCTGCGACTACGGCAGGTTCGACATCACGCCGCTGAAGAAGAAGAAGTAGGTTCGCGCCCATGAACGTCACCATCCGCCACAGCCCGAGCTTCGCGATGGCCCGCTGCACGCTCTCCGGGGGCGAGCAGGTCAAGGCCGAGTCCGGCGCGATGGCCGCCACGTCGGCCGGGATCGACATCGAGGCCAAGATGCAGGGCGGCCTGATGAAGGGCCTCAAGCGCTCGGTCCTGGGCGGCGAGTCGCTGTTCATGACCACGCTGACCGCGCCCTCCCAGGGCGGATGGGTCGACGTCGCGGCGCGCCTGCCAGGCGACCTGATCACGCTGCCCGTCGACGGCGCGGTGAACCTCACGCGCGGCGCCTACCTGGCCTCCGAGGCGGGCATCCAGATCGACACCAAGTGGGGCGGCTTCAAGAACGTCTTCGGTGGCGAGGGCGGCTTCCTGATCCACGCCAGCGGCCAGGGCCAGGTGGTCGCCGCCTGCTACGGCGCGCTGGACCAGGTGCAGCTGGCCCAGGGCGAGTCGATCATCATCGACTCCGGCCACGTGGTCGCCTTCGACCCGTCGGTGTCGTTCACCACGCGCAAGGCGTCTGCGGGCATCATGAACACGCTCAAGTCCGGCGAGGGCTTCGTGATGGAGTTCACGGGCCCCGGGCTCGTCTACACGCAGACGCGCAACCCCGACGCGCTGGTCGCGTGGCTGACCGAGGTGCTGCCCTTCAGCCGCTCCTAGATGCCGCCGCGCTGCGGGTACGGCTCGTCGCGCCCGGCCATGAAGCCCAGCCAGCCGAGCAGGTCCTCGACGCCGGGCCGGCCGGCCGGGGCGCTGCTTTGGGCCACGTAGAACAGCGTCCCGTCGGGCTTGACGAGAAACAGGCCGGGCTCGCAGAACACCTCGGGCATCGGGCGCCCGGGGTCGCCGGCCGACAGGAACAGGCCCCAGCGGCGCATCGTGTCGACGTCGAGGCCGAAGCCGATCGGCAGCGAGATGCCCCAGTCGTCAGCGGCCTCCTGGGCGCGCTCGCGGCTGTCGGCGCTGAGCAGCACCAGGTCGACGCCGAACTGCGCGAAGCGGCCGGCGGCCGCCTGCAGCTCGGGCAGGTAGCGCGAGCACACGTTGCAGAAGCGGCCGCGGTAGAAGACGACGGCGGTGAACGCCTCGGGGCGCTGGTCGGCCAGGCGCCAGCTCGTGCCATCCAACAGCTCGGCGGCCAGCTCGGGGGCGGGGGCGCCAGGCAGCGGGCGCTCGGTCAGGGGCATGCCCGGACGATTACAGACCGAGCTGCTCGCGCACCAGGCGCGTGACCTCGCCGCCGTCCGCGCGGCCCTTGGTGGCCTTCATCACCGCGCCGATGATCGGGCCGATCGCCTTCATGTTGCCGCCGCGGATCTTCTCGGCCGCGTCGGGGTTGGCCGCGATCGCCTCGGCCACCGCCGCGGCCAGCTCGTCGCCGCCGCCGATGGCGGCCAGCCCCTCGTCGTGCACGATCTGCTGGGGATCGCCGCCGTCGGCCACCAGCTTGTCGAGCACCTGACGGGCCGCGCCCACGGTGATCGTCTTGTCACCCAGCAGGCCGACGAGCGCCGCCAGCGCAGCCGGGTCGACCTTGGAGGCGGCCGGGTCGCCCTCGTCCAGGCGTGCGGCCAGCTCGGTCACCCAGTTGGCCACCGTCTGCGGCTCAGGCGAGTCGACGGCCAGCACCGACTCGAAGTAGGCGGCCAGCTCGACGCGATCAGCCAGCAGCTTGGCGCTGTCGGCGTTGAGGCCCAGCGTCGAGCGGTAGCGCTCCTCACGCGCGGCGGGCAGCTCGGGCACGTCGGCGCGGGCGATGCGCAGCATGTCGTCGGTGATGGCGATCGGCACCAGGTCGGGCTCGGGGAAGTAGCGGTAGTCGTGCGCCTCCTCCTTGCTGCGCAGCGACGTGATGCGCCCGGTGCGCGGATCGAAGTGCAGCGTCTCCTGCACCACCGGCTGGCCCGCCGCCAGCAGCGCGCTCTGGCGCTCGATCTCGGCCTTGATGCCCTGCTCGAGGAAGCGGAAGGAGTTCATGTTCTTCAGCTCGGTCTTCGTGCCAAGCTCGGTGGAGCCCGCCGGGCGGACGGAGACGTTGGCGTCGCAGCGCAGCGAGCCCTCCTCCATGTTGACGTCGCAGACCCCGAGGTGGCGCAGCGTCACGCGCAGCAGCTGCAGCCGACTCGCGCGCCTGCTCGGCCGAGCGCATGTCGGGCTCGGTGACGATCTCCACCAGCGGCGTGCCCGCCGCGGTTGAAGTCGGCCAAGGAGCGGTCGGAGCCGTGAATGCGCCGCCGACTCGCCGACGTGGATGAGCTTGCCCGCGTCCTCCTCCAGGTGGACGCGGATGCCGATGCGGCAGCCGTCGGCCTCGAGGTGCCCGCCGCTGCCCAGGGGCAGGTCGTACTGGGAGATCTGGTAGCCCTTGGGCAGGTCGGGATAGAAGTAGTTCTTGCGGTGGAAGAGCGAGCGCGGTGCCAGCTCGGAGTCCAGCGCCAGGGCGATGCAGCAGCGCCAGCTCGACGGCGCGCTCGTTGATCACCGGCAGCGCGCCGGGATGACCCAGGCAGACCGGACAGGTGTGGTGTTGGGGGATCGCCGAAGCTCAGCGGACAGCCGCAGAACATCTTGGTCGCGGTGTTGAGCTGGACGTGGATCTCCAGGCCGATGACGGGCTCGTAGGCCGGTCATCGTCGACCTCCAGCGGCTCGAGGTCACAGGTGCGCGCGCTCGCAGCGCGAACGCCGGCGTCGAGGATGCGGTCTCTCGCTGAACGGCGGCCCGATGATCTGCAGCCCCACGGGCAGCCCGTCGCTGAGACCCGCCGGGATGCAGATGGCCGGCAGGCCGGCCAGCGTTCACCGGGATCGTGCACAGGTCGGCGAGGTACATCGCCAGCGGGTCGTCGATCTGCTCGCCGAGCCGGAACGCCACGGTGGGCGAGGTGGGCGTGGCGATCAGGTCGACCTGCCCGAACGCGCGGCGCGAAATCGTCGATGATCAGGGTGCGCATCTGCTGCGCCTGGCCGTAGTAGGCGTCGTAGTATCCGGCCGAGAGCGCGTAGGTGCCGATCATGATGCGCCGCTTGACCTCGTGGCCGAAGCCTTCGCTGCGCGTGCGCGTGTACATCTCGAGCAGGTCCTCGGTGGCGTCGCTGCTGAGTCCGTAGCGGACACCGTCGAAGCGGGCCAGGTTGGAGCAGGCCTCGGCCGGGGCGATGATGTAGTAGGCGGCGAGCCTTGCTCGGCGTGCGGCAGCGCTCACCTCCTCGACGCCGCACCCGAGCGCCTAGGGCGCGCAGCGGCGGCCTCGAACACCGCGCGTGACGCCCGGCTCGAACGCCTCGCCGCGAGTATTCGCGCGATGATCCCGAAGCGCACGCCGTCCACGCTCGGTGCGTCGGGCATAGCGACGGGCGCGGGAGGCCGAGGCTCGTGCAGTCCAGGGGTCGCGCCCGAAGACGCGACAGCAGCAGCGCGGCGTCAGTCACATCGCGGGTCAGCGGCCCGATCTGGTCGAGCGAGCACGCGAAGGCGATGAGTCCGTAGCGGCTGACCGCCCCGTAGGTGGGCTTGAGCCCGACGATGCCGCACAGCGAGGCCGGCTGGCGGATCGAGCCGCCGGTGTCGGTGCCGAGCGCCCAGGGCACGGCTCGCGCGGCCACCGCCGCGGCGCTGCCGCCCGAGTCCGCCCGGCACGCGCGTCGAGGTCCCAGGGGTTGCGGAGCGGGCCGAAGCCCGAGTTCTCGTTGGACGAGCCCATCGCGAACTCGTCCAGGTTGGTCTTGCCCAGCAGCAGCGGCGCCCGCCTCGGCCAGCCGGGCCACCGCGGTGGCGTCGTAGGGCGGCCGGTAGCCCTCGAGGATGCGCGAGCCCGACTGGCTGGGCACGTCCTTGGTGCAGAACAGGTCCTTGACGGCGACCGGCACGCCGTCGAGCGGGCCGTCGCCGGCGGCCGGTGCCTCGCCGGCCGGGGCGACCCAGGTGAACGCGTTCAGCTCGTCGGCGGCGGCGCGCGACCGGTAGGTCTCGAACACCTCGGCGGGTGACGCGTCGCGACCGCCGATGGCGTCGGCCAGCTGCTTGGCGGTGAGCTCGATCATGCCTGCGGGCTGGGGACGAGGAAGCCGTCCTCGGTGCGGGCCGGCGCCTGCGACAACGCGACCTCGCGGTCCAGGCACTCGTGCGGGACGTCGGCGCGCAGGGCGTTGGCGACCTCGACGACGTGCGAGGTCGGCTCGACGCCCTCCAGGTCCAGCTCGCCGATGCGCTCGACGTGGCCGAGGATCGACGACAGCTCGCCGGCCATGCGCTCGGTCTCGTCGTCGGTCAGCTGGAGGCGCGCCAGGCGCGCGACGTGGAGAACCTGCTCGCGGTCGATCATGCCCTGCGCAGAGTAGAACGTGAGATCACATCGGATCGACGCCCACGGCGCCCCGAGCGCTCACGCGGGGCGCACGTGAGCGCGCATCGCGACCCACGAGCCCACGGCGATGCAGCCGGCCGCGACCAGTCCCAGCCACGCGGCCCAGCCGGGGTTGGAGCGCAGCAGCACCTCGAGCAGCAGGATGATCGTGGTCAGGGCCGCGAAGGCGAAGCCGAACACCTCGGCGGCGACCGGGAACGCCTGCGAGCGCTGGAAGGCCGTGGTCAGCAGCAGCGCGATCCCCAGCAGCGCGCTGATCAGCACGAGCACGAGCACCACGGCCAGCGACGACCAGCCCGTGCGGTCGCCGAACCACGGACCGAACAGCAGGCCCACGAGCGCCGCGCCGGCCAGGCCGGCGAGCACCTCGCCGACGGTCAGCTTGCGCAGCGTCATCGGGATGCCTGGAGGCGGGCGGCCTGGACCGTGTTGCGCAGCAGGCCGGCGATGGTCATCGGCCCCACGCCGCCGGGCACGGGCGTGATCGCGCCGGCGACCTCGCAGACCTCGTCGAAGGCGACGTCGCCGACGAGGCCGTCGGCGGTCCGGTTGATGCCCACGTCGATCACCGTCGCCCCGGGCTTGACCCAGTCGGCGCGCACCATCTCGGGGCGCCCGACCGCGGCGATCAGGATGTCGGCGCGCGCGCACGTGCCGGGCAGGTCGCGCGTGCGCGAGTGGCACACGGTGACCGTCGCGCTGGCGGCGATCAGCATCTGCGCCATCGGCTTGCCGAACAGGTTGGAGCGGCCGATGACCACGGCGTCGGCGCCCTCCAGCTCGGCGCCGGCGTCGCCCAGCAGGTCCATCACGCCGGCGGGCGTGCAGGGCCGCAGACCGGGCAGGCCGAGGGCCAGGCGCCCGGCCGACACCTCGGTGAGGCCGTCGACGTCCTTGTCGGGGTCGACCAGGCCGGTGAGCGCCACGCCGTCGAGGTGGTCGGGCACCGGCAGCTGGACGATCATGCCGCTGCAGTCGGGGTCACCGTTGAGGCGCTCGATCAGCTCGGCGACCTGCTCGAAGGTGGCGTCGGCCGGCAGGCGGTGGTCGAAGGAGGCGATCCCCGCCTCGCCGCTGGCCTTGTGCTTGCCGGAGACGTACACCGCGGAGGCGGGGTCGTCTCCGACCATGATCGTGGCCAGGCCGGGCGGGCGTCCGTGCTCGGCGGCGAAGGCGGCGGCATCCCGCTTGACCTGCTCGCGCAGTCGGGCGGCGACGGCACGCCCGTCGATGATCGTGGCTGGCACGGATCGGGACCCTACCGCGCCGGGGGGCGCAACAGCTCGCCGGACAGCACGCCCCGAGCGGTGTTGACCCCCGCAGCCAGCCAGCCGGCCAGCAGCAGGGCGAAGAGCCCGACGGCGGCGACGCGGAGCGCATCGGCCCCGCTGGCCGAGGCCAGCAGGCTCGTCCCCGTCACGCACGTGCCGACCGGGAAGGTGAACGACCACCACGTCAGGCTGAACGGCAGACCGCCGCGCAGGGTGATGGTGGCCGCGATCGCCAGCCAGGCCATCGCGAAGCCCCACACCGGGATCCCGTAGGCGAGGCCGGCGGCGCCGGTCGCCGCGGCGATGGGCCCGGGCACCGCGACGGCGGCGGCGGCCCCCAGCAGGTTGGCGGCGGTGATCGACTGCCCGAGCGGGCCGAGCACGATCCACAGCGTCGGCACGAGCCGGCGCTCGCCGACGCCGTGGTAGGCCAGGCGACCCCACAGCAGCGCGATCAGCACCAGCGACGCCAGCAGGCTGAGGCCGAACATCGCCCAGCAGGCGACCAGCAGCGTCAGGCGCGCCTGGCCCGCGGGCACGTGGGCGATCAGGGCCGCGCCGGTCGCCGCCGAGACCATCGGCGGCACGACCGGCATCAGCCAGCTGCCCAGCGTCCCCTCCGGGCGCAGCTGATGGCGGGTGAACATCACGACCGGCACGGCGACCGCGCACACCAGGCCGCCGATCGTGCCCAGCGACCACAGCACCGCGTCGACGCGCACCGCGGCGGCGGGGCCGATCAGGTCGTCGCCGACGAGCAGGGTCCCGGCGCCGACGGTGAGCAGCGCCATCGGGGGCGCCCCGTAGAACGGCGCCATGAACGGGTCGGCCAGGTGGCGGCGGGCCTGGTCGGGAAAGCGCAGCCAGTGGCCGGCGGTGGCCGCGACGAGGGCGGCGAGCAGCAGGGCGGCGGCCAGCCACATGACGAGGCCGACCGCGTGCAGGCCGGGGATGCGCACCGGCAGCAGCGCGGTGGCGTTGGCCACGATGCCGGTGCCCATCACGCAGGCGAACCAGTTGGGGCCGATGTGGCGCAGGGCGTCGCCGGGACGCTCGAGCGCCCACAGCGGCGCTCGCAGGACGGGGGCGGTGGACATGGCCAGAGCGTCCCGAGCGACGCGGGCGGCGACCAGTCGCATGCCGCCGCCAGGCATTCCACTCTGGAATGCGTGGGTTTCAGCGCTTGGTGATCGGCGCGTACTCGGCCATCAGCTTGCGCTCCGAGCCGTCCTTGGCGAAGCGGATCACCACGATCCCGCCGGGCTCGACGCCGATCACCACGCCATCGCCGAAGGCTGCGTGCACGACGTCGTCGCCCATCCGGAACGCGAGCTCCTCGCCGGCCGGTGCGTCGGCGCGCGAGGCCGCCCACGACATGCGCGGCGCGCCGGCCGGGCGGACGTCGTCCTGGGCCTCGCGGTCGGTGAACTCCAGCGGGATCTCGTCCAGGAAGCGGCTGCGCAGCCCGAACTGGGTGGCGCCGAACACCATCCGCTGACGGGCGAAGGACAGCGTCAGCTCGCGCCGCGCGCGGGTGATCCCGACGTAGCAGAGGCGCCGCTCCTCCTCCAGCGTGCCCTCGTCCAGCGCCCGCGAGTGCGGGAAGATCCCGTCCTCCAGCCCGGTGATGTAGACGGTGTCGTACTCCAGGCCCTTGGCGTTGTGCAGGGTCATCAGCGTGACCAGGCCCTCGTCCTCGCGCGCGTCGGCATCGGCGATCAGCGCCTTCTCCTGCAGGAAGAGGTCCAGCGTGGCGGCGTCGGGGTCGGCGCTCAGGTCGAACTCGGATGCCGCGTCGACCAGCGCCTCGAGGTTCTCCAGGCGACCCTGGGCCTCGAAGGTCCGCTCGGCCTCCAGCGCGGCGGTGTAGCCGGTCTCCGCCAGCACGGCGTTGAGCAGGTCGGCGACCGGGACGTTCTGCTGGGCGCGCTCGCGCAGCGAGGCCATCGTGCTCATGAAGCGCCCGAACGCCTTCACGGCGGCGGTGCCCAGACCGGGGACCGCCGCCGGGTCAGACGCCGCCTCCCACACGCTGACGCCCATCGTCGAGGCGTGACCGGTCAGGCGCGACATCGACGTCTGGCCGATGCCGCGCCGCGGCGAGTTGGCGATCCGCGTGAAGGCGACGACGTCCTGCGGGTTGGCGATCCACGACAGGTAGGCGATCGCGTCCTTGACCTCGGCGCGGTCGTAGAACTTCGGCCCGCCGATCACCTGGTAGCCCACGTCCTGCTTGCGCAGCTCGTCCTCCAGCACCCGCGACTGCCCGTTCGTGCGGTAGAAGACCGCGATGTCCTGGCGGTTGGCGCCCTCGTCGAGCAGCCGCTGGACGTCGCCGACGACGAACCGCGCCTCCGCCCGCTCGTCGTCGAGCTCGCGCACGCGGATCGGGTCGCCCTGGCCCACCTCGGTCCACAGCTCCTTGGCGATCTGCCCGCGGTTGTGGCGGATGACCGCGTTGGCCGCGTCGAGGATCGTCTGCGTCGAGCGGTAGTTCTGCTCCAGCTTGACGACGGTCGCGTCGGGAAAGTCGTCCTGGAAGTCGAGGATGTTGCGGATGTCCGCCCCGCGGAAGCTGTAGACCGACTGGGCGTCGTCGCCGACCACCGCGAGGTTGCGGTCCTCGCCGGTCAGCAGCTGCAGGAAGCGGTACTGGGCGTGGTTGGTGTCCTGGTACTCGTCGACGAGCACGTGGCGGAACGTCTGCGTGTAGCGGTCGCGGACCTCCTGGAACAGCTCCAGCACGTTGACCGCCCGCACGAGCAGGTCGTCGAAGTCCATCGCGTTCATGCGATGCATCTCGCGCTCGTAGGTCTCGTAGGTGTCGGCGACCACCTCCTCGAAGCGGCTGCCGACCAGCTCGCGGTAGTCGTCAGGCGAGCGCAGCCGGTTCTTGCAGTCGGAGATCTGGTTGTGGATGGCCGCGGGCGTGTAGCGCTTGGTGTCGTGCCCGTGCTCCTCCAGCGCGCGCTTGGTCAGGCGCCGCGCGTCGGCCTGGTCGTAGATCGTGAACTGGCGCGTGTAGCCCAGCCGCGGCGCCTCGGCGCGCAGCATCCGCGCGCAGGCGGCGTGGAAGGTCATCACCCACATGCCGCGGGTGCGCCGGCCGAGCAGCAGCTCGACGCGCTCGCGCATCTCCTGGGCCGCCTTGTTGGTGAACGTGATGGCCAGCACCTCGTCGTGGCTGATCTGGCCCGTGTGCACCAGCCACGCCAGCCGGTGGGTCAGCACGCGCGTCTTGCCCGAGCCCGCGCCGGCGAGGATCAGCAGCGGCCCGCCGGCATGCGTGACCGCCGCGCGCTGCGGGTCGTTGAGCCCGGAGAGGAGCTCCTCGAGGCGATCGGCGGCTTCGGACGGCACGGCGCCACCGAGGATACGAACGCCGTCGGAGCGAACAGCCGTTCGCGCCGTAGGCTGGGCGAATGCGCCTGTGCGACGAGGTCCGCGCCAATGCGGCGGCGGTGAGCGCCCGCGCCACGTCGGTGCGCATCGACGAGCAGGCGGCCGCCCGCATCACGCTGACCGAGGCCGACCGGCCCGAGCTGGATCCGGTTCGCCACTACCTCGAGGGCTCGCCCGCCGAGGTGGCGACCTACCTGCTGACGCTCGACACGATCAACTTCGGTTCCGGGTGGTTCCCGACCATCGAGAAGCGGCTGAACTGCAGCGGCTATTTCACGATCGCCTGGGGCCTGGCCGAGCGCTTTCGCGCCCATGGCCCGTGGACCAACGCGCAGCTGCGCACGATGACCGCCGGCGAGATCGCCGACGCGCTCGGCCAGCGCCACGACCACGAGCTGATGGCGCTCTTCGCCCAGGCGCTGCGCCAGCTGGGCACGTTCCTGGGCGAGCGCAGCGCCCTGGACCTGGTCGGCGAGGCGGGCGGCAGCGCCGAGCGGATGGCCGAGCTGCTGGCCGCGGGCATGACGATGTACGCCGACCGCGGCTTCTACAAGCGCGCGCAGATCCTCCCCTGCGACCTGGCGCTGGCCGGCGTGGCCCGCTTCGGCGACCTCCCGCGGCTGACGATCTTCGCCGACAACCTCGTCCCCCACGTGCTGCGCATGGACGGCGTGCTCGTGCTCGACCCGCGGCTGGCGGCCCACATCGACGCCGAGCGCCTGCTGCGCCCCGGCCCGCAGGAGCGCGAGCTGCGCGCCGGCGCGGTGCACGCCTGCGTCCAGATCGCCGCCCGGCTGGGCATCAGCGAGCAGGAGCTCGACTGGATCCTGTGGACGCGCGGCGGGGCGCCGCACTACAAGGCGGTCCCGCGGCCGCGCTGCCGCGTCGTCTGGTACTAGACCGCGGGCAGCGCCACGAAGCGCGCGGGAGTCGACTCGACGATGATCGGATCGCCGGGGCGCACCTCGCCGCCCTCGAGCACCACGCCCATCACGCCGGCGCGGCGGATCAGCGACCCGTCGGGCGCGCGGTCCAGCGTCGCCGCCATCAGCCCCGGCTGGATGCCGTCCAGCTGTGTGCACGGGTTGCGCAGGCCGGTGATCTCCACGATCGCCTCGCTCCCCAGCCGCAGCCGCGTCGCCGCCGACAGGGCCAGCAGGTCGATCCCGCGAGTGGTCACGTTCTCGCCCATCAGCGCCGGAGCGACGGCGAACCCGCGCGCGGCCAGCTCGTCGTGCAGCTCAGCGGCGATCAGGTGCACCTGGCGCCGGTTGGGCTGCGTGGGGTCGGCGCGCACGCGCGAGCGGTGCTGGACGGTGACGCCGGCGTGCGTGTCGCCCTCCACCCCGAGCCCCTCCAGCAGGCGGATCGCCTCGCGGGACTGCTTGGAGACCGCGTGCTCGGCCCGTGCGGCGACCGCCACGACCGCGGCCATCAGCCGCCGGCCGGGCTGGGTCCGTTGCGGCGCGGCAGCGGCGCGGCCTCGGCGACATCCCGGGCCTGCTCGGGGTCGCCGCCCAGGTCGGCGACCATCTGCTCGAGCGCGCTGATGCGACTGGACAGGGCGGCGAGCGCATCGGCGATCGGATCGGGCAGGTGCAGCCAGTCGGCGTCGGGGCCCTCGGGTCGGCGGCCGTCGATCCGCACCGGGTGGCCCGGGTTGCCGACCACCGTCGAGTTGGGCGGCACGTCGTGGATGACCACGGTGTTGGCGCCGATCTTCGCGCCGTGGCCGATGGTGATCGGGCCCAGCAGCTTGGCGCCCGAGCCGATCGTGACGTTGTCCTGCACGGTCGGGTGGCGCTTGCCGGTGGCAAAGCCGGTCCCCCCGAGCGTGACGCCCTGGTAGAGGGTGACGTCGCGGCCGATCTCGGCGGTCTCGCCGATCACCACGCCGGCGCCGTGATCGATGAACAGCGCGTCGCCGACGCACGCGGCGGGATGGATCTCGATCCCGGTCAGCGACCGGGTGGCCATCGAGAGGGCGCGCGGGACGAGCGGCACCCCGGCGCCGTGCAGGGCGTGGGCGACGCGGTGCGACAGCACCGCCTGGACGCCCGGCCACAGCGCGAGGATCTCGGCCCGGCCGACGCCGCGCGCGGCGGGATCGCGCTGGCGGGCGGCGGCGACGTCGCGGCGCACTTCGCCCGCGAGGCGGGCCACGGAGGACAGGCCGAACATGCCTGGCGAATGCTACGCCAGCGGCGTCGTCGGCCCGCTCAGGCCGGCGCGAAGAACGGCGTCGACAGGTAGCGCTCGCCCGAGTCGGGCAGCACCGTGACGATCTTGCGGCCCGCGGACTCGGGGCGCCTGGCGATCTCCAGCGCGGCCCACAGCGCCGCCCCGCACGACATGCCGCCGAGGATGCCCTCGACGCGGGCCAGCGCGTGGGCGGTCGCGATCGCGTCCTCGTCGCTGACCTCCATCACCTCGTCGAGCAGGTCGCGGTCGAGCACCGCCGGCACGAACCCCGCCCCGATCCCCTGGATGCGATGCGGGCCGGGCAGGCGCCCCGACAGCACGGCGCTGGAGCGCGGCTCCACGGCGACGACCCGGCAGTCGCGGTTGCGCTCCTTGAGCACCTCGCCGGTGCCCGTGATCGTCCCCCCGGTGCCCACCCCGGCGACGAACACGTCGACCGAGCCGAGCGCGTCGAGGATCTCCGGGCCGGTGGTGCGGCGGTGGGCCTCCGGGTTGGCGGGGTTGGAGAACTGGTCGGGCAGGAAGACGTCGTCGCGGGAGGCCAGCTTGCGGGCGGCCTGCACGGCCTCGTCCATGCCGCCCATCGACTCGGTGATCTCCACCCGGGCGCCGTACAGGCGCAACAGCGCGTCGCGCTCGCGGCTCATGCCCTGCGGCAGCGTCAGCACGAGGTCGTAGCCCTTGGCCGCGCACACGAAGGCCAGGGCGATGCCGGTGTTCCCCGACGTGGCCTCGACGATGGTGGAGCGCCCCGGCTCGATCAGCCCGTCGCGCTCGGCGGCCTCGATCATCGCGACGCCGATGCGGTCCTTGACGCTGCCGCCGGGGTTGAACGACTCCACCTTCGCGTACAGCTCGACGCCGTCGGCGGCATCGGGCCCGAGCATGCGGCTGATCCGCACGATCGGCGTCCGGCCCACGTATTCGGCGATGTTGGCCGGGATCTCCGCCACCGGGCCGCAGACTAGTGCAGGGCCCGCGGGCCCCACGAGGGGCTTCTTGACACCCATTCAAACCAAAATCCAACCGAAGTCCTACCGAGGGCAAACCGGGCGCTCGGACACTTCTCTCATCCGCTGAAACGGGACCAGCGGGCCACCAGGAGAAGACACGCATCATGGCCACCATCATCATCGCCGCCCTCGTCGTCGTTCCGATCGGGCTGCTCGTCGTCGACCTGTTTCGCGGCAAGGACCGTCGCGACGGCAGCCACACCTCCTACGGCACGCAGCTGCACGAGGGCTGATCCTCCACCCCTGTTCCCCCTGGTCCCCGCCAGAGCGAGGCCGCGCTTCCGCCGGAGCGCGGCCTCGCTGTCTTCCGGCGACTGAGCGTCCGACCTCCGGGGTACGCTGCCGTTCATGAGTCCGTCCGCGCCGTATCCGGCCGCCTGTCCGACCTGTGGGTCCGTGCTCTTCTCGGGCGTCTGCCTGCCCTGCTCGAGCACCCCGCCCCGCCGCTAGCAGCCAGCCAACCGCACGCGACGTCCGCCAGGGCGAGCGGCGCCGCCGGCCACGGGGGTCCGCCGGTCGCGGCGCGTCGCACCAGGCCGGCCGGCGTGACGGCCGGTCACGATGACGCGTTGAACAGCAGGAATCCGCCGTCGACGGGCAGCGACGCGCCGGTGATGTAGCGGGCGGCGTCCGAGCACAGGAACAGGCAGGCGGCGGCGCCGTCCTGCGGCTCACCGGCGTGCGGCAGCGCGAGCCGCTCGACCACGTCGTCGAGCCGGCCGGCATCGGGTCCGCTGAAGTAGCCGCGCAGCATCTCGCTCATCAGCAGCGCGGGCTGGATCTCGTTGACGCGGATGCCGTCCTTGCCCGCCTCGCGCGCCGCGGCACGCGTCAGCGACGAGACCGCCGCCTTGCTGGCGCCATAGGCCGCCTGGCCGGGTGTCGGCACCGTCCCCGAGACCGAGCCGACGTTGACGATCGCGCCACCGCGCCCGCCATGGCGCATCGCGTCGATCTCGTGACGCAGGCACAGCAGCACGGCCCGGGCGTTGGTGTCCATCGACGTGGACCAGTCCTCCGCCGTGACGTCGGCGACCGTGCCGACCAGATCGACACCGGCGTTGTTGACCGCGCAGTCGAGCCGGCCGGTGCGCTCCACAGCGACGGCGACGAGGCGCTCCACGGCGTCGGGATCGGTGACGTCGGCGGCGACGAAGTCGGCGCGGCCGCCCGCGGCTCGGACGCGCTCGACGGTCTCGTGGCCCTCCGGCTCACGCCGCCCGGCGGCGATCACGTGCGCACCGGCCTGCGCGAAGGCGAGCGCCACCGCCCGCCCGATCCCCGAGGTCGCCCCCGTGACCAGCGCGGTCCGCCCGTCCAGTCGCAGCTGCATGGACCGGAGGTCTACCGCATGCACGCAGAAATGGGCCCGCCGGGGCTGACGTGTAGGGCCGCCTCCCCGACGGGCCCCTGCGGCAGGGTTCCCCACCAACCGCGACGCTAGTCGCTGATGGCAGCCGCGCCACAGCGGTAAACGTATATATGAGGCAGGACCGTCGCGCATCCGTGCCACCCTGTCCCGGCGGGCGCTGTCCGTTCAGCGCCCTGCCGACGTGCGGGCGTCCGGGGGTTGTAGGGGCCCCCGGACCCCGAAGTCGCGCGCCGGACGATCCGGCCCGCCGGGGTCGGCGTGTAGGGCACCGCCCCCGACGAGCCTGCGAGGCCGCTTCGAGGTTCAGGCGCATACTCCTTGCGCGTTTTCGAGCGCGGTAGACAGATGTACGAGAGACTGCGCGGTCGCCCTACTGGCACTATGTCAATACGGGCACCGAGCAATCGGTGTCCGGCTGGTTTGGATGCGGCGAGGGGTTGTAGGGGCCCCTCGCCGCCGTCCGCCCCGTCACGGGCGGTCCGCCCGAGGCGCTCGGGCCACGCGGCCGGGTTCGAAGGATTGCATGCAACTCCGTATGATCCCGGACGTGTCGACCAAGGTCACCGACGTCTATCGCGTCCTGCGCGAGGGCATCGCGACCGGCGCCTACAAGCGCGGCGAGCCGCTGCGGGCCGCCGCGATCGCCGCGGAGCTCGACATCAGCCGCACCCCCGTTCGCGAGGCGTTCATGCGCCTGGCCAGCGAGGGCCTCGTCGCCTACTCGCCGCGCTACGGGGCGCGCGTCTCCGACCTCGACCCCGCCGAGCTGGAGGAGCTGTTCGAGCTGCGCGCCGGCCTCGAGGCGATGGCGGTCCGCCACACCTGCCGGCGGGCCACGCCGGCGCAGGTCGCCCAGCTGCGCGGCCTCGCCGCGCGCTGTCGCGAGGCCGTCGACCGCGACGACGTCGACGCCGTGATCGCCAGCAACATCGCGCTGCACGACACGATCAACCGCCTGTCGGGCCGTCCGCGCACGATCGAGCTCGTCGACCTGCTGCGCGACCGGTCGCGTCCCTATCGGGTGCTGGCGCTCTACGACGATGACGAGCGCCGCGCCTCGCTGGCCGAGCACGACCGCCTCGTCGACCTCATCGAGCAGCGCGAGCCCGAGACGGCCGCCGCTCTGCTGCAGGAGCACTTCCGCCGCCCGCTGGCACGGTTGACCCGCTATCTCGGCGAGCCCGCCGAGCGCCCCAGGAGCCTCGCCTCATGAGCCTCGCCGACCAGGTCACGATCCGCTCGCTCGTCGGGCGCCTGCCCGATCCCGTGCTGGAGCCGGGGCGCACCGCGCTCGTCGTCATCGACCTCCAGCGGCTCGACGCCGACGCCGACGGCGCGCACGGAGTGCGCGCGCGCGAGATGGGCATGTGGGACGAGCTGGAGGGGTACTTCACGCGCTGCGCCGACGTGGTCGTCCCCGCCACCCGGCGCGTCGCCGACGCCCTGCGCACCGCCGGCGGCATGATCGTCTGGGTCCGCTGCGAGGCCCGGAAACCCGACGCGTCCGACACCGGCCGTCGCTTCCGGGCGTTCGACATCCTGGTTCCACCCGGCGACCCGCAGGCCGCGCTGCTCGAGGGCCTCGGTGACCAGCCCGAGGACCTCATCCTCGGCAAGACGACGGCCAGCCCGTTCTTCTCGACCGACCTGGCCGAGCAGCTGCAGGCGCGCGGCATCCGCAACCTGCTCGTGTGCGGCGTCGTGACCAGCGGCTGCGTCGAGAGCACGATCCGCGACGCCTGCGACCTCGATTTCGACGTCGTGCTGGTCGAGGACGCCTGCGCCGACCGCCGGCCCGAGGCCCACGCCGACTGCGTGCGCCGCATGGACGGCAACTTCGCCGTCGCCTGGAGCGCCGACACCACCCTCGCCCGTCTGTCCCCCACGCCACCGGAGACCGCATGACCACGTCCAACGCCCGCCGCCTGCGCGAGCTCATCGCCGCCCCCGAGATGGCGGTCCTGCCCGGCGCCTACGACGGCCTGTCCGCCCGGCTGGTCCAGCGCGCCGGCTTCGATGCCATCTACTTCTCCGGCGGCCTGTCGGGTTCGTCGTTCCCCGGCGTGCCGGACTTCGGCATCCGCACGCTGACCGAGATGGTCGCCCAGGTGGGCGGTGCCGTGCGCTCGACGCGCATGCCGATCCTGGCCGACGGTGAGGCGGGCTACGGCTCGGTGCTGTCCACCCAGCGGCTGGTCTACGAGCTGGAGAACGTCGGCGCCGCCGGCATGCACCTCGAGGACCAGGACGTGCCGCGGCGCTGCGGGCACTACGCGCTCCAAGCGGCTGGTCAGCGCCGAGGAGCACGCGGGCCGGATCGCCGCCGCGGTCGACGCGCGCCGCGACCCCGACTTCCTGATCGTCTCGCGCACCGACGCGATCGCGGTCACCGGCTTCGACGAAGCCGTCGCCCGCACGCACGCCTACATCGAGGCCGGCGCCGACATGGTGTTCTTCGACGGCATCGAGACGCGCGAGCAGCTGGAGGCGGTGCCCGGGCTCTTCAGCGTCCCGGCGATGGCCAACATGGTCGAGCAGGGCAAGACGCCGGTGCTGCCGGCCAAGCAGCTGGAGGCGATGGGCTACGCGCTGACCATCTTCTCCACCATCCTCTACTTCACGGCGATGGGCGCGATGCGCGAGGCGCTCGAGGTGCTGTCCGAGGTCGGCACCAGCGAGCCGCTGTGGGACACGATGGGCGGCTTCCGCGAGTGGCAGGAGGTCACCCAGGTGGACGAGCACCTGGCGGTCGTCGACCGCTTCGAGCCCGAGCTCAGCGGTGCCGACGCCTGACCTGCTGCTGCGGGGCGGCACGCTCGTCGACGACCGCCAGGCGCTGCGCGCCGACCTGGTCGTCGACGACGGTCGCATCGCGGCCGTCACCGAGCCCGGCATCGTCACCGAGGCCGGCCGCATCGTCGACGTCGACGGCGCGCTCGTGGTCCCCGGTGGCGTCGACGCCCACGTCCACTTCGACTTCAAGCTGCCGCCGCTGGCCTCCCAGGGCTACGAGCAGGGCAGCATCGCCGCCCTGTACGGCGGCACGACGACGATCGTCGACTTCGCGGAGCGCATGCCCGGCGGCGGCGGACTGGTCGACGCGGTCGCGGCCAAGCGCGCCGCGGCCGACGGGTCGATGCACTGCGACTACGCGCTGCACCTGATCGTCGCGGGCGAGGTCGGCGCTGGCGAGCTTGGCGAGGTCCCGGCGGTGTTCGCGTCGGGCGTGACGTCGTTCAAGCTGTTCATGAACTCCAAGGCGATGTGGCCGGGCGACGGCGCGGTCGCCGAGCTGCTCGAGGTGGTCGGCGCCCGCGGCGGCTGCGCGGTGCTGCACTGCGAGAACGCCGACGTGATCGAGCGGCGCACCGCGGCGCTGCTGGCCGCCGGCAGGACCTCGTACCGCTTCACCGAGGACAGCCGACCGGCCTGGGTGGAGGGCGAGGCGACGGCGCGGGCGATCCGCATCGCGCACGCCGCCGACTGCCCGATCTTCGTCTTCCACGTCACCTGTGAGGACGCGGCCCGCGAGATCGCCGACGCCCGCGCCCGCGGTTGGGACGTGTTCGCCGAGACCTGCCACAACTACATCGTCTTCTCCAAGGACGACGTCGTCGGCCGCCCGGACGGCGCCAACTGGGGCAACTACCCGCCGTTGCGCCCGCCGCACCACCGCGACGCGATCTGGGCCGCGCTGCGCGACGGCACGATCGACCACGTGTCGACCGACGACTACACCTCGACGCTGGAGAACCGCAACTCGATCGGCCTCGAGCTGCCGGCCACCCCGGCGGGCCACAACGGCGTCGAGACGCGGATGGCCGTGCTGTTCACCGAGGCCGTCGCCAAGCGCGGGATGCCGGTGACCGACTTCGTCGGCCTGTCGAGCACCCGGATCGCCAAGCACCTGGGCCTGTGGCCGCGCAAGGGCTCGCTGCAGGTCGGCGCCGACGCCGACCTGGCGGTGATCGACCCGGAGCGCTCGGGCACGTTCCGCCTGGCCGACCTGCACACGGTCGACTACAGCATCTGGGACGGCTACGAGTACGCGGGCCTGCCGGTGATGACGATCGCGCGCGGGCGCGTGGTCGTCGAGGGCGGGGGCTACGTCGGCGAGGGGCCGACCGGCCGGTTCCTGCCGCGTGAGGGCCGGGTTCGTGCCGGTGCGGGCTCCGTCGCCGGCTGACGCCGAGCTGCTGGAGGGCGCCGTGGACGTCCACGTCCACGGCGGACCCGACGTGATCCCCCGCCGCCACAGCGACATCGAGCTCGCGCGCCGCGCGCGGGCCGCCGGCATGGCGGCGATCGTGATCAAGTGCCACAGCGAGTCGACGGTCGGCCGCGCCGCCGGTGCGGCCGAGGCGACCGGCTTCCGCGTGGCGGGCGGGATCGTGCTCAACCCGGCGGTCGCCGGCGGGATCGACCCCGACGTGGTGCGCAACAGCCTCGACCTCGGCGCGCGCGTGGTCTGGATGCCGACGCTGGCCGCAACCGGGCATCTGCGCGCGTTCCCGGGCGTGTCGCCGGGCGCCAACCGCGCCGCGCCCCGCCCGGCGCGCGTGAAGCGCGCCGCGATCAGGGCGATCTGCGCGCACGTGGCGCGGGCCGACGCGTTCATCGCGACGGGCCACCTGGGCCGGGCGCATGCGACGGTCGTCGCCGAGGAGGCCACGGCCGTCGGAGCGCGCGTGCTGTTCCAGCACCCCGACTACACCGTGCCGGCGCTGGGGCTGCGGACGCAGGCGGCGCTGGCCGAGCGCTTCCCGCACGCCCTGTTCGAGCGCTGCGCCTTCGTGGTCTCACCCGGCGCGCCGCATCCGACGACGATCGAGCGCGTCGCCGCCGCGATCCGCGCCGTGGGCCCCGGGCGCAACGTCATCTCCAGCGATCTCGGCCAGCCCGCCAACGGCGACTACCCGGACCGCCTGGCGCGCTTCGCGCGGGATCTGATCGGCGAGGGGTTCACCGTGGATGAGCTGCGCACGATGCTGGTCGAGCGCCCCGCGGCGCTTCTGGGCTGATCGGCCTGCGGACCGTGACCGTCGCGGCCGACCCCGTTGGCGCGGGTGACCCGCACGTTCGTTGAGTCGGCGCACCGTTCGCTCTCGCGCCCGGCCGATCGAACCGACACCGCTCGATGAGCGCCACGCGACCGGGACACCGCCGTCGTGGACTGCGCGCTCTCGGTCCGCCGGGGCAGTCGAGCAACGTTGCCCCCGCGTCCGGACCGATGGCGAAGGAAACAGGTCGCCGGGAGAGGTGTGTAGGGCGCCTCTCCCGGGCGGCCCGATGCGGTTGGTGTTCCCGTTGTGCAGCCAAAGTAACGCTCCGATCGAGCATCTCTTGGGGCCGAACCTCCCCTCGGTGGACGAACGCCCTACCGAGTGTCGGGGGACTGTCCGCCTCGGGCCCGCCGCCACTCGGTGGCGGTGCTCGCGTGGCCCGTGAACGTCGACAAGGCCTTGACGTGGCCGAACGGGCGCCGGCGGCGGCGCCGCCGGCCGCCGGCGAGCCCGCGTCCTTTCAGGCCCGAACCGGGCGCGTCCGGGTGCGCTGACAGATGTCGTTCGAGGCGAGCACGGCCCGGTTGGCCACCACCCGGTAGCGGCCGCGGCGCTGGCGCCCCGAGAATTGGTAGGTCCCGCTGGAGTTCGTCAGGTCGCGCCCGACGCTGCGCCAGCGCCGATGCACGCGGCGCTTGAGCGTGACGCGCACGCCGGCCGCGCACTTCGCGTAGCCGTCGTTGGTCACCAGGCTGCCCCGTGCCCGCCGGTGGCGGAACGACAGCGACACGGTGCGCGGGTGGACGACGGTGAACGCACTTGAGCTGGTCGCCGTCCCGCCGGGCGCGGTCACGGAGATCGTTCCGCCGCCCGCGCCGGCTGGCACCGTCGCGGTCATGGTGGTCGGCGACGTCACCGAGAACGCGGCGACCGGCGTCCCGCCGAAGCTCGCCGCGCTTGCGCCGGCGAGGTTGGTGCCGGTGATCGTCACGTTCGTGCCGACCCGCCCGCGAGTCGGTGTGAACGAGGCGATGGTCGGCGGCGGGCTGGCCTGGAACGGCGTCGTCGAACTCGCGATGCCGTTTGGCGTGATGACCGAGATCGGCCCGCTGACCACGTTCGCCGGCACGGTGGCGGTGATCGTCGTCGGGTTGTTGACGGTGAACGACCCCGCCTGGGTCCCGCCGAACGCCACGCTCGTCGCCCCGGTGAGGTTCGTCCCGGTGATGACGACGGTCGTCCCGGCCGGCCCGGTCGCCGGCGCGAACGAGCTGATCGTCGGGCCGTTCGTGGTGATGTCGAGGCTCCAGCCGCCGCTCATCATCCCGAAGTCGGCGTTGAAGTCGTCGTAGACGTAGAGGCTCCACATGCCGTTCGGCACGGTGCCGTTGAACGCCGCGAGCGTCGCGCCGTACGGTCCGGGCGGCGCGGGCGCGGGGCCGTTGAATGCGCCCCCGTTCGTCGGGCGGTACGTGCCGGAGACGATCGGCGTGGGCACCGGCGTGGGCGCCGCGTCGGAGAAGGTCAGCGTGGCGTTGTTGACGTCGGTGCCGGAGCCGGTATCGGCGAGCAGGACGACGCTCTGGCCGGAGGGCCCGACGAGCAGCACGTCGACGTCGGCTGGGAACGTGTGACTGAACCCGCTCAGCGTGACCGTCACGTCCGTCACGGCTCCGGTCAATCCGCTCACCGGGATCATCGAGGGATACAGGCCCGCCACCCCGCTGGTTCCCGTCGCCGGGATCCGGAACTGCGCCGGATTGGAGAACACCGCCGCGCGCGCCGGCGCGGCCAGGATGACCGTGCCCAGGACGACCAATACGCATGACAGCAGGCGACCACGCATGTCTTGCACCAAGCCTTCCTTGGGGACGCCCCATTCTCTCCATGTCGGCGCGGCTCCGTCAAGCGACCGCCCGCCGCGTCACGCCTGGATCGACCCACGCGGCCTCGCTCATCAACCGAGCCCGGATCGAATCATCGGCGCATCCGCAACGGCAGGAGGCCCTGGACGCGCTCGCCGACCGCGAGGGGACGCACCCCCCGAACACGATCGGTCAGGACGCCCGCGACGACCATGTGCCCCATCATCGTGCGTGCCTGCACGACGGACGCCCGGCCCTCGAACTCGCCGTGAAGAAGGCGAAGGGGAGCGGCGTGTAGGGCCACCGCTCCCCTCCTCCATAACTTGCATTTCGACCGATGATCACGCACCTGAAGGCTTGCGCCCACAGGATGGACGAACGTTCGACGACAGATGTACGAGAGCGTTCGACACCAGTGGTGTGGCACCCTTCTCCGCGCGGTCGACGAGCGATCGGCGACCGGCCGACCTGCGGGCGTCCGGGGTTGTAGGGGCCCCGGACGCAGTCGGCCCAGCGCGGAGCAGCCAGGGCAGCACGGGCGCGATCACTTCGCCGGGACACTCGTGCCGTGGGACAACTCGAGGGCGCGACGTGTGTCTCGGCTGTATATGCCGGCCACAGATCCTCGGAAAGTGCAGGAATCATCGGTCCGACCGCCCGTGCGATGCTGCTAGTCATAGTCCGGTACCGGACACCGCTCGTCCGGTTTCAACGGCCGACGGCGGCTGGGGGTTGTAGGGGCTCCCAGCCGCCTCGCCGATCCGTACGACGTCACCCCTCCTGGCTGGGTTGGGTACGCCCCGGTGGCCCGGAGCATTGCTGGTCTGACTCGTCGCGGCCTAGATGTAGTACATCGCCACGCCGGCGTCCCGCGCCTCGCGATCGACGATGTCCTGAACCGTCGTGGCGGCCAGCACCTCGCGGGCGGCGGCAGCGGCCTGCTCGAAGACGCCGGTGGCGTCGCGGCCGAGCGGGCCCTCGAGCAGCTCGACGACCTCCAGCACGGTGATGTCGGCCGGCGGGCGGGCGAACAGGTAGCCGCCCTTGACGCCGCGCTGGGAGCGCAGCAGGCCGGCACGGCGCAGCACGGCGAACAGCTGCTCGAGGAACTGCACCGGGATGTCGCGGCGGCGCGCCAGCTCGGCGATCGGCACCGGCGTGTCCGCCGGCGCGCGCCCGAGCTCGGTCAGCGCCTGGAGCGCGTACGGCGACTTGGTGGTGATGGACAGCACGGCCCGCCCATCCTATGACGGCCGGGGGCGGCCCGGCGCCGGGCTACAGCCAGCCGCGCTCGGTGGCCAGCAGCACGGCCTGGGCGCGGTCGACCGCCCCGAGCTTGCCGTAGATGTTGTGCAGGTGCGTGCGGACGGTCGAGGTCGACAGGTCCAGCTCCAGCGCGATCTGCTTGTAGACCTTGCCCTCGGCCAGGCGCTTGAGCACCTCGAGCTCACGGCCCGACAGCGGACACGGATCGATCGCCCGGTTGCGCCCCGTCTGCGGGTAGGGCAGGTCGTACATGACCGTGCGCAGCTCGCCCGGGCCGAGGCCGACGATGCGCGCGACCTTGAGCAGCTCGGTCGGCGACACGGCGCCGCCGTGCGCGTAGTGAGCGAGCATGTCGGCCAGGCGAACGTAGGCCGCCTCCTCGCTGACGTCGTCGGCGTGGTGGCGCTCGATCGCCGAGGCGACCGCCTTGGGCAGCCCCCAGCGCCGGGCCAGCACGCCGCCGACCAGCGCGTGGTCGACGCCCAGCTCGCGGCGCTCGCGATGGATGCGCTCCTCCGGCGTGCGCGCCTGCCCGTGCACCTGGCCGGGGTAGCCCGGGTAGGCGTGCATCAGCACCAGCTTGCCGATGTCGTGCAGCAGCGCGGTGACCATCAGCCGGTCGCGCTCCTCGTACCCGGTCTCGGTGGCCAGGCGATCGGCGGCACGCTGCGTGGCCACGCCGTGCAGGCGGAAGCGCTCGGGCGCCCCGTCCCACGTCGCCGTGCGCTCGAAGAAGTCGAAGGTGCGCGCCCGGGTGGCCAGCGACTGCACCGCCTCGGGCGACAGCAGCTCGACGGCCTTGACGACAGACTCGACGCGGCCGCGCGTGCGCCCCTCCACCTGGTTGGCCAGGCGCAGCACGGCGATGACCAGGGCGACGTCGGACTCGACGGCCGCGACGACCTCGCCGGCCGAGATCCGCTCCTGGCCCACCACCCGCAGCAGGCGGTTGCGCGACTCCGCCAGCGCCGGGAACGACTCGAGCGCCTCGAAGGCGGCGGTCAGGCGCCGGCCGTGGCCTTCGTTGTGGCGTCCACCGGCCGCGTGCGCGGGCGACGGTGCGACAGCGGCCGGGGGGAGGGCCGCGGCGGCAGCGGAGGGTGCGGTCATATCGGGGGTTTCCTGCTCCATCACGGTGGTTCGCATCGGATCCCGGTCAGAGCCCGGGGCGGCTTGCTCCGGTTATCGGCAGCCGTGGACGTTTGATTGAGCGCCGGGCGTCAGCCGGCGGTCACGTCAGCACCGCGTCGAGCCGCCGCAGCGTCTCCTCGCGTCCCAGCACGCTGATCATCTCGAAGACGCCCGGCGAGACGGTGCGCCCGGTGAGCGCCACGCGCACGGGCTGGAAGACCTGCTTGGGCTTCGTCTCGCGCGCGGCCACCACGCCCCGCAGCGCCTCGTCGATGGTCGGCAGCTCGAACGGCTCCAGCCCGGCCAGGACGGCTCGCACGTCCCCCAGGGCCTCGCGCCCGTCGTCGCCCAGCCACTGCTCGCGGGCCCGGTCGTCGTCGGTGGCGGGACCATCGATCAGGGCGCCGGCCAGCGGCCAGAAGTCGGCCAACGTGGCGATCTTCTCCTGGGAGATCTCCACGGCGTCGCGCAGGCCGCTGCGGCCGGTGAACGCCTCCAGGCGCGCCGTCAGCTCGTCGACCGACAGCGCCCGGATGTAGACGCCGTTCATCCACTTGAGCTTCTGCTCGTCGAAGCGGGCGGGGTTGCGCTGCACGCGGTCCAGCGAGAACTGGGACACGAGCTGGTCGCGCGAGAGGATCGTCTCGTCGTCGGCCGCCCCCCAGCCCAGCAGGGACAGGTAGTTGACGACCGCCTCGGGCAGGTAGCCGGCCTCGCGCAGCTCCTGCACCGACGCCGCGCCGTGGCGCTTGGACAGCTTCTTGCCATCGGGCCCGTGCAGCAGCGGCAGGTGGCAGTAGACCGGCTGGGCCACGCCGAGCGCCTCCAGCACGAGCAGCTGCTTGGGGGTGTTGGAGTAGTGGTCGTCGCCGCGCACCACGTGGGTGATGCCCGCATCGAGGTCGTCGACGGCGACCGCGAAGTTGTACAGCGGCGAGCCGTCGGCGCGGGCGATCACCGGATCGTCGAGGTGCACGTGCTGGAAGGCCGTCTCGCCGCGCACCAGGTCGCGGACGACGGTGGCGCCCTCGTCGGGCACGTGGAGGCGCACCGCGCCCTCGGGCTCGGCCTCTCCGCGGAAGCCGCGATCGGCTCCGTGGCGCTCCTTGTAGGCCCGCACGGTCTCCGCCGTCGCCGTCGAGCGGTAGGCGTGCCCGTCGGCCAGCAGCTGCTCGATCACCGCGCGGTGGCCGCGGCTCGTTGGCGGTCTGGAAGATCGGGCCCTCGTCGTAGTCGATGTCCAGCCAGCGCAGCGCGTCGAGGATCTGGTCGACGTTGGCCTGGGTGGAGCGCTCGCGATCGGTGTCCTCGATGCGCAGGACGAGCGTGCCGTCGGCGCCCGCGTGCCGGGCGGCCAGCCAGTTGTAGAGGGCCGTGCGCGCGCCGCCGATGTGCAGCGCGCCGGTCGGGGAGGGAGCGAAGCGAACCCGCATGGGCCGCTGATGCTATTGCTCTGGGTCATGCTCATCGGCGCTCACGTCTCCCCCGCCGGCGGTCCTGCCAAGGCCGTCGAGCGCGGCGCCGAGGTGGGCGCCACCGTCGTGCAGATCTTCAACCAGAACCCGCGCGCGTGGAAGCCGTCGGTCTACAGCGACGAGCAGATCGCCGACTACTACGACGCGCTGGACGGCTCGATCGTCGAGAGCCTGCTGATCCACGCCGTCTACCTGCTCAACTGCGCCTCCGAGGACAAGGAGATCCGCGACAAGTCGCGCGCCTCGCTGATCGCCTCGCTGCAGGCCGGCGACCGCCTGGAGGCGCGCGGCGTCGTGCTGCACCCCGGGTCGGCGCTCAAGGGCGAGATCGGCCCGGCGATCAAGCGCGCGGGCGACGGTCATCCGCGAGGCCCTCAGCCGAGTCCGAGCGCTGCCCGCTGCACCTGGAGAACACGGCCGGCGCAGGCGGCACGCTGGGACGCTCCTTCGAGGAGCTGGCCGGACTGTTCGAGGCCGCCGGCGACGACCCGCGCCTGGGCCTGTGCCTGGACTCCTGCCACCTGTACGCGTCCGGCTTCGACATCCGCACCGCCGACGGCCTGAGCAAGGTGCTCGACGACTGCGTCGCGCTGGTGGGCACCAGCCGGCTGGGCTCGCTGCATCTGAACGACTCCCAGGGCGAGCTGGGCTCCAACCGCGACCGCCACGCGCTGCTGGGCGAGGGCGAGCTGGGCGAGGACGGCTGCGCCGTGTTCCTGTCGGAGCCGCGCTTCCAGGACCTGCCGCTGATCATGGAGACGCCCAAGGCGGGCGAGCAGCCCCACCAGATCGAGCTCGCCCACGAGCTGCAGGCGCGCGGCTTGAAGCGTCGCAAGGCGGGGTAGCGCGAGCCCCCCACTCCCGGTCCAGCGGAAGAATGGGAGGTCGCCGGACGAGCCTAAACGGTTTGCGGTAGGCGTGCGCGAAGTTGGCGCGCCGTCAAACTAGGCCGCGAGCAGCGCCTCGCCGAGCACCTGGTCCAGCTCGGCGCGCAGCGCCGGAGTCGGTGCGACCTTGAACTCGGCGCCCAGTCGCAGCCGGCGCGAGCCGGCTGAGGTCTGCACGTGCAGCACGACCTCGCTGTCGCCCGGGTAGCTGGCCAGAAGCGCCTTGAGCTCCTCGATCACGCCGACGGGCACGCGCGACGCGTCGACCTGCACCAGCAGCGCGGTGGGCGCCGCCCGCTGGGCCATCGCCTGCACCTGCTCGCGAGCCTGCTCGACCTCGTCGCGGCGTCGGGTTGAACGGCTCGGCCGACTGCACGATGAGCGCCGTCTTGGTCGCATCCTTGTGGTCGACGCGTCCCCGCACGAGCACGATCGAGTCGACCTGGAGCGCGGCCTCCTGCTCGGCCAGCACGCGCTCGAAGACCACGATCTCGACCGTGCCCTCCAGGTCGTCGAGCGTGGCGAACATCATCGTCGAGCCCGACTTGGTGCGAATCTTCTTGCACTGCGTGACGATGCCGCCGACCGTCACCCAGTCCTGGTCCTTGCGCTTCTCCAGGTCGGCCAGCGGGCAGTCGACCTTCACGCGCAGCGCCTCGCGCACCTCCTTGAGCGGGTGCGCGGAGATGAACAGGCCGATCGCCTCCTTCTCGATCGCCAGCAGCTCGTGCTGGTCGAACTCCTCGGAGGGGATCGGCGGGTGCGTGGCGAGGAGAACGCGGATGGCGCCCCGGCCGCGCGCGCCGACGGGCTCGAGGTCGAAGATCGAGCCCTGGCCGGTGAGCGCGTCCTGCTGCTGCTTCTGCGCCGGCCGCCTGCGCCTGCTCGAGCACCGACAGCATGCCCTGGCGGGATGCGTTGGTCGAGCCGAACGCGCCGCACTTGATGAGCGCCTCGATCGCCTTCTTGTTGACGGCCCGGGCGTCGACCCGCGCGCAGAAGTCCCACAGCGAGCTCGAACGGGCCGCCCTCCGCGCGCGCCTCCTTGATCGCCTCGACCGCCGCGTAGCCGACGCCCTTGACGGCGTCCAGGCCGAAGCGGATGTTGCCCGTCGACGACGGTGAACTCGTGGTCGGACAGGTTGACGTCGGGCGGCAGGATCTCGATGCCCATCTCCTCGCAGCGGGCGACGAAGAACGGGACCTTGTCCTTGGTCGACATCACGCTGGAGATGAGCGCCGCCATGTACTCGGCCGGGTAGGTGGCCTTCAGCCACGCGGTGCGGTAGGCGATCAGCGCGTAGCAGGCGGCGTGCGACTTGTTGAACGAGTAGTCGGCCGACTTCTCGTTGGTCGTCCACAGCCAGTCGATCACCTGCTCGGAGGTGCCCGAGGCGCGGCAGCCCTCGCGGAACAGCGGCTCCAGCTGCGGCCATCGCCTCGCGGTTCTTCTTGCCGATCGCCTTGCGCAGGTCGTCGGCCCGCGCCCCGCTGAAGCCGGCCAGCTCCTTGGAGATCTGCATCGGCCTGCTCCTGGTACAGGATCACGCCCTTGGTGGACTCCAGGATCGGGCGCAGACGCTCGTCGGGGTAGACGATCGACTCCGGCTCGCGCTTGCCGCGCGCGTAGGTCGGGATCTGGTCCATCGCGCCCGGGCGGTACAGCGCGTTGAGCGCGACGAGGTCGTCGAACTCCGTCGGGCGCACCTTCTTGAGCGCCTCCTGCATGCCCTCGGACTCGAACTGGAACACGCCGATCGAGTCGCCGCGAGCCATCATCTCGTAGGTCTTGGCGTCGTCGAGCGGCAGCGCGGTCATGTCCGGGCGCGAGCCGGTCGAGCGCTCGATGATGTCCAGCGCGTCCTCGATGACGTCGAGGTTGCGCAGGCCCAGGAAGTCCATCTTGAGCAGGCCGAGCTCCTCGACGGGCTTCATCGAGTACTGCGTGACCATCTTGAACTCGCGGTTGCCGTCCTCGTCGGTCGTACCCGCGTCGGCCAGCTGCAGCGGGACGATGTCGGTCAGCGGGAAGTCGGCGATGACGACGGCGGCGGCGTGGATCGACGAGTTGCGGACGATGCCCTCGAGGCCCTTGGCCACGTCGATGATCTGCCGCGCGACCGGGTCCTCGTCGTAGGCCTTGCGCAGCTCCTCGCCGGGCGTCAGGCAGTCGTCGAAGCTCGGCGGGCGGCCCATGATCGGGTCGGGGATGAGCTTGGCCAGGCGGTCGCCCGCGCCGTAGTCGTGGCCGAGCACGCGGGCGGCGTCGCGTGTGGCCGCGCGCGGGAACATCTTGCCGAAGGTGACGATCTGGGCGACCGACTCGCGGCCGTACTTCTCGACCACGTAGCGCATGACGCGCTCGCGACCGCGCACGGAGAAGTCGATGTCGATGTCGGGCATCGACACGCGCTCGGGGTTCAGGAAGCGCTCGAACAGCAGGTCGTAGCGCAGCGGGTCGACGTCGGTGATGCGCCAGGCAGTAGGCGACCAGCGAGCCGGCGGCCGAGCCGCGGCCCGGGCCGACCGCGATCCCGTTGGACTTCGCGTAGTTGACGAAGTCCCACACGATCAGGAAGTAGGCGTTGAAGCCCATCCCGTCGATGACGCCGAGCTCCATCTCGGCCCGCTCGCGGGCCGCGGCCGGGACGGGGTCGCCGTAGCGCAGCCGCAGCCCCTCCTCCACCCGCGCGCGCAGGTAGGTCTTCTCGTCGCTGCCGTCGGGGGTCGGGTAGGACGGGATCAGCTGCTTGCCCAGCTCGATGTCGACGCTGCAGCGCTGCGCGATGTCGATCGTCGACTGCAGCGCCTCGGGCCACTCGGCGAACGCGCCCGCCATCTCGGCGTTGTCCTTGAGGTAGAACTCGTTCGTCTCGAAGGTCATCTTCGGCGCGGCCAGCGTCGACTTCGTCTGCACGCACAGCAACGCCGTGTGATGGGCGTGGTCCTCGCGGCGCAGGTAGTGCACGTCGGCCGTGCCCACCAGCGGGCGGCCGAGCTCGCGCGCGATGCGCACGATGCCCTCGTTGGCCTTGTCCTGGTCGGCGATGCCGTTCTTCTGGACCTCGAAGAAGACCTGGTCGGGGCCGAACACGTTCAGCAGGTCGTCGGCGTGGGCGCGCGCCTCGCCGGGCTGGTCGTTGACCAGGCGCTGGCAGAAGCGGCTGGCCAGGCAGCCGGTGAGCGCGATCACGCCTTCGCTGTAGCGCTCCAGCTGGGCCAGGTCGACCGATGGCTTGCCGCGCGAGAGGCCCTCCAGGAAGCCGAGGCTGGAGAGCTTGACCAGGTTGCGGTAGCCGACGTCGTTCTCGGCCAGCAGCGTCAGGTGGTTGCGCTCCTGGCGCTGGCCGCGCAGCGTGTGGTCGTCGACGAGGTAGATCTCGCAGCCGACGATCGGCTTGATCTGGTGCTTCTTGGCGGCCTTGTACAGCTCCACGGCGCCGTTCATCACGCCGTGGTCGGTGAGGCCGAGGGCCGGCTGGTCGAACGCGGCGGCGCGTGCGGCGAGCTGGTCGATCTTGCATGCGCCGTCCAGCAGCGAGTACTCGGAGTGGACGTGCAGGTGGGCGACCGGCGAGGAGCTCATCGGGGTCCTGCAAGCTACCCGCCGGACCGGACGTCCCCCCGGTGCGCTCTTCGCAAAGTGGGGATCATTCGCCGCGCCGATGACCGAGCTGTCCACCGACCGCCTGCTGCTCCGCCGCTGGCGGCCCGACGACCGCGCCCCGTTCTCCGCGATGAACGCCGACCCGCGGGTGATGGAGCACTTCCTCGCGCCGCTGAGCCGCGCCGAGAGCGACGCGCTGATCGAGCGCAGCGAGCGCTCGTTGGCCGAGCTCGGCTACGGGCTGTGGGCGCTGGAGCGCCGCGCGGACGGCGCCTTCCTCGGCTTCACCGGGCTGCTGGACGTCGGCTTCGACGCGCCGTTTGCACCCGCGGTCGAGGTGGGCTGGCGGCTGGCGGCGTTCGCATGGGGCCAGGCCTACGCCAGCGAGGCGGCGCGCGCGTCGCTGCACGCCGGCTTCGACCAGCTGGGCCTGCGCGAGATCGTCTCCTTCACGTCCCGGCGCAACACGCGCTCGATCGCGGTCATGCAGCGCATCGGCATGACGCGCGACCCCGTCGACGACTTCGAGCACCCGCGCATTCCCGCCGGGCACCGCCTGCGACCCCACGTCCTCTACCGCATCCGTCAGCGCCGCGCCGAGTAGGTGACGCGACGCCCGCCGCAGCTCACCCGCCGGGCAGGCCCTGGGCGCGATCGAACCAGCCGTGCAGCAGCGCGACGGCATGGCGGTCGCCGGCGACGAGCACGCGCTCGGCGTCGTGGGGCAGGTGCAGCCGGGCGAGCAGGGACACCAGCGCGTCGGCGCGCAGCGAGATCGTCGCGGCCGGCGAGGCGTCGCGGGCGCGCCCGGCCGGCCCCACCTGCAGGTCGCGGCCGTCGCGGACCTCGACCTCGAGCGGCTCGGCCCCCGCCAGCGAGTAGACCACGCTGAAGCGGTGGCCGGTCGTCCACGAGGGCTCGACGGCGGCGCACAGAGCCGTGAGCGCCAGCTCCGGCGACGGGCGCACGCCGCTGTCGGCCAGGCGGGCGAAGTCCAGCGGCGCGCGGCGGGCCCGCAGCAGCTTGCGCAGCCGTCGCTTGCGGCCCTCGATGCGCACGCCGGGCATGCGCCGGCGCGCGCCGCCGGCCACCAGCGGCGCCAGCGCGGCGGGCGGCCCGATCACGTGCACGTCGGCGCCGCCGGCCTCGGGCTGGCGCTCGATGACGGTGCGGTCGCGCTGGATCGTCACGCGGTAGCTCGCCTCGCTCCCGATCGTCAGCCGGTAGCTGAGCGGATCGCGAACGATCCCGGCCTGCGCCGGCAGCAGCTCGAGGATCAGCTCCGCCGCCAGCGCCTCGTCGGCGTCGGCCACGCGGGCGATGGCCGGAGTGAGCCAGCCGACCAGCGGGCGTTCGGACGGGCGCACGTAGCGGGTCGGCAGCGGACTCGCACCCTCAGGCGGGCTCAGCTCGGCGTCGGAGGGCCCGCTCGGGCGCGAGCTGGCCAGCGAGAGCGTGGGGCGCGGCGCCTCGTCGGCAGCCTCCTCCAGCGGCGGCCGCTCGGCCAACGCCTGCTCGTCGGCGGGCGCCTCCTCTGCCGACGGCTCCTCTGCCGACGGCTCTTCGGCCAATGGCTCATCCGCAGGGGGCTCCTGAGCCGACGGCTCGTCCGCAGGCGGCTCCTCGACCTCCGGCGCCTCGGCCGGCGGCTCCTCGATCCCGGGCTCGGGCTCCAGCGGCTCGTCGACCGGCGGCGGCTGGACCTCGCCGCCGGTCGGCGCCTCGGCGCGTGGCGCGGCCTGCTCGCTCTCGCGCACCTTGAGGCGCGCCCCTGCGGCGTCGAGGTCGGCCACCAGCTTGGACGCCTGCGCGCGCAGCTCGGCGTTCTCGGCCGACCGGCGCCGCTCGGCGGCCAGCGCCTCCTGCGTGGACGCCAGCTCGCGCCGCGCCGCCTCCAGCTCGGTCCGGCTGAGCGCGTCGAGGATGCCCGGGCTGACGGCCTCGGCGCCGCGAGCGCGCTCGGCGGCCAGCTCCTCCTCGGCGACCAGGCGGGCGGTGCGCTCCTCGTCGAGCTGGGCGCGCAGGCTGGCCAGCTCGGCCTCGACGCGGTCGTGCAGCTCGCCCAGCTGCCGATCGAACCCGTCGCGCAGCGAGCCGGCGGTGGCGACCACGTCGGCCACCAGCGCCTCGATCGCCGCCTCGCGGGCGGCCGCGTCGTCGGCGCCCGAGCGCAGCCGGGAGATCTCCGTCTCGCGCTCGTCCAGCTCGGCCCGCAGCCCGTCGCGCTCCTCCTCGGCGTCGGCCAGCCGCGCGGCCAGCTCGGCGCCCACCTCGAGCACGCGCTGGTCGATCTCCGCGCGCACTGCCTCGGTCTCGTCGCGAGCGCTGCGCGTCTCGCCGCGCGCCGTCTCGGCCTCGGTACGGGCGGCCTCGACCTGGGCACGCGCCTCATCCACCATCTGCTCGGCATCGGCGATCCGGGCCACCAGCTGCTCCCGCTCGGCGGCGACGCGCTCGAGGTCGGCGGCCACGTCGAGCTTGATCCGATCGGCATCGGCCAGCGCGGCGTCGCGCTCGGCCAGCGCCTCGTCGCGCTCCAGATGCGCGGCGGCCAGGCGCTCCTCCAGCTCGTCGCCGGCGCTGGCGAGCCGCTGGCGCAGGGCCACGACGAGCTGCTCGATCGCCTGGGCCTGCTCCTCGAAGGCATGGCGCTCGGCAGCGATGCGCGCGTGCAGGCCGCCCTCGATCTCGGCGATCTGCGCGCCCCACCGCTCGCGCTCGCGCTCCATCTCGGCCTTGAGCGTCGCCTCGGCCTCGAAGCGCCGGCGCCGCTCATCGTCCAGGCGCGCCTGCAGCTCGGCCGCCTCGGCGCGGACCGCCACGATCGTCCGCTCGGCCTCCCGCAGCGCGGCCGCCGTGGAGTCCTGCGCGGCATGGGCCGAGGCCAGCTCGGCGCGCGAGCGCTCGACGTCGATCCTGGCGCGCTCCAGGTCGCGCCCGCGCGCGGCCAGCTCGGCCTGGACGGAGCGCAGCTCGTTGCGCGCGGCGCGCTCGCTGGCCTCCAGCGTGCCGATGCGCTCGCGCAACCCGGCGGCCGTCGACTGCAGCTCGGCCAGCGCGTGCTGCGCGCTGCCCTCCCGCGACGCGCTCTCCTCGGTCTGGGTGCGCACCAGCGCCAGCGCATCGCGCAGGTGCTCGAGCTCGCCCTGGACGCTGGTCTGCACGCTCGCGCGCCGGTCCAGCTCGTGCTCCAGCAGCGTGACCGTCGCCTCGACCTCTGCGACGCGCTCGGATTGACGCGCCAGCTGCGCCTCGGCGCCGGCGCGCAGCGCCCGCTCGCCGTCCAGCCGTCGCGCCAGCTCCCCCGCCTCGGCGCCGAGCCGGTCGAGCTCCGCCTGCGCCGCCTCGGAGGGCCCGGCCTCCGTCCGGCCGCCGGCGCGCTCGGCCGCCAGCCGGGCGGCGGCCGCCGCATGCTGGGCCTCGGCGGCCTCGCGGCGGATCTCGTCCATCTCCGCGCCCAGCGCCTCGGCGTGCTCCTCGGCGGCGCGCGCGCGGGCGCGCAGCTCGGCCACCTGGCGCTCGACGTCGGCGCGCAGCGCCTCGCGCTCGTCCTCGGCCTCGCCGCGCACGCGCCGCTCGGCCTCCTCACGCTGCTCGGCCGCGCGCAACCGCGCGGCCAGCCGGTCGCGCTCGCTGAGCGTGTCGCGCAGCCGCGCCTCAAGATGGTCCAGCTGCGTCTCCAGCGTCGAGACCGTCGCCTCGGCGGCCTGGGCACGGCGCACGAGGCCCTCGTCCGCCGCGCCTTCGCGCGCCGCCCGCCGCTGGGCGAGCACGGTCGGCTCGACCACGGTGGCCGGCGGCGGCACGCTGAAGCCGGCGGCGGGCCCCGGCGACGCGGCCGGCAGCGTCAGCTCGCGCTCGCCGGCGGCCAGCGACAGCTTGGCCGACAGCCGCGAGCGCAGCTCGACCGGCACCGCAAAGGCGGCATGCCACGCGCCCGACGCGGCGTCCACCGCCGCCGCCACGGCCGCGAAGCGCCGCCGCTCGCCGGCGGCGTCGACGACGATCAGCTCGCAGCCGTCCGGGGCGGCGTCGCGCCAGCGCCCGGACACGTGCACCTCGAGCGCCTCCGCGGTTGCGGGCACCCACTCGACGCGCTCGACGTCGAACGCGGATTCCATCGGCGATCCATCGGGGGCGGCAGGACTCACGGCGACCGGGAGCCTACGCCCGCAGGCGGACGCCTAACCGTCGTCGTCGTGGCTCTTGAGCGCGGCGCTGACGGCGATCAGGCCCACCGTCCCGATGACGGCGCCCGCGGCGATCCTGCGGGTCGGCAGGTTGTTGTGGACGTAGAACTTGATCGCCTTCCACGTGAGCATGCCCAGCAGCTTGTAGAACACGGTTCCTACTTCCCCTCGTTGCGCAGTCGCCAAGCCAGACGCGACTGCAGCGACCAGATCTCGATGAACCCGGGCGACGCCTGCTGGGAGAACAGCCCGCCCGACTCGGCGAACGTGGCCAGCTGCGCGTCGTACACCGCGCTGGGCGACTCGCGGGTCACGACGCGGATGCTGCCCTTGTAGAGCTTGAGCCCGATCGCGCCGGTGACGTGCGCGTTGACCGAGTCCATGTAGGCGTCCAGATCGGTGCGCAGCGGCTCCCACCACAGGCCGGCGTAGACGAGGTAGGCCCACTGGCGGTCCAGCTGCGGCTTGAACTGGTTCTGGTGGATCGTGCCGACCAGCTTCTCCAGCTCGCGATGGGCGGTGAGCAGGATCTCGGCCGCCGGCACCTCGTAGATGTCGCGCACCTTGAGGCCGACGATGCGGTCCTCGATGTGATCGACGATGCCGACGCCGTGGCGCATGCCCAGCTGGGCCGCCCGCTCCACCAGCTCGACGAGGCCGAGGCGCTCGCCGTCGAGGGCGACGGGCACGCCGGCCTCGAACTCGACGGTCACGATCTCGGGCTCGTCGGGCGCCTCCTCGGGGCGCGTCACGAGCTGGAAGACGTCGTCCTCGGGCGCGTGCGCGAGGTCCTCGATCCACTTGCCCTCGCTCGATCGACCCCACAGGTTGTCGTCGATGGAGTACGGCGCCGCCTCGGTGCCGCCCTTGACGGGGATGCCGTGCTCGCGCGCGTAGGCGATCTCCTCGTCGCGGCCCATGGCCCAGGTGCGCACCGGCGCGATGATCTTCAACTCGGGGGCGAGCGTGGCCACGGTGGACTCGATGCGCACCTGGTCGTTGCCCTTCCCGGTGCAGCCGTGGGCGATCGTGTCGCAGCCGGAGCGGCGCGCGTACTCGACGGCCAGCTTGGCGATCAGCGGGCGGCCCAGGGCGGTGAACAGCGGATACCCCAGCCCGTAGATCGCGTTGGCCTTGATCGCCGGCAACACGAAGTCGGTGGCGAACTCCTCGCGCGCGTCGACGGTGAACGTCTCCACCGCGCCGAGCATCTTCGCCTTGCCCTCGACGACGTCGTAGTCCTCGCCGGGCTGGCCCAGGTTGACGGTGAGGGTGACGACCTCGGCGTCGTACTCGTCCTGGATCCACTTGAGCATGACGCTCGTGTCCAGGCCGCCGGAGTACAGCAGCAGGACGCGGTTGACGTCCTCGGGTCGCGCCTCGTAGGAGGCGGTCGCCTGGGCGCGCATGCGCTCCGTGGCTTCAGGGGCGGGATCGTGTGGGCGGAGAGCCTCGGCGCGTCGTCGGACATTGCGCCGCAGGGTACTTCGCAGGCGCCCGATGTGAAGAAACGGACCACGGACTTCCATTCGGACCAGAAAGTCCGCTACAGTTTCCTCCCGACAAACGGATCACCTGGTCCGCATCCGTCCCAACCACCTCGAGCTTCCGGGAGGAAGTCCATGTCGTCCCCTGCGCCCGCCGCCCAGCGATGGGTGGTGCTGGTCCTCGCCTGCCTGGCCCAGTTCATGCTCGTGCTCGACGTCTCCGTCGTGAACGTCGCGCTGCCCGACATCCGCACCAGTCTCGACTTCTCCGAGGGCAACCTGGCCTGGGTCATCAACGCCTACACGCTCGCCTTCGGCGGCTTCCTGCTGCTCGGCGGCCGCGCCTCCGACCTGTTCGGCCAGAAGCGCACGTTCCTGGCCGGCATCGCGCTGTTCACCGCCGCGTCGCTGCTCAACGCGCTGGCCCAGAGCGAGCAGATGCTGATCGCCGGTCGCGCCCTGCAGGGCCTGGGCGCCGCGTTCGCCTCGCCCGCCGCGCTGGCCGTCCTGACGACCTCGTTCACCTCCCCCGCCGAGCGCGCCCGCGCGCTGTCGGCGTGGGCGGCGGTGTCGGCCGGCGGCGCCGCCTTCGGCCTGATCATCGGCGGCGCGCTCGTGCAGGCGCTGTCGTGGGAGTGGATCTTCCTCATCAACGTGCCGATCGGCGTGGCCGTGGTGGCCGTCGGGCTGCGGACGATCCCCGCGGTCGAGCGCGCGCACGGCGCCATCGACGTGACCGGCGCGGTGACCGTGACCGCGGGCCTCGTGGCGCTCGTCTACGCGATCATCTCCGCCGGCGACCGCGGCTGGGGCTCGGCCACGACGCTGGGCTTCGGCGCGCTGGGGCTGGCCCTGCTGGGCGTCTTCGTGGCCATCGAGCAGCGCGCCGCCCACCCGCTCGTTCGCCTGTCGATCTTCCGCCAGCGCTCGCTGGCCGTCGGCGACCTGGTGATCCTGCTGCTGATGTCGGGGAACATCGCCTTCTTCTTCTTCAGCTCGCTGTACCTGCAGGACACGCTCGGCTACGGGCCGCTGACCACCGGCCTGGCCTTCCTGCCGATCACCATCGGCATCATCCTCGCGTCCGGCGCGGCCCAGCAGGTTGTGCGCCGCATCGGCGTGCGGGCGATGGCGGCGACCGGGCTGGCCGTCGCGGCCGCCGGCGAGCTGTGGCTCGTCGCGCTGCCCGCCGACGCGACCTACTGGACCGACCTGCTGCTGCCGTTCATCCCGATGTCGATCGGCATCGGCCTGGCCTTCGTGTCGCTGACCATGCTGGCCACCTCGGGCGTGTCGGCCGCGGAGGCCGGGCTGGCATCCGGCGTCTACAACACCGCCCAGCAGGTGGGCGGCGCGCTCGGGCTGGCGATCATCGCCTCGCTGGCCGCCGGCGCGGACTCCGCGATGGGCGGCTACCACACCGCGTTCGCCGCCAGCGGGATCATGCTCGGCGCGGGTGCGCTGCTGGTCGTCGGCCTGCTGCGCCCGCGTCACGTGGCCGACGTCGGCGAGGTCGCGCTCGAGACGGCGGTCGCATGACGTGGCAGGATGGGGGTGCGATGGCGACCGAGCCCCGCACCCCCACCCTGCGCGCCGACGCCGAGCGCAACCGCCGCCGCCTGATCGACGCCGCCGCGGAGCTGTTCTCCGAGCGCGGCGTCGAGGTGACGATCGCCGAGATCCGCGAGCGGGCCGGCGTGGGCCAGGGCACCGTCTTCCGCCACTTCCCCACCAAGGAGCACCTGATGGCCGAGGTCATGCGCGAGCGCATGACCTCGCTGGCGGCGCTGGCACGCGAGCGCCTGGAGGCCGAGGACCCCGTCGACGGCCTGCGCGACTTCATGCTGGCGGCGGCCGAGAGCAAGGCGGTCGACCAGGAGATCTACCGCCTGATCTGTGAGACCAACGCGCTGCCCGCCGAGGACGAGCGCGCGCTGCGCCGCGAGCTGGTGGGCTTCGTCGAACGCCTGCTGCGCCGCGCCCAGGAGGCGGGCGCCATCCGCGACGACGTCGAGCCCGAGGACATCCTGCTGCTGGAGACCGCCGCGCGCCAGGCCGGCGAGGCCCTCGGCGGGGTCGCCCCGGAGCTGTGGCGCCGCTACCTGGACATCGTCATCGACGGCCTGCGCGCCGAGGGCGCTCACCCGCTGTCGCACCCCGCCCCGACCGACGCGCAGTTCGACGCCGTCAAGGTCGGGCGGTCAGCCGAACCGCCGTCTTCCTGACCGTCCGCGGTCGAGCCGTCCGGGGCGCTCTCGCAGCGCTGGGGCCCCTCCCGCGGCGTGGGCCGGGCGCGTCAGGGCTCCAGGAGCGCCCGGAGCCGGTCGACCGCCTCGTCGAGCTCGTCGTCGCTGACCGTCAGCGGCGGCAGCAGGCGCACGGTCTGCGGGCCGGTGGCGTTGACCACCAGGCGCTGCTCCAGCAGCGCGCGGCGGGCCACGTCGGGGGCGTTGCCACCGGCCAGGTCGAAGGCGTTCATCAGGCCGCGGCCGCGCACCTCGACCACCCCGGGCAGATCCTCCAGGCGCGCGCGCAGACGCTCGCCGGCCGACCCCACCCGCCCCATCAGCTCCGCGTCGTCGACGATGTCGAAGACGGCCAGCGCGGCGGCGGCCACCACCGGACCGCCGGCGAAGGTCGAGCCGTGGTCGCCGGGGGCGAACACGCCCTCCAGGCGCTCGCCGGTGACCAGCGCGCCGATCGGCAGGCCGCCGCCCAGCGCCTTGGCGGTGGTCAGCGCATCGGGAACGACGCCGACCTGCTCGTAGGCCCACAGCGAGCCGGTGCGCCCCATGCCGGTCTGCACCTCGTCGAAGACGAGCGCGGCGCCGACCGCGTCGCACGCGTCGCGCGCGGCCTGCAGCGTCTGCGCCGACAGCGGGTGCACGCCGCTCTCACCCTGGATGACCTCCAGGACGACCGCCGCGGTGCGCTCGTCGACGGCGCCGGTGATCGCCTCGGCCGTCGGCTCGACGGGACGGAAGCCCGGCACCAGCGGCGCGAACGGCGCCTGCTTGGACTCCTGCGGCGTCGCGCTCAGGGCACCGTACGTGCGCCCGTGGAAGCCGCCGTGGCAGACGACGATGTCACCGCCCGGCTTGGCCTTGCGCACCAGCTTGAGCGCGGCCTCGTTGGCCTCGGCGCCCGAGTTGGTGAAGAACACGCCGCCGCCCAGCGACGAGCTGGCCAGCCGGTCGGCGAGCTTCGTCATCGGCTCGGTGAAGTACAGGTTGCCGACGTGCAGCAGCCGCCCGGCCTGGTCCTGGATGGCCGAGACGACGTGCGGATGGCAGTGGCCGACGCTGGACACCGAGATCCCCGACAGGAAGTCGAGGTACTCCGCATGCTCGCTGTCCCACAGGCGCGTTCCGCGCCCGCGGACGAACTCGACCGGGAAGCGGGCGTAGGTGGCCAGCAGGTGGTGGGGCTGGTCGGCGACCGAGGTCATAGGGCGGGTCCGATCTTCGTGCCGAGGCCGGCATCGGTGAACAGCTCGAGCAGGAGGGAGTGCGGCACGCGGCCGTCGATGATGTACGCGTTGTCGACGCCCCCGTGGATGGCGTCCAGGCAGGCCTGCAGCTTGGGGCGCATGCCGCCGACGATCTGCGCCAGCGACGCCTCGACCTCATCGGCGGTCGCGTAGCTGACGACCGAGTCGGGGTCGGCCGGGTCGCGCAGCCACCCGCGCACATCGGTCAGGAACAGCACCTTGTAGGCCTTCAGCGCGCGGGCCACTGCGCTGGCCGCGTCGTCGGCGTTGATGTTGTAGGAGCGGCCGTCGCGGTCGGCGCCGACCGAGGCCAGCACGGGGATGTAGTCCTCGGTGACGTGGTCCAGCAGCCCGGTCTCCACGCGGGCGATCTCGCCCACGTAGCCGATGTCCTCGCCGGCCGGGCCGGACTGCCGGCGCACGTGGAAGAGGTTGCCGTCCTCGCCGGAGATGCCCACCGCGGCCTGGCCGTGGCGGGTGAGGCGCAGGACGATGTCCTTGTTGACCTTGCCGACCAGCACCATCTTGGCGATCTCCACGGTGGCCTCGTCGCTGACGCGCAGCCCGCCGACGAACTCGACGGGCATGTCCAGGCGCTGCATGTAGGAGGTGATGTCGGGGCCGCCGCCGTGGACGATCACCGGCTTCATGCCGACGTACTTGAGCAGCACGACGTCGCGCGCGAACTCCTCGCGCAGCGCCGGGTCGTCCATCGCCGCCCCGCCGTACTTGATGACCACGGTGCGCCCGTGGAACTCCCGGATGTACGGGAGCGCCTCGAGCAGGGTTGCGACATCTCTCACGTCGTGTACTCCGCGTTGATCGTCACGTAGCCGTGGCCGAGGTCGCTGAAGAAGACCTCGGTCTCGGCACCGGCGCCCGACAGCCCAACCTCGACCTCGACCTCGTCGGCCGCGGCCCTGGCCTCCAGCTCGGCCAGGTCGGCGCGCACGGCGGCGCCGTCGCGCATCACCGGGATGCCGTCGAAGCTGATGTCCAGCGCCAGCGGCGCGGTCCCGGTCAGCACGCCGCCCACCGCCTGGGCGATGCGGCCCCAGTTGGGGTCGCCGCCATGCAGCGCGGTCTTGACCAGCGGCGAGTTGGCGACCGCTCGCGCGGCGGCCTCGACCGTCGCCTGGTGGCCGCCGCGCACGACCACGCGGCCGACGCGCCTGGCGCCCTCGCCGTCGGCGACCATCAGCAGCGCCAGCTGGCGCAGCAGCGCGTCCAGCGCCTCGCCGAAGCGCAGCTCGCTCTCGCCCTCGGGCTCCACTTCGACCCCGGAGGCGCCCGAGGCGATGAGGATCGCCGTGTCGTTGGTCGACAGCTGGCCGTCGACCGAGCAGCGGTCGAAGCTGCGCTTGACGCACACCCCGAGCAGGAGGTCGGCGGTCTCGGGCGACATGCGCGCGTCGGTCTGGACGAAGCACAGCATCGTGGCGAAGTTCGGCGAGATCATGCCGGCGCCCTTGCACTGGGCCGACAGCCGCACGCTGCCGCCGGGCAGCTGCACGTCGAGCGTGGCGCGCTTGTCGACGGCGTCGGTGGTCTTGATCGCCTCGGCGAAGCTCACCGCCCCGTCGGCCGACAGCCGCCCGTTGGCCTCCAGCAGTCCCCTGACCACCCTCTGGCCATCCAGCTGCACGCCGATCACGCCGGTGGAGGCGACGGCGACCTGCTCGGCCGGCACGCCCGCGGCCATCGCCCCCGCCCCCTGCATGCGCGCCGCCTCGTCCAGTCCCGGACGGCCGGTCGCGGCGTTGGCGTTGCCGGAGTTGACGACGACCGCCCGCAGCGCGTGCAGGTGGGCGCGCTCCTTGGTCACCACCACCGGCGCGGCGAGCACGCCCGAGGCGGTGAAGCGCGCGGCGCTGACCGCGGCGGGCGCGTCGCAGACCAGCAGGCCGACGTCCGGGCCGCCGCTGGGCTTGATGCCCGCCGCCACCCCGGCCGCGCGAAACCCGGCGGGCAGGACGTCGTCGGCAGCCTCGGTCACGTGCGCGGGCGCGTCGACCCAGCGCGAGGCGAAGAAGCTCACGGCACCAGCCCCGTCGCCTCGTCCAGGCCGAACATCAGGTTCAGGCACTGCACGGCCTGCGAGGCGGTGCCCTTCCACAGGTTGTCGATCGCCCCGAACACGAACACCTTGCCCGTGCGCGGATCGGGATGGACCTGGACGCGGCAGTAGTTCGTCTCGCGCACGTCGCGCACCCCCGGGGCCGTGGTCACCAGCTCGATGAAGCGCTCGTCGCCGTAGCGCTCCTCGTACAGCGCGGCCGCGTCGACCTCGCGGTCGAGCGTCGCATAGCAGGAGACGAGCTCGCCCTGGTCGAGCGGCAGCAGGTGGGGCGTGAACGCGGCGACGATGTCGCGCGCCCCCAGCGCGGCCAGCTCCTGGTCGATCTCGGGCATGTGGCGATGATGGCCGACGCCATAGGCCTTGACGTTCTCGTCGACGGACACGAAGTGCGTCTTCTCGGTCGCCGCGCGGCCGGCGCCCGACACGCCGGTCTTGGCGTCGATGACGACGTCGGTCAGGTACGGGGCCAGCGGGGCCAGGGCGAGGATCGCCGCGGTCGGGAAGCAGCCCGGGCAGGCGACCAGGTGCGCACCGGCGATCTGGTCGCGGTACAGCTCGGGCAGGCCGTAGACGGCGTGGTCGATCAGCTGCGGTGCCGGATGCGGGACGTACCACTGCTCGTAGGTGGCCAGGTCGCGCAGGCGGAAGTCGGCGCTCAGGTCGATGACGCGGATGCCGCGCTCGTGCAGCTGGGCGACCGTCTCGGCCGCCGCGCCATGCGGGTAGGCGACGACGACCGCGTCGACCGCGCCCAGCTCGTCGACGTCGAAGGCGTCCATGACCAGCGGCACGCGGTGGTGCGGGTACAGGTCGTCCAGGCGCCGGCCGGCGTCGCTGCGCGAGGTGACGGCCACCAGCTCGAAGGCCGGGTGCTGCCACAGCAGCCGTGCGGCGAGCGCACCGGCGAAGCCCGATGCCCCGGCGACGGCGACGCTGATCTCAGCCACGCTGCGTCACCCCGATCTCACCGAGCCTGGCCAGGATCCTGTCGCGCACGGCGTTGACCTCGTCGTCGGTCAGCGTGCGATCGGCCGCGGCGAACTCCAGGTGCAGCGCCAGCGACACGGCCCCGTCGCGCTCGAAGCGGTCGAAGATCGAGGCGTCGCGCAGCAGCTTGCCGCCGGCCGCCCCGACCGTGGCCAGCACGTCGGCGGCGGAGCGCTCGCCGGTGACCAGCGACAGATCCAGCCGCACGGGCGGGAACGTCGTCACGTCGCGGTAGACGGGCACCTCGGGCGCCAGCGCGGCGACCTTGCCCAGGTCCACGGCGAACGTGGCGCCGCCCTCCAGGTCCCACTCGCGCGCGACCAGCGGATGCAGCTCGCCCAGCAGGCCCAGCCGCGTCTCCCCGCTGACGATCTCCGCGCTGCGCCCCGGGTGCAGGAACGGCCACTCGGCCGCCGGCCGCGCCTCCCACGGCACGCGCAGGGTGTCGAGCACCGCGCCCAGCAGCGCCTTGGCGGCGAACACGTCGGCGACGGGCGGCTTGGGCCGGCGCCAGGTGGCCGGCTCCAGCGGGCCGACCAGCAGCACCCCGAGCGCGTGGTGCTCGTCGGCGGGGGTGGCGCGCTCGGAGTCCAGCCACGACCGGTAGACCGTGCCGGAGTCGAACAGGGCGACGCTCTCGGCGCCGTGGGCGACGCCGTGGGCGACGTTGTGGCGGGCGGCGTCCAGCAGCGACCCGAGCAGCGTCGGGCGCAGGATCGCGTCCTCCTCGCTCATCGGGTTCTCCAGCACGACGACGTTGCGCATCGCCGAGCCGTCGGCCAGCCGCAGGCGCTCGACCAGCGTCGGCGAGGCGAACGACCAGCCGGCGATCTCCTGCACGCCGCGCCCGACGAGCACGTCCTCGGCACGACGGCGCACCCGCTGGGCCCAGGTCAGCGTGGCGCCGGGCCGATCGCGGGGCAGCGTGGCGGGCAGGTCGTCCAGCGCGGCCAGACGCGCGACCTCCTCGATCACGTCGGCCTCGCGCGTGACGTCCAGCCGTCGCCAGTGCGGGACGCTGACGTCGAGGCCCTCGTCGGCGTCGGCCACGCCGAAGCCCAGCGCCGTCAGCACAGCGCGCTGGCGCCCGATCGGCACCTCGACGCCGAGGAGGGAGGCGACGCGCGCGTCGCGCAGGCGGATGACCGCGGGCGCCGGGCCGGCGCCGCCGACGTCGATCCAGCCGGGCCGGCGGGTGGCGCCGGTCAGCTCGAGCATCAGCCCCAGCGCGACCTTCTGGCCCTCGACCGCCGCCTCGGGCGACAGGCCCTTCTCAAAGCGGCCGGAGGCCTCGGTGCGCAGACCGAGCGCGTTGGAGGTGGCCAGGATGTTGGAGCCGATCCAGGTGGCCATCTCGATCAGCACGCGCGTGGTGTCGACGCCGATCTCCGAGCGCGCGCCGCCCATGATCCCGCCGATCGAGGTCGGGCCATCGGCGTCCTCGATCAGCATGCCGTCGGCGGGCATGGCGCGCACCTGGTCGTCGAGCGTGGTGATCGGCTCGCCGGGGGTCGCTCGGCGAACGGTCAGGCGCTGGCCGGCGACGCGGTCCAGGTCGAACGCGTGCACCGGCTGGCCGGTCAGCAGCATCACGTAGTTGGTGATGTCGACGACGTTGTTGATCGGGCGCTGGCCGGCGGCCATCAGGCGCTGCTTGAGCCACGCCGGCGACTCGCCGATCGTCACGTCGTCGAAGGCCAGCGCCGTGAAGCGCGGGCACAGGTCCGGGTCGCGCACCTCGATGGCGACCCCCTCGATGCCCGACGGCTCGCCGAGGTCGACGCCGTCCCACGGCGCGGGCGCCAGCGGCACGTCGCAGGCGGCGTGCACCTCGCGCGCGACGCCGTACACCGACAGGCAGTCGGGCCGGTTGGGCGTGATCTCCAGCTCCAGCACGTCGGTGGCGATCGGCAGCACCTCGGCCAGCGGCGTGCCGGCGGCCAGCGCGTCGTCGAGCACCATGGTCCCGCTGTGGGAGGTGCCGATGTCCAGCTCGTCCTCGGCCAGGATCATCCCCTGCGACGGCTCGCCGCGCAGCTTGGCCTGCTTGAGGCGGGTGCCGTCGGGCATGATCGCGCCCGGCTTGGCGACGGCGACGGTCTGGCCGGCGGCGACGTTGGGCGCGCCGCAGACGATGTGCGACGGCGTCGTCGGTGCCGACGTCGACCGTGCACACCCGCAGGCGGTCGGCGTTGGGGTGCTGCTCGCAGGTCAGCACCTTGCCGACGACGAAGTGCTCCAGCGCGTCGACGCCGTGATGGTGGATGCGGTCGACCTCGGTGCCGGTCATGGCCAGCCGGTCGGCGATCGCACGGGGCGACAGCTCGGGACGGGCGTACTCGAGCAGCCAGTTCAGCGGCAGCTTCATCCGAACTGCTCCAGGACGCGGACGTCGTTGGCGTACAGGAGTGCGGATGTCGGGGATGCCGTACTTGAGCGCGGCGATCCGCTCGATGCCCATGCCGAAGGCGAACCCCTGGACCTCCTCGGGGTCGTAGCCGTGCTCGTGCACGTGGGCGAAGACGTTGGGGTCGACCATGCCGGCGCCGAGGATCTCCAGCCAGCCGGTGCCCTTGCAGACGCTGCACGGCGAGCCGTCGCGCGCGCAGTTGAAGCACGACACGTCGACCTCGACGGACGGCTCGGTGAACGGGAAGAAGTGCGGGCGCAGGCGCACCTCGCGGTCGGGTCCGAAGATCGCGCGGCGAAGTCCAGCAGCGTTCCCTTGAGGTCGGCCAGCGTGATGTCGCCGTCGACGGCCAGCCCCTCGACCTGATGGAACTGCGGGGTGTGCGTCGCGTCGCTGTCGCGCCGGTAGACGCGCCCGGGGATGATCACGTACAGCGGCGGCGGCGTGGCCTCCATGGCGCGGATCTGCATCGGCGACGTGTGCGTGCGCAGCACCTCGTCCGGTCTGCGTGTAGAAGGTGTCGGTGCTGCGCCCGCGCCGGGTGCGTCGGGCTGTGGTTGAGCGCGTCGAAGTTGTAGTAGACGGTCTCGACCTCGGGGCCCTCGAGCACCGAGAAGCCCAGCCCGAGGAAGACGTCCTCGATCTCGCGGCGCGTCTGCGGTGAGCACGTGCAGCCGCCCGACCGGTCTGCGGCGGGTCGCCGGGCAGCGTGACGTCGACGCGGTCGGCGATCAGGCGCTGCGTCGAGCTCGGCGGCCTCCAGCGCCGGCGCTGCGCTGGGACTCAGCGCGCCCTCCAGGTCGCCGGCGGGCCAGGTTGGCCGCCTTGCCGACCGCCGCCGCGCTCCTCGGGTGGCAGCTCGGCGACGCCGCGCAGGATCTTCGGCAGCTCGGCCTTGCGACCGAGGTACTGGACGCGCACCTGCTCGAGCGCCTCGCTGGTGGACGCCTGCGCGATGGCCTCGACGGGCCTCGGTCGGCGATCTGGTCGATGCGGTCGTTCATCGGTTCTCGGGACAGTTCGTAGAGGGCGACCGTCGCGGCCATGGCCGCGTTCAGCGATTCGGAGGCGATCGGGATGTGGGCGACGCGCGTCGCATGCTGCCACGACCTCGCTCGGGCAGCCCCTCCCGCTCGGCGCCGACGAGGACGGTGACGGCACCGGACGGCGCACCGCGCAGCGGCTCTCCGGCCCGCGCCACGAGCGCGACGGTCTCGCCCGGGCAGCTCGGCGACGGTCTCCACGCGGACGACCGGCAGCTCGAAGAGGCGCGCCCATCGAGGCGCGCACCGCCTTGGGGCCGTAGGGGTCGGCGCAGCCGGGGCCCGAGCGCGACGCAGGCCGGCGCCGAAGGCCCGGGCGGAGCGCAGCACGGTGCCGACGTTGCCGGGATCGCGCACGCCCCACAGCGTCGACGCAGCAGCGGCCCCGCGGCCGCTGCGCCCAGCGCTCGCGATAGACGGCCGAGCGCCCGCGTGCCCGAGCCCAGCTGCGAGACGCCGGCGAGCAGCGCCCGGCTCGACCTCCGTGCCGGCCGAGGCCGCTGCCGGCGGCGACGTAGCGCTCCAGCGGCTCCCAGCCGGCGGCGTCGGCGGCGGCCAGCAGGTCCTCGCCCTCGGCGACGAAGCGGCCCGTCCGGCGCACGCTCGCGAGCGCGGCGGCAGCGGACTCCTTGAGCTTGTCGTTGTGGGAGCTGGTGATCATCGTCGGGGCAACAAAAAGGGCGCCGTCGCTGTCGAGCGGCGCCCGTCGAGGTCCTGCGGTGTCGTTCTGTCTGCGCTCAGGCGCAGCCGACGCCTCGCGGGCGGCATCGGCGAAACGTCGGAAGGTGTCGGCGTCACGCACGGCGATGTCGGCCAGGACCTTGCGGTCCAGCTCGATGCCGGCCAGCTTGAGCCCGTGCATGAACTGGCCGTAGCTCATGCCGTTCTGGCGTGCGGCGGCGTTGATGCGGGTGATCCACAGGCGGCGGAAGTCGCGCTTGCGGTTGCGGCGGTCGCGGTAGGCGTAGGAGTCGGCCTTGATCAGCGCTTCCTTGGCCCGCTTGTAGTTCGAGTTGGCCTCGCCCCGGTAGCCCTTGGCCCGCTCGAGCGTGGCGCGGCGCTTCTTGCGCGCGTGGACGCTGCGCTTGACCCGGCTCACTTGCCTGCCCCCAGCAGCTTCTTGACGCGCGGCGCGTCGTGGTCGCTGAGGATGACGGGCTCACCCAGGCGCCGCTTCCGCTTGGCGTACTTCTTCTCCAGGATGTGGCTGGTGTAGCCGTGGCGGGCCTTGACCTTGCCCTTGGCGGTCACCTTGAAGCGCTTCTTCGCGCCCGAGTGGGTCTTCATCTTCGGCATGAGCGGCTACGCAGTGTAGCGGCCCGACTCCCCAGCCCGTACGCGGCCGGCCCGACGGGGCTAGGACTTGCTCGACTTGGCCTCGGACCCGCGACTCGGACTCGTCGCTCGCGGCCGCTGCCGTTGCCGTCGTACTCGCCTGACAGCACGGCCTTGGACGGGCCGAGCATCATCGTCATGTTGCGCCCGTCCTGGGTCGGGCGCTGCTCGACGACGGCGAGGTCGGAGAGCTCCTCGGCCAGGCGCTCGAGCAGCATCGCTCCGCGCTCGGGATGCGTGACCTCACGCCCGCGGAACATGATCGTGATCTTGACCTTGTCCTTGTGCCTGAGGAAGCGATCGACGTGACCCTTCTTGGTGTCGTAGTCGTTCTGCGCGATCTTCGGGCGGAACTTGATCTCGCGGATCGTGATCTGCTGCTGGTGCTTGCGCGCCGGCTTCTGCTTCTGGGCCTGCTCGTACTTGTACTTGGAGTAGTCGAGCACGCGGCACGACCGGCGGGCGCGCGTCAGCGGCCACCTCGACCAGGTCGAGGTCGCGTTCCTGCGCGTAGCGCAGCGCATCGTCGGTGCGCATGACACCGACCTGCTGACCCTGCTCGTCGATCAGGCGTACTTCCGGCACCCGGATCCGCTCGTTGATCCGGGTCGTGTCTCGCTCCGGCGGGCGCCGGTCGAACCTACGGGGAATCGGCAACGTCTAGGAGCGGCCGTTATGCGTGTAAGGCTTCAACGTCATCCAGTCTAGCGGGCCGGCCGATCAGCGGTGACACGTCGCGCGAAGGCCTCCGCGGACTCGCTGCCGAGGTCGCCCTCGCCGTGGCGGCGGACGGCCACGACGCCCTCGGCGACCTCGCGGTCGCCGACCACCAGCATGTAGGGCACCTTCTGAGCTCGGCCTCGCGGATACGCCGCCCGATCGACTCCGAGCGGTCGTCGACCTCGACGCGCACGCCCATCCCGGCCAGGCGCGCGGCCAGCGCGTGCGGCCGCCTCGGCGTGGCGGTCGGAGATCGGCAGCACCTGCGCCTGCACCGGGCGCCAGCCACAGCGGGAACTCGCCCGCGTAGTGCTCGATGAGGATCCCGATGAAGCGCTCGAAGGAGCCCATCAGCGCGCGGTGGATCATCACCGACGCGGTGCTCGGCGTTGTCGGCGCCGGTGTAGGTCAGGTCGAAGCGCTCGGGCAAGTTGTAGTCCAGCTGCACGGTGCCCAGCTGCCAGGAGCGGCCGAGCGAGTCGGTCATGTGCAGGTCGATCTTGGGCCCGTAGAAGGCGCCGTCGCCCTCGTTGACGTCGTAGGGCAGCCCGCGCTCGTCGAGGGCGCGCTCCAGCAGCGCCCTCCGCGTGGTCCCACAGCTCGTCGGTGCCGATGCGCTGCTCAGGCCGCGTCGACAGCTCGAGCTCGACCTCGAAGCCGAACAGCCCGTAGGTGGCGAACGCGAGGTCCAGGCAGGCGACGATCTCGTCGTGGACCTGCTCCTCGGTGCAGAAGATGTGGGCGTCGTCCTGCATGAAGTGGCGCACGCGCAGCAGGCCGTGCAGCGTGCCGCGACGGCTCGTTGCGGTGCAGCAGCCCCGGCTCGCTGTAGCGGACCGGCAGGTCGCGGTAGGAGCACCGTCTGCGCTTGAACAGCTGGCAGTGGCCGGGGCAGTTCATCGGCTTGAGCGCCATCTGGCGCCCCTCGGCCTCGGTGACGAACATGTTCTCGCGGTACTTGTCCCAGTGACCGGAGGTCTTCCACAGCTGCGAGTCGTAGATCTGCGGCGTCTTGACCTCGGTGTAGCCGGCCCGTCCGGCCATCTCCCGCGACACGCCGATCAGCTCGTTAACAGGTGCGTGCCCTTGCGGCAGCCAGAAGGCGCTGCCCGGGCTGGTCTCCGAGAACTGGAACAGCTCGAGCTCGCGGCCGAGCTTGCGGTGGTCGCGCGCGCGGGCCTCCTCCAGGCGCTGCAGGTGCGCCTCCAGCTCCTCCTTGGACAGGAACGCGGTGCCGTAGACGCGGGTCAGCATCTGGCGGTTGGCGTCGCCGCGCCAGTACGCGCCCGCGACCGACTGCAGCTTGACGCGCCTTGACCGACTCGTCGTCGGCGCGTGCGGTCCGCGGCACAGGTCGACGAATGCGCCGTTGGTGTACAGGCCGACGGTCTGCACGCCCTGGTCGCGGATCAGGTCCTCGATCAGCTCGACCTTGTAGGGCTGGTCCTCGGCGCGGAAGCGCTCCAGCGCCTCCTCGCACGGGCACGTCCTGGCGGGTGAACGGCTCGGCCGCCTTGATGTGCTCGGCCATCCTGGCCTCGACCCGCGGGAAGTCGGCCTCGCTGAAGTGCGTCCCCTCGGGAAACTCGAAGTCGTAGTAGAAGCCGTCCTCGATCGGTGGCCCGATCGAGATCCGCACGCCCGGATACAGCTCCAGCATCGCCTCGGCCAGCACGTGGGCGGCGTCGTGGCGGATCAGCTCCAGCGCCTCTGGCGAGCGGGCGGTGACGACCTCCAGGCGGGCGCCGTCGGTCAACGGCGCCGACAGGTCGCGCAGCTGGCCGTCGACCTTCACCGCCAGCGCAGCGCGGGCCAGCCCGGCACCGATGGCGGCGGCCGCGTCGGCACCGGTGGCGCCGTCCGAGAGCGTCAGCTGGGTTCCGTCCGGGAGCGAGACCTGCATGCGGCGGCTGATCGTATCCGGCGAACGCGCGTTCGCGAGGTTGCTACCGTGATGGCTCCGGCGCCGGTCGCCTGGAGCGTGTTCTTCCTTCCGCTTCGCTGCCGCGCGCCGCTCCCCCGCCCCCGACCCCCGGCCCCGCCCTGCACCCGTGCGGGCGCCCTTCTCATGTCGACCACTCTCCGTTCTCTCACCGTCGTCGGCGCGAGCGCGATCCTCGCCTCGCCCGCCGCCGTCGCGCTGGCCGACTCGCCCGCCGACGATGCCCTCGACCCCGTCCCCGCCGTGTCGCTGGAGACCGCGACCACGCCCACGGTCGCCCGCGACGCCCCGATCGGCGACACGCTGCGGCTGTATGCGCGCGGTCTGCGCACCGAGCGCCGGCTGGCCCACCAGCGCCGCGAGCGCCACCAGCGCCGGGCCGCCCGTGCCGCGGCCGCCCGGCCGACCGGCGCGCTGGCCGCGATCGCCCAGTGCGAGTCCGGCGGCGACCCGCACGCGATCGGCGGCGGCGGGACCTACCGCGGGATGTACCAGTTCTCGTACGCCACCTGGGCCGCCGTCGGCGGCAGCGGCGACCCGGCGCAGGCCTCGGTGGCCGAGCAGACCAAGCGGGCGCAGATTCTCTACGACCGGGCCGGGCCCTCGCAGTGGCCCATCTGCGGTCAGTAGGTACGGTTCGCGGGCCATGTCGCTCGCCTCGCTCCGCTCCGCCTTTCCCGTCCTCGAAGAGGTCGCCTACCTGAACTCCGGCACGTGCGGCCCCGTCGCCGCGGCCTCCGTCGAGGCCGCGCGCGAGGAGCTGCACATCGCTGCGACCGAGGGTCGGGCGCGCAACTACTACGAGCGCGTCATCGACCTGCACGGCCATCTGCGCTCGATCTACGCGACGCAGCTGGGTGCGGCCGACCTGCACGACGTCGCGCTGACGTCGTGCACGAGCGAGGGACTCGTGCGCGTGCTCGCCGGGCTCGACCTCGGCCCCGAGGACGACATCGTCACCTCCACCGAGGAGCACCCCGGGCTGCTGGGGCCGCTGGCCAATCTGCGCAGTCGCTTCGGGGTGCACGTGCGGACCGTGCCCTTCGACGAGGTGGCCGAGGCGGTCGGTCCGAGCACCCGGCTCGTGGCCTGCTCGCACGTCAGCTGGGTCGACGGGCGCGTCGCCCCCGCCGCGCTGCGCGACGTCGCCGCCTCCGGGGTCCCGGTCCTGCTGGACGGCGCCCAGGGCGTCGGCGCGGTCCCGGTCGACGTGCAGGAGCTCGGATGCAGCTTCTACGCCGGCTCGGGCCAGAAGTGGATGTGCGGGCCGATCGGCACCGGGATGCTGTGGGTCTCGCCGGCGTGGCGCGAGCGGCTGCCGGCGATCGGGCCGATCTACATGAACCTGGCCGACGCATCGGCGGGCCTGGATGCGGTCCCCCACCCCGACGCGCGCCGCCACGACACCTTCACGATCAGCGCCGAGGCGGCCGCGTTCGCCGTCGCCGCGCACGAGACGCTGGCCGAGCACGGCGGCTGGGAGGCCGCCCAGGAGCAGGCCGCCCAGCGGGCCGCCGGCCTGGCCGACGCGCTGCGCGAGCGCGGTCGCGAGGTGCTCGACCGCGGCCGCACGACGCTCGTGGCCTGGCACGAGGACGACGCCGCCGGGTTCGTCCAGCGCGCGGCCGCCCATCGGGTCGTCGTCCGCGACCTGCCCGGCCGCGACGTGGTCCGCGCCTCGGTGGGCGCCTGGAACGACGAGACCGACCTCGACCGACTGCTGGCGCTGATCGACTGATGGACGCCGACGTGGGCGTCCGCTCGGCGGCCCCCCAGGACGCCGCCGCGGTCGCGCGCATCTACAACCAGGGCATCGAGGATCGCGTCGCGACGTTCGAGACGCGCCCGCGCGCTCCCGCCGAGCTGGAGGCGCGGATCGCCGGCGGCGAGCCGATGATCGTCGCACAGCGCGGCGGTGCCGTGGTCGGCTTCGCCAGCTGGAGCCCGTACAGCGACCGCGCCGTCTATGCGGGCGTCGGCGTCTACACCGTCTACGTGGCGCGCGGCGCGCGTGGCGCGCGGATCGGCTCCTCGCTGCTGACGCGGCTGGTGGCCGATGCCGAGCGCGCCGGCCTGTGGAAGCTCCTGAGCCTGATCCTCACCACGAATGCCGCCTCGATCGCACTGGCCCACCACTGCGGCTTCCGCGACGTGGGCGTGCAGCGCCGCCACGCCCAGCTGGACGGCGAGTGGCGCGACGTGCTGCTCGTCGAGCGGCTGATCGGCGCGGCCGCGGGCGACCTGCCGCACGCGGCAGACCGGACGTAGTCGACCTGAGGTGCGCCAGCCATGCACGAGGTCGACCACGTCGGCACGGTGGCGAGCATCACGGACGGTCGGATCTGCGGATCCGTCAGGACGCCGGTGCCCCGCCGCGGCCGGCGCCCCGGGCGAAGCGCTGCGCGCCCTCGGCCCCCTCGCGCAGGGCGCCCACCCCCAGGCGCAGCTCGTTGGCCATCGCGGCCTCCAGCGACAGGCCGTCCTGCTCGTGGGCCGAGCGACGATCGCCCAGCAGTGCGCCCTGCGGGAAGCCGGCCAGCTCGGCGGCGAGCGCCTCGGCGGCCATGCGCGCCTCCCCCACCCCGACGACGCGGTTGGCCAGGCCGATCGCGTGCGCCTCGCGCGCGTCGACCGGGCGGCCCGTGAGGATCAGGTCCAACGCACGGCTGAGGCCGACAGACGCGGCAGGCGCACCGTCCCGCCGTCGATCAGGGGCACGCCCCAGCGCCGGCAGAAGACGCCCAGCACGGCGTCCTCCTCGACGACGCGCAGGTCGCACCAGCAGGCCAGCTCCAGCCCGCCGGCGACCGCGTGGCCGCTGACCGCGGCGATCACCGGCTTGGACAGCGCCATCCGCGACGGGCCCATCGGCGCGTCGCCGTCGGGGCTGCACGCGGTTGGAGCGCTCCCCGCCGATGGCCTTGAGGTCGGCGCCGGCGCAGAACGTCCCGCCGGCACCCCACAGCACCGCGGCGCGCTGGTCGTCGTCGGCCTCGAAGGCACGGAACGCGTCGGCCAGCCCCGCGGCGGTCGGCCCGTCCACGGCGTTGCGTGCCGCCGGACGGTCGAGGATCACCGTCGTCACCGCGCCGTCGCGCTCGACGCGTACCTCGCTCATGGGCCAGTTCTACCGGGTCAGCGGCGGTGGCGCTCGGCCACCTGGCGCAGCGCGGTGATCGACGAGCTGCCGGTCAGGTACAGCTTCTGGCCGTCGCTGGTGATCGGGTCGTAGGCGCCCGTGCTGCGCCGGAAGCGCACCTTGCCTCCCTGGGTGCCCAGGCCGATCGTCGAGCGCGACGAGAGGTTGGCGAAGTAGACGACGTTGCCGACGACCGTCGCGCCGCCGGAGATGTGGCCGCCCGCGTCGTAGCGCCAGCGCACGTCGCCGGTGCGCGCGTCGAAGGCGTAGAAGCCGCCGTCGTAGGAGCCGACGAACACCGTCGGGCCGACCTTGCGCACGTCGTCGACCGCCGCCGACGCGTACACGTAGCCGCCGGTCTGGTGCGCCCACGCCAGGTCGCCGCTGTGGGCCGAGAACGAGTACTCGCGACCGTCGGTGTTGCCGATGTACACGCGCCCGAAGGCGACCGCGGGCGTCGCGTAGAAGTTGCCGGCGCTGCCGCCGCTGGTGCGCCACACGAGCTTGCCGGTGTCGGCGTGGATCGCCTGCACCTGGCCCCCGTAGTTGCCGAAGTACAGCTTGCCGTCCGAGAAGGCCGGGCTGCCCTTGATGGCTCCGGAGGCGTGGTAGGTCCACAGCTGGCGGCCGCTGCGCTTGTCCAGCGCGTACAGCGTGCCGTCCTCGGAGCCGAAGTAGATGCGGTTGCCGATCACCAGCGGCGAGGACTCCGTGCGGCTGGGCAGCGCCTTGGCCCAGCGGATGCGCCCGTTGCGGGGGTTCATGGCCAGCACCTTCCCGCGCCCCGAGCCGCGCTTGTCCTCGAGGATGGCGACGTAGAGCGAGCGGGCGTCGATCGCCGGCGAGCTGGCGGCCAGCGCCCCCACGCGCCGGCCCCAGCGGCGCTTGCCGTTCCGGGCCCGAACCGCGACGACCAGCCCGTCGTCGACGACCTGGTAGAGCATGCCGTCGCGGATCACCGGACCGAACTCGGTCAGCGCCTTGACCTGGTGCACCCAGGCCCGGCGCCACGGCCCGTCCAGCGGGCGCGGCGGCTCGAAGGCGCGCGTGTGGGCGACCGTGTAGCCGTAGCGCGGCCAGTTGACCGTCTTGGGCTTGCGCTGGCGCTGCTTCTTCGTCGTGGCGGGTGGCAGCGTCTGCGTGGTCGCCGGCGCCGGCGCCTCGAACTCGACGTCCGGGTTGGAGACGTTGCCGGGCTTCTTGATGTGCAGCTCGTAGGCGGCGACGGCCGCGCCCGCCGCCAGCAGCAGCGCGGCCGCGAGCCCGATCAGCACCCAGCGGTTGCGCAGGAAGGGCGGCACGAACGGCCCATGCTAGATCGGTGACGAGGCTACGATGCCGCCGCATGCGTGGGCTGCGGACCGCCCTGTGGGCCTCGGCGGCCCTGATCGCCTGGACGCATGCCGGCTACCCGCTGGCCGCTGCCGCGCTGGCGTCGCGCCGCCGCGCCCGGCCGGCGCCCGAGCCGCCCGAGCCGCTGCCGTCGGTCACGCTGGTGGTCGCCGCCCACGACGAGGCGGCCGTCATCGCCGCGCGGGTGCGCGACGCGCTCGCCCTGGACTACCCCTCCGATCGCCTGGAGGTCGTCGTCACCCTCGACGGGTGCCGTGACGCGACCGGCGAGATCGCCCGGCGCGAGGGGGCGCGGGTGCTCGACAACCCGCGTGCCGGCAAGACGGCGGCCCAGGACGCCGCGGTGGCCGCCACCGACTCCGACCTCGTCGCCTTCTCGGACGCCAACGCCCGCTGGGAGCCCGATGCCCTGCGGCGGCTCGCGGCCCACTTCGCCGATCCCCAGGTCGGCTACGTGTGCGGCCGCCTGGCGCTCGTGGACCCTGACAGCGGCGCCAGCGTCGAGGGCCTGTACTGGCGCATGGAGCTGTGGCTGCGCGCCCAGGAGTCGCGGCTGGACTCGATCACCGCGGGCAACGGCGCGATCTACGCGGTGCGCCGCTCGGCCTACGTGCCCCTGTCAGGCGCCCACAGCCATGACATCGGGCTGCCCTTCCGCCTGCGCCGGGCCGGCCTGCTGGCCCTCTACGAGCCCGCCGCGGTGGCCAGCGAGCCGGCGGCGCCGAGCACGCAGGCCGAGTGGGAGCGCAAGGTGCGCATGCAGTCGCGCTCCTGGTACGACGTGCTACGCGGCGGGATGCTCGACCCGCGCGGCCTGCCGCCCGTGTACGTGCTCGAGCTGCTGTCGCACCGCCTGCTGCGCTACGCGACCGGGCCGCTGCACCTGGTCGTGGCGGGCTGCACGCTGGCGCTGGCGCCGAGCTCCCGCGCGGCCCGCGGCCTGCTGGCCGCCCACGCGGCGTGGCTGGCGCTGGCCGCCGCCGGCCGGCGGGGGGCCGGCGGGCGCGCCGGGGCGCTGGCCTGGTACTACCTGGTGGTGACCGCGGCGTCGGCCGCCGGGCTGGCGCGGATGCTGCGCGACGGGCCGCAGGCGACGTGGACCGCGGTCGAGGGCACCCGATGACGTTCGAGCTCACCAAGCGCGCGATGGACCTGGCGATCGCCTGCGCCGTCGCCGTGGTCGTGCTGCCGCTGATGGCGATCATCGCGCTGGTCATCCGCCTGGACAGCCGCGGGCCGGCGCTGCTGCGCCAGTCGCGCGTGGGCCGCCACGGCGAGGACTTCGAGCTGCTCAAGTTCCGCACCATGGTGGTCGGCGCGCACGCGATGGGCAGCGGCTGGCTGGTGGCCGAGCGCGATCCGCGCATCACGCGCGTTGGCCACTTCCTGCGGCGCTGGTCGCTGGACGAGCTGCCGCAGCTGTTCAACGTGCTGCGCGGCGACATGAGCATCGTCGGCCCCCGCCCCACGCTGCGCTACCAGGTCGAGCAGTACAGCGACTTCCAGCGCCGCCGCCTGGAGGTGCCTCCAGGCATCACCGGATGGGCGCAGGTGCAGGGCCGCAACGACCTGCCCTGGCCGCAGCGCATCGAGCTGGACGTGTGGTACGTCGACCACCGCTCCCTGCGCCTGGAGCTGGAGATCCTGGCCCGCACGCTGCGGGTGCTGGCCACCCCCAGCGGGGTGTACAACGAGGCGCGCGGCGACTGGGGCGAGACCGTCGATCCGGCCGGCCACGCCGAGCCGCTGCACGACGCCCCGCCGAAGCGGGCCTAGCGAGCGGGGACGCCACGCACGCGGGCGCCGGCGGCGACGGGCTCGACCACCACCGCCCCGGCGGCGACGAACGCGCCCGCGCCGACGTGCAGGTTCTCGATCACCACCGCGCCCATCCCGATGTGGGCGTCGGCGTCGACGCGGGTGCGCCCGCCGATCACCGCCCGTGGCCCCAGGTGGGCGCCCGAGCCCACGACGCAGTCGTGCTCGACGATCGCGCCGCTGTTGACGATCGCCCCGTTCTCCAGGACGGCGGCGGCGTTGACGACGGCCTGGGCCAGCACCTGGACGCCGGCGCCCAGCGTCGCGTGGGGCGAGACCCAGGCGCTGGCGTGCACGATCGGCGGCAGCGCGAAGCCCAGCTGCATCAGCCGTTCGCGGGCGCTGCGGCGCGTGGCGCGGTCCACGACGCCGCCGATCCCGACGAAGGCGTGCGCCACCCCGGCGACGCGATGGCCCTTGAGCGCGCCGGGATGCGTCTCGATCGGCACGCCCAGCAGCGCCTCGCCCGCGCGGGCGGAGTCGTCGTCGACGATCGCCACCACCTCGAAGCGCCCGGCGCTGCGCAGCGCGTCGAGCAACGAGGTGGCGTGGCCGCCGGCGCCGTAGCCGACGATGGGGACGACTGGCTCGGACATGCGCGCCCGAGCGTAACCCCTCCCCTAGACTCGTCCCGCTGATGGCCACCGCAGCGCCCACCGAGCGGGCGGCGCCGGCCACGATGGCTCGCTGGCTGCCCGCCGTGGTGACGATCGTGGGCGTTGCCGTCGTGATGTACCTGGTCTACGACCCCTGGTACCTGAACTACGACGCCCGCTACGCGCTGCTGTGGGCGCACGACCTGTGGCACGGCTTCACGCCCGAGTACACCGCCGACTTCGCGCCCACGCCGCACCCGCTGGAGATGGTCATCGGCTCGCTCGCGCTGCCCTTCGGCGACGGCGCCGACCGGGCGATGGTGTGGGTCGTGCTGCTCAGCTTCGGCGCGCTCGTGTGGCTGTCGTTCCGCCTGGGCGCCGAGCTGTTCGGGACCTGGGCCGGCGTGGTGGTGGCGCTGGTCATCGTGAGCCGCCCGGCGCTCCAGCGCGACACGATCCTCACCTACCAGGACCTGCCCTTCGAGGCGCTGATCGTCGGGGCCGTCCTGCTGGAGGCCACCCGCCCCAAGCGCGGCTGGCCGGTGCTCGTCGTGCTCGCCGTGGCGGGGCTGCTGCGTCCCGAGGCGTGGGTGCTGTCGATCGCCTACGTGGTGTGGCTGTGGTACGGCAGCGGCGCGTCGCCCGGACAGGTCGCGCGCTGGCTGGCGCTCGCGCTGGCCGCGCCGGTCATCTGGGCCGGCTCGGACTGGGCCATCACCGGCCATCCGCTGCACTCGCTGACGGGCACCGCCGACCTGGCCGTCACCAACGACCGCCGCCGCTCGATCACCGACGTGCCCTACTCCGGCGCGGCCTACCTGTTCGCCGCCCTGCGCGAGCCGCTGGTGCTCGGCGTGCCGATCGGCATGGCCTTCGCCTGGATGTTCCGCCGCCGCCAGGGGCTGCTCGTGCTCGCCGTCGCGGTGCTGATGCTCGCGGTCTTCGCGGTCGGGCCGCTGTTCGGGCTGCCGCTGATCAACCGATACGTGCGCAGCCCGGCGATCCTGCTGGCCACCTTCTACGGGGCCGCGGTGTTCGGCTGGCGGCTGATCGACCGCGACAGCGTCTGGCGGCGGCGCTGGCTGTGGATCGGCGTGTTCGCCGCCGCGCTGTCGATCGCCTTCATCCCCAAGCAGATCAGCATGCTGCGCAACACCCAGCACGTGATGGAGCGCGACGCGCACCTGTACCGCGACCTGCGCACGGCCGCCCGGGCGCCCGTCGTGCGGCGCGCCTTCGCCGCCTGCCAGCCGATCTCGACCGCCGACCACCGGCCGATCCCCTACTTCCGCTGGTGGATCGACGGCCCGCCCGGCAGCGTCGGCACGGTGCGCCTGCACGCCAGCCCGCTGGGCCAGCTGTTCCTGCAGCCGCGCCGCACGTTCTTCGCCAAGCGCTTCTACCGCAAGAACTTCCCACCCGCGCACGCCCCGAGCACCTACACGACGATCTACAAGAACCGCTCGTACCGCATCTCCGCCTCGCCGGCCTGCCTGGCCAGGCTGCGGGCGGGCACGTCGCGCTAGATGTCCTCCTCGGAGGCCTCGTCCTCCTCGGAGACCTTCATGAACTCCCGGTAGGCGGGGATCACCTCGTCGGGCGGCCCGTAGCCGCGCATCTCGCCCCGATCCAGCCACAGCACCTCATCGGCCAGCCGGCGCATCGCGCGCATGCCGTGGCTGACGAGCACGATCGTATGGGCGGTCTCGCACAGCTCGCGCATCTTGGCGAACGACTTCTGCTTGAAGTGCGCGTCGCCGACCGACAGCGCCTCGTCGATGAGCAGGATGTCGGGCTCCATGTTCACCGCCACCGAGAAGGCCAGCCGCCCGTACATGCCCGCCGAGTAGGTGCGCATCGGCATGTCCATGTACTCCGCCAGCTCGGCGAACTCGACGATCTCGTCGTACTTCTCCTCCAGCTGCTCGGGGCGCAGACCCGCGGCCAGCCCGCCCAGCATCACGTTCTGGCGCCCGGTGAGCTTGCGGTCGAAGCCGACGCCGAGCGCCAGCAGCGTCGACACGCGGCCGTGCACCTCGATGCGCCCGGTGGTCGGCGGCAGGATGCCGGCCATCGCGCGCACGAGCGTCGACTTGCCGGCGCCGTTGGCGCCGATCACGCCCAGGACGGTGCCGCGCGGGACCTCGAAGGAGACGTCGCGCACGGCCCGCACGCGCTTCTGCACCTTCTTGCGCCGGCGCAGGCGCGACATCGTGCCGATCAGCGTCGGCGTGCCCGACACCGCCGACTGGTAGGTGATCGAGACGCCCTCGACCTTGATCGAGGTCGGCCGCGCCTGGGATGCGGCGCCGGGGGCGGCGGCGACGTCAGAGGCGGACAGCGAAATCACGCTCCCGGGAGGCGAAGAACAGGAAGCCCGCCACCAGCGCGATCACGCCGTAGACGGCGCCCAGGACCAGCCAGGTCCCGCCGGGCATGATGCCCTCGGTGAGCGCCTCGTTCCAGGCGGTCAGCGGCGGGCCCATCGGGTTGGCCCACAGCAGCCACTCGTAGCCATGGGGCACCTTGTCGGCGTACCACAGCACCGGGGACATGTAGAGCCACACACGCATCAGGTAGGGCAGGAACTCCTTGATGTCGCGGAAGTAGACCTGCAGCGCGGCCATGAACAGCGACACGCCGGTGGCGAAGGCGACGATCTCGACGAAGATCACCACCGCCCACAGGGTGTTGACGTTGACCGGCAGGCCCTGGGCGGTGTGGATGACCGCGTACAGGACCATCATCGGCCCGAAGCGCACGATCGAGGTGATCACGTCGCTGAGCGGCAGCAGCGCGCGCGGGAAGGCCGTGTTGAGGATCAGCTTGCCGCCGCCGGTGACCGAGGCGGCCGAGCGGCGCACCGCGTCAGCGAACAGCTGGTAGGCGAAGATCCCGCCCAGCAGGTGGGTGAAGAAGCCGGGCGGGTGCTGCCCGCCGCGCAGGATGTCGACCAGGATGAAGTACACGCCGCCCAGGCACAGCGGCCCGAGCAGCAGCCAGGTCATGCCGAAGACGGTGCCGTAGTGCTGGGCGCGCAGGCGCATGCGGGCCATGGCGATGGCGAAGTGGCGCCGGCGCCACAGCTCGGCCAGGTAGGGCCCGACCGGCGGGACGCTCGTGCGGTGCGGCTCGTAGACGTTGAGCTCGGGCGTGTAGGCGTCCGCCCAGCCGTCGGCGATGGCGGCCGGGTTCTCCTGGGGCGGCGGGTCGTGCTTGACCGTCTCGGTCGACATGCGGGACTGAGGCTAGTGGTGGGACGCGGTTCAGATCACGGGGGGACGCCCGTCGCGGGTCATCCGCCACAACGTTGACGGCTTCAGCTTGCGGGTGGGGCCGGACGGGCCGCGCATCCCATCGGCGTACCCGTGCAGCGCGGCGCCCAGCAGCCGCGCCCGCGCCAGGCCGATGGCGCTGCGGGCCAGGAAGCTGAGCACGAACAGCAGGCCGAGCGGCAGCGGCAGGTAGCGCCGCGCAAGCCGCACGCGGTTGCGCGCCGCGTGGTAGGCCCATTCCGGGCGCCGGGCCGCGCCCGGCGCCAGCGGCGGGTGCAGCGCGACCACGTCGGCGGCATAGTGCACGCGGCAGCCGGCGTCCAGCACCTCCCAGGCCAGTGCCACGCCCTCGTGCATGAAGCGGAAGTCGGCCGGCCAGCCGCCCACGCGCTCGAACAGCTGGCGGCGGATGGCCACCGCCCCCTCCCACAGCACCGCGACGTCGCTGGGCCGGGTGCGATCGCCGACGCGCAGCCGCGGCACCCAGCTGCGCGACGGGACACCGGCGGCGTCCGGCTCGACACGCAGCTGCAGGGCGCCCAGGCGCGGGTCGGCGGCGAACTTCGCGGCCACCGCAGCCAGGGCGTCGGCGTCGCGCAGCGCCGCGTCGTCGTCAAGGAAGAACAGCAGCTCGCCCGCCACCGCCGGCACCCCGGCGTTGCGCCCAGCCGGGATGCCAACCGGCTCGGGCAGGGCGACGCCGTGCACGCCGGCGGGCAGGTCCTCGGGCGTCCAGCCGTTGCCGACCACCGCCACGTCGACGGTCACGCCCTCCTGTGCCTGCAGGGAGGCCAGCGCGCGGGCCAGCGCCGCGGGCCGGCCGCCCCCGCTGAGCACGACGCAGCCCAGCCGGGGCGTCATCGCAGCCGGCTGGACGAGAGGATCGTCAGCATCCGGCCCACGACGGTGACGATCCCCGCGGCCAGCAGCACGAAGATCAGCGCCCGGGTCACGTCGAGGGTGTCGGCGATCGCGTCGCCGATCGCGGCGATCAGGGCCAGGAACGACAGCTCCTGAGCGATGAAGACGCGGTAGAAGGGCGCCTTGGCGACCAGCGCGCGCAGCCGCGCCAGCAGCGCCTGGCGTGGGGCGGCGACCGCGCGCGAGTCCTCGGCCAGCGGCAGCCCGGCCTCGGCCCGCGCGACGACGACGAGCGCCGACTGGGCCATGATCAGCAGCGCCAGCATCGCCGCGCACAGGCCGAGCGTGGTGTACGTGCCGATGCTGTCCCAGCCGCCGTCGGCGCGAATGCCCAGGCCGACGGGCAGCGTCGCCTCGGTCAGCCAGTGGCCGACGCGGTCGAGGTAGATGCCGGCCGGCGACTTGCGGTCCAGCCAGCGGGCCAGCTCGCCGTCCGCGCAGTCCAGCGCGATCTGCAGCTGCAGCACGAGCGCTGCGGCGACGACCGGCCAGATGCCGGGCAGGGTCAGCAGCGCGGCGGCGATCGGCCCGGTGGCGATCATCATCCACGTGGCCGCGTTGGGGCTCACGCGCAGGGCCAGCAGGACGCGTGTCAGGTACGGCGACAGGCGGCGCATGTACAGCCGCCCGATCCAGTGCTCGCCGCTGTTGCGCGCGAAGATCGCGTCCGGCTGGGTGACCGCGCGCAGCTCAGCGATCGAGGGCCGCCGCGAACGCGTCGACACGGGCGCTCACCTCCCGCTCGTCGAGGTCGAGGTGCTCGAGGATCGTGTAGCGGTCCGGTCGCGTGGACGGCGCGTAGGCCACGGCGGCGGCGAACTGCTCGCGCGTGAGGTCGAGATCCTCGGGCGTGCGCGGCAGCTGGTGACGACGCAGGCAGGCCGCCAGGTGGTCGAACAGCGGCGCGTCCCCGCGCAGGTGCGTGGCGAACAGCGCGCCGACGCCGGCCAGCTCGCCGTGGGCGGCGGTGCCGGGATGCAGGTGGTCGATGGCGTGGACGATCTCGTGGTCGGCGCCTGAGCAGGGCCGGCTGGAGCCCGCGACCGCCATCGCCAGCCCGCCCAGGACCAGCGCATCGGCCAGCGCGTACAGGAACGCGTCGTCGTCGATCGTGTCGGTGCGATCGATGACCGCCATCGCCCCGGTGCGCGCGAAGGTGACGGCCAGGCCGTCGAGCGCCTCGCCGCGCTCACGGGCGGCCAGCTCCCAGTCGGCGATGGCCGACAGGTTGGAGACCGCGTCGCCGATGCCCGAGCGGCGCAGCTCGGGCGCCGATGCGCGCACGTAGTCGAGGTCGACGACCACCGCGATCGGCATCTGCACGCCGAAGCTGAGCTTGCGTCCGCCCTCGCTCAGCGATGCGACCGGCGAGGCCAGCCCGTCGTGGGCCAGGCTCGTGGCCACCGCGACCATCGGCAGACCGCCGAGCGATGCGGCGTACTTGGACACGTCGATGACCCTGCCGCCGCCGATGCCGACGATGGCGTCGTAGAAGCCGCCACGCAGCGTGCGGGCCAGGTCGCTGGCCGCCTGAACCGACCCGTCGGCCACGTGCAGGATGTCGGCGTTGGCCAGCTGCGGGCGCAGCACCTCGGCGATCTGCTCGCCCTGTCCCGGGCCGACGGCGACGGCGACATGGCCGCCGGCGGAGATGCGCCGGTCGACCAGCAGCGGCGCCAGCGCGGCGATCGCGCCCGGGCCGATGTCGATGGCCAGCGGTGCGCCGATCATGCGCGCTAGCAGCGGCATGCCACCTCCCGGGCCCGCGCCAGGTCGGCGTGGTCGTCGACCTCGACCCACTCGACCGCGCCGATCGTCGCGCCGAGCACCTTGCCGCCGCGGTCGGCCAGCTCCTGGAAGCCGTCCTCGTAGTAGTCCTGCGGGTTGCGCTCGAAGGTCGCCTGCAGGGCGTCGGCCAGGGCGTGCGCGGCGTGGGGCTCGATCAGCGTCACGCCGATGTACTCGCCGGCGGCCTGCGCGGGCTCCATCCGCTTGGTGATGCGCGTCAGGTGCCCGTCGCCGTCCAGCTGGACCTTCATCTCCTCCTCGGCCATCGCCTTGACCGCGTCGACGGCGATCACCAGGTCGTGGCCGTCGCGGGCGGCCAGCAGCGTGCGCTGCACCGACGCGGGATGGACGGTGTCCCCGTTGGCCATCAGCACGCCGCGGGCGAAGTGCTCACGCGCGCACCACAGCGAGTAGGCGTTGTTCCACTCCAACGCCTTGGGATTGAACAGCAGCTCGATGCGCAGGCCGTGGTCGCGCTCCAGCGCCGCCCGACGGTCGGCGAGCACGTCGTGGCGGTAGCCGGTGACGATCACCACCTCGTCGAGGCCAACCGCGCGCATGTTGCCCAGCGCGACGTCGAGGATGGTGCGCTCGCCGTCGACGGCCAGCAGCGTCTTGGGCAGCTCGTCGGTCAGCGGGGCCAGCCGACTGCCCCAGCCGGCGGCGAGGACCATCCCGATCATGCGGCGGCGGCCTCCAGGCGGTGGGCGTGGACGGACTCCGCCACGAGCGGGACGGCGATCACGGCGGCGAGCACGTACAGCCCGGTCGGCGCCGTGGCGGCGGCGACGAGGATCGCGGCGGCGATCACCCGCCCCTGCCAGCCCAGCGACACGAACCCCGTCCACGCGGGGGGCGGGCCGGACCGGTAGATGAGGTCGTACTGCCGGTACGCGCCGGCGGCGATGAGCGCGAACGCCCCCGCGACCGCGCTGCCCCCCGCGATCGACACGAAGGTCAGGATCGCGCCGTACTCGACGACGCGCAGCAGCGGCGGGACGAACCACGGGACGGGCAGCCGGCGCAGCAGCGGCGCGAAGGGGCCGTCGTCGCGGTAGCGGCGCAGCAGCTGCTCCGGCGTCGCACCGCGACCGCGGGCCAGCCGGCCGGCGACCCCGTACAGGCCGGCGACGCCGCCCCACGCGAGCAGGACGACGAACGTGGTGTGCGCCGACCAGATCGCCGCGGTGATCGAGATCGCCGCGAAGCGCTCGCCGATCGGGAAGACGATCATCCGCTTCACCCACGACAGCGGTCCGCTGTCATGGCGCCGCGCGACCGCGAGCACGCCGGACGCCTGGGCGTCGTGGGTCCCCGAGAACGAGAAGTCCATCGTGTGGCGCGCGGTCTGCAGCCCCATCGCCGCGCCGGCCAGCAGCCAGATGCCATCCCCGCCGGCGGCCGCGCCGATAGCCAGTCCGGCGTAGACGAGGTACTCCTTGGTGCGGTCGAAGACGGCGTCCAACCAGCCGCCCAGCGGCGAGAACGTCTGCGTGTACCGGGCCAGCTGGCCGTCGACGCAGTCCAGCAGGAACGCGGCCTGCAGCAGGACCGCGCCGGCGATCAGCCCCCAGCGCTCGCCGGTCGCGAAGGCGGCGGCGGCCAGCACGCCGACCAGCATCGAGGCGACGGTCACCTGGTTGGGCGAGAGGCCGCGGCGGGCGGCCCACCGCACCACATGGGGCGAGTAGGAGCTGACGAAGAACGTGGTGAAGAAGCCGTCGTCGGCCTTCACGGCCGCGCGCAGGCGGGCGTCGTCGTCGGGCGTCGGTGGCGCAGGTCGGGGCATCGGCGGCGGCGCGCGGAGGCTACTGCGCGGGCCCGACCCGACCGGCCGCGGGGGCCTAGCTGCCGGCGGGCGCCGGGTCGTCGGCGGGGGTGGCGGCGGTGCCGTCAGCCGGGGTCGCGGCTTGGGCCGGGGTCGGCGCGTCGGCGGCGGTCGTGGCGGGGTCGGCCGGGGCGTCGGCGGTCGTCGTGGGGTCGGCGGCGTCGGCGGCGGGGACCTCGCTGGGCGCCGGCGGCGCGGTGTCGAGCGTGATGCCGACCGGGACCTCGACGGGGGTCGTGGGCGTGTCGGGGGCCGGCGGCGCCGTCGGATCGGTGGGGTCCGTCGTCGGGACGGGGTCCGGCGCGGTCGACGTGACCGTCGAGCCGGTGCTGGTCGCCGACGGCGGGACCACGGAGGCGTTGGCCTCGTCGTCGGGCGGGATGTCCAGCGGCAGCAGGATCTCGGTCACGGGCGCGGGCTCAGCGGCGGGGGCGGGATCCGCGGCGGGCGTGTCGGTGGCGGGCTGGTCGCCGGTCGAGGGCTTGTCGCCGGTGCAGGCGCTGCCGTCGGCGGGCTGGTCGCCCGTCGGGGTGTCGGCCGACGGCGCAGTCGTCCCGTCGCCCGGCTGCTGGTCAGCGGCCGACTGGTCGGTCGACGCAGCATCGCTCGACGACCCGTCACCTGCCGGCTTGTCCCGACGGCTGGTCCCCGACGGCGCAGTCGTCCCGTCGCCCGGCTGCTGGTCAGCGGCCGACTGGTCGGTCGACGCAGCATCGCTCGACGACCCGTCACCTGCCGGCTTGTCCCCCGACGGCGCAGTCGTCCCGTCGCCCGGCTGCTGGTCAGCGGCCGACTGGTCGGTCGACGCAGCATCGCTCGACGACCCGTCACCTGCCGGCTTGTCCCCCGACGGCTGGTCGCCCGACGGCGCAGTCGTCCCGTCGCCCGGCTGCTGGTCAGCGGCCGACTGGTCGGTCGACGCAGCATCGCTCGACGACCCGTCACCTGCCGGCTTGTCCCCCGACGGCTGGTTGCCCGACGCCTGGTCGCAAGGCGGCTGGTCACCGGACGGCTGATCGCCAGACGGCTGATCGCCAGACGGCTGATCCCCGGACGGCTGATCGCTGGACGGCTGGTGGTCCCACGGCTTGTCGCCCCACGGGTGATGGTGTGACGGCTGATCGCTGGACGGCTGATCGCCAGACGGCTGGCCGTCGGCCGGTGCGTCGTTGCCCGGCTGGTCGGACGGCGTGTCCCCGGAGGGCGGCGTCGTCTCGTCAGCAGGCGGCGCGGGCGCGGTCAGCGGCAGCGTCACCTGGATCACGTTGCTGTTGCCGTCGCCGTCGCCCAGATCCGTCGCCGTGTTCGTCGTGACGGTCGTCTGCACGACGTCCATGCGCAGGCGCACCTGGCGGCCCAGCGACCCATCGCTCTGCGCAGAGTCGACGACGTCCACACGGGCACGCATCGCCTGACCGGGCGCGCTCAGCGCTGTCGCATCCGGCGCCAGATTGAGGTTGAGATAGCGGCGCACCTCACCGCTGTCGGCGTACTCGAGCGCCATGCTGACGGTGTAGCGCGGCTGGCTGTCCGTCGAGCTGGCGGCGCTGGCCAGGTTGAGCACGCGCAGCCGGGTGCGGCGCCGCCCGAGCAGGATCGCCGCACCGTTGGTGGCCGAGCTCTTTCCGTCGGCCGCCGTGCCGTCACCGCTGGCCGGCGCGTTCGCGCTGCCCGGCGCCGTCGCTGACGGCTGGCCGGACGAAGGCGACTGGCCGGACGAAGGCGACTGGCCGATCCCACCCACCGACGGGGTGCGCGTGCGACCGATCTTGTCGAGCCCGCCACCGCGGCTCTTGGCCGGCTGGCTTGTGGCCGAGCGGCGACCGCCGCTCGGCTGGGCGGCCGCGGCGGCCGGGGTGGCGCCTGCGGTCACCGTGCCGGTGCCGCCCGGGTCGAGCGAGACGCCCAGCTGCGGAAACGCAGCCAGGCCGCCGATCGAGGCCTGGGTCGTCGGTTCGGCGAGGCGCATCTCGCGGACGTTCTGACGGTCGGACGAATCGGCAAACGGCCCCGTCCCCAGAGACGCGGTGATCGCCGCGCCAAGCACGACCGCCGACAGGCACAGCGTCGCGGATGCCGGCACGCCGAACTTAAGCCCCCTGCGCAGAGGTTCGTCCACGCGTCCAGTATCGGCGATCAGCGCTCAAGGCTTTAGTCCGTCTGACGACAAACCCCAAACCGGTGCTGCGCGGGCGCGCGCTACGCGGGAGGCGCGGCGCCCGCGCTACCGGCAAGTTCCATCGGGTTCCAATATAGTTCTCCGATATGAACGCCGGCGCGCTCACCGACCGTCCCGCCGCGATCGACGAGATCACCGCGCATCTGCTGCCGCGCGCGTCCCAGCTCACGCGCCTGCTGCTGGGCGCGGGCAGCCGCTCGCTGACCCGCGCCGAAGGCGGTCTGCTCAGCACCCTCGGCGACGGCCCGCGGCGCATCACCGAGCTGGCGGTCACCGAGGTGCTGGCCCAGCCCACCGTCACCCAGCTCGTCGACCGGCTCGAGCGTCGCGGCCTCGTGCGACGCGACCGCGACGCCGGCGACCGGCGGGTCGTGCTCGTCTCCATCACCGACGACGGCCGCTCGGTGCTGGAACGGGTCCGCGACGAGTACCGCGTCGTGCTTCGCGCCGCCGCACAGGCCCTCCCCGACGACGACCTCGCCGCCCTGGCCAGTGCCGCGGAGGCGCTGGAGCGGCTGATCGGCGCGGTGCAGGAGACGCGCTCGTGACCCGCGGCCAGCGCTCGCCCGGGCTGCTGACCGCCGTCCTCGTCTTCGTGACCACCGTCGCCGCGGTCGTCAGCTCGCTCGGCGCCCCGCTGATCCCCTCGATCGCGCGCGATCTGCACGTGCCGCTCAGCACCGCCCAGTGGTCACTGACCGCCGCGCTGCTGATCGGCGCTGTGAGCGCACCGATCATGGGGCGGTTGGGCGACGGCCCGCGCCGCCGCGCAACCTTGCTGGCCGGTCTCAGCATCGTGACGCTCGGCGGCGTGCTGTCCGCGGTGGCCACGTCGCTCGCGATACTGGTCGCCGGGCGCGCGATGCAGGGTGTCGGTCTCGGCCTGGTCCCCCTGACCATGGCCGCCGCCCGCGACCACCTGCCGCGCCCGCGCATCGCCCCCGCCGTGGCACTGCTGTCGGTCGCGGCCGCCGCCGGCGTCGGGCTGGGCTACCCGCTCAGCGGACTGATCGCCGACGTCGCGGGCCTGTCGGCCGCCTACTGGTTCGGTGCGCTGGTCAGCGGCAGCGCGCTGCTGGCCACGCTCGTGATCGTCCCGCGCAGCCGCTCCACCGACGACGCGCCGCTGGACGTCGCTGGCGCGCTGCTCCTCGGCGCCGCGCTCGTGGCCCTCCTCCTGGCCATTGCCGAGGGCAAGAGCTGGGGCTGGTCGTCCGCGACGATCATCGGCCTGTTCGCCGGCTCGCTGGTGCTGTTCGCCATTTGGACCCGCCACCAGATGCGCGCCGCCGCGCCGCTGGTGGACCTGCGCCTGTTGCGCCACCCGGCGGTGCTCACCGGGGACGTCTGCGCCACCGTCCTGGGCGTGGCGATGTACATGTACCTGTCGATGGTCACGGAGTTCGTGCAGACGCCCCCGTCGGCGGGCTACGGCTTCGGGGCCAGCGTCGTCGTCGCGGGACTGTGCCTCGTGCCGTTCTCCGTGCTCAGCGTCGCCTCGGCGCAACTGCTGCCGTGGCTGGCCCGGACGATCGGCGAGCGCGCGACCCTTCCGCTCGGATGCCTCTTCGTCGCCGCCGCCGGCGTCTTCTTCGCCCTCGGGCACGGCGCGCTCTGGCAGGCCTTCGTGACGATGTCGATCGTCGGGATCGGCATGGGCGCGACCTTCGCCGCGATTCCGGGCATGATCGTGCGCGCCGTGCCCGATCGCGAGACGGGCAGTGCGATGGGCTTCTACCAAGTGGTCCGCTACGTCGGCTTCTCGCTGGGCAGCGCACTCGCAGCCTCGATCCTCGCGGCCCACACGGCCCCGGGGGAGCACCTGCCCGGGCTGGGCGGGTACACGACCGCCATGTGGGTGGCGATCGCCATCTGCATCCTCGCGGCCGGGTTGGCCTGGTGGTTGCCCGAGCGCCGCGCCGGCGCCCCAGCCGCCCTGGGTGGCGAGGACGCCGAGCTGGGCACGGCCGGGCTGGTGGGCATCGAGCGCCCCTAGCCTGCCCGCCATGTGCACCCGCATCTTCTGGAACGACAATCCGGTCGCGCAGGTCGTCTCGCGCACGATCGACTGGGAGTTCAGCGACGAGCCGCGCATGTGGGTGCTGCCGCGCGGCCTGCGCCGCGGGGGCGACGCCGGCCCGGGCAGCGCGACGTGGGTCTCGCGCTACGGCAGCGTGTCGCTCAGCGCCTGGGAGGCCGGCACGGGCGAGTGCGTCAACGAGCGCGGCCTGGCCGCTCACGCGCTCTACCTGGGCGCCGCCGGCTACGAGGCACCCGACGGCCGGCCAGGGATCAGCAACGTGATGTGGACGCAGTACGTCGTCGATCGGTTCGCCACCGTGGCCGAGGCGCTGGACGGCCTGCGCGACGTGCGGGTCGTGCCCCAGCTCGTGGCCGGCCAGGACCTGCCGCTGCACCTGGCGCTCGAGGACCCCAGTGGCGACAGCGCGATCGTCGAGATGCTCGACGGCCGCCCGGTCGTCCATCACGGGCGCGAGCACACCGTGATGGCCAACGACCCCGACTATGAGGCGCAGCTGGCCAACGCGCGCCGCTACGAGGCCTTCGGCGGCGACCTGCCGCTGCCCGGCGACATCGTCTCCACCGACCGCTTCGTGCGTGCCAAGTACTTCCTGGAGCATCTGCCCGAGCCGGCCGACCAGCTGGAGGCCGTCGCCGGCGTGCTGGGCCTGGCCCGCAACGTCGCGATCCCCTACGGCGCCCCCGACAGCCTGTTTCCGTCGTATCCGACCTGGTGGCTGAGCGTGGTCGATCTGACCGACCGCGTCTACTACTTCCAGTCGACCCGCTCGCCCAACGTGATCTGGCTGGAGCTCGACGCGCTGGACCTGTCCGAGGGCGCTGACGTGATCGCCCTCGATCCGCGCGAGGTGACGCTCGTGGGCGACGTGCGCGAGCGGCTGGCGCCAGCGGCGCTGCCGTTCGGGCGGCCCGGCTGAGCCGAAGTCCGCCACCGTTGGGGCGCGCGGCATAAAGGAACCGGCTGCGCCGGCCGATGGCCCGGTTGATGGCAAGACGCCTCGCCCACTGGCTGTGCCCGACCGAGCTCGATCGCGCGCGCATGCTCGACAACTCGCCGCGCATGCATCGAGCGCGCATGATCACCGCCGGCGCGGTGGGGCTCGCGCTCCTGTACTTCACGCCCGAGTACGGCTGGTGGACGGTCGTCCTGTTCGCTCTCGCGCTGGCCAACCTGCTCACGCTCGACCGGCGCATCGCCGCCAGCTCGCTGCCCGAGCTGCAGGTCGCCGCCAGCATCGTCCTGATGGAGGCGCTGCTGGCCGGCGCCGTCGCGCTGTCGGGCGGCGCGGCGAGCCTGGCGCTGCCGTGGCTGGTGTTCCCGGCCGCCTTCTCGGCCGCCCGCTTTCGCGGGCCGGTCGTCCTCGCCTTCGTCGGCGTCGCGATGGCGATGATGCTCGCCGCCGTCGCCGGCGCCGATCCGGCGGGCTTCCTTGACGATCCCGCGCCCACGCTCATCTCCGCGGTGCTGCTGATCGGCGTCACCGCCTGCGTGTACGTGCTCAGCGCCGCCGAGGCCGAGCAACGGGCCGGCGCCGGCTTGGACCACCTCACCGGGCTGCTGAACCGCACCTCGCTGGAGCTGCGCTTCGACGAGCTGGTCCAGCAGGCATCGCTGTTCGGCGAGCCGGTCAGCGTCATCGTGCTCGACCTCGACCACTTCAAGGCCATCAACGACGAGCACGGCCACGGCCGCGGCGACGCCGTCCTGCGGGAGGTCGCCTACACGCTGCGCCGCCAGCTGCGCTCCTTCGAGCTGGCCTACCGGGTCGGCGGCGAGGAGCTGCTGGTCCTGCTGCCCGGGACGGGCCTGACGGACGCCGCCGGCGTCGCCGAGCGTCTGCGCCGGGCGATCGTCGCCGCGCGCCCCGGCGGTCTGCCGGTGACCGCCTCCTTCGGCGTCGCCCAGGCCCGCGAGGGTGCGCAGCTGAGAGCCACCTTCGACGCCGCCGACACCGCCCTGTACGCGGCCAAGACCGCGGGCCGCGACTGCGTGCGCGTGGCCGGGACGCCCGGGCCGATGATCGCGCAGGCCGCCTGAGTAGCCTGGCCGGCGGTGCTGATCACCGTCTCGGTCAACGGCCAGGAGCACACGCGCGACGTCGAGCCGCGGCGCCTGCTCGTCCACTTCCTGCGCGACGACCTCGACCTGACCGGCACCCACTGGGGCTGCGACACGTCCAACTGCGGCACGTGCGTGGTGCTGATGGACGGCGAGCCGGTCAAGTCGTGCACCGTGCTGGCGGCGACGGCGGCCGCCTACGAGATCACCACGGTGGAGGGGCTCGCCCGTGACGGGCGCCTGGACCCGGTGCAGCGCGGCTTCCACGAGCAGCACGGGCTGCAGTGCGGCTTCTGCACGTCGGGGATGATGCTCACCGCCCGGGCGCTGCTGGACCGCAACCCCGATCCCAGCGACCGCGAGATCCGCGAGGCGATCTCCGGCCAGGTGTGCCGCTGCACCGGCTACGCGACGATCGTGCGCTCGATCCGCTGGGCGGCGGAGCATCCGGACGGCTAACGGCCGCGGGTGCTCGATCGTTGTCGCCTGACGGTCGGTATGCGACCGCTCGGCGACAACGATCCGCTAGGGCCCCTCGGCCACCCCGCGCCACAGCGTGACGTGCGTCTTGGGGCGCACGCGCGTGGACACCGATCCGGCGCGGCCGGTGGCGATCGCCTGGGTGGCGTCCGAGGTGGTGGCGAAGCGCGCCAGCGCCAGTGCCGCCGGGACGGCCCGGCCGACGCCGAGCGTGCTGGCGTGCCACAGCTCGGTCAGCGGCGTTCCGCGCACGTCCAGGCGCACGAGCGCGTGACGGCGCACCTCGTCGACGACGGCGTGGGCGAGCGTGAGCACCACGCCCTCCCCCGCCGCGGCCGCCGCCAGCGCCGCCGCGTTGGACGAGTAGGTGGCGATCTGCGCCGGCGCCAGGCCGGTGCGGGCGAAGAACAGGCCGGTTCCCGTGGTCGCGTCCAGCGCGGGCTGCCCGACGATCCAGCGCTCGCCCGACAGCTGCTCGGGAGCGAGGTCGCGCTGCCCGGCCAGCGGGTGGCCCGGGGCGGCGACCAGCACCAGCCGGCAGCGCAGGAACGGCGCCGAGGCGATCGACGTGCGCTCCGGACCCGGCGCCGGGCCGAGCGCCACGTCGGCGCGGCGGTGCTCGAGCAGGTCGGCGAAGTCCTCGCCGGCGACGGTCTCGACGCTGATGTCCAGGCTCGCGTCGCGCGCGCCGAAGGCGTCGATCAGCGGGGCGATGTGCTCGGCCACCAGGCCGCTGGCGGCGACCTGCAGCGTGCGCGGCTGGCCGGTGGTCTCCTGCACCGAGCGGCGCGCCTGCTCGGCCAGCCCCAGGATCTCGTTGGCCAGCGCCGCCAGCCGGCGCCCGCCCGGGGTCAGCGCGATGCCGCGCCCCTCGCGCACGAACAGCTCGTCGCCCAGCTCCCTGCGCAGCGCCGCCACCGCGACCGAGACGGCGGCCTCGGTCACGTCCAGCTCCGCGGCGGCCGCCTTGACCGACCCGTGGCGGGCGACCAGGACGAACGACTGCAGCTGGGCGAGGGTCATCTCCTAAGCGATCCCTTAGGTCACGGTTGACCATAGACCGTACCCGCGGGATCGTCTGGCTCGGAGAGAGGGAGCGAGGGTCGTCTTGCAGGTACCCGCACCGTTTGACTACGAGCGTGCCGACAGCGTCGACCAGGCGCTGGAGCTGCTGGCTCAGCTCGGCCCCGATGCGCGGCTGCTGGCCGGCGGACACTCGCTGCTGCCGATGATGAAGCTGCGCCTGGCCGCGCCGGCGCACGTGATCGACATCGACCCGCTGGCCGCGCAGCTGGGCTACGTGCGCGCCGACGGCGACGAGGTGCGCATCGGCGCGATGACGCGCCATCGCGCGCTGCTGGAGTCGCCGCTGCTGGCGCAGCGGCTGACCATCTTCGTCGACGCCGAGCGGCGCATCGCCGACCCGGTCGTCCGCAACCGCGGCACGATCGGCGGGGCCCTGTGCCAGGCCGACCCATCCGAGGATCTGTCGGCGGTGTGCGCCGCGGTGGGCGCGCGGATGGTCATCCGCGGGACGGACGGCGAGCGCGTCGTCGACATGGAGACCTTCCACGTGGGGCCCTACCGCACCGCGGTAGGGCCCGCCGAGATGCTCACCGAGATCCGCGTGCCGCTGGCCGACCGCTCGGGCAGCGCGTATGAGAAGGTCGACCGGCGCGTGGGCGACTGGGCCGTCGCCGCCGCCGGGACGGCGATCACGCTGGGCGCCGACGGCGCCGTGCGCCGCGCCGGCATCGCCCTGGCCGCGGCCGGCAACGAGATCACGATCCCGCAGGCCGAGCAGGCGCTCGAGGGCCACGTGCCCGACGACGAGCGCATCGCCGCGGCCGCCGCGCTGGCGGCCGCCGGCTGCTCGCCGGTCAGCGACCAGCGCGGGTCGGCGGAGTACAAGCGCCACGTGGTGGGCGTCCTGACCGAGCGCGCGCTGCGGCGCGCGGCGGCCCGGGCGCGAGGAGAGGAAGTCAACCCTGGAGGTGAGGCATGCCGGCGCTGATCGGCGCGTCCACGGGCTGGTGGGTCGGGTTGGGCATCGGACTGGTGGTGCTCGCCGTCGTCGCGGCGATCGTCATCGCGATCGTGGTGCTCGCCCTGCGCATCGCCGGACAGGCGCGCGCGGCGGTCGCGGGACTGGAGGCCGTGCGAGCCCAGACGACGGGCCTGGACGGGATCGACCGCATCAACGACTCGGGCGTGCGCATCCTGCACTCGGCCCGAGCCCTGCGCAAGGTGGCGGTGGGCAAATGAGCGGCAACGGCGTCTGGACGCTGTCGTTGATCATCGGGCTCGTCGCCGCGCTCGTCGTGGCCGGCCTGCTGGTGATGCTCGTGCGCGCGGTGACCGACATCCGCGCGTCGGTCGGGCGCCTGCTCGGCGTCGCCGGCGACGTCGCCGGCCAGACCGCGCACATCCCCAAGCTCGAGGCGACCGCGCCGGTGCTGGGGCTGATCGTCGACGAGGCCGTCGTGCAGGACGGCTACATGAACGCGCTCACCGACGGCTATGGGGCGGTGACGACGGGCACCACCCACGCGGCCGGATCGACCCGGAGCGACCTGTCGGGGGTGGTCGAATGAGCACGCACGACACGCTGATCCTGCTCAGCGTCATCCTCGCCGTCGTCGTCGTCGCCGTGCTGGCCGTCGCGCTGATCGTCGTGCGTCGCGGCCTGGAGGCGACCGCCGGCGACCTGGAGACGCTGGCCGGCGCGCTGACCGACGTCGAGGCGGGCCACCTGCGCCCGCTGGAGCCGGCGGTGACCGCCATCAACGGACAGTTCGACGTGATCCTCGGCGCGCTGCCCGGGATCGCCGCCAAGGCCGCCGTCGTGGCCGAGAGGAGGCCGACATGACCCTGCTGTGGATCGGGGACGCCGTGCTGCTGCTCGTCGTCCTGCCGGTCGTGATCGTCCTGCTGCGCGGTGTGCTGAGCGCCGTGAACCGCATCGCCCCGGCCGTCGAGCAGATCGGCACCGCCGCAGCCGCGCTGTCGCGTGACCTGGACGCGGCACCCGCACTGCTGACCACCCAGGACCAGGTCAGCCGCACGCTGGCCGGGATCGCCGACTACGGCGGCTCGCTGGACGTGATCCTCGACGACGCGCCCGAGGAGGTGCCGGCATGAACGCCGCCGAGGTCGTGCTGATCGTCGCCGTGGTGGCGATCATCGTCGCGATGGCGGCGTTCCTGCTGCCGGTCATCGCCGGCCTGGTAGGGGTCAACCGGGGCCTGGACGCCGCGATCGGCTCGGTCGGGGAGATCATCGAGAAGACCGCGCCGGTCAACGGGATCGTCGAGTCGATCAACAGCGACCTCGACACCGCCGTCAGCGCGCTGGAGGGCCTGCTGGTCAAGAAGGCGGGCCTGTCGGACGCGATGGGCCTGATCGAGGGCCTGTACCCGGGCGCCGCCGCGCAGGGGTTGCGCGACGTCCCCGGCAGCGCGACGACCCGGGCGCCGCGCATCGGCGAGGTCTACACGCGCGGCGTGCTGACGCTCGCCCGCCTGGGCCGCGAGGCCCCGATCGCCGCCGCCAGCCCCAACGGCCCGGCGCTGCGCAACCCCGCCTACGGGGCGCATGCGGCGATGGTGCTGTACCCCGACGGCCGCCAGGAGCGGCCGCAGCGGATGCCCCGCTCGCCGATCATCGGCACCGACGCGCCCGTCCAGTACCCCGAGAGGAGCCTCGATGCAGACGCCAGCGCCGTTTGACTACGAGCGGGCCACCAGCGTCGAGGGCGCGATCGCCGCGCTGCAGCGCCTGGGGCCCGAGGCGCGCGTCATCGCCGGTGGCCACAGCCTGCTGCCGATGATGAAGCTGCGCCTGGCCAACCCCGAGCCACCTGATCGACATCAACGGGCTGGAGGGCGAGCTGTCCTACATCCGTGACGCGGGCGACGCACATCGCCATCGGCGCGCTGGCCCGCCACGTCGACCTGCAGCGCTCCGAGCTGCTGGCCCAGTGGTTCCCGATGTTCGCCGAGGCCGAGCAGGTGATCGCCGACCCGGTCGTGCGCAACCGCGGCACGATCGGCGGCTCGCTGTGCCAGGCCGACCCGGCCGAGGACCTGTCCGCCGTCTGCTCGGCGCTGAGGGCCAGGTGGTGATCCGCGGCGCCGACGGGCGAGCGCGGTCGTCGGCATGGACGAGTTCCACGCGGGGCCGTACGAGACCGCGGTCGGCCGCCGGCGAGATGCTGACCGAGGTGCGGCTGCCCGAACCGGCCGGGCGGGGGCAGCGCCTACGAGAAGGTCGAGCGGCGCGCCGGCGACTGGGCGGTCGCCGCCGCGTCGGCCGCCGTCGTGGCTGGACGGCGGCGCGATCGCCGACGTCGGCATCGGGCTGAGCCGCGCGTCGGGGCCGACGACGATCCACGTCGCGCCGGGCCGAGGAGCTGCTGCGCGGCAGGCCACCGACCGAGGAGCTGTTCGCGCAGGCGGCGCGGATCGCCGCCGCAGGACTGCATCGCCGATGCGCCGACCAGCGCGGCCCGGTCGACTACAAGCGCCACCTGGCCGGCGAGCTGACCCAGCGGGCGCTGCGCCGGGCGGCGGCCCGCGCGCTGCAGCCAGGAGGCCTGAGATGCAGGTGACGATGACCGTCAACGGCGGCGAGGTCACGCGGAGGTCGAGCCGCGGCTGCTGCTCGTGCACTTCCTGCGCGAGACGCTCGGCCTGACCGGCACCCACTGGGGCTGCGACACCTCCAACTGCGGCGCCTGCGTCGTGCTGATGGACGGCCAGCCGGTGAAGTAGTGCACCGTGCTGGCGGTGATGGGCGAGGGGCACGACGATGCGCACCGTCGAGGTCGCTCGAGGACGACGGCGAGCTCGACCCCGTCCAGGAGGGCTTCACGAGGAGCACGGCCTGCAGTGCGGCTTCTGCACGCCGGGCATGATGATGACCAGCCGCTGGCTGCTCGACCACAACCCCGACCCGGCCGAGGCCAGGAGATCCGCGACGGCGATCTCCGGCCAGATCTGCCGCTGCACCGGCTACAAGAACATCGTCGCGCGCGGTGCGGTGGGCCGCGGAGCACGACGCCCGAGGACAGGAGGTCTGAGCATGGCACGGCCGACGGAGACCCAGCCGATCGGCAACCGATCGGCTTCGGCCCGCTGAAGCGCAAGGAGGACGCGCGGTTCATCCGCGGCCAGGGGCAGCTACCTCGACGACATCGACCTGCCGGGCATGCTGCACGGGGCGATCCTGCGCAGCCCCTACGCGCACGCGCGGATCGTCTCGATCGACACCTCGGCCGCGCTGGAGCACCCGGCGTCGACGCCGTCGTCACCGCCAAGGACCTGGAGACGCTCGGGCCTGGCCTGGATGCCGACGATCTCCTACGACATGCAGGCGGTGCTGGCCGGCGACAAGGTCCGCTTCCAGGGCCAGGAGGTGGCGTTCGTCATCGCCGACGGACGAGTACGCGCCCGTGACGCGCTGGAGCTGATCGACGTCGAGTACGAGCCGCTGCCCGTCGTCGTCAACGCGCGCAAGGCGCTGGACCCCGACGCGCCGCTGATCCGCGACGACAAGGAGGGCCAGGTCGACAACCTCGCCTCGCCCACCTGGGAGGCCGGCGACGAGGACGGCCGCCGAGCGCGTGTTCGCCGAGGCCGACGTCGTCGTCGAGCGCGACATGATGTACCCGCGCTGCCATCCCGCGCCGATGGAGACGTGCGGCATGATCGCCGACTTCAACCCGGCGACCGGGCAAGCTGGACATCTACAACGGCAACCAGGCGCCCCACGCCCACCGCACCGTCTACGCGCACGTGGCCGGGCTGCCCGAGCACATGATCCGGATCATGTGCAACGACATCGGCGGCGGCTTCGGCAACAAGGTGCCGGTCTACCCCGGCTACGTGTGCGCGATCGCCGGGTCGATCGTCGCCGGGGAGCCGGTCAAGTGGGTCGAGGACCGCAGCGAGAACCTGATGTCGACCGGCTTCGCCCGCGACTACATCATGCGCGGCTCGATCTGCGCCAAGGACGGGCGCATCACCGGCCTGCAAGGTGGACGTGATCGCCGACCACGGCGCGTTCAACTGCGACCGCGCAGCCGACGAAGTTCCCCGCCGGCTTCTTCCACATCTGCTGCGGCTCCTACGACCTGCAGGCCGCGCACGTGAAGGTCAAGGCGGTCTACACCAACAAGGCGCCGGGCGGCGTGGCCTACCGCTGCTCGTTCCGCATCACCGAGGCGGTCTACTTCGTGGAGCGCATGGTCAACGCGCTGGCCATGGAGATGGACATCGACCCGGTCGACCTGCGCATGCGCAGCTTCATCGCGCCCGAGCAGTTCCCCTACGAGACGACGACCGGCTGGACGTACGACTCGGGCAACTACGCGACCGACGATGCGCAAGGCGATGGACATCGCCGGCTACGACGGACCTGCGCCGCGAGCAGGCCGAGAAGCGGGCGCGCGGCGAGCTGATGGGCATCGGCATGTGCTTCTTCACCGAGGGGGTGGGCGCGGGCCCGCGCAAGCACATGGACATCCTCGGACTGGCGATGGACGACGGCGCCGACCTGCGCGTGCACCCGTCGGGCAAGGCGGTGGTGTCGATCAGCGCCCAGACGCAGGGCCAGGGTCACGAGACGACCTTCGCGCAGATCGTGGCCGAGGAGCTGGGCATCCCGCCGGAGGACGTGCAGGTGCGCCACGGCGACACCGACCGCTCTCCCTACGGGCTGGGCACCTACGGGTCGCGCTCCACGCCGGTGTCGGGCGCGGCGGTGGCGGTCGTCTCGCGCAAGGTGCGCGACCGGGCGCGGCTGATCGCGGCGACGATGCTGGAGACCCGCCCCGAGGACCTGGCCTGGGAGAAGGGCAGGTGGTTCGTCAAGGGCGACCCCGAGCAGGCGGCGCTGATCGGCGACATCGCCCGGCGCGCCTACTCCGGCGAGCCGCTGCCCGACGGGATGGAGGGCGGCCTGGACGCGCAGGTGATCTACGACCCGCCGAACCTCACCTACCCGTACGGCGCCTACATCGCCGTCGTCGACATCGACCCCGACACGGCGCTTCGTGAGGGTGCGCCGCTTCATCGCCGTCGACGACTGCGGCGTGCGCATCAACCCGATGATCGTCGACGGCCAGATCCACGGCGGGCTGGCCGAGGGGATCGGCATCGCCCTGATGGAGGTCATCACGTTCGACGACGAGGGCAACTGCCTGGACTCGTCGTTCATGGACTACCAGATCCCCACGGCGATGGAGTGCCCGGAGTTCGAGCTGGGCGCGACGGTCACGCCGTGCCCGCACCATCCGCTGGGCGCCAAGGGCGTCGGCGAGTCGCCCAACGTCGGCTCGCCGCCGGCGATCGTCAACGCGGTCATCGACGCGCTGCACGACACCCACGGCGTCGACCACATCGACATGCCCTGCTCGCCCGCGCGCGTGTGGGCGGCGATGCAGGGCCGCCCGGAGCCGCCGCAGTGACGCAGGCCACCGGGGATCCGGCGGGCGAGCTGCGCCAGCTGGTGCCCGACGTCGAGACGCTCGCCAGGCGACTGGCGAGCGTCGACTACCTGGTCGACGAGGGCCTGGCCACCGGCATGTTCCTCAGCCTGCGCCTGCCCCAGCCGCTGCTGCTGGAGGGCGAGGCGGGCGTCGGCAAGACCGAGGCGGCCAAGGCGCTGGCCCAGGTGCTCGACACGCCGCTGGTCCGCCTGCAGTGCTACGAGGGCATCGACGCCGCCGAGGCGCTGTACGAGTGGAACTACCCGCGCCAGCTGCTGGGCATCCGCCTGGCCGAGGCGTCGGACCGGCAGCTCGGCGAGGACGGACCTGTTCGGGCCCGACTACCTGATCGCCCGGCCGCTGCTGCGTGCCCTTCAGCACCCGGGCCCGCGCCCGGCGGTGCTGCTGATCGACGAGATCGACCGCGCCGACGACGAGTTCGAGGCGTTCCTGTTGGAGCTGCTGGCCGAGGCGGCGGTGACGCATCCCCGAGCTCGGGCACGATCCGGGCCACGCCACCCGCCGGCGATCGTGCTGACCTCCAACCGCACGCGCGACCTGCACGACGCGCTCAAGCGCCGCTGCCTGTACCACTGGATCGACTACCCGTCGCCGGCCCGCGAGGTCGAGATCATCCGCCGGCGCGTGCCGGCGGCGCGGCGGCGACGCTGGCCGTCCAGGTGGCCGCCGCGGTCGGCCGCGCTGCGCGACGCCGACCTGCAGAAGCCGCCGGGCATCGCCGAGGCGATCGACTGGGTGGCCGCGCTGGAGCTGCTCGGCGTGGAGGCGCCTCGACGCCGAGGCGATCGACCGCACGCTGGGCACCGTGCTGAAGTACGCCGAGGACCAGGAGCTGGTGCGCGCGGGCGGCCTCGGGCAGCTCGGCGGGAGGCGACCGGTGAGCGAGCCGTGCCGCGTGCGCACCGTCGAGCTCGACCTGCCGGCGTTGGCCGGCGCCTTCGCGCGCCGACTGCACGAGGCCGGCGTCCCGGTGACCGCCGAGCGCGCCGCCCGCTTCGCCGCAGGCGCTCGACGCTGACGCGGCCCGTGTCCCGGCGGCGCCTGTACTGGACGGCGCGCGCGGTCGCTCGTCTCCAGCCGCGCCCAGGTCCCCGCGTTCGACGCCGTCTTCGCCGAGGTGTTCGGCTCGCCACGCCGACGACGATGCGCCGCTGGAGATCGAGGAGCTCGATCGCACCGCCGCCGCCCGCGAGGAGCGCCCGGAGTGGAGCCGCCCGCCGCGGGCGGCGCCGGAGAGCGAGCCCGGCTCGAGCGCGGAGCCCGCCGGCCCCGGCTCGGGCGACCGCGAGGCGCCCGACCGCGAGGTCCTGGTGCCGACGCTGGCCAGCGCCGACGAGGTGCTGCGCGACCAAGCGACTTCGACGCGATCGAGGCCGACGAGCTGGCCCGGCTGCGGCGCCTGATGGCCCGCCTGCGCATCGCCACCGCCGGCGCGGCGCACCCGCCGTCGCGTCCGCGACCGCCGCGGCGCGCGCATCGACGTGCGCGGCACGCTGCGCGGCGCGCTGCGCACCGGGGGCGAGCCGCTGCGCCTGGCCCGGCGCAGTCGACGCGTCGAGCCGCGGCGGCTGGTGCTGCTGCTGGACATCTCCGGCTCGATGGAGCCCTACGCGCGCGCCTACCTGCAGTTCCTCAGCTGCGCGGCCGGCGCCGGCACGCGCACGCGAGGCCTTCGTGTTCGCCACCCGCCTCACCCGCGTCACGCGGGCGCTGCGCGGCGGCACGCCCCGAGCGGGCGCTGCAGCGCGCCGCCGACGCCGCCCCCGACTGGTCGTCGGGCACGCGCATCGGCGATGCGCTGCGCACCTTCAACGACCGCCACGGGCGCCGCGGCCTGGCCCGCGGCGCGGTCGTGGTGATCCTGTCCGACGGCTGGGAGCGCGGCGATCCGGCCGTGGTCGGGCGCGAGATGGAGCGGCTGGCGCGGCTGGCCCACCGGATCGTGTGGGTCAACCCGCGCGTGGCGGCCAGCGGCTTTCAGCCGCGCGCCGGCGGGATGGCCGCCGCGCTGCCCCACTGCGACGCGCTCGTCTCCGGCCACACGGTGGCCGCGCTGGACGCCGTGCTGGCCGCGATCGCCGGCGACGAGCCCAGCGCCGACGCGGTCCCGCCCGAGCCCGAGCACGAGCCCGAGCACGAGCCGTGGGCCAGCGCGACGCCGGTGCCCGGCAGCTCGGTGGCGATGCCCAGCGGCTACGGCCCCAGCCGCGGGCGCACGACCCCGGGATGGACCCGATGACCGAGCCGCCCAAGACCTGCATCTACCCGGGCTGCGAGCGCCCGGCCGTGCCGCCGCACCCGCTGGGCGGCCCGCAGCCGGCGTTCTGCGACCGCGAGGACCACAACGCGCTCACCGCCCACCAGGAGCGCGTGCGCCGTGCCAACCAGGAGGAGAGGAGCCAGAACCGTGGCTGACGAGGCCTACCGCGCGGTCTTCCTGCGCGTGCATCCCACCGGCAAGATGGTGCTGAGCCTGACCACCGAGCCCGACGGCAACGAGGGCGGCTACGCCCGCCGGGTGGCCGAGCGCCTGGGCGTCCCGCCGCTGGACGTCAAGGTCGTGCCCGCCGACACCAACCGCTTCGGGGTCGGCCATGGCTTCAACACCGCCCCCTCCCCCGGTGTCGGCGCGGCGATCGACTCCACCAGCGAGCGGATCCTGGCCAAGGCGCGCCTGCTGGCGGGTGCCGAGCTGCAGACGCCGCCCGACGAGCTGACCTGGGCCGACGGCGCCTTCGGCGCCGCGGGCCAGACGCGCACGATCGCCGACGTGGCCATGTACGCGCACGGCACCGGCGAGCTCCCGCCCGGCGTCGAGGGCGGCCTGGACGCGCAGACGGTGTACCGCGACTGACATGGCGATCACCCCCGGCACCTACCGCTTCGGCCCCGAGCAGGCCACCCTCACCGTCCACACGCGCAAGGGCGGCGCCGCCGCCAAGGCCGGCCACGACCTGACCATCGACGTGACGTCCTGGTCGGCCACGCTGCGGGTCGGCGACGCCTCCTCGCTGGAGCTGACCGCCGACGCCGACTCGCTGCGCGTGCGCGAGGGACACGGCGGCATGATGGCGCTCGGCGACGAGGAGACGGCCAGCATCGACCAGTCGATGCGCGAGGAGGTGCTCAAGGGCACCGCGATCGCCTACCGCTCCCAGCGCGTCGACGCCGACGGCGACGGCGGCCTGCACGTCGAGGGCGAGCTGGAGCTCAACGGCCGCCGCGCCCCCGTGGCCTTCGACCTGCGACTCGACGACGGGCGCCTGCGCGGCGACGCGACGGTCACCCAGACGGCGTTCGGCATGAAGCCCTACTCGGCCCTGTTCGGGACGCTCAAGGTGCAAGACGACGTGCGCGTCGAGGTCGACGCGGCGCTTCCCCAAGGAGACACAGATGGTTGAGCTGGACCACACGTTCGCCACCGGGCCCGACACCTGGGCGACGATCACCGATCTCGAGAAGGTCGTGCCGTGCGTCGAGGGCGGGCGCGTGCTCGAGCCCGTCAGCGACGAGGAGGTCAAGGCCGAGATCGTCGTGAAGATGGGCGCGATGTCGATGACCTTCACCGGCACCGTCACGCTGGTCGAGCGCGACGACGCCGCCCGCCACGCCGTCATGAAGGTGCGCTCCAGGGAGAAGGGCGGCCAGGGCTTCGCCAACGCCGAGGTCACCTTCGACCTCGACGGCGACGGCGGCACGCTGCACACCGCGGCGCAGATCAGCGGCAAGGCCGCCTCCATGGGCGAGGGCGTCGTGCAGAGCGTGCTCGACGCGCTGATCACGGACTTCACCGGGAAGCTGGCCAGCGCTTGATCAAGACGATGCGTGCGGTGGAGGCGGGCGAGGTCCCGCCCGGAGCCGGGACCGCGGTCCAGGAGGACCCCGCGCGCCCGGTGTTCACCGGCCACGGCGACGACGACTACGCGTGTGTGTCGTGCGGGACGGTGCTGGCCGCGAGCATGGACCCGGCCTACATCAGCAAGCGCGTGCGCATCAAGTGCGCACGCTGCCGCACCGTCAACGTCGTCGCCGTCGACGAGTCGGTCGACCCGCGCACGCTGCGCGGCTTCGGGCCCAAGGGCGTGTCCTGAGATGGCCGCCACGCAGGAGCGCCCGATCGGCTTCGGCCGCATGCTCCGCAAGGAGGACGCGCGCTTCATCCGCGGCCAGGGCCACTACGTCGACGACATCAAGCTGCCGGGCATGCTGCACGGCGCGATCCTGCGCAGCCCGCTGGCGCACGCCCGGATCGTCTCGCATCGACACCTCCGCGGCGCTGCAGCACCCGAAGGTGCAGGCGGTGCATCACCGGCGCCGACCTGGAGGCGCGCGGAACCTGGCCTGGATGCCGACCCTGTCCACGGACGTGCAGGCCGTGCTGGCCACCGACAAGGTGCGCTTCCAGGGCCAGGAGGTGGCCTTCGTCGATCGCCGAGGACCGCTACGCCGCGCGCGACGCGCTCGAGCTGATCGACGTCGACTACGACCCGCTGCCCCCGCGTCGTCGACGCCGCGAAGGCGCTGCGACGCCGACGCGCCGGTGATCCGCGACGACATGGAGGGCCGGACCGACAACCACATCTTCGACTGGGAGGCCGGCGACGCGGCGGCCACCGACGCGGTCGTTCGCCGAGCGCCGAGGTCGTGGTCGACCCAGGAGATGGTCTACCCGCGCGTCGCACCCGGCGCCGATGGAGACCTGCGGCGCCATCGCCGACATGGACGCGGTGACCGGCAAGCTGACCGTCTGGTCCACCACCCAGGCGCCGCACGCGCACCGCACGCTCTACGCGCTCGTCGCCGGGCTGCCCGAGCACAAGATCCAGATCATCTCGCCCGACATCGGCGGCGGCTTCGGCAACAAGGTGCCGGATCTACCCCGGCTACGTGCTGCGCCGTCGTCGGCTCGATCGTCACCGGCAAGCCGGTCAAGTGGGTCGAGGACCGCAGCGAGAACCTCATGTCGCACCGCGCTTCGCCCGCGACTACCACATGGCGGCGCGATCGCCGCGACCGGCGACGGGCAAGATCCTCGGCGCTGGAGGTCGACGTGCTCGCCGACCACGGCGCGTTCAACGGCACCGCCCAGCCGACCAAGTTCCCAGCCGGGTTCTTCCACATCTTCACCGGCTCCTACGACCTCGAGGCCGCCCACTGCAAGGTCACCGGCGTCTACACCAACAAGGCGCCCGGCGGCGTCGCCTACGCCTGCTCGTTCCGGGTCACCGAGGCCGTCTACCTGGTCGAGCGGATGGTCGACTGCCTGGCCGACGAGCTCGGCGTGGATCCCGGCCGAGCTGCGCCTGGAGAACCTGCTGCGCCCCGAGCAGTTCCCCTACACCAGCAAGACCGGGTGGGAGTACGACTCCGGGCGACTACGCGACGGCGCTGCGCAAGGCGCTGGACATGGCCGGGTACGACGACGCTGCGCCGCGAGCAGGCCGAGCAGCGGGAGCGCGGCGAGCTGATGGGCATCGGCATCAGCTTCTTCACCGAGGGGGTCGGCGCCGGCCCGCGCAAGCACATGGACATCCTCGGGCCTGGGCATGGCCGACGGCGTGCGAGCTGCGCATGCACCCGACCGGCAAGGCGCAGCTGACGCTCAGCGTGCAGACCCAGGGCCAGGGCCACGAGACGACCTTCGCCCAGATCGTCGCCCAGGAGCTCGGGATCCCGCCGGAGGACGTCGAGGTCATCCACGGCGACACCGACAACACGCCCTTCGGGCTGGGCACCTACGGCTCGCGCTCGACGCCGGTCTCGGGCGCGGCCGCCGCGGTGGTCGCGCGCAAGGTGCGCGACAGGGCGCGGATCATCGCCGCGGCCGATGCTCGAGGTCTCGCCCGAGGACCTCGAGTGGGAGCAGCGGCGCGCTGGTACGTCAAGGGCGACCCCGAGCAGGGCGCGACGATCCAGGAGATCGCGATGCTCGCGCACGGCGCGCTCGAGCTGCCCGAGGGCGTGGAGGGGCACCTGGACGCCTCGGTCGTCTACGACCCGCCCAACCTGACCTATCCCGTTCGGCGCCTACATCTGCGTCGTCGACGTCGACCCGGGCACCGGGCAGGTCAAGGTGCGCCGCTTCGTCGCGGTCGACGACTGCGGCCCGCGGATCAACCCGATGATCGTCGAGGGCCAGGTGCACGGCGGGCTGGCCGACGGCGTCGGGCATGGCGCTGATGCAGCGATCGCCTTCGACGAGGACGGCAACTGCCTGGGCGGCGTCGTTCATGGACTACCTGCTCCCGACCGCGCTGGAGTGCCCGACTGGGAGACCGGCGAGACCGTCACCCCGTCGCCCGCACCACCCGCTCGGGGCCAAGGGGGTCGGCGAGTCGGCCACCGTCGGGTCGCCGCCGGCGGTCGTCAACGCGGTCGTCGACGCGCTGGCGCCGTTCGGGGTGCGGCACGCCGACATGCCGCTGCACGCCGTCGCGCGTGTGGGACGCGATGCGGGAGTCGACGCGATGATGAAGCCCGACCGGACGCAGCAGGCGTCGCAGCTGATCGCCCAGCGGGAGCCGTTCGTGTACGCGACGGTGGTGCGGGCTGCCCCGCCGACGAGCGTGCGCGCGGGCGACGCGGCGCTGGTGCGCCGCGACGGCGCGATCGACGGGTTCGTCGGGGGCGTGTGCGCGGAGGCGTCGGTGCGCCGCTACGCCGAGCAGACGCTGGCCACCGGCAAGGCGCTGCTGCTGCGCCTGGAGCCCAGCGCCGGCGAGGAGCGCGTCGAGGACGACCGCGACGGGCATGGTCGTCGCCGCACAACCCCTGCCTGAGCGGCGGGTCGCTGGAGATCTTCCTGGACCCGCAGCTGCCGCCGCCCGGCTGCTGATCGCGGGCGACATGCCGATCGCCCGCGCGCTGGAGGGGATCGGTCGAGCGGCCGGCTACGACGTCCGCGCGGCGAGCCGGGGGCGCTCGCGCCGTCCGCCGCCGACGACGCGGTCGTCGTCGCCTCCCACGGCCGTGACGAGGAGGGCGTGCTGACGCGGGCCCTGGAGGCCGGCGTGCCCTACGTCGCGCTGGTCGCCTGCCCCCGGCGCGGGGCGGCGGTGCTCGCCTCGCTGGACGTCAGCGACGAGCAGCGCGCCCGCGTGCACACCCCCGCCGGGCTGGACATCGACGCGCGCTCCCCGGCCGAGATCGCCATCTCGGTGCTGGCGCAGGTCGTCGCGCTGCGCGGCGAGCGGCGCGTGCCCGCCGAGGCGGCCGACCGCCCCGCCGGCGCTCGCCGTCGATCCGATCTGCGGGATGGAGGTGGTGGCCAGCGAGGCGAGCGTCCACCTCGACCATGACGGCGAGCGCTTCTACTTCTGCTGCGAGGGCTGCCGGGAGCGCTTCGTGCAGCGCCAGGCCGAGCATGCCTAGCGTCGCCGGCCTCGTGCTGGCGGCCGGCGGCTCCTCGCGGCTGGGCCGACCCAAGCAGCTGCTGCCCTTCGGCGAGGCGACCCTGCTGGACCACGTGCTCGGCGTCGCGCGGTCCTGCGCCTTCGATCAGCTGCTGTGCGTGGTCGGCGGCGGCGCCGACCGGGTGCGCGCCACGGTCGACCTGTCGGGCGTCGAGGTGGTCGAGAACCCGGCGTACGGCACGGGCTGCTCGTCGTCGATCGCGGCGGCGCTGGGGGCCGTCGATCCCGACGCCGACGTGCTCGTGCTGCTGCTGGGCGATCAGCCGGGCGTGACCCGCGCCTCGGTCGACGCCCTGCTGGCCGGACGCGGCGACGCGCTGCTGGCCGCCTGCCGCTACGACGACGGCCGCGGCCACCCGCTGGCGTTCGCGCGCGCGGCGTTCGGCGAGCTGGCGGCGCTGCACGGGGACAAGGGCGTGTGGCGGCTGCTGGACCGCCGCGCCGGCGAAGTCGCCGACGTGCGCGTGGCCGGTCCCGTGCCCCGCGACGTCGACACATGGGAGGACTACGGGGCGCTGACGCGCACGTAAGCTGCCCGCGGTGAGCGAAGCGGCGGCGGAGGGCAAGCGCGTCTCCTGGGTCGAGCTGTACCTCGACCTGATCTATGCGCTGGCGGTCGGCCAGCTCGCGGGCGTCATCGAGCGTGACGCATCGATGGGCGGCGTGTGGACCGCGCTGGGGCTGTTCGCTGTGCTGTGGTGGACGTGGATCGGCTTCGCCGTCCAGTACAACCGCGACGGCGGCGACGACTGGCGCGAGCGGCTGCTGTTCCTCGTCGCCAGCGTGCCCACAGGCGTGGCGGCGGTGGCGATCGAGCCCGCCTCCGAGGGCCACGTGACCGCCTTCGCGATCGCCATGATCGGCGTGCGCCTGGTCCTGGCCTGCGGGCCGTTCCTGGGTAGCGACTGGCGCTCGGCGCTGGCCCTGCGCGTCACCCGCGCCTACCTGGTGTCGGCGGCGCTGTTCGCCGTGTCGCTCGCGCTGGACGGTCCCGGCCGCTACGTGCTGTGGGGCGTGGCGGTGCTCGGCGAGTCGGGCGCGCTGCTGAGCAGCCGGCGCAGCCACCGCGCCGGCCGGCGTGAGCGGCACGAGAAGCGCCCGCCGGACCTGCGTGACCTCGCCCCCGCCGATCCGCGCGAGGCGCTGGACCCGCACCATCTGGCCGAGCGCTTCGGCCTGTTTCTGATCATCCTGCTCGGCGAGCTGGTCATCTCGGCCGGCGAGACCTCGATCGAGGACCACGTCGGGACGGCCGGCGGCTGGGGCGGACTGGTGGCCGGCATGATCCTCGGCGCGGCGCTGTGGTGGCTGTACTTCAACGCGGCGGCGGAGATCAACCTGCGCATGCTGGAGCTGTCGGGCGGCTCGCCGCGCGATCGCGCGGGCGCTGTTTGCCGTCGGCCACATGACCCCCGCCTTCTCGCTGCTGCTGATCGCTGCGGGGGTCGCGCTGCTGCTGGGCGAGGGCGAGGCCGGCTCCGGCTACTGGCTGTGCAGCGTCGGCCTGGGCGTGTACGTGACCGGCACGCGTGTGTTCTTCGGCACGTCCAGCCGTCTGGGCCGTGCGCTGCGCGTGCTGGTGGTGGTCGCGACGTTCTGGCTCGGCTGGCTGCACCACGTCGCGTCGCCGCACGTGTACCTGTGGATCGTCGCGCTGTGGGCGGTCGGCTGCGCGCTGCTGGCCCGGTCGGGCGGAGTCGCGTTCGACGAGCAGCTGGCTAGGGCGCGGGACGCACTGCGCTTGGGCTGACGCCGTAGCGGGCGCGGAACGAGCGGCTGAAGTGCGCGCGGCTGGCAAAGCCCCAGCGCATGGCGACGTCGAGCACCGGCTCCGCGGCCAGCGCGGGGTCGGCCAGGTCGCGGCGCGCGCGCTCCAGGCGGCGGGCCTTGATCGTCTGGCGCACGCCGTCGCCGGCGTACAGGCGGTTGAGGTAGCTGCGCGAGATGAAGTGGGCGCGGGCGATGGCGTCGGCGTCGAGCGCGGGGTCGCCGAGGCGGCCCTCGATGTAGGCGTCGACGCGGGCGCGCAGCTCCTCGGCCGCGCGGCGGGGCGCGGGGGCCGGGCGGTCGGGCAGGCACAGCGCCCGCATCAGGTCCAGCAGCCCCTCGGCCAGGTGGTCTCGGGCCGGCGCGCCGATGGTGCCGTCGTCCAGCCCGCCGGTCACCTGGCGCAGGTACCGGGCCACCAGCGCGCCGACCGCGCCGTCGCCGTCGAGCGTTCGCGCGGTGGCCGCGCACAGCCGGTCGGCGTGCGGACGCAGCAGGTGGCGCGGCAGGTGGACGACGAGCGCGTCGAAGCGGGTGCGCCCGGCCACCTCGTAGGGCCGCGAGGACTGCCATGTGGTCAGCTGGCCCGGCGCGACCAGGCACGAGCGGCCGTCCTGGCTGACCGCGCAGGTCCCGTTCAGCTGCAGCATCAACGCGACCAGCTCGGGATCGCCTTTGCGGATCAGCTGCGGGGTGCGCTGGGCGGCGGACGCGTCGGCGCTGATGCGGTCGATGTCGATGGCGCCGAGGCGGTGGCGCACCAGGCGCGCCGAGAACGGCCGCGCGCCGGCGCAGCGACGGTGGACCCTCAGCGGCTCGAACACCTGCGACGAGACCTCCGCCCAGGCGGCGAAGCCGTCCGCCGAAGACAACTGCGCCGTGTCGACGATCACGGCCACGCGGCTCCTCCTCTCCTCTTGGACGCAACTGTAGAGGCACGGGCAAGCGGGTGTGGCCATGCGGTCACGCGCACGCCCGCTGCCCGGCGTACGGTGGGCGCGTGCCCATTCCTGTGACCCATGTCGGGAGCCTGGTCCGCCCCGACGAGCTGATCTCCTTCATGCGGGCCATCGACGCCGGCGAGCCCTACGACGAGGCGGCCTACCAGCGCTGCCTGCGCGACAGCGTGCGCGACGTCGTGCGCCGCCAGAAGGAGGTCGGCGTCGACATCGTCAGCGATGGCGAGTACGGCAAGTCCTCGTGGAACTACTACGTCTACCGCCGCCTGGCGGGCCTGGAGCTGCGCCCGGCGCCGCCCGTGCGCATGCAGGCGGTGACCGAGGAGTCGCGCGAGGAGGACCCGACGATCGCCACCGACTGGGCGCGCTTCCCGGAGTTCTACGCCGCCTACTTCGCCAAGGAGCAGGGCGAGTTCGAGGAGCCGGGCGGCATCTGGGCCTGCACGAGCGAGATCCGCTACACCGGTCAGGAGGCGATCGCCCGCGACATCGCCAACCTGCGCGCCGCGATGGATGCCGAGGGCGTCTCGGAGGGCTTCCTGCCCGTGGTGGCGCCGGCCTCGTGCTTTCCGACGCTGATCGACGAGCACTACGGCTCCGAGCAGGCGGCGCTGATGGGCGTGGCCGAGGCGCTGCGCGAGGAGTACCGCGCGATCGTCGACGCCGGCCTGTCGGTGCAGGTCGACGACGCGTTCATCCCGTTCATGTACGACGTGCTCGTGCCGCCCGGGACGATGGACGACTACCTGGCCTGGGCGCGCCCGCGCATCGACGCCGTCAACCACGCGCTGGAGGGGCTGCCGCCCGAGCGGGTGCGCTACCACGTCTGCTGGGGCAGCTGGAACGGCCCGCACACCAACGACATCCCGCTGCGCGACGTGCTCCAGCTCGTCTTCTCGGTCAACGCCGGCACCTACCTGTTCGAGGCGGCCAACCCCCGCCACGAGCACGAGTGGCGCGTGTGGCAGGACGTCGAGCTGCCGGCGGGCAAGAAGCTCGCCCCGGGCGTCATCTCACACGCGACGAACGTCGTCGAGCACCCCGAGCTGGTGGCCGAGCGGCTGGAGCGCATCGGGCGGCTGGTCGGCGCCGAGAACCTGCTGGCGTCCACGGACTGCGGCTTCGCCCAGGGGCCGTACCTGCAGCGCGTGCACCCAACGATCCAGTGGGCCAAGCTGCGCGCGCTGTCCGAGGGCGCCGCGCTGGCCTCGCGCGCCCTGGAGGGCGCCCCGGCCTAGCGGCACTCGCTCCCCCGACGCGTTGCTTGTCACATTCGTGCCCGTGAGGGGAACGAACCTGACAAGCAACCGCAGGTGGGCGGGTCAGGCGTCGGGGACCAGCTCGTACAGCACGCCGTCGCCGAGCGCGCGGACGCGCCCGTGGCGCACCGCCGCGTTCAGCGCGACGTCGAAGTCCCATCCGCCGTGGGCGATCCCTCCGCCGCACAGCTCGGCCAGCCGCTCGCGCGTGAGCGGGCCGTAGTCGCGCAGGACGTGCTCGATGCGATGCTCGCCCGCCTCGCTGTGCGTGTGCGCGGCGTCGGGCGGGAATCCCTCGTTGGCGCTCATAGGTCAAGCGTACGACCCCGCGGCCTGCGCTGGGTCCGATCGCGGCCCTCGGTCCTCGCCCAGCGGCGAAGCGGACATCCGACATACGCCCCTTGAAGGCGAAGTTGGACATCGGAACGCCCGGCTTGAAAGGCTGCGCCCATGGATGCCACCGCCCTATGGATATCCCGCGAGCGCCACGCTGAGCTGCGCCCCGCGACGGCCCCGGATCCCGCCCCCCACGAGATCCGCGTCAAGGCCATCGCCTCCGGGATCAGCACCGGCACCGAGCTCGTCCTCTACCACGGGCTGGGTCCGGGCGACCAGGCGATGACGCCGTCGACGTGCGAGGGGCGCTGGGACCTCCCGGTGAAGTACGGCTACCAGAGCGTCGGCCGCGTCATCGACGCCGGCCGCGACGCCGGCTACCGCGAGGGCGATCTGGTCTTCTGCCGCTACCCGCACCAGGACGTCTACACGATCGACGCGACCGACCCGGAGCTCGTCTATCGCATCCCTGAGTTCGATCCGCCCGAGATCGGCGTGCTCGGCAACAACGCCGACGTCGCCCTGACCGCCCTGCTCGACGTGCCGGTCCGGCTCGGTGACGTCGTGGTCGTCGTGGGACTGGGAATCGTCGGCATGTTCTGCGCGCTGCTGGCCCGCCGCACCGCCGGCACCCTCGTGGTCGTCGACCCGTTCGAGTACCGCCGCGACATCGCGTTGCGCCTCGGTGCCGACGTCGCCGTCCACCCCGACGACGCGATCGCGGCGGTGCGGGAGGCCAGCGACGGGCGCGGCAGCGACGTCAGCATCGAGGCCAGCGGCGCCGCGTCCGGGCTGCAGCTCGCGATCGACGCCAGCGGCCTGGAGGCCGACGTCTGCGTCGTCGGCTGGTACGGGGCCAAGCAGGTCCCGCTGGTGCTCGCGCCTCAGTTCTACTCGCAGCGGCTCAAGCTCGTCAGCTCCAGCGTCCTGTACGCGGGGTCGGGCCTGCAGCCGCGTTGGGACCTCGGGCGCAAGCTCCAGGCCGCGCTCGACCTGCTGCCGAGCATGCACCCGCACGAGATGATCAGCCATCGGGTCCCGTTCTCCCGGGCGCCCGAGGCGTTCCAGCTCCTCGACGAGCACCTCGACCAGACCCTGGCGGTGATCCTCACCTATGACTGAGCTCGCGGACGCCCACTGCCATCTCGACGCGCTGTCCGAAGAGGAGCTGGAGAGCGGGCTGCGTGATGCCCGCGCGGCCGGGATCAGCCTGATGGTGACGGTCGGCATGGACGTCGAGACCTCAACCCGCGCGGTCGAGATCGCCGAGGCCAACGACGGCGTGTACGCGGCGGTGGGCCTGCACCCATGGCTCGCGCAGGACCACCCGGACGGCCCGCCGGTCGAGGCGCTGCGCGACCTGGCCCGCAGCAGCAAGGTCGTCGCCATCGGCGAGATCGGCCTGGACTTCATCGGCAACATCTGGCGCGATCTCTCCTACGACGACCCGGAGCTGCAGCGCATCCAGGAGGCGGCGCTGCGGAGCCAGCTCCAGCTCGCCCACGAGCTGGAGCTGCCGGTGATCCTCCACTGTCGCGGCGCGCACGAGCCGATCACCCGCATCCTGGCCGAGGAGGCGATGGACCGGCTGGGCGGGTGCGTGCAGTTCCAGGAAGGCAGCGCGGCCGACGTCGAGCGCTACACCGCGCTGAACTTCACGTTCTCGGTCGGCTCCAGCGTGACCCATCCCGACCCGGGGGGTTGGCACGACGCGGTCCGCGCCGTCCCGACGACGCGCTGCTGCTGGAGACCGACGCGCCGTGGCTGCCCTACCACGGCTCGGGCCGATCGCGCAGCGTGCCCGCCGACCTGACCGTCGTCGGCGAGGCCGTCGCGCACGTCCGCGCGACGGATCCCCGGCGCGTGTTCGCCCTCACCGCCGCCAACCTCCGGCGCGCCCTGGCGCGGATCCGATGAGCGTCGACCTGCTGCTGAGCGGCGATCTCGTCCTGGAGGACCGTGTGGTCGCGGGCGGCGCTCTGGCGATCGCCGACGGCCGGATCGCCGCCGTGCTGGAGCCCGGCGACAGCCGGCCCGACGGCCGCGACCGTGCGCGACTTCACGGGACGCTACCTCATGCCGGGCGTCGTGGACACCCACGTGCACGCCGGCAGCTTCGAGACCGAGGACCTGACCACCACGACCGCCAGCGCCGCGTTCGGCGGCGTCACGACGATCGTCGACATGCCCTATGACCTGGCGGCGCCGGTGATGGGCGCGGCGCGGCTGGCCGAGAAGATCGCCCAGGTCGAGAGCAGGCGATCGTCGACGTCGGGCTCTACGGCACGATGCGGCAAGACCGACGGCGTGGGGGTGCTCGACGAGCTCGTCGACGGTGGGGTGTGCGCGTTCAAGTTCTCGACGTACGAGTACGATGCGCGGCGGTTCCCGCGCATCGCCGACGGCGATCTGCTGGCGGCGTTCGAGGCGACTCGCGCCCACCGGCATGCCGATCGTGCTGCACAGCGAGCTACAGGAGGTCGTCGAGCGCCGCCGGGCTGTTGACGCCGCCGCGCGACGACGACGCGCACGCACGCACGGCGCACGCGCCCGCCGGTGTCGGAGACGGGCGCCGTCGGCGAAAGCGCTGGAGCTTCGCGAAGTGGAGCGGCGCGCGGCTGCACGTCGCCCACTGCACGCACCCGCACACCTTCCGGCTCATCGGCTTGTACCGCGGGCTCGGCGCCGCGGTGTCCGGCGAGACCTGCGTCCACTACCTGGTGCTGACGAGGACGACGTGGCGCGCCTCGGCACGATGGCGAAGGTCAACCCGCCGATCCGCGACGGGCGGCGCAGCGCGGCTGTGGCGAGCAGCTGCGCGACGGCGAAACGCGGCGGTATCCGACCGATCACGCGCCGTGGCCGATCGAGACGAAGCAGCGCAGATGCTGCGGCGCGTCCGCGGCACGCCCGGCCTCGAGACGTTCCTGGCCGTGCTGGTCACGGCCGGCGCCGGCGCGACTCGCGCTGCCCGAGCTGCTCGGCTACCTGACCTGGCGGCCGGCGGAGTTTCGGGCTCGGCGAGCGCAAGGGCAGGCTCGCGGCCGGGCTCGACGCCGACGTCGCCGTCTTCGACCCCCGCCGCAACGTGGCGTTCCGACGCCACCGAGACCCTCCGAACGCCGACTGGAGCGCGTTCGACGGGTCGACGTTCGCCGGACGCGTGGAGGCGACCTACGTGCGCGGGCGGCAGGTCTTCGCCGACGGGCGGGTCACGGGGGCCGCCGGGGACGGCGCGTGGCTGCGGCGGGCCGCGACGTGAGCGCCGCCGGGCCCGGCGATCGACGGCGCGCGGCTGGCCTCGGCCCTGGACGCCCTCGCGGCGATCGGCGCGAGCGGCGGCGGCGTGACCCGCGTGGCGTACTCGCCCGACGACCTGCGCGCGCGTGCCTGGGTGCGCGCGCAGCTCTCCGAGCTGGGGCTGGACGTCCGCGTCGACGCCGCCGGCAGCACGATCGCGGTGCTCGCGGGCACGCAGGAGGGCCTCGCGCCGATCGGGGTCGGCTCGCACACCGATACGGTGCCCGACGGCGGCCGGTTCGACGGCGCGCTCGGGGTGGCCGCGGCGATCGCCTGCGTGAGTGCGCTGGCCTGGATCCGGACGGCTGCGCCATCCGGTGGCCGTCATCGACTTCGAGGCCGAGGAGGCAACGATGGGCGGCGCGACGTTCGCCAGCCGCGCGATGGCCGGGACCCTCGACGATGGCGCGATCGACCGGTTCGGCCTACGACGGGAGGCCGGTACGCGAGCACCTGCGACGCGCCGGGCTCGACCCCGAGGGTCTGGCGGAGGCCCGTCTGGATCCGGGCGCATTCGCCGCGTTCCTCGAGCTGCACATCGAGCAGGGCCGCGTTCTCGAGGCCGCCGGGGTCCCGATCGGCGTGGTCGAGGGCATCGCGGGGATCCGGCGTCTGGCGGTGACGTTCACGGGCACCGCCGGCCACGCCGGCACCACCCCGATGGACGCCCGCGACGACGCGCTCGTCGCCGCCGCGCCGTTCGTGATCGCGGTGCGCGACGCCGCCGTGCGCCACGGGGTCGTGGCGACGGTCGGGACGCTGCGCGTGCATCCGGGCGCGCCCAACGTGGTGCCCGGCCGCGTCGACCTCGACGTCGAGCTGCGCGGCACCTCGGTCGATCGGGTGGCCGCCGCCGAGGCCGACCTGCTGGAGCTGGCGGGCACGGCCCGCGCCACCGCGACCCGCGTCTCCCAGAAGCCCCCGGTCGCCTTCTCGCCCATGCTGCTCGACTGCCTGGAGGACGTCTGCCGCAGTGCTGGGGTGGCGTCGCTGCGGCTGTCGAGCGGCGCCGGGACACGACGCCGGGGCGCTCGCCACCATCACCGACGCGGCGATGCTGTTCGTCCCCAGCCGCCACGGCATCAGCCACTCCCCCGACGAGCACACCGGGAGCGACGACTGCGTCCGGGGCGCACAGGCCCTGCTCGACTGGCTCGTCGCCGTGGACGCGGCGCTGGACTGACGCTCGCTGCCGGGCTGCGGGTGCGGGACGTGCGGCCCCGCACCCTGACAGCCGCGACTCGGGGAGAACCGGCTACCCCGCCGGCGGGGCGATCGCCTGCATCGCGGCGCGGTAGTTGATGCAGCCCGACCAGCGGAACATGTACCCGTAGGTGGGGTCCTGCCGGATCCCGTACTTGGCCGCGACCTGGTCCCACGGGTTGCCCTGGCCGACGGCCGTGTACGTCAGCGGCGACTCCATCATCGGCGCAAACCCGTCGCCGCCGGTGTCGCCGAAGTACAGCCCGTAGCGGGCCATCGCCTTGGCCACCGTCTTCTCCCAGCCCGGGCACACGACCTGTCGATCGCGGCGTCGCTCATGTTCAGCCGGAAGCGCTGACCCATGGCCGGAGCGGTCGCTGTCGCCGCCGCGCGACGACCCGTACGCCGGGTAGACCGTGCCCGACGAGCCGCCGCGGATGACGACGAACAGCGCGTGCGGGATGACGCCGGCCGCGATCTCGTTCGCGCGGATCACGCCGGCGGCCAGGCCGAAGTCGGCGGCGGTTCCGCCGCCGATCGACGAGTCCCGGCGCTTCATCCCCGCGGTGACGACGCCCGGCCCGTTGGAGCGCTGGCGGTGGGCGATGTTGCAGCGGACCGTGGAGCCGGAGGGCGCCGAGGCCTGCCAGAAGTCGTACTCCCAGCCGTCGGGCTGGATCACCGCCATGTGCCCGTCGCTCGAGGTCGTGGGCCGTGCGCCGGGCGGGATGTGGATGACCCGGCCGGTGACCCCGCCGCTGTTGCACTGGATCGTGTACTTGGGGTCGCCGCTGCGGGCGACGTAGATCGGATGCGAGTAGTCGGCGCTCGGCGACGCGGCGACGCGCATCGGCGACGGCGTCGTCCCCAGGCCGCTGTTGCCGACGATCGCCGACGAGTTGGGCTTGACCTCGACGTTGGCCGGGATCGGCGTGTTGAACGGGCTGCGATCCGAGTAGGGCCGGCCGAGCGTGTTCTTCGGCGGCGCCGGGCGCTTCTTCGGCCGCGTGGACCGGCCGGGCTTCTTGTGCCCGTGGCGCTTCTTGTGCTTGTGCTTGTGCTTGTGCGTGTGCTTGTGCTTGTGAGCGACCGCATCGACGGTGCCCACGCCCGCAATCGTCGTGCACGTGGCCAGCAACGCCACGAGAAGCTTCCGCATGTCGACAACCCCCTGCCGGTTGTGCGTATGGATTCGGCGGACGGCCGCATACTGCCTGCTCGGCCGGCGGCAGGTCGCGTGCTCGGGAGCCGTTCCTGCTCGAGCTCCATGACGAGAGAAGCCCCGAAATCCGGATCGATGCCCACACGTGGCGCAATGCCCATCGAGGGCCGGGGTCGGCCGCGATCGGCGCTGGGCTTCCTTCCTCCGCGTCCGTCTCCCGTCCGTTTGCCCGCACTCGACGGTTCAGCCTGGCCCGACGCCTGGATTCGCCCCTTCGCGTGCTGCCGGCAACGGTCATTCGTACGTCCGTTAGGGTGTTTGTATGGCCGACGATCGGTGCGAACTGCTGTGTCTCGATGTGCCGCGAGCCGAGGAACTACGGCGCCTGTCACCGACGCTGCGCGAGCTTGAAGAGGTCTCCGCACGCGCCAAGGCGCTGTCCGACCCGACACGCCTGAGCATCGCGATCGCACTCGCCAGAGGCGGCGAGCTCTGCGTCTGCGACCTCGCATGGGTGGTGGAGCGCGACGAGAAGCTTGTCTCGCACCACGTTCGCGCGCTGCGGGCCGCTGCGGTCGTCACGTCCCGCCGGGACGGCAAGATGGTCATGTACGAGCTGACGATCGCCGGCAGGAACCTGCTGTACGCCGTCGCCGCAGGTTCCCGCATCGGCGATCCGGTGACCACATGAGCAGCATCCCGATCGCCTCCGCACCTCCGGCGGTCGCTGCGCCAAGCCAGGCAACCGTCGAACGACTCGCACGCCGAGCGCGCGTGTTGTCCTGGCTCTCCCTGGCGTGGATGACCGTCGAAGGCGGCGTGGCGATCTTCGCGGGGATCGTCGCATCATCCGTCGCGCTGGTCGGATTCGGCCTGGATTCCGCCATCGAAGGATTCGCCAGCGCCATCATCATCTGGCGCTTCACCGGACACAGGATCCATTCCGACTCCGCCGAGCGGCGAGCCCAGAAGCTCGTTGCGATCCAGTTCTTCATCCTGGCTCCGTACGTCGCCGTGGAGTCGGCCAGGGCGCTCATCTCCGGAGAGCACCCCGGCGAGTCGATCGCCGGCATCGCACTCGCGATCGGCTCGATCATCTTCATGCCGATGCTCGGCCTCGCCAAGCAGCGAATCGCCGACGAACTCGGATCGGCCGCGACCAAGGGCGAGGGACGACAGAACATGCTGTGCGCCTACCTCGCCGGGGCACTCCTCGTCGGTCTGCTCGGCAACGTCGTCTTGGACGCGTGGTGGCTGGATCCTGTCGTCGGGCTGCTCATTGCAGCCGTTGCCGTCAAGGAAGGTCTCGAGGCCTGGCGTGGCGAGGGATGCTGCGTCTCGTCGCCGATCCCGAGCACCGCGAACGGCCGCGCCTGCCGCTGTGAACCTGGGTGTGGCTGCTGCTCTTGATGGAGGACTCGCCGTCTCGCCCAGCAGACTGCCGCGCCCGCGGGCTCCACGCCCCGCGCGACGGCCGGGACCAGGTACGCGAGCGGCCGACGCCGCTCGCCCGACCCAGAGCCGGCGGCCTGCTCTCGGTTGCGGACGATCGTGGTCATTGGCAGCAGGCTGCGACACCTATCAGCAACCCATGAGGTCGTTGGGCGCCGGGCCCCGGCCTTGTCAAGGCCGGTTGAAAGCAGATCCTCTGACGCCGGTTGAAACGTGACCCCCTGGCGGTGTTCGCCACGGGCGGCACTCCGGCTCGCCCTCCGGGCTCTGCACGAGGCCCGTGACTGACTTCCCGGCGCGTCAGTCCTTGTTGTAGTCCCAGGTCAGCCAGTTGACGGGCGTCAGCGTGACGATCATTCGGCCCTCGGCCATGATCGGATCGACGTAGGCGGACGCCTCCGGTCCGAGATAGCGCACGAGGATCTTCTCGGTGACCTCGCGGATCAGATCCTCGTCAGACGACAGCTCGGCGGTCGCGAAGCACACGACCGACCGCGCTCCCGCGTCGAGGCCCTCGGTGAGTCGCGGATCCTCGTCGACGCACAGGGTGCAGTGGCTGTCCTGGCGGAGGTTGCGCAGATGGCGGCGGTCAGCGCCGAGCGTGTGGAAGAAGCGCCCCGACTCCCACAGGTACCAGATCGGCGTGACGTGCCACCAGCCGTCCCCCCGGTTCGTGGCGAGCCGCCCGTCCTGGCGCACCGCAAGGAACTCGTCGATCTCCTGCCGGTTGAGCGCATTCTCCTTGGTCGCAGTGGACTTGCTCTTGGGGTTCTGGCTCATGTCTCTCTCCTCGCGATGGATGGCTTGGGCGACGCTACACGGGCACGGATGCGCACGGCTACGTCGAGTGGCGCGGTGCCGCGGTACTCGGCGGCGGCGTCGACGAGCCAGAGCGCCAGATGCTCGGCGAACGATGCACGCACGAGCACAGGGACGCGGCGGACGCGAGGGAGCTCAAGTCGTCGCGCTGCGGCCCGCAGCACGACAGCGCAGCGCGCCAGCTCGGTGGACGCGCAGCGGCCCGGTGCCGTCCCAGTCGAGAAGCGTGGCCCATCGCAGGCGCGACGCGAAGACTCTCGGCGACGCGGGGACTCGCCGTCGGAGCCAGCAGGCTGCGCGCGTCTCGCCCAGCAGACTGCCGCGCCCGGCTCCACGCCCCGCCCGGCGCCCCTACCCCGCCTCGGCCCAGAGACGGCTGAGGCGGAGCGCCTTCAAGGGCGGAGGTCGGCGGTGCGGGCGGCCGATAAGCGACCGGCTGAATCGACTTGTACCGGGGCCGATCTCGCCCGAGCGTGATGTGCATAGCAACCGGAAAGAGAGTCGGCGTTGTCGGAGTCACGCATCCCAACCTCGCCGTAGACGCTGCGCGCCTCGCGCGCATTCAGCGAGTTCAGGACGTCATCGAACGTCGGAGCTTCCGTGGCGCGAGCGTAGGGACGCGAGCGGACGCGAGCGACGTACAGAGGGACGCGGGCGAATTGTTGCCTCCCGGCGGACCGCCCCTAGACAGTGAAAAACCCGCCGTCTCCAGCGGGCTTTCTGTGAGGTGGGCGATACTGGGCTCGAACCAGTGACCTCCGCCTTGTCGAGGCGGCGCTCTCCCAGCTGAGCTAATCGCCCTCAGCTGTGGCGCCGTAGGGTAGCAACGCGCGAGTGCGGTCGGCGCACGACGAGCCGCGCCGCACGGGCGATAGCCTGAGGCGACGACCTGGCGACGTGGCGGAGTGGCTACGCAGCGGCCTGCAAAGCCGTGTACACCGGTTCGATTCCGGTCGTCGCCTCTGACGCGATCCTCGCCCTGAGCAGGCACAACCCCGCGCTCGGGGCGAGCGATCGCGGACACGACGTGTCCGTGTCGCGGTTGTCCCGACAGGTCGCCTCGCGCAGTACCCCAGGCCGACCGCCCTCACCGCACCTCGGAGGCCGGAGGACCGCAACGAGGGTGCTCCCTATCCGCGATCCCAGATCGTGTCGGTCACGACGGCGACGAACTGGGAGACCGCGTCCGTGTCGTTGCGAAACGCATGCGGCCGGCGGCCCGACCAGACGCCGCTGTCGCCCGCGTTCATGACGTACTCATCGCCGTCGTACACCAGCACGATGGACCCGACCGGCACGTAGAGGATGTCGATGCCCGCGTGGGTCATGGCGTCGCGAAAGGCGGCGCGCGGCTCGAACGTCACCGTGATGAGCTCGAAGTCGACGCCCGGCAGCCGGAGGCGCCGGTAGTCGATCCCGTCGCCGCGGTCCACGGCGATGCGCTCGTCGCTGGAGAGGAACTGCGGCGGCGACGCCTGCGAGAGGTAGGTCAGCAGGGAGGCGGCGTCCATGTCGAACGCCGCCGCGATGCGCGACAGCCGGCCGACCGAGATGTCGGACTTCCCGCGCTCGACGGCGCTGATGAACGAGGCGGACAGCCCGCAGACCGACGCCAGCTCGTCGAGGCTCATGCCGTGCTTGCGCCGCAGGAGGCCGATGACCGCCCCGACCTCGTCCTCTTCTCGTTTGACCGGCGCGCGCTGGGCCATTACTCTGCGAAATATAGCTTCGGGGGGCAGTATTTCGCAAGAGAGCGGGAGGTAGCGGCATGAAGCGCATCGGCGTCGACGTCGGCGGGACGTTCACCGATCTGATCCTCGTCGACGAGGAGGCGGGGCGGATCACGGTCGACAAGATCGCCTCGACCCCTGATGACCCCTCCCGCGCCGTGGTCGACGGCGTACGCCGGCTGTGCGAGCGCGCCGGCGTGGCGCTGTCGGAGATCGGCGGCCTCCTGCACGGAACCACGGTGGCGACGAACATCGTGCTCACCAACACCGGCGCCGAGACGGGCATGCTCACGACCGAGGGCTTCCGGGACATCGTCCACATCGCGCGCCACAAGCGGCCGTACAACTTCTCGCTGCAGCAGGAGCTGCCATGGCAGTCGCGCCCCCTGGTCAAGCGCCGCCACCGGCTCACGGTCGCCGAGCGCGTGACGGCGCCCCACGGCGAGGTCATCACGCCGCTGGACGAGGAGCAGGCGCGCGCTCAGGCGCGGGCGCTGCGCGACGCGGGCGTCGAGTCGATCTCGATCTGCCTGCTGCACTCCTACCTCAACCCGGAGCACGAGCGCCGCATCAAGGAGATCGTGCTCGAGGAGCACCCCGGCGCCTACCTGTCGGTCTCGCACGAGATCCTGCCGCTGTATCGCGAGTTCGAGCGCTTCTCGACGGTCAACCTCAACGCGTACGTCGGGCCGAAGGTCGCACGCTATGTGTCGCGGCTGGACGCCGTCCTGGCCGAGGAGGGCTTCGAGCACGGCGTGCAGCTCATGCAGTCATCGGGCGGCCTGACGACGGTCGAGGTGGCGGCGCAGCGGCCGGTCACGCTGCTCATGTCGGGCATCGTGGCGGGCCTGCTCGGCGGGATCTGGGTCGGGCGGATGGCCGGGCACCCGAGCGTCGTCACGCTCGACATGGGCGGCACGTCGGCCGACATCGGCGTCGCCGCGGGCGGCGAGCTGCGCATGCGCCACCTGCTCGACACGAAGATCGGCGACTACCAGGCGATGGTGCCCATGGTCGACATCGACACCATCGGCGCGGGCGGCGGGTCCATCGCCTACGTCGACGACGGCGGCGTGTTCCGTGTCGGCCCGCAGTCCGCGGGCGCCGATCCCGGGCCCGCCTGCTACGGACGCGGCGGGACCGACCCGACCTCGACCGATGCGCTGCTCCTGCTCGGCCGGCTGCGCCCCGAGCGCGGGCTGCTCGGGGGCGACATGCACCTGGACGCCGAGCGGGCGCGCCAGGCGTTCCAGCCACTGGCCGACACGCTCGGGATGTCCGTCGAAGAGGCCGCGCTCGGGGCACTGCAGATCCAGCGCTTCGGCATGACGCAGGCCATCGAGCTCAACTCCGTGCGCCGCGGCTACGACCCGCGCGACTTCGCCCTCGTCGCGGCCGGCGGCGCCGGCGCGCTGTTCGCCTGCGAGATCGCGCAGGAGCTCGAGATCCCGACCGTCCTCGTCCCGCCGCATCCGGGCATCACCTCGGCGACCGGCCTGCTCACGACGGACCTGCACCACGAGTTCGTCGCGACCGACCGCCACGCGCTCGAGGACCTCGATCACGCCCGGCTGCAGGAGCGCATCGACGACATCTCCCGCGAGGCCGCGCAGCGCCTCGTCGACGACGGCTTCGCCGAGGACCGGCGCCTCGTGCGCCTGTTCGTCGAGTGTCGCTACGCCGGCCAGGGCTACGAGGTCCGCTGCGACGCGCCCGCGGGCCGGGTCGACGCCGAGTGGGTCGACCGGCTGCGCGAGAGCTTCCACGCCGCCCACGAGGCCGAGTACGGGCACCGCTTCGACGCGCCCGTGGAGCTCATCAACCTCCACGCCGTCGGGATCGGCGCGATCGACGAGCTCGCGTGGCCCGAGCTCGAGGCCGGCGACGGCGACCCGTCCCGCGCGCGCACGCTCGAGCGCGACGTGGTGTTCGACGTCGAGGGGGCGCCGCAGCAACTGGCGACGCCGTTCTTCGACCGCGACCTGCTGCGCGCGGGCGACCGGATCTCGGGGCCCGCCGTCATCGAGCAGTACGACTCCACGACGGTCGTGCCCCCCGGCTTCGAGGCGGAGATCGACCGGTTCGGCAACATCGCCATCACCACGCCGACCGCGGCCGCGGCGGCATCCGCTCTGTCGACGCCGATCCTCATGCGCGTCATCGGCGGCGCGCTGGCGTCGATCGCCAAGGAGATGGCCGGCGTCCTGTTCCGGATGTCGTACTCGTCGATCATCCGCGAGTCCGAGGACCTCGGCGCCGGGCTGTTCGACGCGGAGGGCAACGTGCTGTCGGAGTCGGACTCGACGCCCATGTTCATGGGCGCGATGCCGAAGATCGTCAAGAACGTCATCCGCCTGCTCGGCGACGACATCCACGACGGCGACATCATCGTCCACAACGATCCCTATGGCGGGGCCACCCACTCGCCCGACCTGGCGATCGTCGTGCCGATCTTCCACGATGGCCGGCTGGCCGGCTTCTCGGGCGCCTCCGCGCATCTGCTCGACATCGGCGGCGCCTACCCGGGCATCGCCGTCGACCTCGTCGACCGCTGGTCGGAGGGCAGCATCTTCCAGGCGGTCAAGCTGTCGGAGAAGGGCGTGCGCCAGGAGGCGCTGTGGCGCCACATGCTCGCCAACATGCGCACGCCGACGCAGAACAAGGGCGACCTCGAGGCGATGATCGCCGCGTGCGAGCTGGCCAAGCGGCGCTTCCTCGAGCTGCTGGGCAAGTACGGCGCGGACACGGTCCTCGACGCGGCGGAAGGCTGGCTGGACTACTCCGAGCGGATGCTGCGCCAGGAGATCGCCGCGCTGCCCGACGGCGTCTACGAGACCGAGACGGGCTGGCTGGACGACGACGGCGTCAACCGCGGCGTGAAGCTGCCGGTGAAGGTGAAGGTCATCGTCAAGGGCGACGAGCTCACGTTCGACCTGACCGGGTCGTCGGACGCGGTGCCGACCGGATTCAACTGCCCGTTCGAGGGCACGACCGTCTCGGCGATGACGTTCATCGCCCGGATGGTCTTCCTCGACGAGGAGGCCTATCCGGTGTTCGTGCCGCAGAACGAGGGCATGCTGCGCCCGGTCGAGGTGGTGGCGCCGAAGGGGTCGATCTTCAACCCGGAGTTCCCGCGCGCCTGCTTCGCCCGGTTCTGCCAGGTCCAGCGCGCCGTCGACCTCGTGCTGCGGGCGCTCGCCCCGGTCGCCCCGGAGCGGGTCACAGCCGGCAACTCCGCCCACCTGCATTTCCTGTCGTACTCCGGGTTCGCCCAGGAGACCGGCGAGTACTGGGTGTACCTGGAGGTCAACGAGGGCTCCTACGGCGGCCGTCACCATCGCGACGGCCTCGACTCCGTCGACTCCCTCATCGCCAACACGCGCAACAACCCGATCGAGGAGCTCGAGTGGCGCTTCCCGATGCGCACCGAGCGCTACGAGCTGCGCGACCACGAGGTGGCCGCCGGCGAGTGGCGCGGCGGCCTCGGCGTGGTGCGGGTCAACCGCTTCCTCGTCGACACGGTCGTCAGCTGCGAGGGCGAGCGTCAGGAGTCCGATCCGCCGTGGGGCATCTTCGGCGGCCACGAGGGGCGCAACGCGGCGCTCGTGAAGAACGCCGGCGGCGAGGGTGAAGAGGCCTGGCCCGCGAAGGTCACCGGCTTCACGCTGGCCGCCGGCGACGCGCTGGAGATCACCACCCCCAGCTCGGGCGGCTTCGGCGACCCGCTGGCCCGCGACCCCGCGCGCGTGCTCGACGACGTCCTCGACGACCTGACCACGATCGCGGCGGCCGAGCGCGACTACGGCGTCGTGATCGACGCCGACACGATGACCATCGACGAGGCCGCCACGGCGCAGCGCCGCAGCGGCGCGACGGCCCCGGCCGCGTCCTGAACCGACCCAGACGGAAAGGAGCCGACCATGGCCACGCAGACAGACCTGCAGGCGATGCTGGACGAGGTGTTCTCGGCCGACTCGACGATCTACCAGGGGCGCGGCTTCCAGCGCCGCGTCGGCTTCGGCCAGCGGCCCGCGCTCATCCACATCGACCTCGCGAACGCCTGGACGCGCCCGGGTCACGCGTTCAGCTGCAACGACATGGACGACCAGATCATCCCGGCCGTCCAGCGCCTGAACGCGGCGGCGCGCCCCAAGGGCGTCCCGATCGTCTACACGACCACCGCGTTCGAGGTCACCGAGGGACCCAACTCCGACATGGGCATCTGGAACCGCAAGATCCCGCTGGAGGAGCTCCACGTCGGCACCGAGGCCGTCGCGATCGACGACCGGATCGCGCCCGCGCCGGGCGAGCTCGTCATCACCAAGAAGCGGGCGAGCGCGTTCCACGGCACGAACCTGTCGTCGTTTCTGACCGCCCATCAGGTCGACACGATCATCGTCACCGGCGTGACGATGGCCGGCTGCGTCCGCCACACCGTCGAGGACGGGATCGCCGAGGGGTTCGCCCCGATCGTCGTGCGCGAGGCGGTCGGCGACCGCGTTCCCGGCGTCGTCGAATGGAACCTCTTCGACATCGACGCGAAGTTCGGCGACGTCGAGTCGGTCGACACCGTCGTGGACTACCTCGAGAAGCTGCCGGTCGCCGACGGCCGATGACGGGCGCCCACCGATGCGCGCGCATGATCCGCACGGCCCGGAGCACCTGACCCGGCTGTGGCGCAACCCCGAGCCGAGGCGCGCCTACGACGTCGTCATCGTCGGCGCCGGCGGCCACGGACTGGCGACCGCCTACTACCTGGCCAAGAACCATGGCATCACGGACGTCGCGGTGGTCGACCGGCGCTGGCTCGGCGGGGGCAACATGGCCCGCAACACGACGATCATCCGGTCGAACTACCTGTGGGACGAGAGCGCGGGGCTCTACGACCACTCGCTGCGGCTGTGGGAGGGGCTCAGCGAGGAGCTGGACTACGACGTCCTGTTCAGCCGGCGCGGGGTGCTGAACCTGGCCCACAGCCTGCAGGACGTGCGTGACTCGGTCCGCCGCGTGGAGGCCAACCGGCTCGAACGGCGTCGACGGCGAGTGGCTGGAGCCGGAGCAGGTCAAGGAGATCTGCCCGATCGTCGACGTCTCGCCGCAGCCCCGCTATCCGGTCCTCGGCGCGACCTACCAGGCCCGGGGCGGGATCGCCAAGCACGACCGGGTCGCGTGGGGGTACGCCCGGGCCGCGGACGCCCTCGGCGTCGACCTCATCCAGGACTGCGAGGTCACCGGGATCCAGGTCGACGCCGGCCGGGTCACGGGGCTGCGGACGTCGCGGGGCGCGATCGCCGCCGGGAGGGTCGCGCTCTGCGCCGCCGGACGCTCGTCGCTGCTGGCCGAGATGGTGGGCCTGCGCCTGCCGCTGCAGAGCCACCCGCTGCAGGCGCTGGTGTCCGAGCTGCTCGAGCCCGTGCAGCCCACGGTCGTCATGTCCAACGCGGTGCACGTGTACGTCAGCCAGGCGCACAAGGGCGAGCTCGTCATGGGCGCCGGCATCGACGCGTACAACTCGTACGCCCAGCGCGGCTCCTTCGCGATCGTCCAGCGCCAGATGGCCGCCGCGCTCGAGCTCTTCCCCATCTTCGCCCGCGCGCGGATCCTGCGCACGTGGGCGGGCACGGTGGACGTCTCGCCGGATGCGTCGCCGATCGTCGGGCTGACGCCGATCGACGACCTGTACCTCAACTGCGGCTGGGGAACCGGAGGGTTCAAGGCCACGCCCAGCGCCGGCTGGCTGCTCGCCCACACGATCGCCACCGGCGAGCCGCACCCCCTCAACGCCCCGTACACCCTCGACCGCTTCTCGACGGGCGCGCTGATCGACGAGCACGGCGCCGCCGCGGTCGCGCACTGAGGAGGCGGACCGCATGCTCCTGATCGACTGCCCCTGGTGCGGGCCCCGGGAGGAGGGCGAGTACCGCTACGGCGGACAGGCGGGCGTCGCCTACCCACGCGACCCACACGCGCTCACCGACGAGGAGTGGGCGCAGTACGTCTTCTTCCGCGCCAACCCGTGCGGCCCGTTCACCGAGCGCTGGTGCCATGTGGTGGGCTGCCGCCGCTGGTTTCAGGTGGTCCGCGACACGGCCACCGACGAGATCCTCCACGTGGAGGCGCCCGCCGAGCCTGGTGCGACATGAGCCGGTCCCTGCGCCTCCCGGCCGGCGGGCACGTGGATCGCGACGCTCCCCTGTCGTTCACGTTCGACGGGCGGCCCGCCATGGGCCTGCTCGGCGACACGCTCGCGTCGGCGCTGCTGGCCAACGGGGTCAAGGTCGTCAGCAGGAGCATCCGCTTCGGGCGCCCGCGCGGGATCTTCTCCGCGGGCGTGGAGGAGCCGAGCGCGTGGGTCGCCCTCGACGGCCCGGTGCAGGAGCCGATGACTGCCGCCACGACGGTCGAGCTGTGCGACGGGCTCCAGGCGCGCGGGCTCTCGGGACGCGGTCGTCTGCGCGACGAGCCCGACGATGCGGTGTACGACGCGATGCACGCCCACTGCGACGTGCTCGTGGTGGGCGCCGGGCCCGCCGGCCTGGCCGCCGCCCTCGCGGCCGGGCGCAGCGGCGCGCGGGTGATCGTGGCCGACGAGGGGCACCTCCCGGGCGGAGGCCTGCTGTGCATGCGCGGCGACGGCGACGGCAGCGCGGCGGCGGCCTGGGGCCGGGCGGCGTGGGACGAGCTCGGCGCGATGGCGGAGGTCCGGCTGCTGTTGCGAACGACCGTCCAGGGCCGCTACGCGGGCAACCTCGTGGTCGCGGTGGAGCGCCGCACCGACCACCTGGGCCGCGACGCGCCGCAGCACGTCGCCCGGCAGCGGCTGTGGCGCATCCGCGCTCGCAGCGTCGTCCTGGCGACGGGTGCGCACGAGCGGCCGATCGCCTTCGCCGGCAACGACCGGCCCGGCGTGATGCTCGCCGGCGCCGCGAGCGCGTACGCGAACCGCTTCGGGGTGCTCCCCGGGCGGCGCGCCGTGGCCTTCACCACGAACGACAGCGCCTACGCGGCCGCGCTCGACCTCGCGCAGGCCGGGGTCGACGTCGCGGCCGTCGTGGACGCGCGGCCGCAGCCGCCCGCGGTCTGGGCCCGGCGCTGCGCGGACGCCGGGATCGAGGTGCGGGCCGCCCAGGCCGTCACCGCCACGCGGGGCGAGGCGGCGCTCGAGGCCGTCAGCCTGGCGCAGCTGGACGCGGCGGGCGTGGTGGGCGCGGCCACCGGCGACATCGCGTGCGACCTGCTGCTCGTCTCGGGCGGCTTCACCCCGGCGCTCGCGCTGCTCGGCCCCGACCAGCCGGGCGTGCGCTTCGACGCGGCGGCCGGCGCGTTTGTGCCCACGCAGCCGGTGGACGGCGTGCAGGTGGCCGGCGCCGCCCGCGGCCTCGAGACGCTGCGGGCCTGTCTGCACGACGGAGGGCGGGCCGGCGTTCGTGCCGCCGTCGCAGGGGGCTTCGCGGCGAGCGCCCCCGCGGCGCCCGAGGTCGACGAGCCGGCGGCGATGCCGGCGCGGTTCCTGTGGGTCGTCGCGCATCCGGGCGACGAGGACCCCTGGACGACGCACTTCGTCGACCTCGCCCGCGACGCGACGGTGGCCGACCTGCGCCGCGCGACCGGGGCCGGCATGCGCGCCGCCGAGCACGTCAAGCGCTACACCACCCTGGGCACCGGCCCCGATCAGGGCAGGACCAGCGGCGCGCTGGCGGCCGGCATCCTCGCCGCCGAGCTCGGTGCGCGCCGTATCCGACATGGGCCCTCCGCGGCCCCGCCCGCCCTACTCGCCCGTCGCGATGGCCGTGCTCGCCGGGCGCGAGCGCGGCGTCCTGCACGACCCGGTGCGCGTCACGGCGCTGCACGGCTGGCACGTCGCCCACGGTGCCGTCTTCGAGGACGCGGGCCAGTGGAAGCGCGCCCGCCACTATCCCCGCGACTCCGAGGACATGCCCGCCGCCGTGCTGCGGGAATGCCGCGCCGCCCGCACCGGGGTGGCGATCATGGACGCCTCGACGCTGGGCAAGATCGACGTGCACGGTCCCGACGCCGCGGAGCTCCTCGACCGCCTGTACACGAACGTCATGAGCTCGCTGACGGTCGGCTGCATCCGCTACGGCGTCATGTGCACGCCGGACGGGATGGTGTTCGACGACGGCACCGCGATCCGGCTGGCCGACGACCGCTTCCTCGTCACGACCACGACCGGCAACGCCGCGGCGGTCCTCGACTGGTTCGAGGAGTGGCTGCAGACCGAGTGGCCGCAGCTGCGCGTGCACTGCACGTCGGTGACCGAGCAGTGGGCGACGATCGCACTCGTCGGACCGCGCTCGCGCGCCGTCCTCGGCCGCGTGGCCCCGGCGCTGGACGTGGGGCGAGCGGCGTTCGCGTTCATGACCTGGCGCTCGGCGGCGGTCGCCGGCGTCCCGGCCCGCGTGTGCCGCATCAGCTTCTCGGGCGAGCTCGCCTACGAGATCAACGTCCCGTCGTGGTACGCCCAGCACGTCTGGGAGTCCCTGCTGGAGGCCGGCGAGCCGGACGGCATCACGCCGTACGGGACCGAGGCGATGCACGTCCTGCGCGCGGAGAAGGGCTATCCGATCATCGGCCAGGACACCGACGGCACGGTCACGCCGTACGACCTGGGCATGGACTGGGTCGTCTCGGAGAAGAAGGCCGACTTCGTCGGCATGCGCTCCTTGTCCCGGCCCGACACCCGCCGTGCGGACCGCAGGCAGCTCGTGGGCCTGCTGCCGCGCGACGGCGTCACGCTGCTGGCCGAGGGCACGCAGATCGTGGCCGACGAGCACTTCGAGATCCCGGTCGAGATGCTCGGCCACGTGACGTCGAGCTACCGCAGCGCGGCACTCGACCGGCCCTTCGCCCTGGCGCTCGTGCGAGCCGGCCGGCAGCGCATCGGCGGGCGGCTGTACGCCGCCACACGCGCCGGGACGGTCGAGGTCCTCGTGACCGACCCGGCCCTCTACGACAAGGAGGGACAGCGCCGCGATGGCTGATCCGGTCCGCCGAACGCCGCTGCACCACCTGGGCGCGCTGCTGTCGGACGCGCCCACCGGGCCGGACGCCATCCGGCTCGCCGAGCTGCCGTCCTGCGCGCAGCTGACCCTGCGCGCCGCGCCCGGCAGCCCCTCCGCCGCCGCGGCCGCCGCCGCCCTGGGCGTCGACGCGCTCCCGGCGGCCGGCCGCGCGGTGGGCGCCACGGATCTCGGCGTGCTCTGGCTGGGCCCCGACGAATGGCTCGTCGTCGCCCCCGACGCCCGGCGGGCCGAGCTCGAGCACCGCCTGGGGGCCGCCGTCGCGGGCGCGCACGCGACGGTCGTCGACGTGTCCGCGCAGCGCACGGTCCTGGATCTCGCCGGCCGAGCGGCGCCTGACGTCCTGCGCAAGGGCTGCGCACTCGACCTGCATCCGCGCGCCTTCGCAGCAGGCCGCTGCGCGTCCACCGAGCTGGCGCGCTGCGCCGTGGTGCTGTGGCAGCGCGACGCGGAGCGCTACTGGGTGCTCGTGCGTGCATCGTTCGCCGAGCATCTGGCGCTCTGGCTCGCCGACGCCGCCGCGGAGTACCGCGGGACCGCGCCGCTCGAGCTGCAAGGCCGTGTACACCGGTACGATTCCGGTCGTCGCCTCTGACGCGGTGCGGGGCGGATTCCCCCACGGGTCGCGCGTCTCGCCCGCGATACGGTCTTGTCGTCCGCTCGGCATCGCCTCAGGCCTCCAGAGAGGCGTTCCGGACGCCCCACGTCAGGAGAGAATCACCGATGACCTCAGCTGTGACGGGCGGGACTCCGACATCAGACGGCGACGCGCTGCTGCGCCGCTACCGCGCGAACTACGGCCTGGGCGACGAGGTCGCGTTGACCGAGGAGCAGGTGCTCTTCCACCTCGAGCTCGAGCGGTCGCTGACCGATGAGCTGCGGGCCAGCAGCCCCGAGACGCGGCAGGCGACCTTCGAGCGCTGCTACAGCGAGCTCTACCGCCAGCTGCCGTGGCTGGCGGCGACCGGCGCGCCCGAGGACACCAGCCAGTGGACCGCGGTGCTCGGACCGCCGCCGCTGCGCATCCACGAGGTGGGCTCGGGCGCGGGCAGCCTCGCCCGCGGGCTCGCGGCGCTCGGCTACGTCGTCGAGGCGACGGAGATCACCAGCGAGCGCGGCGACGACGACGGCGCGCCGAACCTCACGTGGGCGACGACCGACGGCGTGCACGTCGAGCGGTTCGCGCGCAATGGCCCCTACGACGTCGTGCTGAGCGACCAGGTGGTCGAGCACCTGCACCCCGACGACGTGATCCGTCACTTCTCCGGCTGCCGCCAGGTGCTGCGCCCGGGCGGCCGGCTGCTGTTCCGCACGCCCCACGCCTTCACCGGCCCGCACGACGTCAGCCGCATCTTCGGCTTCGACGAGCCGGTCGGCATGCACCTGCGCGAGTACACCGTCACCGAGCTGCGATCACATCTGCGGGCGGCCGGCTTCGAAGGGGTCGAGGCGGTGCTGCCGCTGCCGCCGCTCGCGCGCCACGGTGGTCCGGCGGCCGTTTCGTCCCGGGCCTACCTGTGGGGCCTGCTGGCCATCGAGTGGCTCATGCGGCCCCTGTCGCCCGCACGTCGCCGACGCGCGACGCAGAGGCTGCCCAGCCCCGTGCGCCCACGGATCTTCCTGCTCGCCACGGCGCCGTGACGGCCGGCGCAGCGCCGACGCGCGCTCAGGCGACCTTCGGCCGGCGCTGGCCCTTGAGCACCCGCAGCACGCGGCGCTTGAGACTCACCGGGATGCGGCGCTTGAAGCCGGCCGGCACCGCCTGGGCGACGCGCACCTGCAGCGGCACCGGCTTGGGCGCCCGCGCCACCGCCGGCGCCCGGTTGCGCCCGGCGGCGGCGATCGACGACTGGGCCACCGCCTCGGCCTCCTCGTAGAGGGCGATGTAGCTGGTCCGCGCGACTTCCAGGCGCTCGATCGTCTCCGCGTCGGCGACGCCGTCGGACTCGGCCAGACCCGACACCAGCGACCACACCTCGTCGGCCTGCGCGCGCAGGGGCGCGGGGATGCGAAACGCCTCCCAGTCCGAGCTGGAGCGGCTCAGCGAGCGGTCGACGAAGTCGTGCACCTCGCGCATCGACTGGGCGCTGGCGTTGCGCACCACGGACAGGTCCAGCACCTCACCGACGTGCCCGACGATCTTCGTCCAGTCGTCGAGCAGGTGGAGGTAGGGCACGAACACGCGCGGGGCGTCGCGGGTGGCGCGCTCGGTGTAGAGCGTGAAGTTCACCCATCCCGCGCAGCGCGCCGCCTCGCCCTGCCAGCCGCCGTACCAGCGCTGCTTGGAGGCGATCACCGCCGCGGGGTGGCGCAGCATCGTCACGAAGCGCGGCGTCACGCCCAGGCCCTCGGCCACACGCCGCCACAGCGGCAGGAACCACGACAGGCGCGGGTCCTTGACGATCAGGTGCGGGTGGTCGGCGAACTGGCCCTCCAGCCACGTGCGCAGCTCCAGGTCGACCGCCTCGTCGAGCGCGACCTGAGCCGTCTGCGCCCAGGCGGCCGGGCGCGCGTCGGACACCTGCACGCCGGCTCGGCGCAGCAGCCGCGTGTGGAAGTCGACCACCCACTGCGACTCGCCGAAGCCCTTGGGGTTGGTGTCGTCGGCCGGCACCTCCGGCTGCGGCACGTGGTAGCCGAGCCGCTGGAGCATCCCGGAGAACAGGCTGGTGCCGCTGCGACCCGAGCCGGCGACGAAGATCAGCGATCGATCGGAGGACGAGCTCATTGGACCCGAACCCTATCGGGTCACTTGGCGAGCTTCGGAGGACTCCCAGGCAGGTCTTAGACTGCCTGGAGATGGCCACCACCGAGGTCCCCGAAGCCGCCTCGCCACCGTTCGCGCGGCACGTCGAGCAGCGCACCGTGGTGCTGGAGGAGCTGAAGATCCTGTTCCTGCCGGTGCCCAAGTCGGCGTGCACGACGATCCTGTGGCTGCTGGCCGACCTGGCCGGCATCCCGGCCGAGCGCTTCGAGAAGTCGCTGCAGCCGGAGGTCTCCCCCGCGCTGACCGTGCACGACATGAGCCTGTGGGAGTCCCACCACCGCCTGTCGCACTACGAGGACGACGCGCGCGAGCGGGTCCTCACCGAGGACGGCTGGCTGCGCTTCGCGGTCGTGCGCGACCCGGCCACGCGCGTGTGGTCGGCCTGGCAGAGCAAGCTGCTGCTGCGCGAGCCGCGCTTCGTCGAGGAGTTCGCCGACAAGGGGTACTTCCCGCGCATCCCCGAGCAGCCTTTCGACCTGGTCGAGGACTTCCGTGCCTTCGTGGCCGCCTTCAACTCGCCCGACCCGCCGGTGGACGTGCACTGGGCCGTCCAGCACGACCTCGTCTCCCAGCTGCCGCTCGACCACATCGGCCGCGTCGAGCGCTTCGGCGACACGATGGGGCTGCTGCGCGAGCACGTCGGCGAGGCGCGCTGGCCGCAGACCAATCGCCGCGAGAACCGCACCCCGTTCTCCCTGCCCCCGGCCGCCTACGACGAGGCCACCGCGGCGATCCTGGGCAACGTCTACCGCGCGGACGCCGAGGCGTTCGGCTACGAGGTGCCGCCGCCCCCCGGAACCAGCGCCGACCAGGCCGCCTGGGAGGAGCGTGTCGCGCCGCTGCTGGGGATGGCGCGCGAGGCGATCGACGAGCACGGGCGCGTCGGCGCGATGCATCGCGCCGCCCAGGAGCGCCTGGCCCTCCAGCGCCGCCGGCGCAAGGAGCGTGAGGCCCGCCAGCGCGCCGCGCGCCGGCGCCAGCCGGTCACCAGCCGCTCGCCGTGGCTGCCCAACGCCGAGGGCGACGAGGCCTTCGACGTGTCCTGGGGCTGGTCGGAGGGACCGCTGGCGCCCGGCTTCACCGCGGTGCTGCGCCTCAAGGACGAAGCCCGCTCGCTGCCCTTCACGCTGCCCCCGCTGATCCGCGCCGTGCAGCGCATCGTCATCGTCGACAACGGCTCCACCGACGGCACGCCTGACGTGGCCCGCGAGATCGCCCAGCGCCACGGGGTGGCCGATCGCCTCGAGGTGCACGACTACCCGTTCGCGATCGCCCCGTGCGGCGCCGAGCACCTGTCGACGGCCGCCGACTCGCTGCACAGCCTGGCCTACTTCTACAACTGGTCCTTCTCGCACGTGCGCACCGACTACGCGCTCAAGTGGGACGGCGACATGGTCCTCACCGACGCGGCCGTCGCCCAGCTGCGCGACCTGGCCTGGCAGCTGGAGAGCGTCGAGGCGATCATCCGCGTGCCGCGCCTGCCGCTGTATCTGGCCGACGACCGCCACGCCTACCTGGACCTGTCGGTGCGCAACGTCGAGCCGTGGGGCTGGCCCAACCGCCCCGGCTACAGCTTCGTCAAGGCGATGGAGTGGGAGCTGCCCCTGTGGGGGTCCAAGGCGCGCAACGTGGTGCTGCCCAGCTGGGGCTGCATCGAGCTCAAGCACCTCGACGCCGACGAGTTCGCGCACTGGTCGGACACGAACTTCGACCAGACCTCGCGCACCGCGCGCAAGCGGCGCGAGTGGGAGGTCTTCCAGGCGCTGACCGCCGGCGCGCCCGCGCCCGAGGAGGTCGAGCGCATCGACGCACCCGAGGGCGTGCACGTGATCGACCACGTGCGCGAGGTCGTCCTGCCGCGGCTGGCGCGCCAGGAATGAACGGGCAGGCGCGTCGCCTGCCCGCCCTCGACGGCCTGCGTGGGATCGCCGCCGTCGCCATCGTCGTCCACCACGCCTGGATGTTCAGCGCCCACGGCCTGACGCTGGCTGACCGGGCGCTGGACGAGATGCGCCTCGGCGTGACGCTCTTCTTCGTGCTGTCGGGCTATCTCGTGTTCGGGCCGTTCGTGGCCGCCGCGCTGGACGGGCGCCGCCAGCCAGACCTGGGCCGCTATGCGATCAAGCGGGCGGCGCGCATCCTGCCCGCCTACTGGCTCGTGCTGGCCGGCGCCTTCGCGCTGACCGCGGCCGTCCATCATCCGATGGGCATCGCCGCCGACCAGCTGCCGCTGTTCGTCGTCTTCGCGCAGAACCAGGTCGCAGCGGTGCGCGGCCACCTGGACCCGCCGCTGTGGTCGCTGGCGGTGGAGGCGAGCTTCTACGCGCTGCTGCCGCTGGTGGCGATCGCCGTCGCGCGCCTGGGCCGCGACCGCCGCGCCCAGCTGGGGCTGGTGGCCGCCCTGGGCGGCGCGGGCGTGCTCGCCTGCGCGCTGGGCAGCATCCTGAGCTGGCCGCGCACGGTCACCGACTCGCTGCTGACCACGCTGCCGCTGTTCGCCTGCGGCATGGCCGTTGCCGTCATCGTGCACGAGCGCCGGCTGCCGGCGCGCACCGGGGTGGCCCTCGCGCTGTCGGCGATCCCGCTCGTCGTGGCCGGGGCGGTCGTCGAGAGCGCCTTCGGCCTGCAGGCGGGTTCGCTGCGACCGCTGGTCAGCGACCTGCCCGCCGCGGCCGGGTTCGCGCTGCTGGTCGCCGCGCTGGCCGCCACGCCGCTGCGCACCCGTCCGCTGACCGCGGCGCCGGTGCTGTTCGCTGGCACGATCTCCTACGGCCTGTACCTGTGGCACTTCCCGGTCATCTACGGGCTGCACGCCGCGCACCTGTGGCCGTCGCCGCCCGTGCCGGCGATGGCGCTGACGCTGGCCGTCGCGCTCGTGCCGGCGACGCTGTCGTGGTTCGTGGTGGAGCGGCCGCTGCTGCGCCGCGCCCATCGCCGGCGCGTCAGCGCGCCAGCAGCGACGCCGCCGCGTCGCGATTCCCGGCCCGTCGCTGCACAGCCAGGTTGACGAACAGCAGCAGCACCACCAGCACCAGCGGCGCGGTGGCCACGACGTTGACCTGCTGCGGCACGCCCTGGCGGGCTGCGCCATAGATGAACAGCGGGAAGGTGACGGTCTGGCCGGCGGTGAAGTTCGTGATCACGAAGTCGTCCAGCGAGATCGCGAAGACCAGCAGTGCTGCGGCGGCGATGCCGGGGGCGATCAGCGGCAGCGTCACGCGCCGCAGCGTCGTCCACTGGTTGGCGCCCAGGTCCATGGCCGCCTCCTCGATGTGCAGGTCCAGGCCCTCCAGCCGCGCGCGCACGGTCAGCACCACGTAGCCGAGCGTGAACATCACGTGGGCGATCAGGATCGTCAGGAACCCACGCGCGAAGCCGAGCGTGAGGAAGGAGCCAAGCAGCGCGGCTCCGAGGACCACCTCAGGCGTCGCCAGCGGCAGCAGCACGAGCCCGTCGACCGCGGTGCGACCGCGCACCTTGTGGCGCACGAGCGCGAGCGCGACGCCCACACCGAGGACCACGGCGATCACCGTCGCCACCGCGCCGATGAGCAGCGAGGTGCCCAGCGCGTCCTGCAGCCCCTCGACGCTGAACGGGTCGCCCCAGTGCTTGAGCGTGAAGCCCTGCCACGTGTAGTTGAAGCGACCCTTGTTGTCGTTGGTGAGGGGATAGCGGTTGTAGTAGCGCAGAAACGATGACAGGGCGCGGTCGCGTGTGGTCGAGTTGGGCCAGACGCGGCCGTGAGCCCATTCGTCTTCGAGGGTGCCGAAGAACCGCTCGAGCTTGCCGTTCCAGCGCGGCGTGTAGGGCGGGATGCGGATGTGACGTGCTTGCAGTTGGGCCAGCGTGGCGGCGAACTGGTGGCCGGTGTAGCACTTTGCGTTGTCGCTCATCACCGCCTCCAGAGGGCCGCAGCCTTGCTCGCGCATCCACGCTGCGGCGCGCAGAAGCGTGATCGAGACATTGGCGGCGTTCTCGCTTGCGTGCAGCTCGGCGTAGACCAGGCGTGAGTGATCGTCTTGGACGGCAATCACCACCGTCTTGCCCAGCCCGTAAGCCCGTTGGTTTCTGTCGCGATCTCCGGTGACGTGATGGCCTGGAGCGGTGAACTTCGCCGCCGAGTAGGCATCGATGTGCAACAACGCGCCGGGCTGGCTCCACGGAAAGCGCTTGAACGTCTGGCGCTGCCCTCGCCGCCGCCGAGAGACGCCGTTGCGCTTGAGCGTCTTCCACACCGTCGCGCGATGAAAGCCCGTCAACGGCGCCAGCCGCATCGGCCCCCAATTCGTCTTCTCGCGCGCGTCCAAGATGCGCCGCTGATCCGCACGGTCAACTGCCAAGGACACGACTTCGGGATCGGCCGGCGCGGCGACAAGCACGACCAATCGGCCCTCTCGGCCTCGCAGGCCTGGGCATATCGATCGCACATCGTCTTGACGGTGGTTGGCGAACAGGCCAACGCCCTGGCGATCTGGCGCAACGACTCGCCCGCCTGACGGCGCCTGACCATCTCGATCCTGGCCGCCAATCCGAAGCGGCATCTACGGTCCTTCATGTCCGTTCCCTTCTCAAAGACTGGGGTGGCTCGCACCTCTCAGCCTCCGGTCGGGACCGGACACCTTCACATCACAAACCGCCGTTCAGCAGGTCCGCAGGACATGTAGTTGAAGCGACCCTTGTTGTCGTTGAACGAGAACAGGGCGATCACGAAGATCGGCACGAACAGGTAGATCAGCGCCAGGCCCGACCACAATCCCAGCACCCAGTTGCGTGCGCGGTCGACGCCGCTCGTCCTTGGGCACCCGCTTCTGCTCCAGGCCGAAGCCGACGTTGCGCTCGATCGTCAGGTGCGGGAAGAGCGCGTAGCTCTGGAAGACCGTGTTGACGTCACGCTTGTAGGGCGGCGCGTGGGTGACGTCGCGCCCGGCCAGCTCGATGCGCCCCTCGGTCGGGTCCTCGAAGCCGCCGATCATGCGCAGCGTCGTCGTCTTGCCGCAGCCCGACGGGCCGAGCATGGCGAAGAAGCCGCCCTGGGCGATGTCCAGCGAGATGCCGTCGACCGCGACGGTCTCGCCGAAGCGCTTGGTCACCTGCTGAGGGAGATGTCCGGGGCGGGGGTCTCGGCGCATGCGGATCGGAAGACGACACCATCACCAGCGGATCCCACCGGATTTGCGGCACTCGGTCGGAGTGGCTCCGACCGGATGTCGAACCGGATTCGACCCAGACGTCGCGCGGAAGAATGTCAGACCGCGCGCAGCCCTGCGACGGTTGACGGCGTGACCGCGTCGACGCGCTCGATGACGGCGTCGGCGAGGGCCAGCGCGTCAGCCGCCGGCGGGAACGCGCGGTTGGGCACCGCGACGACCGCCATGCCGGCCGCGTGGGCCGAGCGCAGGCCGTTGGCCGAGTCCTCCACCGCCGCGCAGCGCCCTGCATCCACGCCCAGCCGGGCGGCCGCCTCCAGGTAGACGTCGGGCGCCGGCTTGCCGCGCGCCACCTCCTCGGAGGAGACGGTGGCCGCGAAGCGCTCGGCCAGCCCGGTGAGCTCGAGCACCAGCTCGATCAGCTCGCGGTTGGCCGACGAGGCGATCGCCAGCGGATAGGCAGCGGCGAGCCGCGCCACGGCCGTGGTTGCCCCGGGCAGCAGCGGAAGCTCCTCGCGGTAGCCGCGGGCCATCGCCTCGACGACCTCGCGACCGATGCGCTGCGGTGGCTCGGGGACCCCGAGCTCGTCGTGCAGGTAGGCCTCCCACTCGGGCGCGCTCATGCCCTGCATCGCCGCCGTGGCGGCGTCCGGAAAGGGCCGACCGGCGGCGGCCACCACGTCGCGCCGCGCGGCGTCCCAGCGCTCCTCGGAGTCGATCAGGACCCCGTCCATGTCGAACACCACCGCCTCGATCACCGCGTCGCAGCCTAGACCGGCCCCGCCCACCGCCGGCGGCACGCACCACCGCGCTCCCCGGGTGGCTATCATGCGCATCCGCCTGCGGCTGTAGCTCAGTTGGCTAGAGCGTCTGCTTGCCATGCAGAAGGTCGAGGGTTCGAGTCCCTTCATCCGCTTCAAAGAAAGCCCTGCAACTGCGGGGTTTCTCGTTCCCGGGGAGCGCCCCGAGAACGGGTCCGACAACCGCCCCACGAGACCGGGTGCCAATTGGGTGCCAAAACCCACGGGCCGGCACGCCCGTAGCCGTCGAACGCCGGAGGGCGAGAAGCGCCGGGCCCGCGCGATCGGGGACATGCGCCCACCAACCATCCTGGCTGTCAGTCGTCGCCGGCACCGCAACGCAGATGTCGTGGTGTGCGCCTGTGAGGAGGCGGCCTGGCCGGGCTCCGACACTCGTCCAGATGTGTCGGGTCAGACCCTCGTGGTGTCGCCTAGGCGGTGTGACGCTGGAGCCCGACGACATCGAGGCCATCGCCCGCGAGGTCGCCGCCCGGCTGGCCAGCCGAGCTCTGGGCCTGGTGACCGTCGACCAGCTCGCCGCCGAGCTGCAGGTCGAGCGCTCCTGGGTCTATGCGCGCTGGCGCGAGCTGGGCGGCTTCAAGCTCGGTGCCGGGCGCAACGCACCGATTCGCTTCGACCTCGCCGCCGTTCGGACAGATCTGCAGTCGCTGCGCCCACCGCGCGCCGAGCAGCCGGCAGATCCGCCGCGCCGTCGCCGCCGACCGCCGCCAGCCGATGTGCAGTTGCTGTCGGCTCGTGGCGCGTGAATCGCGTCGGCGGTGATCGCTGATGGCTCGACGGGCAACGTGCGCGATTGCTCGACGCGAGCAGAAGCGCGGCGTGCGATTCGGACTGCGGGTCACCTACGAAGGCAAGCGCCACTACATCGCCCTTGGCGGGACCTGGGAGGGCTGGGACGAAGAACGCGCCGAGCACGAGCGCCAACTCGTCGCCACGCTCCTGGAGCGCGGAGAGTGGACGCCGCCAACGCCGACTGAGACGCGACCTGCCACGGAAGATGTCGAAATCGGGCCCGCGTCCGATGAGACGTTCGCCGTCGTCGCCTCACGGTTCGACGCCGCGCACGAAGCGCATGGAGTCTGAGAAGTCCAAGGAGGCCCTGCGCTGGCGATTGGGCGCGGCGATCGCGCACATCGGCGACCTGCCGGTCACACGCGTCGATGCAGGCGCCGTCGACGACATGGTCACTGCACTGCTGACCGAACGCGACGAGATCGAGGCTGCCGCCGCGGCAGGCTCGCCGCTGACGCAACGGGGCCACGTCCCCAGCACCTGCTCGGCACGCACCAGTGCCGCAGCGCAAGGGCCTGTCCA